>JAILLY010000013.1 GCA_024692905.1 Lachnospiraceae bacterium | reverse complement strand
TCAGGATAAAGATCTCTGCAACGGATCTCGGAGATGAAAGCTTGTCCGTGGTAACGGATGTTATCACCGTGACAAACGTTAAGCAGCAGCCTGCGGTTGTTAAGATAGGAGAGGTTGAAGGGTCGCTTAACGGAAAGCCGGGAAAGAAAGGTTTCGATGAATTAAACGGTGAAACACTTACGATAAGCGACCTGAACGGAAATCCTCTTGATCTGTCCGATATGACTCTGACCGTATTTCCTAAAGCGGGGCTGGAGATAGGCGCATACGGAACGGTCACGGTTACAAAGGCCGGGAAATATTCCATAAAGATAGCACCCAATGACGGCGGAGGGAAACCCGTTACCGCAACGTTTGAAGTGGTCGATAATTGATAAATGTCAATGTCCCCGGAGTGTTCCGGGGACATTGTAGTTATGATTAATGGCTTAAGCAGGGTACGGGAATCGAACCCGCCTCTCAAGCTTGGGAAGCTTGCATACTACCGATGTACTAACCCTGCACAGAGGGTATTATATCACAATTATTTCCATATAACTATACCAATTTTCTTGATTCGGGTCATCTTGTATTTTTCGGAGTATTCTACTATACTATAGTAGGTTGTTAGTGCAGGAAAGCACTCAGGGTATATGCCCGGATGATAAGCAAAGGTGACACCGGAGGATCGATGAAGGCGATATCATGGAACGTAAACGGACTAAGGGCCTGTGCAGGCAAGGGGTTTAAGGATGCATTTGCGCAGCTTGATGCCGATATATTCGCACTCCAGGAGACCAAGCTTTCCGAAGGGCAGTTTGAGATTGATCTCCCCGGATACCGGCAGTATTGGAACTATGCCGAGAAGAAGGGCTACAGCGGTACCGCGATATTTACAAGGCAGGAACCGCTTGATGTCACATACGGCATGGGGATCGAAGAGCACGACCATGAGGGTAGGATAATAACCCTTGAATTTGATAAATATTATTTTATGACTGTTTATACTCCAAACAGCAGGCAGCAGCTTGAAAGGCTTGATTACCGCATGCAGTGGGAGGATGATTTCAGGAATTACTTAGGATCACTTAAGGATAAGAAGAGCGTTTTGGTCTGCGGCGATCTTAACGTGGCACATAAGGAGATCGACCTTAAGAACCCCTCGTCCAACCATCATAATGCCGGGTTCACGGATGAGGAGCGCGGAAGGATGACAATGCTCCTTGAGTCGGGCTTCACGGATACGTTCAGATATTTCCATCCCGATGAAAGGGATATTTATTCCTGGTGGTCCTACCGTTTCAGGGCCAGGGAGAATAACGCCGGATGGCGTATCGACTATTTCCTTGCTTCAAAAGATATGGAGCAGGCTTTAAAGAGTGCCTCGATACATACGGAAGTTTACGGGTCGGATCACTGTCCCGTTGAACTTGTATATGATATACTGTGAGAAGGGAGAATCGGGATGTTTTGTACCAAATGCGGTACTAAGGTGCCTGATGGAAACAAGTTCTGTACTAAATGCGGAGCCCCGATAAAGATCATTACCGGGCAGGAAAACAAGCCGCCGGGACCGCCGGATAAACCTCCGGCAGGGCAGACGCCTCCCGGGCCAAGACCGCCCGAAGGACGGATACCTCCGGGACCGGGACCGGGGAATGTTCCGCCGGGACCGCCTCCGCGACCTCCGGTCAGGCCGCCGATGCCTCCGGTTGAGCCGCCCGCACCGCCTAAACCACCCAAAAAGAACGGATTGATGATAGCCCTCATAGCTCTTATCAGTGCCATCGTTCTTATGGGTATCGCCATCACGGTCGTGGTCGTTCTTCCGAAGATCAACAAGCCGGACGTCGAGGCAACGGATGACGATAAGGACAAGAAGGACGATAAGGATAAAAAGGATGACGGAGATGAAGATGATCCCGGTGATGATGAGGATGGAGAGTCACCCGCATCCGGTGAGGTCGAAACCTTTGATGCATTTGAAGGCGTAGAGATCAGGTTCTCCGGTATGGAGCCCAACGGCACGGCAAGTTTTTCGAGCCTTCCCGAGGACGAGGGACTTACGTATGAGATGGATAAGGAAACGGGACTGAGCAACGGCGACAAGGTGACCGTTACCATCAAATATAAAGAGTCCGAGAAGAAATATGCATCGGAGTACGGAAGGATACCCGTGAGCACCAGCAAAAGCTACAGGGTCAAGGGACTTGAACGGGAGGAGAAACCGGCTGAGGAAGCTGACTCAAGCGACGATCCGTCATCCGGTGATGATGAAGAAGAGGAAGGCAAGGGTGATTATATCTTCCCCTACAGTTCAATAGATCCGCTTACGAACTCGGATCTTGACGGACTGAGTGCATGGGAATGCAGGATCGCAAGGAATGAGATATATGCCCGTCACGGAAGGAAGTTCGACGATCAGGAACTTCAGGAATACTTCAACTCCAAGGACTGGTATTACGGCACAGTGGATCCCAAGGATTTCAAGGAATCAAGCTTAAACCAGACGGAGAAGGATAATGTTAAGCTGATAACCGATTACGAAAAGAAAATGGGTTACAGATAAATCAAATTCAAAGGAGAGAATCAAATGAACGAGACAAATGTTAAGAGCATCTTAAAATGGTTGAGCATCGTGCTTGTATTCATAGCAATGCTTATGATGTTCTGCGGTGCGATCACCGTAAAGGACAAGGATGCAAAGAAAGAGCTTAAGAAGGAAGTCAAGTCGACACTCAAGGAAATGAAGAGTTCCAAGGACGATATCGATGACCTTCAGGATGAACTTGATGATTATGATATAGATATAAATGCCAAAAAGCTCTTCAAGCAGACCAAGAAGATCCTTAATGCCCTTAAGGATGCCAAGCTTTCACCGAGTGAGGTTGCTTCACGTGCACCGAGCATCATAAAGCTTGCGGCTGAGCTCGAGGATAATGACGGGTTAGCATATATCATGGATCTTGATGATTTGGATGATATGCTCGAGCAGGTCGGAAATACCAAGGTAGCGCTTATCCTTTTCATGATCCTTTTCTACTTAACCATCATTGTCGCAGTCATTACGATAATTCTTCATTTTATCGACAGCAAGCTTCCCGGCGTTGTCATCACGCTGCTTAATCTTGTATGGCTCATCGGATTTGCTGTTGTTGCTCATAAGATCAATGTATGGGCTGAGGATGAGATCGGTATCGATGAAAAGCTCGTAAGGATCACGGCTGCTCCCATATGGGCGTTCGTACTTGCGGCACTTGCGCTTGCGCTCTGGATCTGCAAGGACAGGATAGCCGAAATGTTATCGAGCGGTGCTCCTTCAGGCGGACGCGTATCAGGATATTCACCTTCCGCATCGACGATCAAGTGTCCCGTATGCGGCAACGGACTCAGCGCCGGAGCTCAGTTCTGTCCCGAGTGCGGTAATAAGTATGTTGCACCCGCTCCCGCACCCACACCGGCTCCTCAGCCATCATCTGCGTCAGCCTTCTGCGTAAGCTGCGGCACGAAGATCACAAGTGATACGGTATTCTGTCCTAACTGCGGTGCAAGACAGTAAAAAAGTTTTGGGAAGTGTAAAGCGGAATATAAAAGCTAAGAACCGTCATAAGGAATCCACCGCAAGCGGTACCCCTTATGACAAATAACGGAGGTTAATACTATGGCCGGATTTATGGACAACATAAACAAGGGTTTTGCGACATTAAACGTAAAGACCTCGAATTTCATGGAATCCTCAAAGATAAGGGCTGCCATCACCAATAAGGAGACCGAGATCGCATCGATCATGAAATATGTAGGTGAGACGGTATATTTAAACCGCAGCGGTTTCAATATCTCCATGGTCGATCAGCAGCTTAACGAAATAAAGTCAAGGTACGATGAGATCGAAAGCCTGAAGAAACAGATGGCCGAGCTTGAAGCGGCCGAGAGGAATATAACCGGCGGAGCTGTTGCCGGTGGCGAAGCCAAGGTGTTCTGCCAGCAGTGCGGTGCACCCAACAAGGCAGGAGGCAAGTTCTGCGAGAAGTGCGGGACTCCGCTTGTTAACTGATTTTAAGGGGCTTGAGATGAAGATAAAAGGTTTGATGATAACGGCTGCCGGCTTGCTGGCGGCCGTAAGCCTTGGAATTTGCGGGCTTAGTAAGGAAGTATATGCCAATGAACCGGACAGCCGTGATGTGTTCGGAACGGGGGCGGATTATGCCGCCATATTGTATGATTCTTCCAACGGCATGCCCACATCCGAAGCCAATGCCATCGCCCAGAGCAGCGACGGTTTCATATGGCTTGGAGGATACAGCGGCCTGATAAGGTATGACGGGACCAATTTCTACCGTTTTGATTCTTCGACCGGGATCTCAAGCGTGTTCAGCCTGTGTGTTGACGATGACGACAGGATATGGATAGGCACCAATGAAAAAGGTGTAGCCTGCTATGACAACGGGCAGTTTAACGTATACGGTATCACGGACGGCATCAGGTCCCATTCGGTCCGTTCGATGGCTGTAGACGGTAACGGAAACATACTGATAGGTACCACGCAGGGGATGTGCTATGTTGACTCCGAAAAGCATGAACTGTATCCCCTTAACGATATAAAGACCGATCAGGAATATATAACCATGCTTAACAGGGCATCGGACGGTAAGGTTTACGGACTTACTTCCGGGGGCTCTGTTTTTTTGTGTGACGGGCTTAAGGTAGAAAAGTTTTATGATGCCGAAAAGTTCGGGGAGGAACCGGTAAATACCATATATCCTGTCCCCGATAAAGAGGGGACTCTGTATCTTGGGACAACGGGTTCCGATATCATGACCGTACGCTTCGAGGGTGATAAGGTTAACATTCTCTCGACAGTTTCGGTGGCTCCCCAGAAGAACATAAATGCAATGAAGCTTCAGGGCGGGAATCTGTGGATCACAGCCACCAACGGTATAGGTTTTATTGACAACAGCGGGACATATCATGAAATGCATGATGTTCCGATGAATTACAGCGTCGGAAACGTAATTTCCGATCAGGAAGGCAACCTGTGGTTTACTTCAACGAGACAGGGTGTCATGAAGATCGTTCCCGACAGGTTCATCGATATAAGCAAGCTTGCCGGACTTGATTCAAGAGTCATAAACTCGACCTGCTTAAGCGGTAAGTTCCTGTATCTTGGAACCGACAACGGCCTTGAGATCATAAATACCATAAACTACGGCAGGGTTTTAAACGAACTGACCCAGCTTCTTGACGGCATCAGGATAAGATGTATCAAGAATGATGCAAAGGGAAGGCTGTGGATCTGTACTCACGGTGATCGGGGGCTTGTGTGTTTCGATCCGTCGGATGAATCCGTGACAACATATAATGAAGAGAACGGACTTAATGCGAACCGTGTAAGGGCCTGCCTTCCGAGAAGGGACGGCAGTATTGCCGCGGCCACCGGAGACGGACTGTTTATCGTTTCCGACGGAAAGGTGAGCGCACATTACGGACAGGAAAACGGCATCAGCACTGCGGAGATACTGACTGTTGAGGAAGATCCCGACGGTGTATTATATCTTGGCAGTGACGGTGATGGAGTATATGTAATAAACGGAAGCAGCATAAAAACGCTCGGAGTGGATGACGGACTTACGAGTGAGGTCGTCCTTCGCATCAAGTGGGATGAACAGCGTAAGATAATGTGGATCATCACTTCCAATTCCATTGAATACATCAAGGATAACGTGATCCATGCTGTGACGAAGTTCCCGTATTCAAATAATTACGATATATTGTTTGACAACAGCGATGATGCGTGGATACTGGCATCAAACGGTATCTATATAGCCGATGTCAAAAGCCTGATGGACAATGAAAGGATAGAATACAGCTTCTACAACCTGCGCAGCGGTCTTCCCTATATCCCGACGGGAAATGCGCGCAACTATCTCAGTGATGACGGCATGCTGTATGTTTCGGGTACGAACGGAGTATGCGCGGTGAATATAAACGAGGACGATCCGGATAGCAGGGTTGTCGGACTCGCGATCCCCTCAGTCGAGATCGACGATCGTGAGATTAGCCTGACTCAGGGCGACAGCGTTTCGATACCCGCGGGAAGCAGGCGTCTTGTGATCAATGCCTATGCGCTTTCGTACGGATTGTCAAATCCTACCATAAGTTATTACATGGATGGGTTTGACACGGAACCCATCATCACCAGCAAACAGGATCTTCAGCAGATAAGCTATACGAACCTTGACGGCGGAAGATATGTATTCTACATAAACGTACTTGATGATAAAACGGGAGAGATAAGGGAATCGAGGACGCTCAGCATAATCAAGGAGCGTTCGATATATGATAATTATGCCTTCTGGCTCGTGGTCGTAATGGCCGGTGTTGCCATTACGGGTATCGCGATGTGGAGGATGTTCTCAAACAGGCAGCAGGCTCTCTTAAAGAAGCAGCAGGAAGATAAGAAATTCATCGATCAGATCATGCATACATTTGCAAAGAGCATAGACTTAAGGGACCAGCAGAATCAGGGACATTCCTTCAGGGTCGCTTATTATACGCGTCTCCTTGCCGAGGAACTTAGGGAAAAGAGAGGATATACGGATGACCAGATAGATGAGTTTTATCATATAGCTCTCATGCATGATATAGGAAAATTAAGCATTCCCGACAGGATACTCAATAAGCCGGAGCGCCTTAACGATGAGGAATACCAGATAATGAAGACTCACGCCGAGAACGGCGCAAATATGTTAAGGAACGTTACGATAGTCAAGAATCTTTCGGTCGGTGCCGGCTGTCACCATGAGAGGATGGATGGCAGGGGTTATCCCAAGGGACTTAAGGGCGATGAGATCCCGGAGGTTGCAAGGCTCATTGCGGTGGCTGATACATTTGACGCCATGTATTCGACAAGACCGTACCGCAAGCAGCTTGATATAAACATCGTTCTTGAGGAGATGAAGAAGATAAGCGGTGCCCAGCTTGAGGAGGAAGTAGTTGAAGCTCTGTTGAGGCTGGCCGAAAAAGGCGAACTCAATAAGGCCAAGGTGGATGAGATCGTTGCCAATCTCGACGTTAACAAGGAAAAGGTTGAGATCGTTGAAGAAGTGGAAAACGGGTCTGATGATCCCGGGACCAGTGAGGATGAGAAGTTCCTTAACGATCTCGGATTTTAAACTTTAATATATGCGGGAGGACCAAAATGCTTGGATCGTCACATGGTAAAACGGAAACAGGTGAAGGCGGTAAAAAGCGTGAAGCGATGCACCCGATGCTGTTAATGATGATCGTCGTGCTGATATGCGCATTCTTTACCTACATAATACCTGCGGGACAGTACGAAAGGGCATTATCCGAGGAGACCGGAGAGGAACTGATAATACCCGACAGCTTCGGATATATCGAAAGGACTCCGGTAAGTATCCTTTCGTTTCTGATGTCGCTGACCCTGGGTCTCCAGGAAGCTGCGGATATCATCTTTTTCCTGATAATAATCGGCGGAATGTTCGCCATAGTGAACGGGACCGGAGCGCTGAATGTCGGTATTGCCAATATACTTAAGCGTCTTAAGGGAAGGGAGATATTTATGATCCCGATCCTTATGATATGCTTCGGATGCGGTTCGGCATTCTGCGGTAACTTTGAGGAATTCCTCATATTTGTTCCGCTGATACTTGCTTGCTGCATTACGGTCGGCTACGATTCGCTTACGGCCGTCGGTATCATATTCATAGCGGCTACGGCCGGATATGCAGGCTCCATAACAAATGCATTTACGGAAGGGACGGCTCAGGAGATCGCCGGTATCCCAAGGTTTTCGGGAATGGGATTAAGGGTGGTCCTGTTCATAGCCCTTGAGTTTGTCTCGATCGGCTACGTGATGTGGATAGCCCACATGGTCAAGGCAAATCCCAAGTTCTCGGGAGCATATAAGTATGATGAGGAATACAACAAAGGCAAGAAGATAAAGCTTGATAATGTCGCAAAGCTTTCACGCAGGCAGCTGTATGTACTTATCGTATTTATCGCGGGAATGGCCTTTGCGGTATTCTCCATGATCAAATGGCAGTATTACGTTGATGAACTGTCGGCAATATTCTTCGCAGTCGGTATACTTGCGGGAATAGTCGGAGGACTCAAGCCTGCCGAGATATGCGAATACTTCGTAAAGGGATGCAGGGATATGATCCTGCCCTGCCTTATGATAGGTCTTGCAAACGCGACCAAGGTAATCTTAAATGACGCGAATGTCATGGATAGCATACTGCATTCGCTTTCGGGCCTCCTTCAGAAGTTTCCGAATTCGCTTATGCCGGTCGGTATGTTCATATTCCATGAACTGTTCAACGTTATAGTTCCGTCCGGTTCCGCACAGGCCGTGATCACGATGCCTCTTATGACCGTACTTGCAGATAAGGCTGACATGACCAGGCAGACAGCGGTGCTTGCTTACCAGCTCGGTGATGCCTTTACAAACATACTGGCCCCGACAGGCGGTGAGATACTTGCGGCACTTGCGATATGCAGGGTTCCTTTCGGTAAGTGGGTAAGATACCTCCTTCCCCTGTTCATCATATGGTGGCTTTTGGCATTTGTAGTTCTTCTGTATGCGGGAAGCTCGGGATTCGGCCCCATATAGGATTTAAAGGAGAGCGGCATGAAGATAGTTGCACTTGAACTTATGAATATAGGTTCCGACGTTGATCTGTCGGAGTTTGATGAACTGGGTGACTTTGAGGGATTTAAGGTGACCGCACCCGGTCAGATAGAGGAACGGGCTAAGGGAGCTAAGGTGCTCATAATCAACAAACTCCCGATAAACGAAGAGACGATAGGCAGCCTTGATTCTCTTGAACTTGTGTGTGAGACGGCGACCGGTTACGACAATATAGATGTTGAATATTGCAGGTCAAGAGGTATCCGCGTATGCAATGCCGTCGGTTATTCAACTTCGAGCGTTGTGCAGCATACGTTTGCCTCACTGTTCTATGTATACGAGAAGTTAAGATATTATGATGACTATGTGAAGAACGGCAGCTATTGCGATTCTCCCATATTTACTCATTTTGAGGAACATTTCAATGAACTTGACGGCAAGACGTGGGGAGTTGTCGGACTCGGGAATATAGGCTCAAAGGTTGCTGCCGCAGCCGAAGCGTTCGGATGCAGGGTGGTATATTATTCGACGAGCGGAAAGCATGATGATGACCGGTATGAAAGGCTTGAGTGGGATGATTTTCTTGCGGTTTCCGATATCATATCCATCCATGCACCGCTTAACGGTAATACGAAGGGCCTGTTTTCATTTGATGCGTTTGATAAGATGAAGGACAGTGCATATCTTGTCAATATGGGCAGAGGACCGATAGTTGATGAAAAGTCACTTGTAGCGGCGATAAAGGAAGGAAAGATCGCCGGCGCAGCACTGGATGTCATTGACGGGGAACCGATGAAGAAGGACAGTCCATTACGTGAACTTGCCGGTTCGTCCAGGCTGTTTGTTACGCCTCATATCGCATGGGCTACGGTTGAGGCCAGGGCGAGGCTCATGCATGAGGTTTATCTGAACATAAAGGCATTTACGGACGGCGGGGAGCGAAATGTTGTCTGAAAGCGTGAAGTATTATACGTATATCGTAAGATGCAGCGACGGTACGCTGTACACGGGATATACGAACGATCTTGATAACCGGATGAAGGTACATAATTCAGGCAGGGGCGCCAAATACACGAGGAGCCGCCTGCCTGTTGAACTTGTTTATCATGAGGAATTTGCGACCAAAGAGGAAGCGATGAGCAGGGAGTGGCATTTAAAGCGACTTTCCCGTGAATCAAAGGAGAAACTCATAAGCGCTACGGAGTGTTGAAAAGTCGCGTAAAATATGATAGTATTCATTAAGTTGAGGCAAAGAGGTCTGAGTGAGCGGCACTTTGTCTTTTTGTATCAGATGACAGACTCATTATGAACGGAGATCGATCATGAAGGCATACAGTGATATGACAAGAGAGGAACTTCTTTCGTTAAGGGAGGAGCTGCTTAAGCAGTATAAGGAGGAGGAAGCCAAGGGGCTCAAGCTCAATATGGCACGCGGCAAGCCGGGACTGTCCCAGCTTGAGATCGCGATGCCCATGCTCGATGTCATGAACAGTCAGTCCGACATGCATACCATACTCGGTACCGATACGCGTAATTACGGGGATCTTGACGGTATAGGCGAGTGCAGGCGGCTGATGGCGCAGATGATCGGCGTTGAGAAGGATAATGTCATAGTCGGCGGCAACTCAAGCCTTAACCTTATGTATGACATGGTAGCCCGTTCGTACAGCTTCGGCGTCAGGGGGAGCACGCCCTGGTGCAAGCTTGATAAGGTTAAGTTCTTATGTCCCGTTCCCGGTTACGACAGGCATTTTAAGATCACCGAGCAGTTCGGGATCGAGATGATAAATATACCCTTATCCGAAACCGGGCCTGATATGGATATGGTCGAGGAGTATGTAAATAACGATCCCGCTGTCAAGGGTATCTGGTGCGTTCCCAAGTACAGCAATCCTACCGGGATATCATATTCGGATGAGACAGTCATACGTTTTGCGGCCCTTAAGCCGGCAGCGGAAGACTTCAGGATATACTGGGATAATGCCTACTGCGTTCATCATCTGTATGAAGATGACAGGGATGAGATACTCAATATACTCGATGAGTGTAAGAAGGCCGGCAATCCGGATATGGTATTTATCTTTGCGTCAACTTCGAAGATAAGCTTCCCGGGATCAGGCGTTTCCGTGGTCGCTTCGAGCATAGATAACGTGCAGTGGATACTTAAGCTTATGGGTGTCCAGACCATAGGACATGATAAGATAAACCAGCTTCGGCATGTAAGGTTCTTTAAGGATATCGACGGACTCATGGCTCATATGAAGAAACACGGCGAGCTTCTGCGTCCCAAGTTCGAGGCCGTCACCGATACGCTTGAGAAGGAGCTTACGGGCCTTGGCATAGGAAGCTGGGTTAAGCCCAAGGGCGGCTACTTTATCTCGTTTGACGCTCTTCCCGGCTGCGCAAAGTCAATCGTTTCAAAGTGTAAGGAACTCGGCGTAGTGCTCACCGGGGCCGGCGCAACCTACCCTTACGGAAAGGATCCTGAGGATTCAAACATCCGTATAGCACCTACCTTCCCGAGCACCGAAGAGATGAAGGACGCGGCAAGGGTATTCGTGCTGTGTGTTAAACTTGCGAGTGTGGAGAAACTTCTCGAGGGTTAATACGATCGAAATTTGCAATTATATAAAAGAAGAGGTGAATGAAATGACAAAGATTGACATAGTCTCCGGTTTCCTCGGAGCGGGTAAGACTACCCTTATCAAGAAGTTATTAAAAGAGGCACTTGGTTCGGAACAGGTCGTGCTCATTGAGAATGAGTTTGGCGAGATAGGTATCGACGGAGGATTTCTTAAAGAAGCAGGTATAGAGATAACAGAGATGAATTCCGGCTGCATCTGCTGCTCACTGGTAGGTGATTTCGGAACTGCCCTTAAGGAAGTCCTTGAAAAATATCATCCTGACAGGATCCTGATAGAGCCTTCGGGTGTCGGAAAGCTTTCGGACGTTATGCGTGCGCTTCCCGCATCAGAGGTTTCCGGCGATCCCACGGGGTCTGAGTCTTCGGATAAGGAGGCTTATCTTAACAGTGCGGTTGCCGTGGTTGATGCCAAGAAGTGCAAGCCTTATCTTAAAAATTTCGGTGAGTTCTTCGAGAACCAGATCGAGCATGCCGGAACGATAATACTTAGCCGTACCGGTGATATGAGCGATGAGAAGGTTAATGCCTGCGTTGAGCTTATAAGGGAGCATAATCCCAAGGCGACCATAATAACAACTCCCTGGGATAAGCTTGAAGGAAAGAAGATCCTTGAAACTATAGAGGGAGCCAAGGATCTTGAAGCGGAACTCATGAAGGAAGTCATGGAGAAGCATGCTCACGATCATGAACATGAACATCACCATCACCATGAGGAACATGAACATTATCACCATCATGACCACGGTGAAGGGTGCACCTGCGGATGTCACGATCATGATCATGCGGAAGGAATCCATGCGGATTCCTCTGATGCCTCAAAGCCGGCGGGCTCCCATACCCATTCGGGCATGGGCAGTCATCATCATCACGACGCGGACGAAGTGTTTACTTCGATCGGCATAGAGACCTCCACGAAGTACACTAAGGAAAAGGTTGAGGAATGCCTTGAGGAACTTGATGACAGCGCCAAGTACGGAACCATCTTAAGATGTAAGGGTATGCTTCCCACAGACGGCGAGAAGTTCATTCATTTTGATTATGTTCCGGGTGAGTGTGAGGTTCGCGACGGTGCCGCCGAGGTTACGGGCAAGATCTGTGTGATAGGTTCCGAACTGAGAGAAGAAAAGATCAGGGAACTATTTAAATAACAACGATATATAACGCTGGCGTGTAACGGTGTTATATAACAGGAAAATGTAACGATGATATATAACAGTGATATTTTATATCGAGGTTTATTATGACATCAGTATTTATTATCAACGGTTTTCTCGACAGCGGGAAGACGGATTTCATAAACTATACGATAACCCAGCCTTATTTCCAGGACCGGCGAACGACACTACTCATAGTCTGTGAAGAGGGGGAGAAGGAGTATAATGACAAGGTCCTTGAACGTACGCGTACAGTGATCGAGGTTATCGATGACGAGGATGACTTTAACGCCAAAAAACTGACCGAACTTGAGAAGAAACACCGTCCGGGCCGCATAGTCATCGAGTTCAACGGAATGTGGATATTAAAGAATCACAAGCTTCCGTGGAACTGGAAGGTTGAGCAGCAGATAACAATGATAAACGGTTCGACCTTTGAATCCTATTTCACAAATATGAAATCACTGCTCGCCGAGCAGATAAGGGGTTCGGAGCTTATCATCATGAACCGCTGTGACGGACTCGATGACAAGATCGCATCATATAAAAGGAATATCAAGGCGCTTAACCAGCAGGCGGATATAATCTTTGAGAATAAAGACGGCGAGATGAACGTGACTCTTGAGGAGGATCTTCCTTATGATCTTACCAAGGATCCGATCGTCCTTACCGATAAGGGTTACGGGATCTGGTATCTTGATGCCCTTGATAACATGGACAGATACAGGGGGCGTACCATAGAATATACCGGAATGGTGCTCCATCCGCCGCAGTTCCCGAAGGGATACTTTGTTCCGGGGCGTATGGCAATGACCTGTTGTGCCGAGGATATCGCATTTTTGGGATATGCGTGCAGGTACGATAAGGAAAGTGAA
This sequence comes from Lachnospiraceae bacterium, assembly GCA_024692905.1. Classification (GTDB taxonomy): domain Bacteria; phylum Bacillota; class Clostridia; order Lachnospirales; family Lachnospiraceae; genus UBA2868. Next base: position 17,738 of record JAILLY010000013.1, on the reverse strand, counting down.
CTTAAGAACAGGGATTATATAAAGGTAAAGGCAAAGGTTAATATCGAATATTTCGAGGATTACGGCAAGGAAGGACCGGTGCTTGAAGCGATAAGCATCGAACCTTCAGGAAAACCGAAAGAAGAAGTCATTTCATTTAACTAGTCCTGTCGACCGTATTTATTATATTTCGCAGGGGCATATACAGAAGGCCTGATATGATAAGACCCGAAAGTCCCTGGATCAGGTTGGCCGGAACACTTGCAACCGCACCCGGACCGTAGATGATAAGCTCAAACAGCAGATATCCGAGTGCAACAAGGAACATATTAAGCAGACCGCATGCGATAAGCTTTACGCGGTCTGTTTTTATATTAAGGACAGAACCCTGAAAGATATGTCCGCTCACAAAAGCGATGATACCCTTTATAAGGAGGGTAACGGGTGCATAGAAGAAGTACCCGCCGACGATATCGGCCATAGCGGATCCGAGTCCGGCTGCCGCGGCTCCGTAAACGGGGCCTAAGAATACGCCTGACAGGATGACTAAGGCATCGCCGGGATGGATGTATCCGCCGGTACCGGGGGTGGGTATCTTTATGATAAATGTGGCAATACAGGTAAGAGCCGCAAACATTGCGGTACGTACGAGGTTTTTGGTCTTTGCTTTGGTCATGGGCCATTCTCCTATCAAATTAGTATGTTTTTAACAAAGGTATACACTTGTTTTAAACAAATGTCAATAATAACTTATATGTAGGATTATGGGGGCTTAAACCTTGAAAACACGGACGGATTGTGCTATGCTGAATTCCGCGGGATGTTTAATATAAACGTCATAATGCATAGCTTGGTTACCTGAAAGCAAGGCTTTCGGATCAACTAAAATACATAGCCCTAAGGGCGGAAAGGTTGGATACATATGAATTATCTTGAGATCGAAAAGGTAGTTGGAAGAGAGATCCTCGATTCCAGAGGAAATCCCACGGTTGAGGCTGAGGTTACGCTTGTAGACGGAACCGTTGCAAGAGGTACTGCACCTTCCGGAGCTTCAACGGGTGAGTTTGAGGCACTTGAGCTTCGTGACGGAGACAAGGGAAGATATCTTGGCAAGGGCGTTTCAAAGGCAGTTGATAACATCAACGGACCTATCGCAGATGCTATCGTTGGTATGGATGCATCCGATACATACGCAGTTGATGCAGCAATGATCAAGCTGGACGGAACCAAGGATAAGAGCAAGCTCGGCGCAAATGCGATCCTCGCAGTATCGATCGCAACGGCAAGGGCAGCAGCTACTTCAATTGATATTCCTCTTTACAGGTTCTTAGGCGGTGCTCAGGCTACCGATCTTCCTGTTCCGATGATGAACATACTTAACGGCGGTGCTCATGCAGACAGCGCAGTTGATACGCAGGAATTCATGGTTATGCCTGTTGGTGCTCCTTCATTCAAGGAAGGTCTCCGCTGGTGTGCTGAAGTATTCCATAACTTAAAGGCACTCATCAAGAAGATGAACGACGTTACCGCAGTAGGTGATGAGGGTGGTTTTGCTCCCAACAGCCTTAAGAGTGACGAAGAAGCTATCGAGAAGATCCTTGAGGCTATCAAGGCAGCAGGCTTCGAGCCCGGCAAGGACTTCATGATCGCTATGGATGCAGCTGCTTCCGAGTGGAAGAGCGAAAAGGGTAAGGGCTTCTATCATCAGCCCAAGTCAGGTAAGGACTTCACCACTGATGAGCTTATCGCTCACTGGGAGAGCCTTGTTGATAAGTATCCCATCATCTCTATCGAAGATGGTCTTGATGAAGAGGATTGGGAAGGCTGGCAGAAGATGACCGCTAAGATCGGTAATAAGGTTCAGCTCGTAGGTGATGACTTATTCGTTACCAATACCGAGCGTCTTGCAAAGGGTATCGAGCTTGGCGCTGCAAACTCTATCCTTATCAAGCTTAACCAGATCGGTTCGGTTTCGGAAACTCTTGATGCTATCAAGCTTGCAAACAAGAACGGTTATACCGCTATCTCATCACACAGGTCAGGTGAGACTGCAGATACCACTATCGCTGATCTTGCGGTTGCTCTTAATACCCGTCAGATCAAGACCGGTGCTCCTTCAAGGTCTGAGCGTGTAGCCAAGTACAATCAGCTTCTTCGCATTGAAGAGCAGCTCGGTGATGCAGCTAATTATCCGGGAATGAAGGCTTTCAACGTTAAGAAGTGATCACAGGCATTATAAGATATAAGATTAAGGCCCGTCATTGACGGGCCTTTTTTCTGCGCTTTATAAGGATCACGGTAATAAGTATAAGTACGGGTATCAGGGTTGCCGCCCCGTATATTAAGTATTTCTGCGGGCCTGTTCCGGCGTCCTTTATAAGGAGCTTAACATCGCTGCCGGAAACCGGGAAGGTATAGTACCGGCCCATCTTTTCAGGCGTGACACTTTCCTGTTCATCACCGTTTACAACATATATCCGTACGTTCTTTACCCCATCCGGAGGACAGTACCTTATAAGATGCTCATCCTGCTTATCATCCGGTATGAGAAGATCCCATTTTTCGATGATACCGGGTTCGTTATCGTTAAACAGGGTTGTTGAAAAGACATCGTCCTGCGTGAACCTTCCGTCGACCAGAATGGCTGACTGTCCGCTCGATCGCAGCTGTATACCGGCCAGGGTGGTAAGGTATCTCGCGGTAGTACCGATAAGTTCCGTATCATAGCGAAGATCGTCAAGGCCCGAATTATCCCAGTCCCATAAGATATATTCATCATCCGTAAGTTCAAGAGGAAGCGATGATATACTTGTGCCGTATTCATAGTTTTCCGTATCTATGACTTTGTCATCAAGTATATAGTTTACACGTATTGTCTTGAATTCCGCAGGGATCCCATCGGTATTTACAAGTTCGTCATAGGACATGGGCTCGGCCTTGCCGCTGTAGCTTACCCGGTTGATCCCTGCTTCCTTATCGGAAACAAAGAAATTGGAACTTATACGGCCGTCGGGATCATTATCACCCGCTATGGCCCCGTGACAGCTTCCGTTACCCGTTATTGTCGGCAAAGAGAAGCATCCTTTTATATCGTATCCCATACCGGTTATTCCGCCGACATGATCGCGTCCGGAAAGAATCCCTTTGGTATAGCTGTCATGTATGGTTGAGAGTGAGCAGCCTGAGATCCCGCCGACGTAATCACCGGAATCGCTCTTTAACTTTCCGTAGTTCTGGCAGTGGAGTATGGTACCCATCTCCTGGAGCCCGCACATGCCTCCGACATAATCCTTGACGCCTTCGATATATCCTTCGTTCTTGTTGCGCCTTAAAACGCATTTGGTACGGTATGTGGTTCCCGTTGCAGCATCCTTTATGCCGGTGACATCGCTTTCCAAGTCAAAGTCATATTCGATAGCCATGGTGCCTGCAATACCGGAGGTGTTTATGTCTCCGTGTACCGTTCCGTAATTTAACGAACCCGCTATGGTCGCATCGGTACATTCCTCGGCCACGGAGAGTGAATCATCTTCGTATATATCGGTGTAATCGGCGTCGAGTACCCCGTCGATCGCATCAGCGATAAGGAGCATGATGATATTGAACTGGTCATTGACTTTTATCATGTCGTCTATAAGCTTCTGGTTCGAAGAATTGATCTCATTATTAAGGCAGCCCAGGTTGTCGTTCATTCCCTGGATATTTGCAACGAGGCTGTTAGTCCTCACCCTGTATTCGGGCGATAATTTGGGAAGTGTTATATCGGGCATTGAGTTGATGCCGGATATTATACCTGCCGTTGCATTTACCGCTTCCTCAAAGTCCTTCATCGCCTTTTTGGTATGATCCATCGCATATTGAAGTTCCTTTCGGGTCTCATCGGACATTTCCTCAAGGTGGGCGGACAGCAGCCCCTCTATAACGGCAAGGTTCTGCGCCGTATATTCGGGATAAGAGATGCCGTATTTGTCCTTAAAGTCATTATCCGCGTCGATGAGTATCGAGGCTTCGGCTTTTGCGGAGGCTTCCGTATCAAGCGCCTTATCGCTTTGTGCATGGTCGCCTGACTGTGACGGGAAAGGAGTGAGGGCGGGAGGGTCTGTTGTCAGATCCCTTCGCATAACCCTGATATCGTTGTATGCTTCCTTATCATCACCGAGGGACGAGATATCAACGGGATTATTGTCCCCGTCAACGAATATGATATCGGAGCTTACCGAACTGTGCTCGGGGTTATTGCATACACCGGCTATTTCGGTGATATAGTAATAGTTGTATTCGTTCTTTCTGCGTTCTTCAAGCATCTGTTCATAGTCATTACCAGCAGCGGCTAAATTGTCTTTGGCACGGTTATAACTTTCTTTTTCTTCCTCATTAAGGTATTTTGTTATATCAAGATCGTCTATTGCGTTGGTCAGGTTTTCCGCAGCCTCACCGGCATCGGCGAAACCGGTTTTCGTACGGTCAAGGACGCCGTCTTTTTTGGCCGATTCATCCAGGGCATAGTCGATCCGGTTTATGACTTCGTTTCCCGAATCCATGGCATTATTCAGGAAGTCTTCGGTTTCGTTTGCGAGATATGATGTATCGTTTAAGGCCTTATCGGTAAAGTTTTTGACCATGTTGAGCCTGGCGGTTATCATATCGGACTCGGTTCCCGCGTCGTTTAAAGTGACATTGACAAGGTCATGCAGGGTATTCATGTTTGAGGTTAGCTGGCTGATCATATCTTTTGTGATATCGATCGTAACATAGGGCTCGGCCTGGCCTGCGATACCTCCCACGTCCTTACGTCCAAACACCGTGCCGTTATTTACGCACATATTGACGTAACCGCTCTGGCGTCCGACGATACCTCCTACGTTGTAGCCGAAATGCTCATATCCCACAAGCGAGTTGTTGATGCAGCCTGCTATGACTCCCTGCGAATAACCGCATATCCCGCCGGTATCGACGGTTGAGTTTATTATATTGGCAGAATCCTGTTTGTTATTGTCTCCGAGCAGATTTTTCGCCTTATCCGCGTACATGTCTATACTGAGATCTTTAATGGAAACGGACTCGTCGACACTTGAGATGTTTATATTGCATTCATTCGTGCAGTCCATGATCAGACCGAGGTTATAACCTGCTATACCTCCGGTAAAGTGCATGCCTGACACGTTCCCGTATGACCGGCAGTTCCTTATGGTACCGGTCTGCTCGTTGTATCCGGCGATCGCTCCCGTATAATCATATCCTTTAATATTTCCCTTAAAGGAGCAGTTGTTTATCTCCCCGTAATTGTCGCCGCTTATGCCTCCCGTTGCCATCTGTTTGCCCGAAGGGACAAGGGATCCTTCGACATTCAGGTCGTTTATAAGAGCACTTTCCTGAAGGATGCAGAAAAGCCCGGTATACGATTCGCTGTCGGATACGGTCAGTCCGGAAATGGTATGGCCGTTGCCTTCAAAGATACCTCCGAAGGTCGGGATATATTTAAAGTCACTCCCGTCAAGGACGATATCGTTCATAAGTACGACGTTCTTATCGCGTGACCATGTATCAAGCCGGCAGTTTAATGATAGTTCGATCAGGTCATCGGGAGTCGAGATATTTATAAGAGTCATTTTTTGGACATTTTCGGAAACAGTATAACCGCTTAAATCATCTTCGTAAGATGCATTTTCAGAAACTGAAGGATCGTCACCGGATGCGTTTTCACCGCTTTCTCCGTTCCCTTCATCACCTGTCCGTACGATCTCTATGGTGGGTCCCTTGCCCGAGCCCTCGTTTAAGCTGACATTGGTCTCGCCGTATGCTCTTACCGCTGTCATATCGTTAAGGATCAGCGTCAGGAATATCACATATGCCATAAGGGCAGCCGGACGTCTATTTCTCATTATCATCCACCTCCCCGCTGTTTGATTTTTCCTGCGCTTCGTACGGAAGGCCGCTCTGCAAGGCTTCTTTCTCAGTGACCTTCGTGATACTGCCTGCTTCAACGAAGGCATTTAATTCTCCCCGTACGATCGCATTCATGGTTCCGGTAACCACGCCGTTGATGCGGCCGCGGACGATACCGTTGACATGATTAAGTCCCGATGCTTCCTTTGTACGTATGGGCATGTTCATGACAAACGCAGTCTTGCTTATTATGGTGTCACCCACAAGCAGTATCTGCGGAAGAACAAACATGGTGATAAAGATCGAGATTATCGTTCCCCGTCCCAGGCACTGGCCTATACCGTATATCGCACCGTCAGATGTGAGCTTGCCTATAAGGATACCGGCAACCGCAAGCATTGTGCCTGAGGTTATTATCGTGGGGAATGAGAAGTTCATCGTTTCTATAATTGATTCGCGCCTGCTCTTTTGCCCGCGAAGCTCGGTATATCTGCCTGCGATAACGATGGCATAGTCGATATTTGCACCCATCTGGATGGAACTTACGATCAGCTGGCTTAAGAAGAAGATGCTCGTTCCCTGTATGGAAGGTACCGAGAAGTTGATCCAGATACTTCCCTGTATCACGGCTATGAGAAGCACAGGCATGCCGGCCGATTTAAATGTGAACAGCAGCACGACGAGTACTACCAGTATTGATACGATATTGACTACGAGGTTATCCCTTGAGAACGTATTCTTAAGATCGAGCTGGCTTACGGATTCACCCACGGTATAGACGTTCGTGCCGTAGTATATTCCTGCCATGTCGTGCATCTTTTTGATAAAGTCATACGTTTCGGGGCTTTCCTCGGGAAGATTTAAGTACACGAGCATACGGGAGTAATTCTCGCCCTGCAGCTGCTCCTTTGCGAAGTTCATCATCTTATAAGCGTTATCGAGGGTTTCCTGCGTTTCGTCATCCAGAGTCACATATCCCTGATCGATCTCATCATGGATGAACATGAACATATCGATGAGCGGTACCTTGTAAGAGGAAAGGCCGTTAACGACTTTTGCGTAATCCTCATCGTTCACCGCGTATGCCGTATAGATGAGCTGCGCGACCTCGTAATCGATATCTATGAGTTCCGAGAACTGCCTCGGGGAGAGCCTGTCTGTAAGGGTATATCCTCCGATGGCTTCGGTATTTGCAAGCCCCGTGCAGGATCTTACCTCGGGACAGAGTTCAAGGCTTGAAAGAAGCTTCTTTTCACTGTCATAATCACCTGCCGGAACGACAAGGGCGATGAGATTGTCGTCACCGAAACTACCGGCTATCATCTCATCGGCTATCTGGACCCTGTTCTTTATTGGAGTGTTAAGCGTCGAATAACCGAACACATAAGGGCATCTGTTCTGAATGAAGAACGCGGCGATGATCACAACAAGAAACAGGGGGGCCACTACAAACCGTGTCGAGTAATCAAATTTCCCGACAAAAGGGATATCGGGAATAAAGTTCTTATGTCTGGTTTTTTCCATTAGAGGGGCAAAGAGCATGATGATGCCCGGCATCAGAAGGAATACGGATACAAGGCTTAATGCTATTGCTTTGATAAGCACTATGCCCATGTCCGGACCGATCTTATACTGCATGAAGGTCATGGCTATAAGGCCGCCGACCGTAGTGAGTGAGCTGCCCGATATCTCCGGTATGGCCTTGGTAAGAGCGGTGATGATAGCTTCCCTCGGTTCCTTGTCCCGATGCTCTTCCTTATAACGGTTAAGAAAGATCACCGCATAGTCGACCGACAGTGCGAGCTGCAAAACGATCGTAACGGAATCGGATACAAAGGATATGGTTCCCAAGAAGAAATTGGTACCAAGCTGCAGTATCGCGCCGGCTCCGAAGGTTATAAGGAGGACAGGGATCTCGGCATAGGCTTCGGTCGTCAGCAGGAGGACCGTAAGCACCACGATAACGACCAGCACCGAAATGACTTTCATCTCATCTCCGATAAGCTCGGACTGGATGTTCCCGAGCGTGGTCGAAAGATAAGAATCATACGGTTCGACCGTTTTCTTTACTTCATCAAGCGAAACAAGACACGCGCTGTCGTTTTCATCCCTGTCAAAGGTGATATCGAAGCGCGCGGATCCGTTATTGTAGTGTTTATCGGTATCATCGAAGGAAACGGTAAATACTCCGGAAATTGACTCTATATCCGCTTTGATCTTTTCAGCCTGCGGATATGATACGTTTGCGATCATGACGGTACATGACCCGTAGGTCTTAAATTCGGCCTCCATGAGGTCGAGTCCCTGCTTGGTTTCGGTCTGTTGAGGAAGATAAGCTGCAAGTGAGTTTTCGACCTTTACCCAGTTACGGGAAAACGCAGAAAAAATAGCCAAAAGAATAAAGATCAGGAAGAACAGGTTTCGTTTATCCACGATAAAACCGCAGATCTTGAACATGGCGTTTCCGCTCTTCCCGTTTGAATTCGGTTCCATTTATTTACTTCTTTCTTTAAAAAATATCGTCCGGTCCTGAATGGATCGATACTGTTTAACAAACTATTATAACACCTTTTTTGTTATTTTCAATAGGTAATGTGATAATTATGTTGCGCCCAAATACCCCTGCAGGGTGTTCTTTGACTCCTAAATATGGTAAAATATTAATCTGGGTTTTGATCATGAATGATAAGGTACTTAAGACACTTGAATATAATAAAATAAAGGAAATGCTCGCAGAGCACGCGACTTCCCGTCCGGGTAAGGAGAAGTGCCTTGCGCTTAAGCCCGTGACAGGTATAAATGAGGCGGATAAGCTCCAGCAGGAGACCTTCGATGCGGCGGGCAGGCTTTTGAGAAACGGAAATATAAGCTTCGGCGGAAATAAGGATATAGGAGCCTCTCTGTTAAGGCTAGATAAGGGAAGTTCGATAGGCGCAGCCGAGCTTTTGAGCATCGCAGGGCTTCTTGAGAACACGGCAAAGGTAAAGTCATACGGGCGCATGGCTGAGACAAAGAGTGAGGTTCAGACGCAGGGCGATCCTTATGAGGATGACTGTTTGGCGGAGATGTTTAACGCTCTTGAACCTTACAGCAATTTATCTTCGGAGATAAGGAGATGTATCATTTCCGAGGATGAGATAGCCGATGATGCAAGTTCCGAGCTTAAGAACATAAGACGCCTTAAACGTGTGACTTCCGATAAGATCCATACTCGCCTCGGCAGTATGGTGAACACCACCTATAAGTCCTATCTTCAGGACAGCGTCATCACTATGAGGGACGGCCGCTACTGTATACCGGTCAGGTCGGAATACAAGGCATATGTCCCGGGAATGGTACATGACAGGTCGGCGACTTCTTCGACCTTCTTTATTGAACCTTCCGAGATCGTGAGTCTTAACAATGAATTGCGTGAGCTTGAGATAAGGGAAGCGCAGGAGATCGAAGTGATCCTTTCGAAGCTTTCCGCAGGATGCGGCGAGCATACGGAGGAGATCCGTCTCGATCAGACGATCCTTACGGAACTTGATCATATTTTCGCGCGCGGACAGCTCGCGCTTGATATGGGAGGAACAAGGCCTGACCTTAACAGGGAAGGGATCATAAACTTAAAGAAGGCAAGGCATCCGCTTCTTGATAAGAAGAAATGCGTGCCTATAGACATACGGCTCGGGGATGACTTTGACCTGCTCATAATAACCGGGCCGAATACAGGCGGTAAGACGGTAGCATTAAAGACGTTAGGGCTTCTGACTCTCATGGCACAGTCAGGTCTGATGGTACCGGCGCTCGATCATTCGAGGCTTGCCGTGTTTGATGAGGTTTTTGCGGATATCGGTGATGAGCAGAGCATAGAGCAGAGCCTCTCAACGTTCTCATCCCATATGAAGACGATAGTCAATATACTTGATAAGGCCGATACGGGTTCACTGTGCCTGTTTGATGAGCTCGGAGCCGGGACCGATCCAATAGAGGGTGCCGCGCTTGCAACGGCGATCCTTGAAAGGCTGCATGAGAAGGGGATAAGGACTGCGGCAACTACGCATTACAGTGAGCTTAAGGTGTATGCCCTGCGTGAAAAGGGTGTATGCAACGCAAGCTGTGAATTTAACGTGGATACGCTCTCGCCGACATACAGGCTGCTGACAGGAGTCCCCGGAAAGAGCAATGCTTTTGCGATCGCGGGCAAGCTCGGGCTTAAGGATGATATAATAGAGAACGCCAGGAGCAAGATAGGCCAGGCGGATGAAAGTCTTGAGGATGTGCTTGCCGAACTTGAGGATGCAAGAAGAACGCTCGAGGAGGAGAAGCTTGAGATCGCCGAACTTAAGAAGGAAGCAGACGAGCTTAAGAGTGATTACGAAGTAAGGAAGAATAAAATAAACGACCAGCGCGAGAAGATATTAAACGAGGCGCGTGAGGAAGCGCTGCAGCTTCTTGCCGAAGCCAAGGAAAGTGCCGATGCCGCGATCATGAACTTCCAGAAGCACGGTACCATCCAGGACATGGAAAAGGAAAGGACCGCGCTCAGAAAGAAGATCGATAAGGTACGAAATGATAAGAGCAGGGATGCTTTTAAAAAACCCGGAGAGGATGATTTAAAGGGACAAAGACGCACCCTTAAGCCTTCTGATATAAAGCCCGGTGAGAGTGTCAGGATCCTTTCGATGAATCTTACCGGAACGATAAGCACGCTTCCGGATAACAAGGGCAATCTGTTCGTACAATGCGGGATAATGCGGATGCAGGCCAATATAAACGACCTTGAGTTTATCGACACCGTCGATATCACGGGGCCCGGCATCAACAGCGGCGGACGCGGTAAGAAGGGACACGGTGCAGGCTCGGGTTACGGGATGTCGAAGGCATCATCCATGTCGATGGAACTTAACCTCATCGGATGTACCACGGACGAAGCGGTCCCGAAGCTTGAGAAATATTTAGATGATGCTTATCTGTCGCATCTTGAGAGCGTACGGATAGTGCACGGCAAGGGTACCGGGGCATTAAGGAATGCCGTATGGAACCAGCTTAAGAGGATCAAGTATGTAAAGTCATTCCGGCTCGCGGAATACGGCGAGGGTGACGCGGGAGTGACTGTTGTAACGTTTAAATAATATGCTTATAAGGAGAATACCATGGCTAACAAACAGAAGATAATGATCGTGGATGATGATGCCAACATTGCGGATCTTATATCCCTGTATCTGACGAAGGAATGCTTCGATACACAGATAGTGCATGACGGCGAGGAGGCTCTTAAGACTTATGATACATATAAGCCCAATCTTATTCTCCTTGACCTTATGCTCCCCGGGATAGACGGTTATCAGGTATGCCGCGAGATAAGGGCAAAGTCACAAACTCCGATAATCATGCTGTCTGCAAAGGGCGAGATATTTGACAAGGTCCTGGGGCTTGAACTCGGCGCGGATGACTATATGGAGAAGCCTTTTGACAGCAAGGAACTTGTCGCAAGGGTAAAGGCGGTATTAAGGAGAACACAGGCTGTAAAGCCCACAGAGGTGCCTTCCGACGTTAAATGTGTTGAGTATCCCGATCTTGTCATAAACCAGACGAATTATTCCGTAATGTATTTCGGAGAACCTGTCGAGATGCCGCCTAAGGAACTTGAACTTTTGTATTTCCTTGCGTCTTCTCCGAATCAGGTATTTACGCGTGAGCAGCTTCTGGATCATATCTGGGGATATGAATATATAGGAGATACAAGGACGGTTGACGTTCATATCAAGAGGCTCAGGGAGAAGATCAAGGACCATGAGATGTGGAGACTGTCCACCGTCTGGGGTATAGGATATAAATTTGAGGTGAAATGAAATACAAAAAGACCCTGTATCTTAAGTTCATATTGGCATATCTTGCATTCGGCCTGACAGGCTTCGTGCTGATATCAACACTGTTCTACAGACTGACTTTCGATGATCTTGTCAGGGAAAAGGCTGCGGCGCTGTATAAGGAAGCCACGCTCATCTCTACAAGATATGCGGACAGTATCTACTATGAGACGCTTGAGGCGGATGATGTCAGGGACCAGCTTGAGGCTATCGATACCTTAACGCAGTCTGTCATATGGATAGTCAATACCGACGGAGAGCTCCTGTACAGTTCGTCGGATTCGGGTGCGGATGAAGAGAAGACGCAGGTTATCGAGAACTTCAATCCGACGGATGCCGGCAATAATTACTATATGATCGGTAGCTTTTACGGTTCATTCGATGATGATGTATTAAGCGTTTTATCCCCTATAAATTCCGATTTCAGGATAAAGGGTTATGTGGTGCTCCACTACTATCTTAAAGGGATAACGGAAACGACCGAGAGCATCATGAACACGTATTATCTGGCACTTGGTATACTGTTCTTACTGTCGCTTTTAGTGCTTGTGGTATTTACGGTCGTCGTCTACCGGCCGCTTCGTAAGATCACCAAGGCAACCGAGGAGTATGCGGACGGAAATCTTACACATACCATAGAGATAGATAAGGACGATGAGATCGGACACCTTGCGGCATCGCTTAACTATATGGCTTCCGAACTGTCCAAGGGTGAGGATAACCAGAAGCAGTTCATAGCGAATGTGTCGCATGATTTTCGCTCGCCTCTTACTTCGATCAAGGGTTATATAGAGGCGATGGAGGACGGCACGATCCCGCCCGAGATGTCCGGTAAGTATCTCAAGATAGTGCTCAACGAAACAGAAAGGCTTACCAAGCTGACCAATTCGCTGCTCCAGCTCAATAACTTAAATACCAGGGGCATGCATCTTGATATTACCGATTTTGATATCAATGCGGTGATCAAGGATACGGCGGCTTCATTTGAAGGAACATGCCGCGCAAAGAGGATACGCTTCAAGCTGGTACTGTGCGGAGAGAAGCTGTTCGTTACCGCGGATATGGGCAGGATACAGCAGGTATTGTATAACCTTATAGATAACGCGATCAAGTTCAGTGACACAAATTCGCAGATCAAGCTGGAAACATCCGAGAAGAACGATACGGTATTCGTGTCCGTAAAGGACAGCGGCATAGGGATACCAAAGGAGAGTCAGAAACTCATATTCGACAGGTTCTATAAGACCGACCTGTCAAGAGGAAAGGATAAAAAGGGAACCGGACTCGGGCTTGCGATAACAAAGGAGATCATAAACGCACATCATGAGAATATAAATGTCATAAGTACGGTCGGAGTCGGAACGGAGTTCATCTTTACGCTCCCAAGGAGCAGGATCGAGGAGGAGATATGAACATCGTCTTACTTGAACCGGAGATCCCCGCAAACACCGGAAACATCGGAAGGACATGTGTTGCGACCGGGAGCGTGCTCCATCTGATCGAACCTCTGGGGTTCAGACTTACCGAGAAATATCTTAAACGCGCGGGGATGGATTACTGGAATGACCTGGATGTGCGCAGATATATAAACTATGAAGAATTCATGGAGATGAACGGATATCCGAAGGTTTATATGGCGACCACGAAGGCGCGCAGGAAATACACGGATGTTGTTTATGAAGAAGATGCCTATATCATGTTCGGGAAGGAGAGCGCGGGGATACCTGAGGAACTTCTTGTAAAGAACGAAGAGTCATGTATACGTATACCGATGCTCCCGGATATAAGATCGCTGAATCTGGCCAATTCGGTGGCGATAGTGCTTTATGAAGCACTCAGGCAGCAGGGGTTTGAACGGTTTGAGACCAAAGGAGAGCTGCACAGGCTCAAATGGGACAGTTAACGGCTAAATGAAAGGTTACAGGTAATATGGACGAAATGGAACGTAATGAACTGGAAGAGGATATCAGGAGTGAAAATGAACAGTCTGTGAGCAGCAGTGAGCAGAACTTCGAATTCATAACCGAGACCATAAAAGAGAGGCCCATAAACAAAAGACGTATGCTCTTAAAGGCTCTGTTTACATGTATACTGGCGCTTATGTTCGGAGTTATCGCATGCTTTACGTTCGTGTCACTCTATCCCGTATTCAGTGAGTGGCTGCACCCGGTGGATAATACAAAGGTGGTAAGGCTTGAGCCTTATGAAGAAGAGGTTGAAGTCATGGAAAAACCGGAAGCGGGCAAGTCGGGCGAAGATGCTGCCGATAAGGATAATGTGTCCGATATTGCGGACACAAATTCCGATAAGGAACCCGCCGGGGATGATATGTCCGGAGATGACGTGCCCTCAGATGATGCCGGAACGGATGAAGATAAGGAAGGAACGGAAGATCCCGATGAGGATAAGAAGCCTGAGATAATCACTCAGGTGGTTGAGACCGTTGAAAAGGATCTTGAACTCGGAGATTATTCGAAACTTTATGAGCAGATCGGAGAGGTCGCCAAGGAGGCAGGCCGTGCGATGGTGACTGTTACCGGAGTATCCTCGGATACCGACTGGTTCATGAACGTTTATGAGAACAGGCATACATGCGCCGGACTTATCGTTGCGGAGAACGGCATGGAAATGCTCATACTTACGCGTACGAGTGTTATAAGTTCCTCGGATCATATTACGGTAACGTTTTGCAACGGCGATAAATATGATGCGATGCTTAAAAAGTCCGATCCCAATATAGATATGTCGATACTTGCGGTCCCGCTCTCGAAGATAAGCGATGAGACTAATGAAGCATGCAAGCTTGCCGAACTCGGGACTACCAACAGTCCTTATATCGACGGTATGCCTGTCATAGCCATAGGCGATCCGCTCGGTGAATCGGGATCCATGGCCATGGGCCAGATAACTTCGCATAATTCCGTTAAGGACATGACGGATACAAATGTTTCGCTGCTGACAACGGACATATACGGTAGTTCAAATGCGAGCGGAGTCATCATAAATCTTTCGGGAAGAGTACTCGGTATAATTACCCAGGACGGCGCTTCCCCGGATGCCAAGAACCTTATACGCGGGTATGCGATATCGGATCTTCGGGACAAACTCGAGAAACTCAGTAACGGTCAGGAACTTGCGTATCTCGGGATAATCGGAAAGGATGTTCCTGAGGAGGCGACCGAGGTATACGGAGTTCCGCAGGGTGCTTATGTAAGACAGGTGGTGATCGATTCTCCCGCAATGGAAGCCGGAATACAGAACGGTGACGTCATCGTCAAACTCGGAACTACGGACATCACTTCATTTTCGGATTACAAAGATGCGATGCTCAAATGCCAGCCGAACGATCTGATGATGGTGACCGTAAAGAGGCTTGGCAGGGATGAGTATGTTGAGCTGTCATATGAGATAAGTCTCGGCAAGCTCACAAAATAAGAGGCAGTTTAAAGAGGAGAAATTATGAAATATATAGAGCAGTTCAGGGAAAGCGATAACGTAAACGATATCTATCTTGTCAAGCACAGACAGGCGGCCGTGACCAAGAACGGGAAGCCGTATGAGAATGTGATCCTGCAGGATAAGACCGGTACGATCGATGCCAAGATATGGGATGTGAATTCGGCGGGGATCGAGGATTTCGATGTGCTTGATTACTGTCTTGTCGGCGGCGGTGTTACGAGCTTCAACGGACAGCTTCAGCTCAGCATCAAGAGGATCAGGAAGGTATCGGAAGGCGAATACGATCCTGCCGATTATCTGCCGGTTTCATCATATGATATTGATGAAATGTTTGAGGAACTGACCCGTTTTATCAACGGTCTTAAATCGGAATATCTTAAGAAACTGTGCATGGCATTTTTCATTGACGATAAGGAATTTGCCGCAAAGTTTAAGAAAAGCTCGGCTGCAAAGAGTGTGCATCACGGTTTCGTCGGCGGCCTGCTCGAGCATACACTCAGCGTTGTCAAGCTGTGTGATTTTTACACAAAGAGATATCCCATGCTTAAAAGGGATCTGCTCCTTGCGGCGGCGATGCTTCACGATATAGGCAAGGTAAAGGAGATAAGTCCGTTCCCTGAGAATGATTATACCGATGACGGACAGCTTCTGGGTCATATCGTTATGGGTGCTGAGATGGTCGGCGAGAAGATACGGGCCATCCCGGGATTTCCTCATAAACTTGAAGCCGAGATAAAGCATTGCATCCTTGCGCACCACGGAGAATACGAATTCGGCTCACCCAAAAAGCCCGCGCTTATGGAGGCTCTCGCACTGAACCTTGCGGACAATACCGATGCCAAGATGGAAACGCTTACCGAGCTGTTTAATTCAACGCCCGACAACGGCTGGCTCGGATACAACAGGCTCATCGATTCAAACGTTAGAAAGACAACCGCCGAATAGGAACCGGGGGACGGTTCTGCGGTCCCCAAAAATCAGGAACCGGGGACCGGGGGACGGTTCTATGGTCCCCAAATAAATTCAGGTAAGAAAAATGGGTTATAACAAGAATGATACAGTAAGAATCACAATAACTGACATGTCCAATGAGGGTATGGGTATCGGAAAAGCCGATGGCTATGCCCTTTTTGTTAAGGATGCGGTTGTAGGCGATGTTATCGATACGAAGATAATCAAGGTCAAGAAGAATTACGGATATGGACGTATTGAAAAGATCATAAGTCCGTCGCCTGAGCGTATTGAGACTCGCTGTCCGATCGCAAGGCAGTGCGGCGGATGTCAGTTACAGGCTATGAGTTACGATGCACAGCTTGAGTTCAAGGAGAAGGTTGTAAAGAATGCGCTGGTCAGGATAGGTGGATTTGATACCGGGCTTATCGACAGGATCATGGAACCGATCATCAGAATGGATGATCCGTGGCGATACCGGAATAAGGCGCAGTACCCCGTAGGAACGGATAAAAGCGGGAATCCCGTTGCAGGTTTTTATGCCGGCAGGACACATGATATCATCCCATGTACCGATTGTGTGCTCGGACCGGAAGAGAATAATAAGATATTAAGAATCATTCTTTCACATATGAAAAAGTATAATATCCCCGCATACGACGAAAAGACAGGGCAGGGAAGTATAAGGCATATCCTTATCCGTAACGGGTTCAGATCGGGGCAGATCATGGTATGCATAGTCATTAAACAAGAAGGGACCGGGGGACGGTTCTGCGGTCCCCCGGACCCAACCGAATATATCGCCGGGCAGGATGAACTGATCGGAGCGTTGGGTGAAGTACAAGGTATCAGCAGCATTACCGTAAGCATAAACAATAAAAATACAAATGTGGTAATGGGAAATGAGATACATACGATCAGTGGTGATGACAGGATAAAAGATATCCTCCTTGGTAAATCATTTGAGATATCGCCGCTTTCGTTTTATCAGGTCAATCCCATACAGGCAGAGAGGCTGTATAAGACCGCGATAGAATATGCAGCTCTTAATGGAGATGAGGAGGTATGGGATATATGCTGCGGAATAGGAACTATTTCCTTGTGCATGGCGGATAAAGCCGGATTTGTGCACGGTCTTGAAATAGTACCTGAAGCGATAAAGGATGCAAAGAAGAATGCCGTTGATAATAAAGTCGAAAATATTGACTTTATCTGTGCGGCAGCAGAAGAATATCTTCCGGAGCATAAAACAGAAATAAAAGCTGATGTGGTAGTCCTTGATCCGCCCAGAAAAGGCATGGATGAAGCTGCTCTATCCGCGGTAGTTGATATAGCGCCGGAACGCATAGTGTACGTAAGTTGTGATCCGGCGACGCTCGCCCGCGATCTTGATCATCTTACAAGGCATGGATATGAACTGAAAAGAGTCAGATGCACGGATATGTTTTGTCAGACGGTGCATGTTGAGACTGTAGTGTTGCTCACAAGAGTGAACTAATAGAAATCCTTGAATTTACGCACTTTTTCGAGCATTTCACGTTTGATAAGACTGATTATTCTGAGCGTGGAAAGCACATGAAAAAGTATATTCGGGTAGTTGTAGCTGTC
>JAILLY010000011.1 GCA_024692905.1 Lachnospiraceae bacterium | reverse complement strand
GCATTCGCCCCTTCGGTTGCGGGACTTATCATCGCCGGCGAAGTGATAAACGATCTGGCAGGGATCACATCAGATCGGCAAAATGAGGATTGGCGCTCAGAGGATGCTTCTCCTCATTGAGCATACGGAACTGTGACGGATTCGAAACGAGCGTCCGGGGGTTTGATTTGACATGAAAATAAGGTATCATTAATAGGGCGCGCAGATCTTTTAAGTCGTGTGCCGTGAAAACGTATGTAGGGCTGACTGTATGTATTTTTATGTCAGCCGGGAAAGGAGATAAGATGACCGGGCAAGCATTACCTGTTATAACGATCAACAGAGAGTACGGAGCCGGGGGAAGAGCCCTTGCGGCCGTTCTGTCCAAAGAACTGGACATACCCTACTATGACAGGGATTTTGTGGCTAAGACAATGGAAGAGAGCGGTTTCGATGAAGAGGATATCGAACGCGAGGGAGAGGAACTCAGCAAGCCTTCCAGAGTGTTAAACGACCTTTTAAACAGCGCCGTTTCATACAGCAGTTCGCATGATGCGATCTTTAAGGCGGAAAAGAAGGTGATATTAAAGCTTGCGGAGAGTCCCTGCATACTGGTAGGCAGGTGTGCCGATCATATCATAAAAGAGGCAGGCATCGACACGGTGAGCGTTTATCTTCATGCACCCCGTGAAAAGCGGCTTAAACGTACGGAGGAACTTGCCGAATACGGGAAGATGAAGCCTGAAAAATATATGGAGGAAAGGGACTCCAAACGCCGGAATTACTATAAGTACTATACGGGTCGTGAGATCACCGATGCCTCGAATTATACATTCTGCTTTGATGTGGGGAAGGTAAGTATCCCCTTATGTGCGCAGATCATCATCGATACGATAAAAAACACTGACCGGACGGAGGGAAAACAAGTATGAAGAAACGAATGCAGAAACTGTCCTGCTGCGCTCTCCTGATCCTTTCCCTTCTTGTATTTACCGGCTGTAGCGGGAAAAGGTTGATGATGGGAACGGGCGGAACGTCGGGAACGTATTACGCCTTTGGCGGAGTCCTTGCGCAGTATATGACCGATCATACGGACAACAGGGTCACGGCGGTTTCCACGGCTGCCTCAAAGGCCAATATCCAGAGCATAGGAGACGGAGACTACCAGATAGGTTTTACGCAGTCTGATGTAATGAATTATGCATGGGACGGCAGCAGGTCTTTCGAAAGTGACGGACCGTGCCGGGATTTCCGTGTGCTTGGAGCGTTATACGCCGAGACTGTGCAGCTTATAACCATGAAGGAAGATATAAAGAGTGTAAGCGACTTAAAGGGCAGAAGCGTCTCGATAGGAGCCCCCGGGTCGGGAGTGTACTTTAACGCCATGGACGTGCTTGAGGGAGCGGGCCTTACGGATAAGGATATAAAGCCGCAGTACCAGAGCTTTGATGACAGTAAGGAAGCATTGAAGGACGGACAGATAGATGCGGCCTTCATCGTTGCCGGCGCGCCTACTTCGGCCATTACGGAACTTGCGACCACAAACGGGGTATACCTGATACCCATAGAAGGAGAATTAAGGGACAGCATCATGAGCCTGTGCCCGTATTATGCTCCGCTTGAGATCCCCGCAAATACTTATCCGGGACAGGATGATCCGATCCAGACGATCACGATAAAGGCTACACTGATCGTCGATGAGGATCTTGATGAGGATCTTGTGTACTCACTCACTGCGGCGATCTTCGATCACGCTGAGGATATCAGCAAGGAGAATGCCAAGGGAGAGGAACTTTCGATCGAAAATGCGACCTCGGGTATAACGGTACCCTTCCATGCCGGCGCCGCCCGTTATTACGGTGAACACGGTGTTGCGGTCAATTCGCAGCAGTAACGGTAAGTATGAGGATTAGGAGGATATATGAGCAACCAGGCCATTGATAATACTAACGAAGTGAACATGGACGATCTTGATGAGGTCATGAAGAAATATGACCGGGAATCAAACGTCCGCGTATGGACAGGGAGGCCCGCCCTTATCGTAAAAACCCTGCTTATAGGTTTTTCTCTTTTCTGTATCTGGGTGACTCTGTTTTCTACATTTTTGGAGGAGATCAGGCTTACATCCTTTATGGGGCTGGTCATACTTCTGGGATTTCTTCAGTATCCCGCGAATAAGAACAATAACAAAGTCAACCATATGCCGTGGTACGACATAGTTGGCATGATCCTGGGAACGTTTGCTTTTATATATTATACGTTCAATGCCGAGCAGATAATCCAGCAGGGAACCAGGTTTAAGCCGTATCAGATAGTGATCGCCGTGATCGGTATACTTGCTCTTTTGGAGGTCACCAGACGAAGCGTCGGCTGGCCGATACTTATCGTTGCGCTCTTTTTCATAATATATGCGCTCGTTTACGGACTGACCAATCCGTCATTCCCGGGAAGAGTCAGATATCTCGTGCGTAATCTCTTTTACGCAAAGACCGGTATATTGTCAACGCCGATCAATGTCTGTTCCAAGTATATAGTCGTGTTCATCATATTCGGTGCGTTCCTGGAGCGCACGGGAATATCGGCGCTCTTTATCAATATCGCAAACTGCATTGCGGGACGTTTTGCGGGAGGACCTGCCAAGGTGGCTGTCATTTCGTCGGCACTTTGCGGTATGGTCAGCGGATCTTCCGTCGGAAACACGGTTACAACGGGTTCCGTAACGATCCCCATGATGAAGGATACCGGATATAAGTCGGAGTTTGCCGGAGCGGTGGAAGCAGCGGCATCCACAGGAGGGCAGATCATGCCGCCCATAATGGGAGCGGCGGCCTTCCTCATGGCCGATATCATCGGCGTTCCTTACTCGGATATACTTGTAAGGGCCATATTTCCCGCCGTACTTTACTTTACCGGTATTTTCATAGCCGTTCATCTTGAGGCAAAGAAGCACGGACTTACCGGGATCCCCGCAGAGAAGCTTCCTAAGCTCACCGCGCTTCTTAAGAAGATATATCTGCTTGTTCCGCTTGTGCTTCTGGTCTTCTGGGTATCCAAAAATATGATGACGATGCAGAGGGCGGCCGCATTCTCGATCCTTGCGACGATCATTGTCGGAATAGCTGACGGTATCTTAAGCGGAGACTACCGCAACGCATACCGTGCGCTTAAGGAAAAGAAGAGTGAAAGGGCATTTGTTGAAGTTTTATGCGGTAATAAAGAAGAGACCGAAAAATGCTTTACTCTTAAGAAGTTCGTTGATTCCCTTGAGGCGGGCGGAAAAGGAACCATTACCGTTGGCGCGGCCTGCGGTGTTGCCGGTATAATTTCAGGTACGATAACCATGACAGGGCTTGCAAACGAGATGATAAACGCGATCGTAAGGGTTGCCGGAGATAAGCTTTTTATCGCTTTGTTCCTCACCATGCTCTGCTGCATAATCCTCGGTATGGGCGTGCCCACGACGGCAACCTACTGCATCATGGCAGCTACCTGCGCACCGATACTTACTCGTATGGGCGTCCCGATCCTTGCGGCGCACTTCTTCGTATTCTATTTCGGTATCGTTGCGGATATTACGCCTCCCGTGGCTCTGGCGGCCTATGCGGGAAGCGCGATCGCCAAATCCAATCCGATGCGTACCGCATACAATGCGACCAAAATGGCTGTCGCGGCATTCCTTATCCCGTATATATTCTGTTTCAACCCCGCGATGCTTCTCATAGACACCAATGTGCTGAGCGTTATCCTTATATATGTTACGGCACTTCTCGGCATCGTCGGTATAGCGGCGGCTCTTGAGGGCTATTTCCTTACGGACATGGGATTCATAGACCGTATACTCTTTATTGCGGGCGGACTTATGATGGTATTCCCCGGCGGACTCACGGATATCCTGGGTCTTTGCCTTATAGCAGCTGCAATAGGCTTGCAGTATGCAAAAAAGAAAAAAGCCTAAGGGACCGGGGGACGGTTCTGCGGTCCCTTTAGATACCGTATACCCGAAGGAGTTTTGAAAGGAAGAATTCATGAAAAAATCAAACAACATCTTAAGAAGATCGCTGGCAATGGGACTGGCAGTCGTTTTGCTGGCAGGTGCCGTACCGGCGAACGTGTATGCAGAAGACATAACAGATCCGGAAATGCCCGTAGTCATAAGTGAAGGCATGGAAGAGGACGAGGTGTCATCTTCTGCAGAGACGGAAGTAATATCTGATGAAGTCGTAGTATCAGAGGATACGGAAGATGAACTCACTGCGGAAGAAGCCGTATCAGATCCCGATGAGGTGTTTCTTGAAGAAGAGGAGTTATCTTCTTATGATGCGGTACAGTCAGTTTCTCCTGATGGCAATCTGTTGTCAGGCTCCGGAGGTGCATATTCTGACTTGATTCCAACAGATACCGATAATGCGGAGGCCCTGACTGCCAAACAGGTGGGGTTTGGTAGTTTTGATTGGTACATAATAGAGGATAATTCAACCAGCGCTACGGAAGGAACACTCACGCTGTTTGCTGCAGAATTCATAGGTAATTCCATTAAAGGTCTGGAATATTTAAGTATCTTTGATAAAGACGATGATAACCATACTAAAACCAATAAATTTTCCGCATCTTATATTAAAAGTCTTTTAGACGGCTATACCAGTATCGGTGGATATATGTATCAAGAACATAATGCGATCAATACCATAACTGTGAAAACCAAGGGATACAACAGTGACGAAATATATGACACGGCGAATGCGAAGCTGTATCTTCTTGATGTTGCGACTGCAAATAATCTCCCGTTGAATGTCAGAAAATGTTCAGCTAAAACG
>JAILLY010000010.1 GCA_024692905.1 Lachnospiraceae bacterium | reverse complement strand
TAAGATCCGGCTTGCTTACGGGGAACCGGATATTGGTTTTCAGAGTGATAGGGCTCCTGCTTATAATAATCGGGATTGCTGTTTGGTTCATTGGTGCCTTGAAATCGGACATGGATGAGAACATTACCGAAAACAAACTTAAAACAGACGGTATTTATGCCTGGGTAAGAAATCCGATGTACAGCGGCTGGTGGATCATAATATCGGGAACAGGACTTATGTGCCACAATCTGTGGCTTCTGGTCATACCCTTTATCAACTGGGGCATTATGACGGTTGTATTGATAAATACGGAGGAAAAGTGGCTTAAGGACCTGTACGGCAAAGAATACGAGGATTATCTTCATCGTGTTAACAGGTGTATTCCCCGGATTCCGCGAAAATGAGACAGAGGATTTCAATCAGAAGGGAGAATTGGTATGAAGGTACTTGTTGTGGTTGATATGCAGAATGATTTTATCGATGGAGCTCTTGGAACGAAGGAAGCGGAAGCGATCGTAGACAAGGTTGCGAACAAGATAGAAAAGTTTGACGGGATGGTGATCTATACCAGGGATACCCATAAACCGGATTATCTTAAGACTCAGGAAGGAACAAAGCTGCCCGTTGAGCACTGTATAAAGGGAAGCAAAGGATGGGAAATATCATCAAAACTTCCGGTTGCTTCCGATGCTCTGATAATCGACAAGCCTACATTCGGGTCTAAGGAGCTGGGTTCATATCTTGAAAGTCTTAACGAACGTAATCCCATAGAAGAAATTGAAGTTATCGGATTGTGCACGGATATATGTGTGATATCAAATGCTTTGCTGATAAAGGCTTTCCTGCCGGAAGTATCGATCTGCGTTGATCCTTCATGCTGCGCGGGTGTAACGCCTGACAGTCATAATATTGCTCTTGATGCAATGAAGATGTGTCAGATAGAGGTGAGATGAGGAAAATTGAAAGGCGTTTAAACCTCCGGAATTGACCATTTTGCTTTCCAAAGTTCCACTATTTCAGCACGTTTGGACGGCCTTATAAGATAAAGACCTAAAATGATCCCGATCACTCTTGCAAAAAACAAACCTATTGCCAGCACGGATCCGACGGCGTTTCCCAGACCGCTCGCCTCAACAGTTTCCATTCTGTCCACAGTTACTACATTGAAACAGTTATTTCCAGGTGTGAATGAAAAGTATTTGACAAGCTGCTACCGACGTGGTAATTTATACATGTTAGCTAACGCTGTTAACAAATGATCTTATGAGGTATCTGTAACCGTGCCAAGAGATAAGTCCATAAATCATATTAAGATAATGGCGGCCGCCAGGAAAGAATTCCTTGAGAGGGGCTATGAGAAGGCATCAATGCGAAGAATTGCCGATCGCTGCGGTATGACTGCTGCGGGTATCTACCGCCATTGTAAAGATAAGGAGGATCTCTTCTGTCAGCTGGTAGCTCCCGCAGAAGATAAACTGATGGACTGGGGCAGGGCGCATATGCAGCGATACGAGGAACCGGTGAAGAAAAACAGGAAGATGGTCTGGCAGGATTCCTTTATCGATATGATGCGTGAGGTGATCTATCCCGATATGGAGGATTATCATCTCCTGATCGCGAAGTCAAAGGGCAGTAAATATGAAAACTATCTTCATGATATGACGGAAATGGCACAGGATAAGTTCCTTGCCTATCTTGATGAATTACGGGAGTCCGGGATAAACGCACCGGTAATCACGAGACAGCAATTGCATCTTTTGCTGACTGCTTACCTTACAGCCCTGTTTGAACCCGTGGTTCACAATTATCCGCGTGAAGAGGCGAATGAAGCCCTGGCGACGCTGGAGAAATTTTTTCTTCCCGGCTGGAAGGAAATGATGGGCATTGGTCATAAGTGAACATATCCTGAAAGCTGCAATTAAATATTTTAAGAAACAACACTCACCGTCCGGTTCCGAAAGGGATCGGGCGGTGAGTCCGTTTAAGGGGTTAGCTAACAAATAGGAGAAATGTTAACGTAAGGAGACGAAAACTATGAACGAAGAAGCATCAAAAGAAGAAAAAAAGTGGTTTGGCACATTGCTGTCCTATGCAAAGGGAAGCGGAGGAAAACTGGGGCTGTCGGTGGTTTTTTCGATGGTAAGCCTTCTTGCGGGACTTGTGCCATACTACTGTGTTTACGGGATACTTGATGGGTATATCGCGGGCAGTCTTGATAAAACATATTTAATGAACCGTTGTATGATCGCGTTATCTGCATATCTTGTAAAGGTTATCTGCTTCGGGATATCAACCGGGATATCGCATTATGTGGCATTCAACGTTTTGGAAGGGTTAAGGCTTAAGGTCGC
>JAILLY010000118.1 GCA_024692905.1 Lachnospiraceae bacterium | reverse complement strand
AAGCAGGAGGCAAGCGAGTCATTGACGGAAGAGGTGCTTGATTTTGCGGAAGGAATCGGGATCATCAAGTCCTACAACATGCTGGGCGAAAAGTCTAAGCGGCTGACGGATGAATTCGACAAAAGCTGTAAGGAGAGCATAAACTTTGAAGTTGCTTACGGTCCCTGGGCAAGGGCCCTTTACCTGACTTTCGGCATCGGTACGGCTCTGGTGCTTGCCTTATGTGCTTATCTGTTTAATACAGGCGCGATATCGGATGTATATATGGTCGGCATGGCGCTTTTCCTCTTTGATATGTTCGTATCGATCAAGAGCTATTACAGCCAGATGGCAAGGCTTACCGTGACGAATGCAAGCCTTGACAGGATCGAAGAGGTCTTTGCCGCGGAGGAGTTGAAGGATGAAGGCAGAAATGAACTGTTAAATGTTTCGGCCCCGGGATTTGCCGAGATCGTATATGACAATGTCAGCTTTGCCTACACCGATAAGGATGTACTGAAGAATGTTTCCTTCGAAATAAAGCAGGGCGGGATGACAGCGCTTGTGGGACCGAGCGGCGGCGGAAAGTCAACCATAGCATCCCTTTTAGCCCGCTTCTGGGATGTTAAGAGCGGACGGATACTCGTAAGGGGAGAAGATATACGAAATGTATCCCTTGGAAGTCTGATGGATCAGATCAGTATGGTTTTCCAGAGAGTCTACCTGTTTCAGGATACGGTGTATAACAATATCGCGATCGGACACCCTGACGCGACAAGGGAAGAGGTGGAAGAAGCTGCGAAAAAAGCAAGGTGCTATGACTTTATCATGCAGCTTCCCAATGGCTTTGATACCGTGATCGGAGAAGGAGGCGCATCATTATCCGGCGGTGAAAAGCAGAGGATATCCATCGCAAGGTGCATTCTCAAGGATTCTCCCATAGTAATCCTTGATGAAGCAACTGCAAGTGTGGACGCCGATAATGAGAGGGCGATCCAGGAGGCGATATCTGAGCTTTGCCGGAACAAGACTCTGCTTGTCATAGCGCACAGACTTAAGACCATAAAGGATGCGGATCAGATCCTTGTTGTTTCAGGAGGTGAGATTATTGAACATGGGGATCATGCATCACTTATGGATCAGGGCGGAACATATGCCCATATGGTTTCGCTGCAGGCATCTTAAGCTCGGCAAGTGTTTTTGAGAAAAAACTTGACAAACTGCTCCGGGGATGATAGTTTATAGATGTTAGCGAACGATGTTAACAAATAATATCAACGTAAAGAATGAGATATGCCTAGAGATAAAACAGCGAATCATATCAGGATCATGGCGGCTGCCAAAGAAGAATTTCTTGAGCGCGGTTATGAGAAAGCGTCCATGCGAAGCATAGCAGACCGCTGCGGACTGACCGCAGCCGGGATCTACAGACATTGCAGGGATAAAGAGGATCTCTTCTGCCAACTGGTTTCTCCTGCCGAGGAAAAGCTGAAGGAATGGGCGAGAGGACATATGCGAAGATATGAAGAGCCTGTAAAGAAGGGGAAGAAGATCACATGGCAGGATTCCAATATCGATATGATGAGAGAACTCGTATATCCGAATATGGAAGATTACCATCTTCTGATAGCGAAATCAAAGGGGAGCAGGTATGAGAACTTTCTCCATGATATGACGGAGGAATCGCAGAATAAGTTTCTTTCCTATCTGGAAGGGGTGAGAACAGCCGGGACAAACATACCCGATCTGTCCCCGCAGAAGCTGCACCTTTTGATGACGGCATATATAACGGCATTGTTCGAGCCTGTCGTTCACAATTACTCTTATGAAGAAGCGGTTGACGCACTGGAAACACTTGAAAAATTCTTTTTACCCGGCTGGAAGCAACTGATGGGATTGTAAGTCAAAACACCATATAGAAATACACATTCACCGTCTGGTTCCGTAATGGAATCAGGCGGTGATGGCGTTTTAGGGGTAAGCTAACGAAAAACATCGCATGTTAACAAAAATAGAAAGGGCAGGAAAAAACAATGAGTGAAGAAGTAACCAAAGAAGAAAAGAAATGGTTCGGCACGTTGCTCTCCTATGCGAAAGGCAGCGGAGGAAAACTGGGGACATCCGTATTTTTTTCTATGATCAGTCTTATCGCCGGGCTTGTGCCGTATTATCTTG
>JAILLY010000090.1 GCA_024692905.1 Lachnospiraceae bacterium | reverse complement strand
CTTTTTGATATAATCAAAGCCTTGGTTCATCTCGATACGTGTACTCAGCATAAGCTGGAGCACCATCGGTACCGTATTAAAACAGGATAAGAGGAATGCTGTCAGAACGGAAAAGAAAAAGAGCCTTAAGGACTTTCCTTTTTTCTCATCGGGAACGGTCTCAAGCAGGAAATAACACTTAAACACAAGATAAAACATTACCGATATGACAAGCTGCGAATATCCTAGAAAAGTTATAAAAAGAAGTCCCGTAAACAGGACATATTTATGTTCATTTACTAGCCGTTCAAATGCCCATATAAGAAGCGGGAAGATAATGACAAGATCAAGAAAGAATATATTTGTATAATCCTGAAGCACATAACCGGAGCAGGCATATAACAGCCCCGCGCATACGGCTCCGGCAGAGGAGCAAAAACGCTTTTTATAATATAATGACATGGTCAGTGCCGACAATGCCATCTTAATGATAAGAAAATAAGACATGAAGTCCAGTAATCCGTCCCTCGAAGAAAGCAGGAGCAAAAGGTTTGTCGGGAACAGCAGAAAAGTCCCGGTTATGTCTGCCATCGAAACTCCGAGACCGCTGTACCAGTTAAGATACAGCCCCGCATCACCATGCATCACATCCCAGAAATATGTATAGATCGGCAGGAAATTATTGGCAAGATCGTAATAAGCCACGGTGTTGTTCCCGAACGGATATACCCTCTTTACCGCATAAATAACAAGCAGCATGACGGCAACAATACAAGGGGCGACAACACATGCCGCCCAACCGTGTTTATCATTGAATTCCGAAAATTTCCGGTCAAGCCTGCCAAGGGCCTTAAGCTCTATCGGAGCGGTCGGTAAATTCATTACGATCCCCCATGCCGCTTATTTTCCACAGCCTCTTTGATCTTTGCTGCCATATAGTCAAGCATATCATCGTTCATACCCGGATATACGCCTACCCAGAACGAATCATTCATAACCCTGTCGGTGGCCTCAAGGCTTCCGGCCACCCTGTATGCATCGGTACCGCGTATCTCATCAAAAGCGGGATGCCTTATGAGATTACCGGAAAACAGTAACCTTGTCTGGATATTGTTCTCTTCAAGGAAGCGTGTTATATCATCCCGTTTTAACCCGCTCTCAGGCTTAACGGTGATCATAAATCCGAACCATGAAGGCTCACTGTTTTTTTCGGCTTCGGGAAGTATGAGCTTATCGTCAAGACTGCTTAGCGCATCACGTAAGTACTGCCAGTTATGGCGTCTTTTCTCAATGAAGGAAGAAAACTTATTTAACTGTTCAACACCGACCGATGCCTGAAGATCGGTGGCTTTTAAATTATATCCGAAATGACTGTATGTATACTTATGATCATATCCCTTCGGAAGTTCCCCGTACTGTCCGTCAAACCTGTGCCCACAGAAATTATCCGTTCCCGACGGGCATACGCAGTCACGTCCCCAGTCCCTGTAGGATAACATCAGTTTATTGAGCAGCGGATCATCCGTGTAAACGCAGCCGCCCTCCCCCATCGTGATATGATGCGGCGGATAAAACGAGCTCGTACCTATATCGCCCCATGTCCCGGTATACTTTGTCTTACCGTCCAACGTATAACGGCTCCCCAAAGCATCACAGTTATCTTCAATGAGCCATAATCCGTGTTTATCGCAGAATGACTTTACCGTCCCTATATCAAACGGGTTCCCGAGAGTGTGAGCGATCATGACCGCCTTTGTTTTATCCGAATACGCTTCTTCAAGCATATTTATATCGATATTATACTGCGGGATCGTAACATCAACGAATACCGGCACCGCCCCGTACTGGAGTATGGGAGTTACGGTAGTGGGAAATCCGCATGCGACCGTGATGACTTCATCCCCGCGCCTTATCCTTCTTTCCTTAAGTTCCGGTGCGGTAAGAGTCATGAACGCGAGCAGGTTCGCACTCGACCCGGAGTTTACAAGATGGGCATATTTAACTCCGATCCATGCGGCAAAATCCTTTTCAAACCGCTCGCTGAACCTTCCGGATGTAAGCCAGAACTCAAGCATGGCATCGGTAAGGCTCATCATTTCCTTTTCATCATAAACACGGGAGGCATATGCTATCCTGTCTCCCGGTTTAAATTCATCTGTCTTTTTACCAAACTGGTTATAATACTCGGCCACGAGTGACTTTATCTCATCTGCGGCCTGTTCCTTCGTTTCCCACTTTCTCATCGTAATCTCACCTCCCGGAGCCGGGTCCTCCCCGGTTATCCGTTATGAAGGCCGCCCCTCCTGTCCGTTTATGTATCTGCTTATCTGCTCATGCATGCATGAGCGGACATCGCCGGTTCCGATCGAACATTTTGTCCAATCTATCGTACACTTAAGCGCTTCGTCTATATCCCATAACGGAGCCCAGCCAAACGTATCCTTCATAAGCGTACAGTCAAGCTTTAAGAAATTATCCTCATGAGGGCCTCCGTCGCTTTTATTGATCCAGGCTGCCCCTTCGCCCCATAATGAGCAGAATTTATCCGCGAGTTCACCGGTTGTAACGCATCCCTTTTCATCAGGTCCTATATTGTACGAACCCCGGAATCTCCTGTCTTCAAACTGTTTCATAGCTATCAGGAGATATGCATATACGGGTTCCAGAACATGCTGGTACGGCCTTACCGAACCGGGATTCCTTACTATGATGGGATCTCCTTTTGTGACCGCACGTATGCAATCCGGGATTATCCTGTCAACGGAATGATCGCCGCCGCCGATGACGTTTCCCGCACGTGCAGTGGAAATGGCTGTATCTGTATCATCAAAAAAGCATCTTTTATATGTCTGGGTCACGAGTTCCGAGCAGGATTTGGAATTGCTGTAAGGATCGTATCCGTTAAGTTCTTCGCCTTCCTTAAATCCTTGTTTCCTGCCCCTGTTAAGATACACCTTATCGGTGGTAACGTTTACAAAAGACCTTACCGTATCGCTCTTTCTTACGCATTCGAGTATGTTTACCGTACCCATCACGTTGGTCTCATATGTATATGCCGGTTCCTTATATGATTCCCTTACGATCGGCTGTGCGGCCATATGGATAACGATCTCGGGAGCGGCTTGATCAAATGCCTCCTTAAGCC
>JAILLY010000092.1 GCA_024692905.1 Lachnospiraceae bacterium | reverse complement strand
TGCAAGTTCCTTAGCCTTCCCAAGTAATTCATATGCTATACCGCTGACCTTATTGTCAACCTGCTGCGCAAATACAAATACACCCTTGTACTGCGCAATCTGTTCAGGAGTCATTTTCATAACTTTTTCCTATCCTTTCTTTACTTTGAACAAATAAAACATAACGTATGCCTGACTTATGGGTTTTATATTATTTGATATACGCATCGCTCCGTTTCACTCTCGCGATGCTACACGCATTCGCAATACGTCCTACCGGACTACTTGCTCATTCGTGTTAAGGTCTCAAGGTCAGGCATCCTTACGTGTAAACACGACGTATGCCGACTTTTCGACCTTTTATATCAAATGCTTCTCGTCAAGCTTGCCTACGATATATGCTACTGCTTCCTCGGGTGAATCGGGAGCGACCTTCTCGCCTGCGCCCTTACGCACCTTATCGGATGCCTTTGCGATCTTCGTGGGTGAACCGTTAAGACCTAAGTTGCCGTCTTCAACGTCTTTAAGGTCTGCACGTCCCCATGTGGTGATCTCGGCTGCGCATGCATCAAAGATGCCGCCGGGAGTCATATATCTGGGCTCGTTCAATTCGGAAAGGGCAGTGATAAGGCAGGGCATCTTAGCCTCGAGCATATGATAGCGGTCGTCATACTGACGCTTAACTATTACCTTATCTCCGTCGATCTTGATCTCCTGAGCATAAGAGATAACGGGAAGTCCGAGATGCTCGGCGATCTGGGGACCTACCTGTGCGGTATCACCGTCGATAGCCTGACGGCCGGTGATTATGAGGTCATACTCAAGATTCCTGAGTGCGCCTGCGATAGTCGTTGATGTTGCCCATGTATCGGCACCGCCGAGTACGCGGTCTGTAACAAGAACGCCCTTGTCTGCGCCCATTGCCATTGCTTCACGAAGTACGTCGGTCGCCTTGGGAAGTCCCATCGTAAGGACCGTAACCTCAGCACCGTACTCATCCTTTAATCTGAGTGCCGCCTCGAGACCTGCCTTGTCATCAGGGTTCATGATCGCGAGCATGGCACCTCTGTCAAGTGTTCCGTCGGGATTGAACTTAACGCCACCCTTTGTATCCGGAACCTGTTTAATACATACTACTACTTTCATAGTTATTATCCTTTCTTCGAAAATATAGAATGATTACTTAAGAATGTTCGCACTGATAACCATGCGCTGAACTTCAGATGTTCCTTCATAGATCTCGGTGATCTTGGCATCACGCATCATACGCTCGACATCGTATTCCTTGATGTAACCGTATCCGCCGTGAAGCTGTACAGCCTTGGTGGTAACTTCCATTGCAACTTCAGCCGCATATAACTTAGCCATGGCCGCTTCAACCGAGTAGGATGACTTTCCGTCCTTCTGATACTGATCCTTGGCACGTGCAGCCTTGTATACGAGCATCCTCGCTGCCTCAACCTTGGTAGCCATGTCAGCCAGCTGGAACTGGGTGTTCTGGAAAGCTCCGATAGCCTTTCCGAACTGCTTCCTCTCCTTAACGTAATTAATGGTGGTCTCAAGAGCACCTGCTGCAAGTCCGAGTGCCTGAGCGGCGATACCGATACGTCCGCCGTCAAGCGTATGCATTGCTATGTTAAAGCCCTTGCCCTGCTTGCCGAGAAGGTTTTCCTTCGGGATGCGGCAGTCGGTGAATATAAGCTCGTAGGTTGATGATCCGCAGATACCCATCTTGTTTTCCTTGGTACCGAACGTGAATCCGGGAGTTCCCTTCTCAACGATGAATGCGGAGATCTCCTTCATCATCTTGCCGCGCTTCTCGATCTTGCCGGTAACCGCGAAGATAACATAAACGTCAGCTTCCTTACCGTTGGTGATGAAGCACTTGGAACCGTTAAGTATCCACTCGTCTCCGTCAAGGACAGCCTTGGTCTGCTGACCCTGGGCATCGGTACCTGCACCGGGCTCGGTAAGACCGAATGCACCGAGCTTCTCGCCCTTTGCAAGGGGTACTGCATATTTCTGCTTCTGCTCCTCGGTTCCGAAAGTCATGATCGGGTCAACGCAAAGAGACGTATGCGCCGATACGATAACGCCGGTCGTTCCGCAAACCTTGGAAAGTTCCTCAACACACATAGCGTATGTAAGGATGTCGCAGCCCTGGCCGCCATACTCCTTGGGAACAGGTATCCCTAAGAAACCATACTTAGCCATCTTGTCCACGGTCTCCCTGGGGAACCTGTGCTGCTCATCAACTTCCTGAGCAAGAGGCTTAACTTCTTTCTCGGCGAAATCCTTGAATAACTGTCTCGCCATTTCATGTTCTTTTGATAAAGCAAAATCCATGATAAATTCCTCCATATAAATTTTATCTGATAAAACGTAAGTATAACCACTCGCCCATAAATCAGCTTGTGGTTATGTTTGCGTCCTATTTATCTACAGGTACCTTGCCGCCGTCAGCATAGTTATAGAAGCCGATGCCTGTCTTAACACCAAGCTGCTTAGCCCTTACCATCTTACGGAGAAGAGGGCATGCGCGGTACTTGGGATCGCCGGTCTCCTTATAGATAACATCCATGATAGCAAGGACGATATCAAGACCCACATAGTCACCAAGCTCAAGGGGACCCATGGGATGGTTGCATCCAAGCTTCATGGCGGTATCGATGCCTTCGATATCCGAAACGCCCTCAGCATAAACGGTGATACCTTCGTTGATGAGCGGGATCAGGATCCTGTTAACAACGAAGCCGGGAGCCTCGTTAACCTGAACGGGAGTCTTTCCGAGATCCCTTGAGATCTCATTGACTTTATCAACCAGCTCCTTGGGTGTGTTTGCGCCTGCGATAACCTCGATGAGCTTCATAACAGGTGCGGGATTGAAGAAATGCATACCAACGATCGGCTTGGGAAGACCTGCACCGATCTCGGTTATAGATAATGATGATGTATTCGAAGCGAATACACAGTCAGGATTCTTAACGATATTTTCCATAAGGTTCTTGAAGCACTCTTTCTTGATGTCCATAACTTCAAGGGCTGCCTCTACGATAAGATCCGCATCAACGCAGATATCGTTAAGACCGGTCTTGAACTTGGCCATGATGGCATCTGCTTCTGCCTGAGTCTTCTTCTCCTTGGCAACGAGCTTATCCATTGCCTTCTGAACCTTTGCCTTGCCGCCGTCAGCAAATTCCTGCTTGATATCGCATAAATATACGGTATCTACTTTGTCGCACTGGGCAAATGCCTGTGCAATACCCGAACCCATGGTTCCGGCACCGATAACACCAACCTTCATTTTTGTTTCCTCCGTTTTATATGTATTATATTTTACAGTTGCATCTTCTTTTATGCCTTCCCGGCAGCCGCATATGGCCTTGTATCACGGCCGGCCTTATCAGCAGTTCTTAAAATCTACAACCTTGACCTTTGTGGGATCATCCTTCTTCTTAAGGAAATTGCCCATTCCTGCCTTCTGGTCTTCTGTCTCGAAGCAGTCACCGAAGAGCTTCTCCTCGATAACGATTGCCTTATCCATATCTGCTTCAAGTCCGTCATTTATGGCCTTCTTGCAGTTACGTACGGCGATGGGTGCGTTCTTTGCGATCGTTCCCGCCATCTTCTCTGCCGCAGCCATAAGATTATCCTTAGCCGATACGGTGATATTGCCTGCCTCATCAACGGTAGCCTTAATCACATCATTAACAAGGCCGATACGATATGCTTCATCAGCCTTTATATTGCGTGCGGTGTATATAAGCTGCTTGGCCATTCCTGCGCCTACAAGGCGTGCAAGCCTCTGGGTGCCGCCGAATCCCGGAGTTATCCCAAGACCAACCTCGGGCTGTCCGAACATTGCGTTCTCGGAACATATCCTGATATCACAGCTCATTGATATCTCGCATCCGCCACCGAGTGCGAATCCGTTAATAGCCGCTATAACGGGGATCGGGAATGTCTCGATCTTTCTGAATACGTCATTTCCCTTCTTACCGAATGACTCGCCCTCAGCCTTTGTAAGGGTTGACATCTCGCCTATATCGGCTCCGGCAACAAATGATTTCTCACCTGCTCCCGTAAGGATAAGACATCTTACGGTATTGAGATCAACCGCATCAAATGCCTCATTGAGTTCATCCAGTACCTGCGAATTCAGCGCATTTAAAGCCTTTTCGCGGTTGATGGTGATGATGCCGATCGCATCTTTCTGTTCGTATAAAACGTAGTCCATGTTTTTCTCCTTTATATTTTATTCGCGATATACGGATCGTTCCGTACTTCGTACTCTCACGATCCTACGTACATGCGCATATTTTTTATTCGCGATATACGGATCGTTCCGTACTTCGTACTCTCACGATCCTACGTACATGCGCAATCCGTGCTGCCGCACTCCTTGCTTATGTACGTTCGGTCTGTAAGCTCATACAGTCTTTTGTGCAAGCACAACGCCTGCATGAGTTTCCATCCCTATATCGCTCACATCTCTACTATCGTTGCGCAGCCCATGCCGCCGCCGATGCACAGCGTAGCAAGACCCTTCTTTGCGCCCTTCTTCTTCATCTCGTGAAGGAGGGTTACGAAAATACGCGCGCCTGATGCACCAACGGGATGTCCGAGTGCTATTGCGCCGCCGTTGGGATTAAGCTGCTTCTCAACATCGATACCAAGATCCTTGCCTACAGCAACAGACTGAGCCGCAAATGCTTCGTTTGCCTCGATTATATCGAAGTCCTCGATCTTATAGCCTGCCTTGGCCATTGCCTTCCTGGTCGCAGCAACGGGGCCGATACCCATGATCGTGGGATCAACGCCTGCAAGTGCGCCCGCAACGAAGGTAGCCATAGGTGTAACGCCTAATTCCTTAGCCTTCTCTTCGCTCATAACAACAACTGCTGCAGCACCGTCATTTATACCTGAAGCATTACCTGCGGTTACGAAGCCGTCCGGATTGATGGGACGAAGCTTTGCAAGACCTTCGATGGTCGAACCCTGCCTCGGGCCTTCATCGGTATCAAATACAACAACTTCTTTCTTCTTCTTAACTTCAACGGGAACTATCTCATCCTTGAATGCGCCGTTCTCGATAGCGGCACATGCCTTGAGCTGACTCTTAAGGGCGA
Source organism: Lachnospiraceae bacterium (assembly GCA_024692905.1). GTDB lineage: Bacteria > Bacillota > Clostridia > Lachnospirales > Lachnospiraceae > UBA2868. The sequence continues at coordinate 84,287 of JAILLY010000092.1, read as the reverse complement.
ACTCATCAAGCTCTTCCCTTGTAAGGTTCCACTGCCTTGCGATATTATCCGCAGTGGTGATCATATGATAATCATTGAATGCGTCCCAGAGTGCATCCTTGACCATGGTATCTACCAGGCCGCCCTGACTCTGGCTGGGCCACATCATCCTGTATCCGTAACGTCCGTTGGGGATAGCGAAGGGAGCCATTGACATGTTCTCCATACCGCCTGCAACTACCACATCGGCATCTCCTGCCATTATCATCTGCGCTGCCTGGTTTACGCAATTAAGACCCGAACCGCATACAACGTTTGAAGTAACTGCGGGAGTCTCGATGGGAAGACCCGCCTTGATGGATGCCTGACGAGCCACGTTCTGGCCCTGGCCTGCCTGGATAACGCAGCCCATGTATACATGTTCAACATCCTCAGGCTTGATACCTGCCCTGTTCACTGCTTCCTTGATGACGATTGCGCCCAGATCGGCTACCGGGATCGTTGAGAGCGACCCACCCATTGTACCGATGGCTGTACGACAAGCGCTTTCGATAACGACTTTCTTAGACATTTGTTTACCTCCGTTGATTTGATTTATTTGTTTATAGATGACTTTGTTATTTTTTTAACAGTGTCCGATACGAATTATATCATAGCGGATATTCAATTACAATAAAAAACATAAGGGGAGCCGCAATTTCATTAAAGAAATCACTGCACCCCTTTTACACTCCTTGATATTGACCTCCTTTCGGAGAGTCACTTTACACCCCGGAATCCCTTCCGGGCCATGTCATCCGGCCTTCCTCTATTCCTGCAGGATGGTCAGCCTTAAAGGCCTGCCTTACACTTCAGGCTCGATCAGTCCGTATGTATTACCCTTCCTCTTATATACCACGTTTACCTGATCTGTCTCGGCATTGCAGAATACGTAGAAGTTATGTCCCAAAAGTTCCATCTGAACGCATGCATCCTCGGGATACATGGGCTTGATATCAAACCTCTTGGAACGGACGATGTTGATCTCGTCATCCTCCTCATATTCCTTCTCGACAAATTCCTCCTTTAAGCTTCCCGAACCGAACTTGCCGTCTGCTATCTTGTTTTTGTACCTCTTAAGCTGCCTCTCGATGATCTCCTCAACAAGATCTATCGAAACATACATATCGTTGCTCACCTGCTCGGAACGGATGATGCTTCCCTTGACAGGTATGGTTACTTCTATTTTCTGGCGATCCTTTTCAACACTTAACGTAACATGAACTTCGGTGTCTGGCGTAAAATACCGCTCAAGCTTTCCTATCTTATCCTCGACCGCGCTTTTAAGGCCCTCGGTCAGATCGATATTCTTACCTACTATTACAAATTTCATGTCAGTCACCCCCTTTTAGTAAGTTGATGATATTATAACATTTCAAGGCGGTTCTTGCAATGAGACGATATGCCTATATCATCTTCCGCAGCCGCATTTTTAAAGTCAGAATACGTTTACCGCCTTAAGGAGCAAAAGTATGAGCATAAGCGGCGCAATGAACTTAAGCATCACGGCAAAGAGCTTTCCGCGCGTGAACTTTTCCCCGTTCCTTGTAACCTCATCGATCACGAACCGGGGCTTCAATATCCAGCCCATGAGCACACAGGTACCTATGGATACTACCGGCATCAGGAGATTATTGCTGATGTAATCCAGTATATCCAGTATCTGCGCGGTCGCTCCGTTCGGAAGCGTATATTCGAAGTAAAGAACGTTATATCCCAGGCACACGAGCACCTCAAGCAAAAGTGCGATGACCACTTCAATAACAGTTGCTTTTTTCCGGCTTATCTTAAACCTGTCCATAAAGCTTGATACGACCGCTTCAAGTATCGACACGGAGCTTGTCGTTGCCGCAAACAGCACCAGCGCAAAGAACAGGCACCCTACAAGGCCTCCGTGATGAGAAGCGTAAATCCGAAAGTCACCGCAAGTATCAGATGATACTCATCCTTTTCCTACTTGAAAAATCCGTAAAGACCCGTTACCAGTATGATGAACAGTACAACGGGAACAAAAAAGCGCATGTAATTCTTAAGCCATACCGGCACCTTTAAGCCCTTTCCGCTGTTGGCCTCACCGATAAATCCGTCCCAGCCCCAGCCGTAGCGGACGGTACAGAAAAGAACATATACTATCGCTCCTATGGGAAGGAGCAGGTTTGATACAACGAAATCTTCAAGATCAAGGACACCCGTACCTTCTCCGAAAGGCATAAATCCGGACCATAGGTTAAACCCGAGCGCGCAGGGTACAGCGAGTAAAAACATGATGATCCCGCAGACAAGACAGGTTTTCTTTCTTGTCCATCCGGTAAGTTCCTTGAAATTGGCTATGATATTCTCGTAAACCGCAAATGCCGTTGAAAGCGCGGCGAAGCTCATGAACAGGAAGAACAGTGTCCCCCATACCCTTCCGAAGGACATATTTGCAAATACATTGGGCATGGTTATGAATAAGAGGCTCGGTCCCGCATTTACGTCAATGCCGTACGAGAAGCACGCAGGGAACATGATAAGACCGGCCGTTACCGCTACAAGGGTATCAAGAACGGTTATATGGACGGATTCACCCAAAAGGCGTCTGTCTTTTCCCAGATAGCTTCCGAATACGGCCATGGAGCCTATGCCTATGCTGAGCGTAAAGAACGCCTGATTGAGCGCACCCATAAGAACGTTCGTAAATCCTATCTGCTTTGTACGGTTAATATCAGGGAAAAGGAAGAACTTAAGTCCCTCGGCGCTTCCGGGCATGGTGAACGAATTGACCGCAAGTACGATCATTATAAGGAGCAGCGCCATCATCATATATTTGGTTATCCTTTCAAGTCCCGACTGCAGCCCGATCGCAAGAACGACGAAGCTTATTATCACGACAACTGCGAGATAACCCAGATTGGTCCCGGGAGAGGCAAGCATCGCACCGAATTCATTGCCTATATCATCCGGTGTCAGTCCGTCAAAGTCACCGCAAAGGAACTTTATGAAATATCTAACGATCCAGCCGGCCACTACCGCATAATACATCATGAGCATGATGCATCCGATCATTCCCACATATCCGTGGATGTGCCACTTGCTTCCCTTAGGCTCAAGATCGTCATACATCTTGACAGGAGCCTTCTGGGAGGCCCTTCCTATCGCAAATTCCATGGTCATTACCGGGATCCCGAACAAAATGAGCATCAGAAAATACAGTATCAGGAATACTCCTCCTCCATACTGTCCGGTGATATACGGAAACTTCCATACATTTCCAAGGCCTATCGCGCAGCCTGCGCTCAGCAGTATGAATCCCATTCTGCTTGCGAGTTTTTCCCTTGATCGTTCCATAAAGATACCTGCCTTTCTTTTCCTTTAACCCAAAACACCCCCGAAATATCGGGGGTGTTGAATATCTGTTTTATTTCCCGGGATCGTATATCAGAATATACGCCTTACATCAAGAACGCTCCTGTATGATGCATTCGATACCTTGATACCGGTCTTGGCCGTACTTGCATGTACTATCTGGCCGTTTCCGATATATATTCCTACGTGACCGGAGTAGCATACGATATCGCCTGCCTGAGCATTGGCAAGACCGCCTACGCTGTAACCCATGCTCCTCTGTGCACCTGACGAATGAGGCAGGGATACACCGAAGTTCCTGTATACTCCGCTTGTAAATCCTGAACAGTCGGTTCCGTTCGTAAGAGAGGTTCCGCCGTATACATAAGGATTACCTACGAACTGGAGTGCGTAACTTGCAACATTGGCACCTGCACCGCTTCCGGATACGGACCAGCTTCCGGCCGGTACGTTATATCCTGAACCGCCCTTTCCGCCACCGCCCTTTCCGGTGTTCTTCTTGTTGGCTGCCGCTGCCTTGGCTGCAGCTGCGATAGCTGCCTTCCTTGCTGCTTCTTCCCTTGCGAGACGGGCTTCCTCTTCAGCCTTGCTCTCAGCCTTCGGGAATTCAGTGGATACGCTGACGAATTCCTTGTTTACCCATCCGTCACCTTCCTCTATGGAAACCTTGACCCATTCATCGTTCTCTTCAACAACAGTCAGCCTGTCTTCCATTGGAACCAGACCGAGAACCGATGATTCAAGATCGGCTTCTTCACGGACCTTAAGAGTGGTAGTGGTAACTACAGCTACCCTCTCGCCAACCTTCTTGGCGAGCTCAACGGCATCTTCACCGCTGACAACAAACTCACCCTTAACATAACCGGTAACGTTACCGGACTTGATCTTATACCAGTCGCCGTCCTTATCCAGCCACTCACCGGCTGAATTATTGTAAAGCTTACCTACGACCTCGCCATCCTCGCTGGGTATATCCCTTACATTAACGTAATAGGATACCTGAGCAATGATGAGCCTCGAATAATCCTCGTCGCCGCTGTCAAAGTTGCCTGCCGCGAGTGATACTTCGATGGTAGGACCGTCTTCATTCTTCTCTTCGGGGATCTGATCGCCCGAAACGCTGTTCCCGGATACGGTCGCATCCTTTTCGGAAGACTGTGAAGCCGAACCGTCAAGTGCATCGGCTTCCGCCTCGGCTACGAGTTCCTTTGCTTCATCTGATTCACTTACAGTCATTGATGCCGCAGATGCAGCACTGCCGACAATACTCGTTCCGTTTACGGTCTCGGCATCACGTACCGCCTTTGATGCGGGAGTCTCTGCCTTGATCGAGATGTCTACCTTATCGGAAGTACTTGCCGTAAGGGTATTGGTATCTCCTGCGTTTGCAGCGGGATCCGAATTAACATTATTATGTATCGTCTGAGCCTTCTGCCTTGCGGCACTCCTGGCTCTCTCTGCCTTTATATCCTTTAATGAAACACCGTTACCTACCGCAAGGATACCTCCGCTTGCGGGTAATACCGATGATGCCGTTGCAGCGCTGACGTTCAATGCCGGATAACCTGTAATAACCATTGCGCACGCTATTGAAGCCGCGGCTGCCCTGATTACGTTTTTCCTCATTTAAACCTCCAAAATGTTACATTTTTTTTACATTTTCCCAAAAACTATAACACCCTGCCATTTTTTTGTCAACCAAAACGCCCGTCGCATTACGGTATACATGTGATCAACACCCCTGTAAGCCCCCATTTAATGCGGTTTTGGTAAAAATTGTTAAATTTCTGTTAACTTGTCACAAGATCACGCTCCGGCAAGGTACTTTTCAGCCGAATAAACTGCGTTCGCACCGTCTGCAACGGCCGTAACCACCTGCCTTAACGCCTTGCTCCTCAAATCACCGGCAGCATATACCCCCGGGATATTCGTGACACAGTCCTCACCGGCAAGAACGTATCCCTTATCATCGAGCTTAAGATGAGTATCATTTAAATAAGAAGAATTCGGTGTATTTCCTACTGCGATGAATATGCCGTCAACCTTAAGTTCATTGCTGCTGCCTTCCTTTATGTTCCTGACGGTGATGCTCTCGACCATATCCTTTCCGGATATCGCATCCACAACGCTGTTCCATACGGGTTCGACATTCTCACATGCAAACAATGCGGTCCTTAAGGTCTTTGCGGCTCTAAGCTCATCCCTGCGGTGGATGATGTATACCTTCGTGCATCCTCTTGCAAGGAAGATCGCATCCTCAACGGCAACGTCGCCTCCGCCGACAACAGCGACTGTCTTATTCTTAAAGAATGCCCCGTCACAGGTCGCACAGTACGAAACTCCCATTCCGGCAAGTTCCTGCTCACCGCTCACACCGAGCTTCCTCGGAGAATTGCCCGAGGCAAGGATCACGGTACGTCCTTCGTAGGTTTCCCCGTCGGTGACCACCTTTTTTATCTCACCGTCAAGCTCAAGGCTTACTATGTCCGCGGTCACGCGGTCCGGTTCGTATTTATCGGCATGTGCGGACATCTTATCCGCAAGGTCCATCCCGTTAAATCCCGGAAGTCCGGGATAATTATCTATTTCATATGTGTTTATTATCTGGCCGCCCGAAATATAATTCTTCTCTATCAGAAGGACCTTGAGTTCGGCCCGGCTTGCATATATGGCCGCGGTAAGTCCTGCCGGCCCGGCTCCTGCGATTATCACGTCATATACCATCGTTTTCCTCCTTATATCCGGCTCCCTCAATAACAGTCAGACTTTTCGGGAACCCTGCAGGATCCTCGGTCCCGGCACATATGCGGCAATGCGCGGTGCGCATCCACATGATGTGGTAGACCCCTTGACCCATGACACCATATCTTGTATATTATATAACGTAAGACGATAATAATCAACCATGAAGATATCGGGAACTCTGCGCCTGACGAAGAAAACCCTCGTACCGGCGGAACACCTCAACTGCAAACGACATACATATTATATAAGGAAGACACCATGAACAGACATGCACTCATCACCGGGGCTTCCCGGGGAATAGGCAGGGCAACAGCCGGGAAATTTGCGGAAGCGGGATACGATCTTACGATAACCTGCAGGAGCAATACTTCCATGCTTTCGGAACTCGCAGACGGATTAAGGGACCGCTTTGGAATAACATGCGATATCTTCACCGGCGATCTTTCGGACCCTGAAAATGTCCGGGCACTTTTTAAGGATATAAAGGATATCGATGTCCTTGTAAACAATGCCGGCATATCCCACCACGGCCTGCTGCAGGACATGACCTGCGAAGAATGGCGCAGCGTCATAGGGTGTAACCTTGATTCCGCCTTCTACTGCTGCAGGAGCGCCATACCGCTCATGCTCAAAAAGAAGTCAGGCAGGATCATAAACATATCTTCAGTCTGGGGCGAACACGGAGCATCCATGGAAGCAGCATATTCGGCCTCAAAGGGCGGCCTTAACGCGCTGACGAAGGCCCTTGCAAGGGAACTTGGACCAAGCGGGATAAGAGTCAATGCCATCGCCTGCGGACTCATCGATACCGAAATGAATGCCATATATAATAAAGAAGAGATCCTTTCGATCATAGAAGACATCCCCGAAGACCGCATCGGACAGCCGGAGGATGTCGCGGAACTTGCGCTCATGCTCGCGTCCTGCAACGACTATCTTACCGGGCAGATCATTACCCTTGACGGGGGATGGACGTAACCCGGTCAACATTTTTCCTGCATATCCCGGAGGGCATTATGGAAATAGCAAAATGTAACGGCAGTTATTTAAATGATCTTAAAGAATATACCGGTAATATACTGGATATATCCGGTGTATCATCGCCGGGTGCCGAAAGGGGCATCATGTATATGGCGGATTCGGGCAATATAGTGGCGATGAAGCTCTACGGCGACCTTATATACTATAAACGTGTGGCCCGCAAACGCCCGTATTATGATGCGTTCATGCTCTACCTTGCCTCGGCAGGAATTACTGTCGGAAGCAACGGTGAAGTATCAAGCGCTCCCGGGTCATATCCGCCCGCAATGCGCTCGGTCGGCGCCTATCTTACCGATTATAAGATGCCCGGACCTTTAAAGGATTGCGATGACATAGATATCATAGAGTCAATGTCTTACGGTGAGCGGCTCACGATGGCACTTAAGCTTGCCTGCGCCTGCGCGCGTGCGACTGTTTCTCCACAGGCAGTCAACCTGATCGGGAGGATCCTTGATAAGGGTGTAAGGGATGAAGAACTGTTTACCTGCCTCAGGCCTGCCGTAATAAACGAACTCGGAACGGGCGGATTTGCCGGGACAAGCCTTAGATTTCAAGATCTTGATACTCCGGCGCAGTGGGAGGCGGCGCTCGAAGCCTGCTTTGACGAAGCTGCAGGGCTCGGATACGTATATGCCTGCAATAACCGCGCCGCACGCCTTGCATCTTTTATCATCCCGCTTGCCGGCGATAAAGGAAATGAGGAAACCCTGAACCGGATGATCGATGAATATGTCTCATATCTTAAGGCATCCGCTGACAAATATGAGCCGTATGCCGCAAACCGTCTCGGACTATTATATATGACAGGCGAGATCTGTTCCGGAAACGAACGGGCGTTATTTAAGGACAGGATCGACCGGCCGGCCGCAAAGGAATATTTCCTTAAGGCGACGGCATATCCGGACAGGAATTCAGCCTGGGCCTACTTCAATCTGATCAAATATTACCATAAGGATTACGATAATAACATCGAACTGCTCAATGAGCACATGGATATGATAAAGAAGCTCGATCCCGGAGTTTACGGTCTTGCGATGGAATTATGATGCATCCGCTTCCCGCCCGGACTGACTCTTTCCTTCTTCATTGCGTGACTTTCTGTCCGGCAGCTGAACGAGGATTATGGCCGCAAACATGATGATACAGCCCGCCACCTCGCGAAGGCTCATACGCTCATTCAGCATGAGTGCTCCGCCAAGCACCGCAAATACCGCTTCAAGGCTCATGATAAGGGCGCCTGAGGCAGGGTCCGTGAACCTCTGACCGACTATCTGAAGCGTATATCCCATCCCGCCGGAAACCAGACCGCAGTACAGTATGGGTATAAGCGCGGAGACAAGCGCTTCCTTTGTCGGGACTTCCACGATAAAGGCAAGTATGGTTGAAATGACCGAAGCCGTAACAAACTGGATCGCAGACATCGCGACAGGATCGGCATCGCCCACAAAGTGATCGCAGCACAGGATATGACCGCTGTAGAGCAGGGCACATACAAGCATGAGCGCATCACCCCTGGCAAGTTTGAACTCTCCGGCGATACACAGAAAATACATTCCAATAACACCAGTTATTACCGCAAGCCATACAACGATACCATATCTCTTCTTAAGAAGGATACATCCCACGATCGGAACGAACAGCATATACATGGCGGTGATAAAGCCCGCCTTTCCGGCAGTCGTATATACTATGCCCACCTGCTGGAACAATGTCGCGAGCACAAGAAATACACCGCAGCATATGCCTCCCGCCACGGTGCTCTGCCGCCCTTTGCTTACGTCCTTATAACGTCCGCTCCTGCGGCTTAACAGTATAGCGGCCACCCCTATGAATACCGCCGAGATGATCTCCCTTGCGGCCGTAAAGGTGACCGGTCCGATGCTTGACATCCCGACCCGCTGCCACGAGAATCCGAGTCCCCATATGACTGCGGTAAAGATCAGGATACCGTTTCCCAATAATTTTCTGTTCTTCATTCCGGATATTTCTTGGTTATAAGCCGCTTAACGTAGTCTTCCCTCGAAAGCGGTTTGTCATAAAAGTATCCCTGTATAATATAACAGCCGATACTGTTTAACAGTACCATCTGGTCATCCCTCTCAACGCCTTCACAAAGGACATCCATGTTCAGTTCACCTGCCATATGGATGATGTCGCGGAGTATGATCTCGTCCTTCCATGAAAAGTCATCCGTATTGACAAAGGACCTGTCAAGCTTTAAGGTGTGTATCCTGAATTCCCGAAGCGTTGCAAGCGAAGAGTAACCTGCGCCGAAATCATCCACCGCAGTCATTATGTTCATCTTATAAAGCTTCTCTATAAATGCGGATAAAGCTCCGTGCTCCTCTGCATCCACCGTCTCAGTAAGCTCCACCTCTATGAGTTTCTTATCGATGCCCGATTCCTCGATTATCGAATTTATCTTATCGGCAAGATCATGGTCCCTTAAGTCCCTTCTCGAGAAATTGACCGATACGGGAACGGGTTCGTAGCCCTTCTTCTCCCATTCCTTTATATCATTGCATACATGCCTTAACATATAATAATCAAGTGCGGTTATCTTGCCGTTCTCTTCAAGTGCGGGAATGAATACCCCGGGACTTATGATCCTGTCATTATGGAACCATCTTACGAGTCCTTCGGCGCCAACAAGGGTATCCGTACGCGAATCGACCTTGGGCTGGTAGAATACCTTAAACTCCTCATCCTCAAGCGCTTTCTCAAAATCCTTAAGGACCTGCTCAAGTTCGCTCTGCTGCTTTATCATCCTGTCGGTCACATATGCGACCCTGGTGCCTGACTCTGTCTTGGTCATATCAAGCCCCATGGTGGCCCTTCCGATAAGATCCTCCATATCCACGTCATCACTGTCTATATCCCATACGCCGACCCTTGCCGTGACATGGACCGTTTCCTTTCGTTCCTGAAACTCGATCTCGACAGGTATATCCTCAAGCAGATCGACAAACCACTGCTTCCTTCTGCTGTTTATGAGAGCAACGAAATTGGCCTCACCCACATGACCGAGGACCTCGTCCTTTTCGATCATCTGCCTGAGCCTGTTGGCATAACCCGCAAGGACTTCATTGCCCTTCTGCCTGCCGTAATACCTGTTTATCTCGCTAAATGCCCTTAAATTGAAACAGCATGCGCAGTAATCACTTAACTTACAGCCCTTATCAACAAGTATCCCTACATGCTTGATGAAGCCGTCGATATTGGGAAGCTGCGTAAGGAACTGCCTTGTCGGAGCATGAGCAAGAAAATCACCCAGCCTGTCACGCTCGATTATCATGGCGCAGCTTACGGCATATAACTCAAGTTCCTTCTTCTCATCCTCATCAAATTCCTTCTCGTTGGCATAGATGAAGATGACTATCTTCGAATCGGATGCAGGGTTAAAATCAAACCTTAAGGGCTGGCCCACAACCGATGCCTTTTCATTCTCATAAAGCCCGAATTCCTTTTGGGCCTTGGCATTACCACCGCCGGCCAGCATCTGTGCACCGATCGCGGCGATATTGTAATAATATGCCACTCCGGCCAGGGATTCGCGCAGTCCTTCGATATTTCCGCCCTCTCCTGCGATACCGCGTATGAAATTAAGATATAATTCCAGTTTTTCGGATGTCATGATGCACCTTCCGCAAGCAGTTTTATCAGGTTTTACACGCTTCCTCTCTATAAAAAGTATAATTCATATCAAAGATTTTTACAACGTAAACTTCTTATCTGCTATACTGTTCATATGAACGGATGGCTTATAACAAACGGGTTTTTAAAAATCCCCAAATTCAACGATATCTATGACCGCCTCATCAGCGCTGCGTCCCGGGAAGGCTGTGAGCTTAAACTCATTACCAATACGGATATCATCGCACGCATCGATAAGGCCGGAAACCTAACTGCGGATCCGGCCGCCGGGTGGCCTGACTTTATCATATTCTGGGACAAGGACATAAGGCTTGCCCGCTCTCTTGAAGCTCAGGGTCTTAGGCTTTATAACCGCGCCGGTGCCATAGAGGCCTGTGATGACAAGTCACTGACAATAAGGCTTCTCTCCGGACTTGTTCGCATGCCCGAAACCTATTGTATCCCGTTTACCTACGACCTTCAGGGCTATAGCGATACCGGCTTTCTTGACATCATCGCGGACAGGCTCGGTTATCCCTTCGTCCTAAAGGAATGCTTCGGTTCCTTCGGTGAACAGGTGCATCTCATAAACTCATGGGAAGAAAGCGAAGCGGTGCTCAAAAGCTGCGGCGGACGCCCCTGCATCATACAGGAATACATAAAGGGCCCCTGGAAGGGGAGCCGTGACATCAGGATAAACGTGGTCGGAAACCGGTGCGTGGCTTCGATGATGAGGATAAACGAGGACGACTTTCGGGCAAATATCACGAACGGAGGCCGTATGGAGCCGTATACACCGACCAAAGAGGAATGTGGCATGGCACTCACGGTCTGTAAAAAACTCGGTCTTGATTTTGCCGGGGTTGACATAATGTTCGACGAAAACCATGAGCCCGTCTTCTGCGAAGCCAACTCAAATGCCCATTTTAAGAGCATTTACGACTGTACCGGCGTTGATGTTGCCGCAGAGATCATAAAACATATCATCTCGGACCGGACCTTAAACGGGGGAACAGGCAATGGACGCTAAGGGATGGCTGCTTTATGAACCTGCCGATGCCCGTAAGAATCAGTGGTTCATAGATAAGCTCATATCGGAATGTGCGCTCTTTGGCAAAGAGCTTGAGCTTAGGCTGACAGATGCCCCGGGCAGGATAACACTCCCTGACTTAAACAAAGGTGAAAATCTCCCGTCCTTTGTGATAAACCGTACACGCAGCACCGGCATCGCCCGCAGGTTTGAATCCCTGCGCATCCGTGTGATAAACCCGTCTCAGGTGACCCTCATCGGAAATGATAAATATCTCGGTTACAGGTTCGCATCGGACCTTGATATACCGGTCATGCCCTATATCTGTATCGATCTTGAGGGTTTGGAAGAAGGCGGAACGGATTTAGACCGCTTTAAGGATACCGGGATATCCGGACAGTTTCCCCGTTTTTATGAAAGGATCCTTACAGCCGCATCGCAGTTTGGATATCCGCTTGTCATAAAACCCGAAAACGGACACGGCGGCAAACACGTATATCTTACCGAAAATGAAGCGATGCTCCGGGAAGCCCTTTTAGCGATCGGGGAAGATCCCGAAAGCAGATACATAAAAAGGATCCTCCTCCAGCGTCCGTGTGCGTTAAGGGGCAGGGATTTAAGGGTATATCTTGTAAACGGCCGTGTGATCGCGGCTATGATGAGGTGTGCATCCGATAAGAACGAATTCAGGGCCAATTTCTCACTCGGCGGGGATGCTTTTCTCCATACGCTTACCGGTAAGGAGCGTACTTACACCGAAAGGATCGCTTCGGCCCTTCCTTCGGATATGATCGGGATCGACTTTATCTATGACGGGGAAGATGAACCCGTATTCAATGAGATCGAAGATGCGGTCGGTTCACGGATGCTATATGACAAGACGGATATCGACATCATCAGTCTGTTTGCCCGTCACGTATGCTCTCCGGCCGGATGATATATCTCATTATGAAGACGGTTAATACAAATGAAATGACCAATATCAGCAGCCGTATCGGTAACGGCTGTATTTTATTGCTCAGGGAATCAAGAATAATGCCGGTTATGTTAAATGCGCAGTGGAAGACTATACAGTATAACAAGCGTTCTGTTTTCATGATAAGATACCCCAGGAGAAGTCCCAAAAGAAATGCATATATGCGCTGGACCGCGTTGGAATGGTATATTGCGAACAGTACGGCCTGGATGACCAGGGCTGCCCATGCGTTTATAACCTTTCGCACGAGCTTATATATCACAAACCTGAAAAGAATCTCTTCAAGCAAAGGAGCGAGGAACGCAACGTAGAGGAGGGCAGACGCACCGTCATCAATAACGTTGGTTATCGTACTTGTATATTCCTCCATCACCCCGGGGAACAAAGGCAGGATAAAGCCAAGCAGGTAGCCCGCCAAGAGTGCCGTCACCACACCGAGAAGGGCACATGCGGCCGACATTTTAAGGCCCGTTCCGTCAGGCGGAGCGCTCTTCCCCGTCACGGGACTTTCACCCCCCGTTCGCTTGCCTGATGCTTAAGGAAATATATGAATTCATCCCTGTTTTGTGATGTAACGTATACTCCGAAGCCCTGGCTCCACAGATTATCCTCATTTTTTCCGTTATAAACCACATCCATCATCCGGTTCGATACAGCCGGGACGAAATGGCTCGTCTCGAAATAATTATGCTCATCCATGGTCACGTCAGAGAATGAACTGAAGTTCCAGTAATCAACCTCTCCGGCCAGCGCGTACAGAAAATCGATGTATCCGTTCTCGATATCCCGCTGATAAGTCTTAAAATACAGCGGATTCGTCATTATCCTTAGGTTTATCCCGTACTCGTCGCATACCTGCTTTAATTCACGGATATCTCCCATGACCTCGTCTATCCGAAGATCATAGTAATCGGCCCAGTATCCGACCTCATCCTCGTCATGGAATTCGCTTACCGCGTTAAGCCTCTCGCTTCCGCTCCGTCTGAATCGCGCGGTATAATCCGGATCCGTCGGGGTATAATCCTTTATCTGTTTATAAGCTTCCCATGTAGTCAGGATATCGCAGTATCTGACATAAAATTCAAACCAGGAACTTATCGTATCGTCCGGGTAAGGTACACGGAACAGCATGGACTTATGCATTCCTTCCGGATCCACAAAGGCTGCGATGTCATCCGTCATGACAGTCACGTTCTTTGGAACAAATCCATGTTTTATGAGTATCTTAAGAAGCCTCACATGCTCGGCGGGAAGTGCTTCGGAAGAACACATGTTATAGTATTTCCCGTCAGGGAGAGCCTCAACATCGGTAAATCCGGCCCTTGACGATCCGAACAGCAGTGAATCGAACTCGTCCTTGTGGTTTAAGATATATCTCATCTTTATGAAGTTCTTGTTGGCCTCAATGCCGTTGTTCCTGGGATATTCGGTGTGAAAGATATTATACGGGTCGATCAGCACGTTGAACGATATAAAAAATCCCAGTATGACCGCGGCAAATACGGCGAATTTGATCACAAATCTTCGAAAATCCTTCATTTTCACATCCTAAAACTTAAAATATATGAACTCCTGAGGTCCGGCGGTATGAGTCCTCATGACTATCACAAGAACTGCTGCCGCAATATATATAAGCCATCTTACAGGCTCCTTTAACCGGTTTATCTCCTTTAACATATCCCTCTTTTCACTGAGGATATCATATACGGCCACAAGAACTATCGCCACGGTCGTCTTGACTACCGAAACGGGACGCATGGACATCTGCGCCATCGCACCTGTGAGCGAAAAGTCATCAAACATATGCCTTATAAGGTACAGGGATTCGGATATTGAATTCGCCCTGAAGAACATCCACGCGAAAGTGACGGCAAGGAAGGTTACCGTGCGAAGGAGCATACGCGCACCCGCCTTTAACGACTTTTCCTTCTCCTTTGTAAGGCCCGCTGCCTCCTTTATGCGGTTTTCGATTATCTGGAATATACCGTGGAACCCGCCCCATGCAACAAAAGTCCAGCTCGCGCCGTGCCACAATCCGCTTATAAGGAAGGTTATTAAGATATTTATGTCGCGGCGCACCTTGGAACAGCGGTTGCCGCCAAGCGGTATATATAAATAGTCCTTAAGCCAGCCCGACAGCGACATATGCCATCTTGACCAGTATTCCTTAACGCTTATGGCAAGATACGGCTGCCTGAAGTTTGTGATAAGGTCAAATCCCAGCATCTTCGCGACGCCTATCGCCATCTCGGAATATCCCGAGAAGTCGCAGTATATCTGGAATGCGTACAGAAACGTCGCCCAGATTATACATATTCCGTAGTGCTCGGGGACGTTGTTGTATATCTCATCCACATATTTGGATATCATATCCGCGATAACGGCCTTTTTTACAAGTCCTAGCAGTAAAAGCCTTGCGCCGTAGACCACCGAATCGTAATCGAATGACTTTTCCTTATCTATCTGGGGGATAAAATGGCCTGCCCTCTCGATGGGGCCGGATGAGATGTTCGGGAAAAACGAAAGGAATATGGCATATTTGCCGAAATGCCTTACCGCCTTTGTATTGCCCCTGTATACATCGACAAGATAGCCTACCGCCATAAAGGAATAGAAGGATATACCTATCGGCATGATGATCTTAAGAGTGGTCTCATGCATCGGGATCGCGAAGCGGCTTAACACTTTTGATACGCTGTAAAGGGCAAAATCAAGATATTTGAACACAAACAACAGGGATAATGTCACCACTACCCCCGTCGTCATCAAGGCTTTCTTCTTCGCGGGTGCTTCCCTGCCCTCCATCATGATGGCGCAGGCAAACGACGCGATCATGACCGCAAACATCACGGCCAGATATCTGACGTCATAGCAGATATAGAACCATATATCCGCCGCCAGGATCACTATCCATCTGAATTTATGCGGCATCAGCCAGTAGATCAGGAATACCGCAGTCATAAATACCGCAAATGCGGCAGTACCAAACAGCATATGATCAGCCCTCCGCTGCCGCCGTGAGCGAATTATCCCGCTTCCTGTAGTTTACATCGGAACTGCGGAGATCTATGACGGGACCTCCCGTTTTAAGTATGTAATCCTTCGTTATCGTGACTCTGCCTATATTATCATCCTTGGGGATCTCATACATGATATCGAGCATGATATCCTCTATTATCGCACGCAGGGCCCTGGCACCGGTGTCCTTCTCAAGCGCCTTCTTTGCGATCTCATGAAGTGCTCCTTCATCAAATTCAAGCTCGACCTCATCCATGGCAAGAAGCTTCTGGTACTGCTTGATTATCGCATTCTTGGGCTCTCTTAAGACTTCAACGAGCATATCCTCCGTAAGGCCCTCCATAGTTGCGATGATCGGAAGCCTTCCGACGAATTCGGGGATCATCCCGAACTTCTTGATATCTTCGACCGTTACCTCCTTAAGGATATCCTTCCTCTTATCAAGAGCATCCTTAAGTTCGGCGTTAAATCCTATGGATGTCTGCTTGCGAAGGCGCTGCTTGATGATCTCGTCAAGATCGGGAAATGCTCCGCCGCAGATGAAGAGTATGTTCTTCGTGTTCACGGTCGTTAACGGAACCATCGCATTCTTGGAATTCGATCCGACCGGGACCTCTATATCGGCGCCCTCAAGGAGCTTGAGCATGCCCTGCTGGACTGACTCTCCCGAAACATCCCTTGAATGGGTATTCTGCTTCTTGGCGATCTTGTCTATCTCATCTATGAATATGATGCCGGTCTCGGCCTTTTCAACATCATTTCCGGCCGCGGTAAGCAGCTTGCTGACCACGCTCTCGATATCATCGCCGATATATCCGGCTTCGGTCAGGGAGGTGGCATCCGCTATGGCAAGCGGAACGTCAAGCAGCTTGGCAAGCGTCCTTACAAGATACGTCTTACCGCATCCCGTGGGGCCGATCAGGAGCATGTTTGACTTCTCGATATCAACGTTCTTAAACTGTTCGCCGTACTTATCCTCCCTCTGCTCCTCGGAGGCGACCCTCTTATAATGGTTATATACGGCTACGCTTATGATCTTCTTGGCCCTCTCCTGCCCGATCACATGCTCATCAAGCATTTCCTTGATCTTGTGGGGCTGGGGTATCTTCGACATATCGATAAGGGGCGTGGTGCGCTTGGTCTTTTTCTTAACCATGGTCTTCTGGCCGAAAAGCCCGGGAATATCGGACATATTGAGGAAGCTTATACCCGGTATCCCCTGGAACGGAGAGGCCTGGCGGCTCTTTTGCTCCTTTTTTTCCTCATCCGGCTGCTCGTCCCCATCCGGTTCCCCGTCGGGTTCCTTTTCATCCTTCTGCTCCTTCATGGCAGCAACCGACTGGGCATTAAGATCCCCGAATATGCTCCCGAGCGGAGTCTTGGTCACTTCCTCTTTATCCTCTTTATCCTTGACCGCTGCGGGACCGAAGGGATTTAGCGCAGAGAAGCCGAACTGCCCCATCGTATCCATGGTCTTATGCAGGCAGTCCGAGCATATATATATCCCGTCAAGGAGCCTGAACATGTCCTTTACCTGACTCTTGCTCCTCCTGCACATCTGGCAGTATACTTCGTAATCACCGTCGTTATGATCGTTTTTATTGTTATTATCCGTATCCGGCATATCTGTTCCTAACCTTTCACATGGCATCCTGTGGATGCGGGCCTTAGTGACCCGTCATCTAAAAATACCACAAATCACGGCTTTTATCAAATCATGCGCCCGAGGCGCTTACCGGCCGTCCTTATGGCGGACGCCGACGACCACGAAGCGGCCGTTCTTCACATGATAGCTGCAGGTCGATAGCGTAATGAACTCATCTCCCCACTGCGCCGTGACGCCCGTGTCGTATAGTGCTCTTTCGTTTACGTTCTTTACATAGTAGTCAAAGTCATCCTTATCGGAGAGGTTGGTATAATAGTAATACCTGAACCTTCCGCCGTCTTCATCTTTATCCTGACGGAATATATCCTCTCCGCCGAAATCATATGACAGATCGATATCGTTAAGCGTAAGCTCGGAGGCATCAACTTCGATGCCTTCCTCGGCCTTCCTTGCCATGCCTTCTTCCTCTATCTCCTTATCATACTGCTCCCTGTCCTCCTCCGTCTCGATCTCTTCCTCGGGGATCCGGGAATAAAAGGCCGCAAACAGCTTATAATCCTTCTCCTCATAAAGGGTATCGAAATGGATGATATTATGTGTAAGCCCGTATGAACCATCCGCAAACCTGTCAAGCGATCCGAAGGCGGTGCCATCCTTCATGTTATGGCCGTAAATCAGCGTATTGTTGTATTCCGGCTGCCAGTCTATCGCGATAAAAAGGGTGCCTTTTGACTCTTCGCTGCCGTCTATCGCCCTGTGAAGGAAATAATTCTGGCTCCCGGGGGTATAAACGACCGGATCGTCTATCTTCGAATCATCGACCTTAAGCCATCCCGACACATAAGGGTTCACCTTAAGCAGTTCATCATATTTCTCAAGGACCGGGGGACGGTTCTGCGATCCCTCGTTCTCCTGCTCGGTTTTTGCCGTATCTGCGGGCTTCGTCAGATCCCCGGTATCATTTGAATCCCGGTTTTCATCCCGGAAGGGGACCGCAGAACCGTCCCCCGGCACCTCGGAAACTTCTTCGGAAGGGACCGCAGAACCGTCCCCCGGTCCCTTTGCGCAGCCAACGGAGAACATGAGCGAAAGGATGATAAATGCTGCCGCAAGGGCAGCTTTATTTATGCAAATTATCTTTTTCATGACTTCCTCCCGCCGTTCTTTGCGGCAAAATATCCCTTGTTCATGGCAAGCGCCCTGACAAAGGGGTAAGGGAGATGCTTATGATTCTTCCCGAGCAGGTATCCTAAGTATTTAAAACAGCAGTTTATGAAAAACGGGATGATAAGATAAGCCTTACCCGCCTTCTTAAAATACGAAAACGCCTGTCCCAAATACCGCTTTCCTTCGGATTCGGAGGAAACGCTGCCGAAAACCTCCGGATGCTCCGCCTGGGATACGGCAAGGTCGAAATTCCGGTGGAGCTGCTGCATAGGCCCATATTCATGCGTATGGATCACTCCCGCATCCGCCTCATAGCAGATCTTATACCCGTTCATTATGAGCTTATGGGCATATATCATGTCCTCATTAAAGACCGTACGCTTAATGAACCCGCCCAGTTTATCATATACATCACGACGGTACGCGGCACATACATTGGAGCAGAAAAAGGTCTTGATCCCGAGCCTCTCAAGATCCTCCTTCCCCTTACAGACGGATCCATCAGGGTAATTAAAGCCCCTTGTGAACTTCTCCGCAAGCGAGGAATCCATATCCGGAAGCTGCCTTGCGTATGCGGCACCGGTAAGGGGATCCGACAGATGTTTTATGAGGTTTTCGATAAGGTGATCGTCGGCGGGGATCGCATCCATCGTCATCATGATGAATATATCCGCCCCTGAATGACTGACAGCCTCCGCCCTTGTGCCTCCATGGTCAAAGTCAGTCCTGTCAAGTTCGAATACCCTTGTTTCACCTGCTGCCATAGCAAGTTCGATAAATTCCGGCGGAAAGTGGTCATCTTCACCGGTACGGGTATACATTATCAGTATGTTATCCGGTTTAACGGTCTGGGAAACGAGCGCCTCAAGAAGGCGTTTGAACTTATTATCCGGTTTATATACGGGAATAATCAAATCTGTCATATCATTCAATATGCATTCTCATTTATAAATCCTTTAAATACCGTCTGGAACAGGATCTTGATATCAAAGCCCATGGTCCAGTTCTCGATATAATAAAGGTCGTATTCTATCCTCTTCTCGATGGATGTATCGCCCCTTAAGCCGTTTATCTGGGCCCAGCCGGTCATCCCGGGACGGACCTGATGCTTGATCATGTATCTGGGTACGGTCTCCCTGAACTGCTCAACGAACATGGGCCGCTCGGGGCGCGGTCCTACGAGGCTCATCTTGCCTGTCAGCACGTTAAAGAGCTGCGGAAGCTCATCGAGGCTTGTCCTCCTTAAGAACCTTCCGATACCGGTAACCCTCGGATCGTCCTTGACTGTCCAGCCTTTATCCTCTTCCTCTTTATCCTCCTGAACGTACATTGTACGGAATTTGTACATCTTAAAGGGCTTGTTATGAAGTCCGACACGCTCCTGTGTGAATATAACGGGCCCCTTGCTCCCGAAACGGATTATGATGCCGCATATGAGCATGACGGGCGAAGCAAGCACAATAGCAAATAACGAGCCGACTATATCGACCATCCTCTTCATTATGATGTTAACCGTGTTGGTAAGCGGCACATGCCTTATGTTTATGACCGGCAGTCCCTGAAGGTCCTCGGTATAAGGCTTGTTCGGTATGATGCCCGTATAATCCGGTATGAACTTCGTATGTACTCCGGACTTCTCGCACATCCCGACGATCTCCTCGAGACGTCCGTATTCCTTAAGGCTTAGGGTTATAGCGATCTCATCGAGCTTATTCTCCTCAAGTATCATCTGGAGGTTGTCGATGACGCCCATTACCTTGACGCCCTTGTACATGGTGCCTCTCTCGACATTGTCGTCAAGGATGCCCCTTACGACATATCCCCACTGGGGATTCAAACGGATCTTGTTTATGTATGACTCTGCCGACCTTGAATATCCGACAAGGAGCACGTATTTGAGGTTATAGCCCTTCTTCCTTATGAAGCGGAGCATATATCTTATGACATTCCTCGCAAGAGTCTCCATAAAGATATCGACTCCCCAGAAGATGAAGATCATCTCACGCGAGAAATGCGTCTGCCGCCGCAGATACATGGCAACGATCAGTCCCAGACATCCTATCGTATTTGCCTTTATGATATTATAAAATTCCTTCTTGCGGCCCGATGCGCGTTTGCTGTTGTAAAGATCGAAGAGATAATAGAGCAGCAGATAGGAAGGCACGACAAAATACATGACCCTTCGGAAGTAGCTTGTCGGAAGGCTCATGGAATAATCGATGAGTCCGCTCTTAAACTTAAGCCACCAGGCAAACCAGTAACTTCCGGCTATGATGAGTCCGTCGAGCACGACATGTATTCTGTTGAATATCCGCTGGTTATCCTTGATCATTTCTCAGTCCGCAAACCTCTTAACGGTGTTTATCCATAATTCAAGCTGGATCTTGAAATAATTCATAAAGTTATCATGCTTATACGGGAACTTATCCCCGCTTATACACATAAGCAGTCCCTTTAACAGTCCGGTCACATAAGTCCTGCCAAAGCCCTTTCTTGCAAAGAATACGGCCTTTACGGCAAATCCCGCCAGCAGAAACGGCATATTTATGACAAGCTGAAAAAGCGGCATGTTCTTATAGGCAAGATAAACACTGTTGCGTGATGCAAGGCTTATCTTGAACTCATTATACCTTGAACCGCTCATCCCGCTGCCGGCGTGATATACCAAAGCTCCCGGCTCGTAAACATTGCGGTATCCGCATATCCTTGCCCTGTAGCCTATATCAACGTCCTCAAGATAAGCAAAATGCCTCTCATCAAAATATCCTATCACATCAAAAACGGATTTTCTATATATAGCCGCACCCGCGCATGCGGAAAAGACATCGCTGCGGCCTGCGTAGCCGTGACTGTCCTTATCCTTGCCTCTGGCAAATGCCCATCCCAGTATACAGTAAAGGTCGCCTGCAGAGTCAATAAGGCCGGGATCCTTCATGTTCAGCATCTTTGCACTGACGGAAAAGATCCTCTTACTCCTGCCGATCGCCTCATACAATTCCTTAATGCAGCCCTTTTCAAGGCGGGTATCATTATTCAGCAGAAACACATAGGGTGACTCTGCCGCCCTTATCCCTTCGTTAACGGCTTTGGAAAAACCGTAGTTCTTATCAAGCCTTATGATCCTTGCTCCGGGGCAGGTCTTTGAAACGATATCAAGGCTCTTATCGGTCGAACCGTTGTCTACTATTATGACCTCAATGTCCACGCCGTCCTGCTCACCCAAAGAAGTCAGGCATTCCTTCAGGAAACGTTCCCCGTTATGATTGGGTATTACAACAGATACTTCAGTCATGATCTCCTTTTAAACCCGGCAAACGGGTCATATACAGTGATATATTCATCAGACATCACGGGCCTGTCCTTGTACTCGATCGCAGCCTTCTTTATCATCATGCAGTCGGCCGCAAGTCCGTCTGTCTTATGCTGCAGGCTCGCGCGATGCATGTAACCCGAAAAGTTGCCGTTAAGCCCCCTGTGATCGGGCTTTAATACACCGTTTTCATCTCGTGTATAGCCTGCGCTGTCTATACGGCCCGACTTTGTAAAAATCTTACCGCCAACAGCACCTACCTCCGGCCTTGAAAGCACGGACGCAAGCTCGTTTATGTAATCGCCCGAAAGCGGCTTTATATTATCGCCGAGGACCATTATGAAGTCCTCTTTTACGGAATCAATATCCTCTTCGGTAAGGGCCTTCCACTCATCAGGCTTCATCATCCTTACGGACGGATCCTCTGTCTTATACTTAACCCTGAAGAATCCCAGATGCTCAGTGTCCGTCACTTCCGCATCGACATTGAGCCTCTTTAAATGATCTTCGACCGCACGCCTGCCCGCCTCATATGCATACAGCTTGCTGTCGGGATTCTCGGCTGTCGAGCCCTTCGTCGATCTCCAATGATAGAGCACCTTCGGGATATGATATATCTCGCCGGGATCCAGAAGCTCTGTACATCTTAAGATAAAATCATGATCCTGGGCCCCGTTATACTCACTCCTGAACCCGCCTGCCTTTACCGCAACGGATGTCCTTACCGCAAACAGATGGCAGATGTAATTGTTGCTCCTTAAAAGATCTATGTCAAAATCAGGCTTTATATGCGGGTCGAAATACCTGCTGCCGTCCTCACTTATCTTGTCTTCATCGGAATAAACGGCATTATAACGGTTTTTGTATACGTTCCCGCTCCGGGTTATACCCGATTCGAGTACATCCATTATCTCAAAAAGCGCATCCGGGGAGAGCATGTCATCATGATCCAGAAGTGCCACGTATTCACCGCCGGCCATGACGAGTGCGCCGTTTGAATTGCCGGCTATGCCGCGGTTTGCGTTAAGCCGCTGGTATTTGATCTTTGATGCCGTCTCCTCATCAAGCCCTGCCTTGTATTCCTTTACGGTATTTCCGACGGTATCGTCATCGCTCCCGTCGGCGATGCATAATTCCCAGTTGGAGTATGTCTGCTTAACGACCGAACCCATCATGTCGCGAAGCAGACGCGGATCCGTATTGTAGGCGGGGCAAAGAAGGCTTATCTTATAGCTGTGCGTAAACTTCCTGTTCACCTGCTCGTTAAGTTCAAGCGAAGAAGGCCGGGAGAATACCGCGATACTGCTGTAATCCCTCTCTTCCCTGTCCCTGCCGATACGCTCCAGAGCCTTATAACAGGTCTTCCTTATACCGTTCCGCTTACAGTAATTTACAGCTCTTTTTAAATTAAAGGAATTAAACCTTCCGCCATTTTTCATCCGATCACTCCTCAACACGGCTCTTTTCGCATATTTCCTTAAGTTCATCGGGTGTCTTACTAAGGAATTCATCCGGCCTTACCGTCCTGTCGTCCACATAGAAGCCTTCGGGACCCGGCCACGGTTTTCCGTAGATGATCTCATCATAAGGGATATCCCATTTGTCGAGCCAGTCAAGTATGACTCTTGCCGTATTGGCATTTATAAGCCCTATATTCCCGCCATAGGTCCTCATGTTCCTTGACGTAAATAGTATGATCCTTGCTCCCTTTTCCTTATATTCCCGGATCTTTTCGATCATCCCGGCGTAGGGCTTAAGATCCTCATACTTTTCATCGGGCTTCTTTATGGGACACAGCGTCCCGTCTATATCAAATATAAAACTCAGTCCTTCGTATTCCATGTCATTCCTTTCCGTAAGCTTATCAGCCGTCAATCAAGGGAATCCATGATCCCTATGGCATTAAGAAGAAATCCGAACACCTTCTTCTCCCTGTCTATATGCAGGGGCAGCATCGATAAGAACAGTGACGCTTCATACAGCCTTAAAAGCCTTGCGTCTATCCCGTTCTTTTCAAGGTATTCGTTAAATATCCTTACATATTTATCGTTGTCACAGTCGATCTTAAGCTCGAACTTCATGGAATCGTTTAATACGATCTCATAAAGATCACTGTTGAAAAAGTCATACGCGCCGCATACCGAATGCGAAAGCTTTGCTATATCGTAATACGGGTTCATATACATTTCGTCTTCACTGTCAGCACCCTTTGGATCGATAAGCTTAAGCAGCCTTGCATCATGATTATACAGGATATTGGAAAAGCACAGATCCCCGTGTCCGACGACCGCCACCTTTATGAACTTCCTGCCCGAAGTGATACTCTCATACAGTTTCTTATAACGGCCGACGATCTCATCTATATCCTTATATGCGGTACCCGATGCAATGAGCGCCGCAATACGTTCATACGCCGGCTGTTCCTTTAACATCGCGATCCTTTGATCAACCTTATCGATATAGAGCGCCCTTGCCTCACGGTCGTATTCCTCATCGCTTACCGGCCTCTCAGACCTTGAAGAAATGAAATGAAAGAGCCTATCCATTATCGCCCTGAATTCCTCTTCGCCTATCGCCCCGTGCACATACCTTATGGCAAGATCCGTCATATGATATCTTTCCATTGAGTATAAGGCATGTCCGTCTTCCTCACGGTAATCATAGGCGACCGCGTACCACTGCTTCATTGCGGGCGGCAAAAGATTGAAATACTCATATTCCTTCTTAAGTTTTTCAATGCTGTCAGACCTCTTTACAACCGTATATTCATCCCCTTCGAGCGCATTAAAGAACCTTGCGTCAAATCCGCTCGTGATAAATGACATAAACCCGGCCGGATCCGAAATGTCGGTAAACGCATCCGTTTCGATCCTTTCATACGTTCCTGCCTTAAGTCCGTCCTCATCATCCATATAATCCGCTGCCGAAGGGTATATGACCGCAGCGACCCTGTCACCGTTTATCACCGCATAGTTTTCCTTGGCATAGAGTGACTTTTCAAGAAGGACCGAGACCTTCTTCATATCGGATATCTCATGGTCGGAATATACCCTGAACACGCATATGTCACTAAGGGACATATCACCTGAACGCTGCTTAAACTCATCGGCGCTCATGAACGCGCTGCCGTAAGAAATAAACCTCTCCTTTGCGCGGTCCTTTAAGGACTGCCTTCTGAAGATAGTGCTGCCGTAGCTCTTGCCGCCGGTGACCATACAGATCTCCTGCCCCGGCTTCCTCGAATCATCATAGATCACCAGAACCTTCTTCATCTTACCACCCAATCCCTGCCGTCATGTCTTAAAGACCTTTTGCAGATCACTCCCCATATCACGCCGGTAACTGCCGTAAACACAGCCATGACCGACGCGCTGAACGCAATATATTTAAACTGAAGGGCGCTTCTTCCCGCAGACATTATCGAAGTGATATATTCCGAGAACACGCCAAGGTCACAGGTCTCACCTATAAAGAGCGCGAACACATACAGGAGTCCGCCCTCAAGCACCCATGCCGCAAAGGACATGATCACAAGCAGTGCATACCTGCCCCTTACAAGCTGCCTTATATGCTCATAACCCGCATTTAAGACCTCGAGCCATTTGAGCACAGACATGGAAAATCCGGCCCCGCGGTGTATTATTATATACCTGTTTAAGTATCTGTATGCCGAAGGGAACGTGATATAAACAAATATTATCGCGACAACAAATACGGCAAGGAACACCGATACGGCCGAAGTTCCCGACGGATACAGGATATGCAGCGGGATGAGTATGAGCACCAGCGCGAGCGTATCAAAGAAACGGTCCACGATCACGCTTCCTATACCCATACCGGCTCCCCCGGCAAGCCGCGAAAAAACGATCATCCTGTATATCTCGCCGAGCTTAAAGGGTATTATGAGGTTCGCAAGCGTGGTCCTGCAGTATGCAAACACAAAGCGCCCGAACCTGATCCTCTTCTCAAGCAGTATCAGATACATACGGAACAGCTTGACCGTATGTACGATCGTAAACCACAATATGCATATGGCCATCCCTGCGATAAGCTTTACCATCTGATCATCCTATGCTATAACGTCGGCCGCATATCCGTCGACATCCGTATCTCTGTAATCCTGCGTGATCACCGCCGGATCCATATAGTAATCCTTAAGCATCTTAAGGACCTTTACTGCCTGCGATGCCATCTTCACGTTGCTCACCTGGTCATCCTCGCGCCATGATATCGGATAAAACCTTATATCATGCCCGTAATACTCGGATGCGAGTATCATGCAGTAATTGAACATAAGGTTATCGGGAAACTGTATATAGAACCGGTCCTTAAGCATCCCGGTCGAATACATGTTAAGCCCCGATCCCAGATCGTATATCCTGCGTCCCGTAGCGAAAGCAAACAGAAAATCATATATCACATTCCCGAAGGTCCTGAAACGCGAATATCCTTCAAGGCTCGAACCCCGCATGAACCTTGCTCCGAGGATGCAGTCATGCTTCTTATAGTATCTGCTCCTTAAGACCGGAAGGAAATCGGAGATCCTTCCCTGATCGTCTCCGTGAAGTACGATGACGTAGTCAAAGTCATTATTCATGGCATAGCCAAACGCAACCTTATGTGATCCGCCAAGCCCGTAGTTATCATGGTTCCGAAGAAGCTTTACGGGAAGCGAAGGGTGTTGTCTTATATAGGCCGCCGCAACCATCTCGGTATTATCCGTGCTCCGGTTATTGACGATTATGACCTCGGAAATATATTTCATGACCTCATCGTCAAGCTGGTCAAGCACCCTGACTATCTGTTTCTCGCAGTTATAAACCGGTATGAACAAAAGGATCTTATCCAAATCAGTACCTCACAAAATCGCCGTTTTCGTTATGGTCGATACGCTCGACCTTCTTCTCGTCTTCGGTATAATCAAAGCCTTCCGGGACATATACGTTCTCGTCCCTGTAGTTATAAAGGCATTTCTCTTTTTTGTTTAACGTATAATATGCAGCACTCTCTGCGGATTCCTCTCCTACCACGTTAAGCACGGACTGGTTGTAATGGAATTCATCCACCATGTATTCGGTGCTGACCGAATTTAAGACGGTCGTCGCAAGTGCGTAATATCCGCTTGTCCTGCACATGTTTATCTGCGAATAAACGATATTGTCGAAGAAGTACTTGACCGATATCGTCCTGCCCGGAGTGACCATGAACACCTTCTGCGCTCCTCCGATGAACAAAGGCCTTATTATATTATCCATGTTCTGGTTATACTTCTCGGTGGTCAGCCCCTCGCCCGCGTCTGACTCTCCCTGGAGCCATATGACGTACTGCTTGCGGATATAGTAATCGTTGCTCTCAAGCCATACCTGTGCACGCTTATAGCGTTCCGAGAAATCGGCGACAACATTATCCTGCATCCAGAAGCCGGTATCGCGTCCGCCCGATGAGGCCGAAACGGCAACGATCGGTACACCCGTCAGTTCATAATACTTATTTGCAAAGGCGGATACCATCGAACCCTTCTTGCCTACGGCGGTGTCGGCTATCGCTCCCTGGACGTTCTCGTTGACTCCGAAAGGCTCCTCGATCGGATACAGTCTCGTGGGATCCGATATTGCCCTGAATTCGTATCCGTGGCCCTGTTCGACCTTCGGCGCATATGCCGCATTTCCTCCGGTCCCGGACATGTTGCTCTGTCCCATGAACAGGACAAGATCGACGATCACCTTGCCGTCCTCGGTCTTTAATACATTATCATCCTCTGCGACTGCAGCAGGTTCCTCTTCTTCATCCTTTTCCGTTGCCGGGATCGCCGAATACGATACGGCATCGGCCGCTTCCACATTGAGCATCGTATTATCGGTTTCTTCTTCCGGTTCCTCTTTAAGCTCTTCCTGCGTTTCTTCCGGTTCGGGTGCGGTTTCCTCTTCCTTTACCGAAGCATCGGCCTTATCCTTATCATCCGAACATCCCTGCATCAGGCTGCATGCCGCAAGCGAAGCGGTAAGCAGCAGTACGGTTAACTTTTTACTTATCTTCATCTTCCTTTTTCTCCAATGTCATCTTTCTGCTTATAAAATTATATACCATGACGAGCGCGGTCGCGAAGATCTTGGCGCAGAACTCCACGAATTCCCGCACATCGGCAAAGGCATGTATGTTCATCTTCTCCATGATGCCGTACATCCATTCATGTATAGCGTGTATCCATCCGGCGGCATCCATCCACTCCACATATACCACGAGGAATATCTCGTTCAATATAAGCCCTATAAGGCTCAGCACAAGGAATATGACAAATTCCTTTTTCCTGCTCGTGTTGTCCTTGCGCACGAATACCCATTTCATGCTCGCAAGGTAGTTAAATATGAGCGATATTGAGAATCCCAGGACACCGGCTACTATATAACCCTGATCAAACTTAAGCAGCTTGATCGCTATGGTGTAGATGATAAAATCTATAAGAAAGGATATTCCGCCTACGACGCCGAACTTGAGTATCTGGTTGAGTAACTTTTTGTTTTTCATATCTTTTTGTTGAGCTCCTTGAAATCCTTCAGGGACTGACGTCCTATCTTAAATATACGCTTAAGATTTATCGAGTTGACGCCTCCCTGGCGGGGCCTGAAGGTTATCGGGATATATCTTATACGTCTTAAATGCTTGGTAAACAGTACGGTAAGCAGTACGTTCGAAAGGAAAAAGTCATCCGGTACAAAGGCGATCTCCTCCTTTAAAACGGCTGCGTTCATAAGCCTGTAGGGCGTGTTGGCATCTGTCACCGAAACATGGAAGCACATCTTTATGACAAACTTTAAGACCTTTGTCACCACGATACGTGAAAACCCGTCCTCCCTGTGGTTCCTGTGCCCGATGAGCATGTCATATCTGGTCCTGTCTTCCCAAAACTCATTAAATTCCGATGCGAACGTCTGGCCGTCCGAATCGGTCTGGAATACATATTCCGCATCATGCTCCAGCGCATATTTATATCCGTACAGTATCGTGGAACCGTGACCGCCGTTCTCCTTATCGAGCACTGTGAGTTTCGGCCGGTCGGCCTGCATGTCCTTTAATACATTTAAGGTCCCGTCCTTACTCCCGTCGTTCACGACGACGAGCCTGCTGTCACCGCTCCTTACGTCGACGACCTTATACCAGTCGTCAACGACCTGTCTTATATTCGCTTCTTCGTTATATGCCGGTATTATTATATACAGCCTGTCCTTATTATCCATCTTTGCTCTCTCTTAAAATTATGG
The DNA here is from genome assembly GCA_024692905.1 of Lachnospiraceae bacterium. Lineage (GTDB taxonomy): Bacteria > Bacillota > Clostridia > Lachnospirales > Lachnospiraceae > UBA2868. The sequence goes on along the minus strand of JAILLY010000092.1, from coordinate 55,139 downwards.
CAGCCGCAGTTACCGCAGCGGTAAACAGATAATATATCGTCCCGACCGCGATCTTTGACGGAACCGATTCCGAAAATACCCTGAGCACGAAAAATACCGCGATCAGTACCAAAAGATAACCCGGCCACAGATATCTCTTGATCCGGCCCTTTTTATCTTCATCCTTACCGCCGCTTCCGGTCACTGTCCCGTCCTTATCCAAAAAGAATGCAAGCACAGTCACGATCACGAAAAAATCATATGTCCTGTGATACGTAAGTATCAACGACCAGAGTATCAGCACGCTTATGAACCTGCCGTCGGCATCTTTTTCTTCCCTGCCCCCGCCTTTTACGGGAAGGACAGCCATTGCGAAGAGTCCGGCCATCACGATAAGTGCAAGTACATATGCCGCGGGCGATCCGTTAAGGAGAGCCCCGAAGTCCAGTCCTCCTTCGGCGGCAAGCGCGCCGGAAACCTTAAGCGGCTTTATTATCATGTTTATGAAGCTGTCATTTAACCACCACGCCGCGACCCCTGTAAGGATCACATGCATAAGGGCCGATATCACGATCTCGGGATATCGTTTTTTATAGATAAAGTAAATTGCCAGCGGCACCGTAAGCGTATATTTAAAATAGCATATGAACAGCGCAAGTACCGCCCCGGCAAAGGAAACCTTCCTATCCTCCCTTTCAAGGAACCATACCCCCAACAGGAAGAAAAAGAATGAGAACAGCGTGTGCTGTCCGACACCGAGCTGGTTCCTGTACGGCGTTCCGGCGATCATGAGCAGCATGAACGCGGCAAACAGATCCCTGTCTGCCCTTTTAAGGAAAGTCGCCCGAAGCAGGATAACGATCCCCACGGTAAAGATAAGGTTCGATACTATCCATGCGTATCTTGCGATAAGCGGCGGAAGGAAGGTATACGGGATCAAAAGCATAAGGAGCGACGGAAACTGGTTTGCTTCCATCTGCAGGCAGTACTCCTTAAACGCCGAGACAGCCGGGTATGTACCCGGATGCATCGACTCTTCATATGGATCTGCCCCAAGGACCAGTGCCCGGGCTGCGTCCCACTGGAAATCCTGACTGAACGCGGCCGCATTCCTTATACCCTGGACAAGGGAAAGCGCCGCCATTGCGGAAAGGATGATAAGGATCGCATATCTTACGGCCTTCCTGTTCCAAAGCCTCGTTAAACAGTCACTCATTTTCCGATCTTATCAAGCACGGCCTTCTTAAGCTCTTCGAGTTTCTCGTCCGCATCCTTTAAGTTTTCTCCCTTTATGCCCATGTAGAACTTGATCTTGGGCTCGGTACCCGAAGGCCTTGCGCAGCACCAGGAATCATTCTCAAGTTCGAAATACAGCACGTTTGATTCGGGAAGGCCTGTCTTTGACTTTGCTCCCGTGGCCATGTCAATGACCTCATCCTTCTTATAATCCCTGAACTCGCGTACCTTAAGCGATGCAAACTGCGAAGGCGGATCTTTGCGGAGACGGTCCATTATATCCTGTATCTCCTGTGCGCCCTCGATGCCCTTCATTGTAAGGGTATGGATGCCTTCCTTGTAGAAGCCGTATTTCTTGTAGATATTTATCATCTGGTCCCAGACGGTTATACCCTTGCTCTTGCAGTAAGCGGCGACTTCGCAAAGGCACATTACGGCAACTATCGCATCCTTATCCCTTGCGTGCGTTCCCGCAAGGCAGCCGTAGCTCTCCTCAAGTCCGAATACGTAATTATATGTATTGTTCTCTTCAAACCACTTGATCTGTTCGCCGATATATTTAAAGCCCGTGAGCACTTCGATGAGCTTGACATTGTATGCCTCACACATGGGATCGGCAAGATTCGTGGTGACTATCGTCTTTATAAGTGCCGGATCCTTCGGCATCGTGCCCGTTGCCGTACGCTCCCTTAAGATATACTCCGCTATCAGCATTCCCGACATATTTCCGGTAAACGGTATGTATTCACCCGTAGCGGTATCCTTTGCATAGATCCCGAGCCTGTCCGCATCCGGATCGGTAGCAAGAACGATATCCGCATCCTTTTCCTTCGCAAGCTTAAGGGCAAGCTCAAATGCCTTGGGATCTTCGGGATTGGGATATTCAAGCGTGGTAAAATCGGGATCCGGAAGTTCCTGCTCGGGAACCACGAACACCTGCTTGAACCCGAGTTCCGAAAGGATCCTTCTTACAGGCAGATTGCCCGTTCCGTGGAAGGGCGTATATACTATCTTTATCTCATCGGCCATGGCCTTTATGATCTCGGGATGGATTATCTGCTTCTTAAGCTCCGCCATGTAAGGATCGTCTATATCCTTATCGATAGGATTGTAGAGGCCTGCCTTGACCGCGGCATCCTTATCCATGGTCTTGACCTCGTTATAATCCGTAACGGCCTTGACCTCGTTTATTATATCAACATCCCTGGGTGAAGTTATCTGTGCTCCGTCCTCCCAGTAAGCCTTATATCCGTTATACTCGGGCGGATTGTGGCTTGCGGTTATCATTATGCCTGCCGTACAGTGAAGCTTCCTTACGGCATATGAAAGCTCGGGCGTGGGGCGAAGTGACGTGAAAACATATGCCTTTATACCGTTGGCATTAAGGCACAGCGCCGCCTCGTCGGCAAACTCCGGTGACATATGTCTTGAATCGTAGGAAATGGCAACGCCCTTATCCGCCGCGCCCTGCTTTATGATATAGTTGGCAAGGCCCTGTGTTGCCCTCCTTACCGTATATACGTTCATGCGGTTCGTACCGGCTCCTATAACACCCCTTAAGCCGCCCGTGCCGAACTCAAGGTCCTTATAGAACCGCTCCTTGATCTCCTCATCATTTCCTTCAAGTGCCTTAAGTTCATCCTTTGTGGCCTCGTCAAAATACGGATCCTCACTCCAGTATCTGTATATATCCATGTAACCCATATCCATTCCTCCTTCCGGGTACGTTTATGCTCATCCTTAATGTTTTATTATATACTATCACGCAGAAATCGTCCATAAAAAGACGGAAACGAAAGGGGCCCGGCCTTAAGGCTTTACCTCATTGACCGACTTCCCGGTGCTTAAATATCCGTCGATATTTGCAAGCGTCGTGTCTGCGATATTTGTAAGGGCTTCACGTGTCAGGAAGGCCTGATGCGAGGTTACTATGACATTTGGCATCGAAATGAGCCTTGCGAGCGTATCATCTTCAAAGATATGTCCCGACCTGTCCTCAAAGAACACATCCGCTTCCTCTTCGTACACATCAAGGCAGGCGGCTCCGATATGGCGCTTCCTTATGCCTTCAAGCAGCGCATCCGCATCTATCAGGGCACCTCTTGAAGTATTTATAAGGATGACTCCCTTCTTCATGCTCTTTATGCTCTTCTGATCGACCATATGATAGGTCTCGTCCGTGAGCGGACAGTGGAAGGAGATGATATCACTTCTCTTCCATATCTCCTTAAGATCGACATATTCGTAATCCGCATCCTTAACGGGGAACTTGTCATATGCGATCACGTTCATCCCGAATCCCCTGCATATGTCAATGAACACGCGGCCTATCTTACCGGTCCCGACTACGCCGACCGTCTTGCCGTGCAGATCAAAACCCATAAGATTGCTTAAGCTGAAATTGAAATCCTTCGTCCTTATATATGACTTGTGTATACGCCTTACCGAGGTAAGGAGAAGTGCCGCGGCATGCTCCGCAACCGCGTACGGTGAATATGCAGGCACCCTGACGACGCCTATCTTTCCCGCGGCATGTTTTATATCCACGTTATTGAAGCCGGCACACCTTAGTGCAATGAGCTTTACTCCCTTTTTGACAAGCGAGTTTATCACCTTTTCGTTTACGGTATCATTTACAAATACGCATACCACATCATATCCCTTGGCAAGCTTTACCGTATCCTCATCAAGCTTCGTCTCGAAATACTTGATCTTGTAACCGGCTTTTTCATTGGCTTCATCGAAAGAAACAATGTCATAATCCTTTGCATCAAAAAAAGCTATCTTTACCTTTCCGCTCATGACTGTCCCGCCTCCTTTTTTATCATATCAACATACTCATCCCAGTACGGTTTATACTGCTCCTTTGTCATGTCCGGATACGGATCGGGGAGTGCATCGAAATTATAGGTTATATCATCCCAGAAAACCTCGAATTCCTTTTCCGTTTCCTCATGGGTCATTTCCGCATTTAAATGCTGTATGCCGTAAATCTTTACCTGTGTTTTATACAGTTCTCCGTAATCCCGGTAATCCACTTCCGAATTCGGTCTGTAATGAGCCTTGGCCTGTGAATCAATAAGCGCCATGTAATGAAGTGCCGTGATATCTATCCCGTATCTGTCAAATGCCTCCCCGATCTTTTCCTCAAGATAGTTGACGGAGTGGTTCATATAATCATTCCCGTCGTATTCAACAAGGGGCATAAGCTGTCTGTAATATGACGACTGCAGTGTATAATAGACCGCCTTACGGTCAAGCCCCTGCAGCTTAAGTGCGAAGTATGTATCCATGACCTCGTCTTCATAAAGGCCGTAATCAAGATTCTCAAAAAAGCCTATGCTTACATCCGTGCCGTCAATCTTCGACCTGGTCCCGCGGGCAGCATGTAATATCTCATGAACAAGTACCACGTAATCATCCGATGACCTGTCAAAAACATCGGCTTCCTTGTTTATGCAGATCCTGTTATCCTTGCTGACATAACAGGCTGCAACTCCTGTGTTCATGGCCGTCATCATTATCTCCTGCTCTGTCATCTCGTCGATCTTGAGCGTTTCAAGATTATGATAAAATACACTCATATCGGACTCGGGATAAAGAGTCAGCCAGTCTTTGGAAAAATCCTTAAGAAATGTCTTGTATTTGTCCGAAAGCGCGGTGTTTGCATCAATGACTCCGTAAAGATCCTCAAGGGTCGGCTCCGGATATCCGAAGATCATCTCATATGCCTTTGAGTCCCTTGCGTACTGAAAGCCAAGGACCGTTGATTCATTATGATCGTTGGCCCATTTAAAGTCATATTCATCATCGGCGGGTTCAAGAAAAGAGAGGTACTTCCGTTCAAGCTCTTCTTCGGAAAGGCCGCTGTCTTTACGTTCTCCGGCATCTTCTCCGGGATCTTCGTCATCTTCCACATACAGTTCGTCCCGCTGCTGCTTTGCCAGTTCAACATAATACGATCCGGGCTTATCGGAAAAAGTATTCGAACGTATAACGAAATAAATAAACAAAGCGGCAACGGCAAACAGTACCGCTGCCGCAGATATGCCGAGTATCTTAAAGAATCTCTTCATCATTCCACCATCGCTTTGGGGTCGCCCTTTAAGACGAAATTGCTGTGATCGAGCGAGAAGTTCGGGTTAAAATACGGATCGCCCTTTTTTAGTTCATCCTTCCATATGCTCTTAAAGAGTTCACACTCCCTGTTGTATCTTTCGGCCTTATCCTTATCGGCGGCTTCGGTCACATCGGTACCTCTCGAAGCCGATTCGTAATGATACAGCTCCGCAAAGGGAGTAAATACGTTAAGAAGACCCTTGCGCCTTAACTTAAGACAGTAATCCACGTCATTTAATGCCACCGCAAGATCCTCGTTAAGTCCGCCGACCGAATCGTAATCGGCCTTCGATGTCATAAGGCATGCGCCCGTAACTGCCGAAACATTCTGGGCATAACATAAACGTCCCATATATCCCAGATTTTCCTTGTTCATCTTATAATGCGAATGGCCGGCAGTCCTGTGTGCTCCAAGCCCCAGTACTATGCCCGCATGCTGGATCGTAAGGTCCGGATAGTACAGCATGCACCCTACGGCTCCGACGTCATCGCGCTGCGCATACATGAGCATCTCCTCAAGCCACGTTCTCGTGATGACTTCGGTATCGTTGTTCAAGAGTACGATATATTTCCCGTTTGCTTCGGATGCTCCGAGGTTGTTGATCTTTGAATAGTTAAAGTCACCCTCGTACTTTATGACTCTTACGGAAGGATGCTTCTTTATCGTTTCGTAATATTCAAATGTCTCATCAAGCGTACTGTTATTCTCGATGACTATGATCTCGTAATCTTCATATGCCGTCTTTGTAAGGATGGAATCTATGCAGCGCCTAAGATCCTCAACGTGATCCTTGTTCGGGATGAGTATCGAGATGAGCGGACGCTCCGTGAGTCTGTAGCGTATCCTGAATATCGTCTCAAACGCCCTTGAACTCTCTATCGAAAAACCGCTGAAACCGCACTGTGTAAGATGCGCCGCCACAGCTCCCTTAGCCGCGTCTATCGCGTAGGTCTTCGCATTTATGTCCGAAGCCACCGATCCCGCATGCGATCTCCAGTAATAGAGTATCTTCGGAACATGCACGATCTTTTTGGCATTATGGGTAAGCCTCAGGATAAGGTCGTGATCCTGCGAACCGTCAAACTCCGGCCTGAAAAGACCGGTACTGTCTATAAGTTCCTTTGAGAATACCGAAAAATGACATATATAGTTATTTGCCCTGAGATTGTCTATCGCAAAATCAGGCTTGAAATGCAGCGTGATCATATTGTCGATGCTGCCGTCCTTAAAGGTCGTCTCATCGCAGTAGATGTAATCCGCGCATACCGCATCACCGCCGTCCCCGTCATCTTTGCAGATAGCCTTCATGTATTCGTAAAGTGCGCACGGATGCAGGATATCATCATGATCGAACAATCCTATATATTCCCCGGTCGCCATCTCAAGGCATTTGTTCGTATTGCCCGAGATACCGAGGTTCTCTTCAAGCTTCTTATACTTTATGCGCTCATCCGCGGCGGCATATTCCCTGCATATCTCACCGACCTCCTTATGCTCGTCATCCGATCCGTCCGCAAGGCATAATTCCCACTTACGGTAAGTCTGTGCGGTTACCGAACCGATCATCTCACGCAGGAACTTTTCGGGAGTGTTATACAAAGGCACAAGGATACTGAATGTGATATCCCTGTTAAATACAGTCTCCTCCTGGGCCTTGCGCTCAGCCTCGTCCGGCATGCTGAGAGTCCCGTAGCTCTTATAAGCAGCCCGCTCTATGCGCTTGCTCTTTATCTTTGCGATAAGGTTCTTTAAGCTCCCGTAACGCCTGATCCTGACGATCAGGTTCTTAAAATGGGAATAAGCAAGCCTGAAAGGATAGATACACTTCCACAGACTGCTCTTCCTGATCTTGTCGAGCTTATATGTTAAGTCGGTATTCTGAGCCTCAACGTCCGCAAGCTTTGTCGCGAGCGCCTGACTCTTCTCCCTTTCCTTCTCATACAGTTCCCTGTAATATTCAGCCTTCTTCTGATCTGTATCCTCTTGCAGGTTCATAATAATCTCCCAGTGCTGCGTATTTGATGCCCGTAAGGCCGGACTTTTTGATGACCGCGACCCTGTATGTTTCGTCCCGTTTTATCATGCTCGCGGGGATCTTGCACACAAATCCGGTAAGGAACAGGTTCTTCTCGTTAACGAACACGACCGAAACGTCTTCCCTGCTCTGCCTGAACGTATCAAATATCAGGCATTCGCCCTCCTCGTCGATGAATGCAAGCTGCGTGCTGTACATGGCATTATCCCTCTTCGTGAGAGTTGCCCATCCCTCTATCTGATAGTAGTCCTCTTCATCCTTCATTATCCCGCGGAAGAAGCCCGTCCTTTCGATATTGAAATGAAGCCGCCTGCTGCCCCTTCTCAATCTGGCTTTACCCGCCTCACGGTCCGAACGGTATCTCCCCAGTATGCTGCTTAACTTATTATCAAGCGACTGATCCTCTATAAGTGCGTTCCTTGAACTGCGGACCGCGTGATCTGCCATGATATTGACAGTGTATGCCAGCGTGTCCGGTATCAGGTTGGGGTTATAGTACGGATCTTTATCTGTAAGTATCCACGGATGGAGGTCGTACAATAACTGCCTTTCCTCCTTAAGACGCGCATATTTGGCATCATCCTTATGATCCTGTCCTCTTGATAGGGATTCATGATGGAACAGGATGCATTCATTTAAGACCACGTTGTAAAGCCCGGCTTCATGCAGCCTGACGCACAGTTCCACGTCGTTATAGCCAACACTCATTTTATCATTAAAACTGCCGTATTTAAAGAATTTTTCCCGGCTTATCATAAGGCATGCGCCGGTCACAGCAAGTACGTTGAAGTCAAAGATGTTCCTCCCGTAATAATACGGCTTGTCATCGGGAAAAGTCGCAAGCTTATGCGTCGGGCCGCAGTCCAGGGAAACCGTTATCCCGCTGTGCTGGATCACGTTCCCGCCCGGATAATACAGCTTGGCCCCTACGGCGCCCACATGATCCATCGAAGCATATGCACACATCCTCTCAAAGGTCCCGTCATCCGCAAGCTCGATATCGTCGTTTAGGAATAAAAGATTATCCATTGTCGCCTCGGCGGCACCGATATTGCACATCTTCGAGAAATTGAAATCCATCTTGACGTACAGGTATTTCACGGGGATCGCGGACGTATAAAGCCTTAAATAATCCTCGATCTTCGCACCTTCCATGCTCCCGCTGCCGTTATCAACGATTATTATCTCAAGCCTGTTCCCGCCTGAGGGGACAAAACGCTCCTTTATGCTGTTTAAGCACTTTATGAGTGCGCCCGAATTATTCTTTGACGGGATAATAACGGAAAGGCTCATTCCCGGTTCCGATGGTTTAATAACAATGTTATTGATAGCATTGTTATTGATAACATTGTTATCTTTCCTTTCAAATACCTTCTCGTATGTAAACTTAACCCCGCGTCTCTTAAGGGCCTCATTACGGATCTTTATGAACTTCTGCGACTGATTCTTCCAGATGATATCCGAATAGATCTCGTCCTCATCGGCAGTCTCATCCGGTATATGCGCCGCGACCGCGGGTATATGGAGTATGCTGCCCGTAAGTTCGGTCGCTCTTAACAGAAAATCATACCTTATCTCGTCCTCACCCCGGCGTTCAAGATCATCCTCACCGGCGATGGTATTGTTGTTTATGTCGGTAAGCTCCCTGTCACACCATTCGTTCCTGACTATGTTGATGACACGAAGCGCAAGTGTCGTGGAGATCATATAGGAATCGCCGATATAATTGTAATTAAGCAGTGTATCCGGCGACCAGCCGGGCTTAAAATAAGGAGCATGTCTCCTTCCGTCGATGACCCTGTCCTCATCCCAGTAGACTATATCGGCTCCGGGGTTTTCAGCCATGGAAAGCTTAAGCTCAAGCTCTTCGTATGTGACCCCCCTGCTGCGGATAAACAGATAATCGCTGCTTTCGATCTCTTCGGTCGTCGCATCCGTTTCCTCCGCAAAAACCACCGAGCGCAGGTCATATACATCATAAAAAGAAGGGCCGTCCGGCGTTTCTTCCGGCTTATCTTCCCCTCTCCTTATCTTCTCGTTCTGGCAGAAATACCCGTAGGGATCCGTCTGCTTACGGACCTCATCGGTATAACTGTCCATAAGCTTTCGTCTGTCAAATATGCTCATCAGAACCGCCCCTTCCCTGCCGTGGTTTATTATATCTTAATCCTGTCGGAAGCGCCTCGGCTCCCCTGATACCGAGCCTGTTTGCAACCTTGTTCATCATATGTCCGGTTATGCTGTGAGATTCATCTTTTTCAAGCCGTCTGCACAGCGAATCAAACACAGCCTCATCCGTCATTGTAACGCTGTATTTAAACTCTATCGTCTTGCGCCCGACCGGGAGCCTCGGAAGGATGATCTGGGCATCGTCCGTATCAAACAGGATCGTCTTTTCGTCAACGACATATCCGTTCGTTGCGAATTCCTCGATCTTTACCTCGCTTCCGTCCTCCGCGCGGAACATGACAGAGTTTACCGTGACGATCGACTTATACTCCGTCGGATCGACGCGCAGCTGGGTCATCCCGGGCTCCATCGGCACTTCGAGAGTCACTTCACCGCCTTCGACGGTCGCAAATAAGTCAAGTTCCTTTCCGGTGGCGAAGCCGTCACCGCGTCCGTAATATACCTTCGGATGATTAAGGTCCCTTAAACGGAACACTTTATCCGAGGCCTTAACGGCATCCGCCGTAACTACGGGCATAAGTTCATGAAGCACGAACGTGGAAGCCGCCCTGCCTATTATCATAAGCTGGAAATTGGCCTCCATCCTTCCGAACATGATCTTCTTCGCCATCGATATGCCGAATTCCGCATACAGGTCAAGCCCGCGCCTTTTTATGTATTTAAGGAAACCCGAACCCTTATGGGAGCGGATATAATAGAAGAGCGCTCTGAAAATGATGAACTTAAGCGGAACGGGAAAATCAAATGTCCACTCGTAATCAAGGACTATCCACGATCCGTTCTCCATCTTGCTGCGGTCAAAAACGATGTTCGTAAAGATCATATCTATATCGGAGAGGACCGCACTCTTATCATCCTCATCCGCGCGTTCCCCGAAGATCCTAACGAATTCATCGGTGTTTTTAAAATCGTTCCTGCTGACTGACTTTAGCACGGCCGCATACTGCTTCATAAGCAGGAGCATCCGTTCGTATTCCTTACGTCCTTCAAGCTCGTCAAGGTATTCCTCCAGGGTGATGCCGTCGATAAACTCAAGCCCTACGATACCGCCGGTTTCATTGAGCGCACCAAGCAGTGCCTCCGCATCATCCTCGGCAAGGCGTGCGCAGACGTTCGGCACAAGGCCGGAACCTTCATATTCGGCCGAAAGCTTCGTGAAATTAACATATATGTCATCGACATGTGAATTGGCTTCGGGATTGAGAGCCTGCTTGCGCACCGACCTGTGTGTGCCGTCGGCGTTCGAATAAATGACTGTACCCACCCTGTACTTAGCCGTTCTCTCACCCGAGAACTTGGCATATACGGGGATCTGCCTGTCGGACGGTATCTCATCTTTAGTGGCGATCACGAGGAAGGAATTCGAGAACTCCGCGAACAGCCCGTCGTTTATCAGGGTGTCGAAAACCTTCGATTCGTCAAAGGTCACCATCCTGTCGGCATCGAAATTCCTCATGTTATTGTCAAGCTCACCGCATCTTGGGAGCCATGCATCCGAATAAATGACGGACGGGAGCTTATAATCCGGATAGGGATAATAGAACCTTGAGGAGTAACCGGTCTCATAAAGCATCTTCTCAAGGGCGCGCCTTGAAAAGGTCTTTACTCCTTCCGAGGAAGGATAACCCTCTATGCCCTCATAGAACCTTGCCGTGTGATCCTCCTTGCAGCCGGCAAAGTACTTAAGGCCGAGCTGGTTCTCGATCGCTATGATGAGCTTTCCGTCCTTCTTAAGATGCTTAAGCACCCTCCTTAACATATCCCTGTAAGGATCGTCCGAACTTATATAACTGCCGGCATATTCAAGAACGCCGATCAGCGTGATATAGTCAAAATCATTCTCGATATCGGGTTCTATGTCCTCGAAATTCCCCACGATTATCTCGATATTATGCATATCCTTATGGCGGGTCGCATTGATCATGCTCCGCTTCCTGCTCAGTTCAATGCACTTGACCCATCCCGCATTGGAAGCAAGGCAGCCCGTAATGGCACCGCATCCCGAACCGATCTCAAGGACCTTGTCCGTTTTCTTAATGGGCAGCCAGCTGCATATATTCTCTCTTTCCGCAGACAGATGGTACATGACGGACCACGACCGCAGGTTCTGGATAACATGCGGATACGCATCCCTGTCATGCTCTTTTACGAGTTCGAGGAGCCTGTCCTCGCTCTCACCCTCCGAATACAGATCAATGCCTTTGTAATACTTGTAATTAAGTACCACATTCCCTACAGACTCTTTGCCGCCGGTCCTGACTTCTTCGCTGCCGCTCATTCTTCCACCCCGCTAACCGTTACTATACTGTCCATATCATAAAAACCGGTAGTATTCTTGGAGGATATAACAGTCAGGTTGAACACATCATAAAGCCTGTGATATACGGTGAACTCTCCCTCCCTGTATCCGACACAGCCTAAGGATATCAGGTATTCACCGCCCTGAAGGCTCATGTTCTGGGTAAAGGTTGCCACCATCACGTCACCCTTTCCGGGCGTACCCGTGGTTATCTTCTCAAACATCGTATTGGTTCCCGTTATCTCGGTACCCTGCATATTCTTAAAAGATACCGCAAAAATGGGATCCTGGATGGTCTCGAAGAAACGCACCTTGACCTTGACCGTGAATTCCTCGCCTTTGATTATCGTATTGGTTATGACTCCCGCCTTGTCGTATGCGCAGAAGTCCTCAAACTCCGCAAGACCGCTGCCGTACTCATCCTTGTTGGGATTAAGCTGCATACGGTCCTTCCATTTTTCGCCCTTGTTTATTTCGGCGCTCTTTAAGGTGTTTGATTCTTTATCAAGCTGGCCGACGAGCACCTTTTTATACATGTCGATTATCTCTTTGGGAGCGCCCTCACCGATCTTAACGCCCTTTTCCAAAAGGACCACTCTGTCGCAGTACTTGCTTATGGATGATAAGTCATGGCTTACGAACAGGATCGTCTTGCCCTGTTTCTTAAACTCCTCAAACTTACGGTAGCACTTGTTCTGGAAGAATACATCACCCACGGACAGCGCCTCATCGACAATGAGTATTTCGGGATCTATGTTTATGGCGACCGCAAACGCAAGACGCACGAACATACCGCTCGAATACGTCTTGACCTTCTGATATACGAAATCGCCTATATCGGCAAAGTCAAGTATATCCTGGAGCCTTGCATCGATCTCCTCCTCGGAAAAACCGATCATCGTTCCGTTAAGATATATGTTTTCAATACCCGTAAATTCCATATTGAAGCCGGCACCGAGTTCAAGAAGGGCAGATATCCTTCCGTTTATATTAACCTCGCCTGCGCTCGGATTTAAGACACCGGTTATAATCTTAAGTATGGTGGACTTACCCGAACCGTTCGTGCCTATAATGCCCACGGTCTCGCCCGTATTCACGGTAAGACTGACATCGTTCAGGGCATAATGCTCCCTTACGTTTATGTTCTTCGAAAGATGGAGCGCCTCCTTAAGACGGTCCCTGTTCCTGTCGTAGAGCTTATAGATTTTTGAGAGGTGGCTGACGCTTATCGCAACCTTAGAGTTTTCTTCCATGGTTTCCTCTTCATATATTACTTATATTACTTACTAATATTACTCTTTTTGTAGTAAGTCCGGGATTGCTCCGTGCTTCGCACTCCCGCAATACTTAATCCTTGCTCTTTTTTGTAGTAAGTCCGGGATTGCTCCGTGCTTCGCACTCCCGCAATACTTAATCCTTGCTCTTTTTTGTAGTAAGTCCGGGATTGCTCCGTGCTTCGCACTCCCGCAATCCCGAGCATCATGCGCAACCCGCCCTGCGGGCTTTGTTGCTTATGATGCTCTGCCCGGCAAATATACATGCATATGTTCATGCAAGCATGACATATGCCTGTATGCTTGCCGGGACTTACTACAGCACGTCCGCGAAGTGGACCTTCAGACGTTTGAAGACTATGGCTCCGAAGGCAAAGGTGCAGGCCGTGAGTATCCAGAAATACGCGGTCGAATAAAAGGTCTCCCAGAAGCAGAGCTTATCAAAGATCGCACCTCTGTATCCCTCAACTATATAGGTCATCGGATTCAGCTTTATGATAAACCTTATGACCGGCTTATTATCAAGAAGGTGCAGGTTCCAGAGTATGGGCGTTGCCCATATCCCAACCTGGAGGGCGATCGCGATCATCTGCCCGAGATCCCTGAAAAATACGATGAGCGAACATGTAACGTAACTTAATCCCAGAACGAATACGAAAAGACAGAACGAATAATAGATAAGCTGCAGCGTAAACAGGTCGGGATAATAACCGTAGCACGCCAACAGGATGAGCGTAAAGCATATGAAAAATATATGGACGAAAAGAGCCGAAACTATCTTGATTATCGGGAGTATGCTTATCTTGAACACGACCTTTTTCACGAGGTAATTGTATTCAAGCAGAGCGTTCGTACCTCCCGAGATGGCTTCCGAAAAATAGAACCACGGAACTATGCCGACTATAAGCCACAGGATATACGGCAGTTCCATATCACCCCTTATATTCGTGGCACGGTTGGGCATCACGACACCGAATACGAACCAGTAAAGCAGAACGGTCACCACCGGCGGGACAAATGCCCAGAAAATACCAAAATAGGAACCTGCATATTTGGTCTTGAAATCGTTCTTTGCAAGCTTCCATATGAGTTTCCTGTTCTGATACAATTCCTTGGGAAGTATGACTATCTTGTCATACATCTTAAGGAAAACAATATAAAATCCCTCCAGAATAACGCAGGAGATCACCTTTTTGATGATTTCCTGCGATTTATCCGCCAAGGGATTATGATGCAATATTATATACAGATTGAGCGCAAGTACAGCCGCTGATACGGCCGCGATCAGCTTCTTCTTTCGTGACATTTAAACTCCTGCTATCTGACTTCCTTGAATGACGGCCATACCGTATCCTTATCCGAAATGATGAGTTCCGTATCCTCGGGGATCGGCCAGTCTATGCCTATATCGGGATCGTTCCAGATTATCCCGCCTTCATCCCCGGGATGATAGAAGTCAGTACATTTATAAGTAAATTCCGCATAATCCGACAGTACGAGGAAACCGTGCGCAAAACCCTTGGGTATGAGGAACATCTTCTTGTTCTCTTCCGAAAGCCTTATCCCGTACCACTGTCCGTATGTCTTTGAGCCCTTCCTTAAGTCAACGACCACATCGAACACTTCGCCGCGGATGACTCTTACAAGCTTATCCTGGGGATGGTTTATCTGAAAATGAAGTCCCCTTAAAACTCCCTTCCTTGAGGCTGACTGATTGTCCTGAACGAAGTCAAGATCGATGCCCGCCTCGGTAAAGTCATTCCGGTTATAGGTTTCCATGAAGTACCCGCGCTTATCTCCGAAAACAGTGGGGGTAATGATCTTAAGGCCTTCAATGGGTGTGGTTTCGACTGTTATTTTGCTCATTTCTTTTCCTTTGTTTGTATTATTTGGCTCATCGCCTTTATTGCCTTAGTATCCAAGGAAGCTCTGGTTCATATCCACATTGCCGGGGATACCGTCAACATGACCCTTGGAAGTATACTGCCAGATATCGTAACGTCCCGAATATGTAGGGCCGGCTGCGTTGTACTGCGCAAGCCAGATCTTGCAGCCCGACAGAGCGGAGGCATTTATCTTCTCCGTGAGCCAGGTCTTGTTTGCATATACGCCCGGTGTATATCCGGCCGACTTGATAGTCGAGCAGAATGCCCTGATTATCGCTGTTCTTTCGGATGCCGACAGTGAATTATATCCCGGTCTCGAACTGGGCTCACAGTCAATGAATATCGGGTAGTTGATGCCATATCCGGAACACAGCGCGGCACACATACTTGCCTCTTCGACAGCCTCCGTCTCATTGAGTGCCGTGGTGAAGAAGTATACTCCGACCTTAAGGCCCGCTGCCTTGGCACCCTTAATATGGGATACGAAGTAAGGATCCTGGATGAGCGCTCCCGTACTTGCTCCCCTGTATCCGCAGCGGATGATGGCGTAATTTACGCCGGAAGCCTTGACGGCCGACCAGTTGATATTCGGCTGATACTTCGAAACGTCAATACCGAGCGTTCCGGTACCGGTCGAGAGTATGCCGTCAGATCCGAAGCTGTACTTGATACCCTGGATGACCTGTTCTCCGGTGACGTAGGTGTGATCACTCTTGTAATAATAGGTCCTTCCGTCTATATTCTGCCAACCCGTATACAGGTATCCTTCCTGCTTGCGGTAGAACTTCGAGTAGTTGCCGCTCTTGTAATCACCGTAATTTGCAAGCCTGTAGCCTGACGCATCATCCTTTACATACAGCGGGTTCTTGTTTGAATCATATATCTGCGCACTGTCACTGTAATTTCCGGTATCACCGGATGAAGACGATGAACCGACGGTTATATCCATCGTGGTCGTCTTGCCGTTTGAACAGCTTGCGGTAAGAGTCACCTTGCCGTTGCCGTTACCGGTCAACGTACAGGTATTGTCGTTATTATCCTTAAGCGATACAAGCCCTATATCACTGATGCTCCATGTTACGGTCGCATCGCTCGGAGTACATTTGGCCGTGATCTTTATGGAAGAACCCACCGCTACGGATCCGGGCCCCGATATCGATAATCCCGCTTCCTGGGAAGCCGAGGAACCTCCTACCTTGACCGTCACGGATGAGGTAACATTGTTGGTGCCCTTTGCGGATATCTCAACACTGCCTTCGGCAATGCCCTTTACGGTACAGTCGTTTCCGTTTTTGGATATCTCAACGATGCCGTCTGCATTTGTCCACCAGTCTTCGACCTTTGCGTCGCTTGGCTTAAGATCTGCCGTGAGCGTAATGCTCTCTCCGACCTTTATCGTACCGGCACCCCTGATGCTTAAGCTTGACTCGGTTTCCACGGGCTCTTCTACCGGTATCTCTACCTCAACTTCACTCTCTGCCACCGTAAATCCCGGGGTGAACGTAAAGCCGAGTGCCGAAACTCCGGGAACGGGCATTCCGGGAGTACCGCTCATCTTCTTAAGAGCCGTGAGCAGGCTGTGCTTATCCCTTACGCTTGCTGCTGTCTTGGATATATCGGGAGTTGCCTCCACATATTCCTCGCCGCTTGCGGTCTTCGTGGATTCACACCACTCCACGGTATCCGTAAGTGCGGTTCCGGTCTCCACGTCGGCAGCCTGATTGCCGTTGGGATCCTCGAGTGCGACATTTACTTCTTTTTCCGACTTTATCTCGTCTTTGATGTTTGCGATGACCTTGTATTCTATGGCCGCCTTGACCGATACAAGCTGCTTTTCCTGCGGAAGGATATAATCCGCAAGAGAATCGCTCGGGTTCAATGTAACCGAATAATCACCGGCTGCGATGTCGGTAATATATATGGTGCCGTCCTTGTCGTCGTCATCGTAAACATCGCCTTCCTCGGAGTCTTCCTTGGAAACGGTGACGCTCCAGTCGATATCCTTAACGAGCGTATCTTCTTCATCTATCAGCCTTATCTTAAGGTCCTTCTCGACCGATGACATCTCAAGTGACAATGCCTTGGCCACGACCTCCTCAGGCTCGCTTGCCGCCTCGGGGAGCATCTCGCTCGTTACCGATTCGACTGCGGATGCGTAACTGTCATCCTCGTTATACCTGCCAAGGCTTGCAAGTGCCGATGCCTTGTTCTGCTCGCCCTGGTAATTTGCATATACCGCACTCGTCATTATCGCGGTTATGAATATTACGAGTGCCATGCCCGCGATCGACCACTGAAGCGGTGTTATATTCTTAATCCTTGTCTTGAATGCAGCCTTCTTTTCCTTTATGAGGCTGATGCGTTCGCCCTTCTTAAGGGTCTTCTCATCCTTCCAGTCGGCCGATCTTTTACGAAAATCACTCGGGCCCGCATCCCTGCCGGGACCCTTGGCTCCGCTTCTTTTGGCACCCGTACGGGGCCCGGTATGACCGGCTCCTGCATTCTTTGCATTCCTTTTGGACTTACCGGATGCTGCCGCTGAGACTGCGGCCTTCTTGCCTGATGACTTTGCACTCTTGCCTTTTGAGGATCCTGCCTGTGCCTTTGCTGCCTTGCCGTTTTTTGCTGCGGATGCACCGGAAGCCGAAGATGACTTCTTTTCCTTTCCAACCTCTTCCGAGCGGATGAAGATCTTTTCTTCCGCCTCTTTGGTCTTCTTCTTTCCGGATGTCTTTCCTTCGGCGTTCTTTGAGGACTTCTTTCCTGATGAAGACTTCTTCTTGGCCTGCGACAGTTCCTTTTTAAGCTTCTTTAGTTCGTCTTCCTCCGTGATCTCCTTTGATGTCTGCTTCTCTATCGCCGCTTCAAGATCACGTTCCTTTACTATCTTGTCGATATTGGCCTTCCTGATCGTTTCGATCTCGGAACTTATATCCTTAAGTTCGGCCGTATCTCCGAAATGTATGTCAAGCTTTGGTATCTCAAAAGTATCGTTACCCGGCACACCCGGAGCTTCCGCAGTCTCCGTGCCGCCTTCTTTAAGGGCATCGCTTACGACCTTCATCGCATTTTTGAGAAATTCATCCTGAGTACCTGCCGCCTCGTTTATGATCTTATCCTCAAGACGGTCGGCCTCCCTTACCGAGGTACCGTCCTCATGCCTGAAGTTTCCCGTGCTTACCCAGTTGCTGTTGCCGAGTTCGTTAAGCTTGGCATTGAGTGACTTTTTCCTGGACGGCTTCTTATCGGGGCTGTCGGACATTGCCACGTCCGCAGGTCCTGCTCCGTTTCCCGCACTTACGGGTCCGGGTGCGGCATCCTTTGTGCCGTTTGCATTATCCTTGGCCCGGGACTTCCTTAGATCTTCATCATTCTCGATGGCCCACTTTTTTCCGACCTCAGGCGTTCCCTGTTCGCGCCTGTCCTTTTTCGATCCGCTCTTTGCATCCTTACGTATCCTGTAATCCTCCCAGTCTACGGGTGTGCATGTGACGGCCTTCTTACCGTTTTGCTTATCCTTATTATTCTTCATTGTTCTCCCCTTATTCTCCCCTTGAAACTATAAACCGTTTGCAACTTCCTTAAGATATCTTCCGTATTCCGTCTTCATGAGCGGCTCGGCAAGTTCAAGCAGCTGCTCCTTTGAGATAAATCCCCGCCTGAAAGCAATCTCTTCGATGCATGATACATACATCCCCTGGCGTTTCTGGATGGAGCTTACAAAGTCAGCCGCCGCGAGCAGCATATCATGGCTTCCCGTATCGAGCCAGGCAAATCCGCGCCCGAGGGTCTCGACATGCAGCTGGCCGCGTGA
This sequence comes from Lachnospiraceae bacterium, assembly GCA_024692905.1. Lineage (GTDB taxonomy): Bacteria > Bacillota > Clostridia > Lachnospirales > Lachnospiraceae > UBA2868. The sequence goes on along the minus strand of JAILLY010000092.1, from coordinate 36,306 downwards.
AAGATATTCGTTATTGATGCTCGTTATCTCGATCTCACCCCTTGCGGAGGGCTTGACGTTCCTTGCGATCTCCACAACATCATTGTCATAGAAATACAGTCCCGGTACCGCATAATTGGACCTGGGGTTTTCGGGCTTCTCCTCTATGGATACCGCCATGCCGTTCTCATCGATCTCAACAACTCCGTATTCCCTCGGATCCCTTACATAGTATCCGAAGATCGTGGCTCCCTTTTCCCTTTGTGCCACTTCCCTTAACAGTCCGGAGAAGTTCTGGCCGTAGAAGATATTGTCGCCGAGTATCAGTGCGACAGAGTCACTGCCGATAAAATCGGCACCTATTATGAATGCATCCGCAAGTCCCCTCGGATACTCCTGGACCGCATATTCCATCTTAAGCCCGAGCTGCTCTCCCGTTCCGAACAGTTCCCTGAACATGGGCAGATCCCTCGGGGTTGATATGATCAGTATTTCCCTGATACCCGACAGCATCAGTATAGACAGGGGATAATAGATCATCGGCTTGTCGTATACCGGCATCATCTGCTTGGATACTGCCTTTGTGAGAGGGTAAAGCCTTGTACCGGAGCCTCCGGCGAGAATGATCCCTTTCATTTGTTCCGGCCTTCCTTTCTCAGGACATCTTATACATATCCTGATAATATTTCTGATAATCTCCGCTGGTAACGTTCTTCATCCAGTCCTCATGTTCAAAATACCATTTTATCGTCAGACGGATGCCGTCCTTGAACATGGTCTCGGGTTCCCAGCCGACCTCTTTCTTTATCTTGTCCGGGGCGATCGCGTATCTCCTGTCATGGCCCTTTCGGTCCTCGACATAGGTGATAAGATCCTTTGAAACATTTTTCTTCCTCGGATCCGAATCGGGAAGCATCTCAAGCAGCGTCTCGATTATGATGTTTATTATCTCGATATTCTGCTTCTCGTTATGGCCTCCGATATTATAAGTCTCAAACAGCCTGCCTTTCTCCTGGACCATATCTATTGCCTTCGCATGATCCATGACATACAGCCAGTCGCGGACATTCTTTCCGTCTCCGTATACGGGAAGCTTCTTTCCGTTTAACGCATTGTTTATTATGAGCGGTATCAGCTTCTCGGGGAACTGGTAAGGCCCGTAATTGTTCGAACAGTTGGTGATGTTTGCGGGGAACTTATATGTATCCATATATGCCTTTACGAGCATATCGGATCCCGCCTTGCTCGATGAATAGGGGCTGTGGGGCGAATACGGCGTGGTCTCGTAGAAATATCCTCCGTCTTCATCAAGCGATCCGTATACCTCATCGGTGGAAACATGGAGGAACTTTTTGCCTTCCTTAAAGCTCCCGTCGGGCTGCTCCCATGCGGCCTTTGCACAGTTTAACATGACCGCGGTCCCGAGTACGTTCGTCTGTACGAAAACCTCGGGGTTTTTAATACTCCTGTCGACATGACTCTCCGCGGCAAAATGCACTACCCTGTCTATATCGTTATCTTCAAATATCTTGGATATCGCATCCTTGTCGCAGATATCGGCCCTGACAAACGAGTAATTGGACCTTCCCTCGACATCCTTGAGGTTTTCAAGGTTACCCGCATAGGTAAGGGCATCAACGTTGATGATCCTTATATCATCCCCGTATTTTCCGAACATGTAATGAATATAATTTGAGCCGATGAATCCGGCGCCTCCGGTAACAAGATAAGTCCTCATTCCTTTTATTCCTTTCGATATATGGGCATAGTTATCCCATAAATAAGCATATCTTGTATGATTATACCATTAAACACCCGTAATATCAAATTTAATCTGTCATTTGAGGCTTAAGAAGCCTTTGTTCCTCATTCATCGGAATATCCGTGTCGACAAGGACTCCGGCGGCATTATAAAGAGGGTGCACCATTATCTCGACTTCACTGCCCGAAATGAGCCTTTTCATTGCCGGGGGCATTTCACCCGCACGTGCTCCGGGCCTGCCCGGATCGATCGAAAAATACTCAAGAAGATCCCTGTACGAGCCGAAATAGCGTGAAGTTGGCGCAAGATGCTTAAGAGCTGAATTTAACATGACCTTATATGCTGCGTTGAACGGACTCCCTCCGCGATAGAGATTGCGCGAGAGCCTTATATATGCGTAATCATATCTGGACTTAAGCTGCTTTATCGCACGGTATACCGGATAGTTGGTATGGACATGATGATGAGAGTCAATATGAAGGTTCTTAAAGCCCATATCAAGAAACAATGCGATCTGCGCATCCAGTTCCTCCCTTATCATGTCAACGGACTGGTCATCCATGTAAAGACGGTATTTTGTGTTATGATAAAAAGCCGCATTGAAGCTCCCGTCGGGCGCACAGATCAGGGGATTGTTCCTTATCGCCGTAGTAAGCGGCATCCCCTCGGTCAGGTTAAGATGTATCCCGACGCGGCCGGTAAACCCGTTCACGGATGCGAGCTTATATGCCTCATCGGCTCCGGGCATGTTCACCATGAGAGTCGTCGTATCGATATATCCGTTTGCGAACGCTTCGCATATGGCCCTGTTGACTGCTTCGTCCTTGCCGAAATCATCGGCGTTAACCTTAAGCGGCATGTTTATAATCTCCAGTATCTGTATCCCGACGCGGCGGCTTCATCCTTATCAAGCACCGCCTTGATATCTATGATAACTTTTCCGCCGTTATCCCCGGGCGCAAAGTATCTGTTCCATTCCTTAAGAGTTCTTTCCCTGTAATCGTTATGGGAAACGGCTATCACGATACAGTCGGCATCATATGCGTCCTCTTCACCGGACAGTTTATATCCGTTGCTCCTCTCAAACTCTTCGGGGTCGGCCCACGAATCAATAAGGACGGGATCTATGCCGTATTCGTTAAGATGCTTTATGATATCAACGACCTTGGAATTGCGTACATCAGGGCAGTTCTCCTTGAAAGTCACTCCGAAGAAAACGACCTTTGCCTGCCTGACTGTCCTGTTTGCCAGCACCAGCTGCTTTATGATGTTATCCGCAACGAATTCGGACATGCCGTCGTTGATCTGGCGGCCCGATGATATAAGGCGCGAGTGATAACCGAGCCTCTCGGCCTCATAGATGAAATAATAGGGATCGACGCCTATGCAGTGGCCTCCGACAAGCCCCGGATAAAAGCCAAGCGCATTCCATTTCGTGTTCATCGCCTCGATGACTTCATATGTGTCGATGCCCATCCTGTCAAATACCATCGCAAGTTCGTTTATGAATGCGATGTTTATATCCCTCTGGGAATTCTCGACTACCTTTGCGGCTTCGGCGACCTTTATGCTTCCTGCCCTGTGGACGCCTGCCTCAATTACAAGTCCGTATACTCCGGCTATCACATCGAGTGACTCTGCATCCATGCCGGATACTATCTTTTTGATATTTTCAAGTCTGTGGACCCGGTCTCCGGGATTGATCCTCTCGGGTGAATATCCGACCTTGAAATCCGTGCCGCATTTAAGCCCTGATTCTTCCTCAAGGATCGGCACGCATATATCCTCGGTGACTCCGGGGTAGACGGTTGATTCGTACACAACGACCGAACCCTTCATGAGATTCCTTCCGAGTATCCTGCTCGCGGATTCGACCGGATTAAGATCCGGCGTTTTGTCCAGGTTTATAGGTGTCGGTACCGCAACTATATGGAACCTTGCCTCTTTTAACCTTGAAGGGTCGCTCGTGAACTCTACGGTACTCCCTGCGATAACATCATCGCCGACCTCGTTCGTGGGGTCCTTGCCCTCTTTGTATTTCTGTATCTTTTCGGCATTGAGGTCGAATCCGATAACGCCGGCCTTCCTTGCAAACGCAACGGCGATCGGCATGCCTACATATCCCAGTCCGACAACGGCTATCTTTTCCTCTCCCGATACTATCTTCTCATATAATCCCATGGTCTCTCCTTACCGCAGTATCATCCGGTTTGAAATAATCACCGAATTAAGATATACTACGCATGAATATATCACATTTTTCTGATTTTTGGAACCGGAGTTTGTTTATGCTTAAGAAGGCCAGGCGTTTCTATCCTTACATACTGATCGCACTCTGTGCGGCCGTACTGCTGATCAGATGTTTCTACAGCTTCTGCTGGTCGGATGAGACCTTCTATTTTTCCACCTGCCACCGTTTCTATATGGGTGATGACATCTTCAGGGACGAATGGTTCCCGACCCAGCTTTCCTCGCTCATCCTTCTTCCGTTCTATGCCCTCTACATGCTGGTCATGGGTTCAAACACCGGAGTTTTCCTGTATTTCCGTATATTGTATGTGATCTTAAGCACGGTAAATGCAGTGCTCATGTTCAACATCATAAAGCGCCGCGAACGTACCTTCATCGCGCTTTCATGTTCGTTATGCCTGATGTTTTATACGCATCTTAACATAGCAACCCTGTCCTACTATACTCTTTCCGTCCAGATGTTCCTTATGTCGATGCTCTTCATATATCATTACGGGACAAGCCGCGAGGTTAAGCATCTTGTTTATTCGGGTGCGCTGTTTGCACTTAGCGTACTCTGTCTTCCGACACTGTGTGTTGCCTACTTTGCCGCAGTTGCCTTTCTTGCTCTATTAAGCCTTGCGGTCAGATATGTCCGTCCGTTAAAAGGCTTAAAGGATACCCTTGACGGGGCGCATCTTAAGGAGATATTCCTCTATACGCTTTCGGGTATCATGATCCCGTTCTTTCTCTTCGTTCTGTATCTTGTCTTTACCGTACCCGTATCCGACTTCATAAAAGGGATACCGTACGTACTCAGTGACGAGGAACATGCCACGGGTCTTGTCTATCCGGCAAAGAAATTCTTCATAGGCATAAACGAGGTATACGGCAGGGCCGCATATATCTCATACTTCCTTACCGCCGCGGCATTTGCCGCTTCATTTACGGGGCTCTTTAAAAAAGGCCTGGCACGCCTTGCTCTGTTTGCTGCCGACTTTATCCTATTTATCGTTCTTGCGATCCGTTCCATGGGACATACGGGATATATCCAGACAGCGCTGTGCCTGTTCACGCTTCCTCTCTTCTTCACGGGAAAGGAAAAGGACCGCCGTCCGTTCTTCCTCTTCATCGTGAGCGGTATGATCTTTTCACTTGTGTTCAGTTACTCGTCAAACGGTTATCTTTATATACTTTCCATGGGACACTTTATCGCAAGCATAGGATGCATCCTGATACTCGGCAGACAGACGGGCGCAAAAGAGATAAAAAAGTCAGGTCCCGTTATCACCGCAGCATGCACTGCCGTGATCTGCACCGTGATCATCACCACAGCTGCCTTAAGGCTTGTGAACATATACCGCGATGCGCCGCTTGACATGCTCGATACGAAGATAACCGAAGGCCCGGCCGCCGGTCTGTATACGACAAAGGATCACCGTGATTCTTATATGACTGTTTATGAAACGATCCAGGCCGCCTGCAGGAGCGGCAACTTAAAAGAGCCTTCCAAATATCCCAATTCCATGGAGCTCGATTCAAGGAACGTAGGCAACATATTCATAACGAAGCTGCTGCCCTGGGGTTATATGTGTACAGATCTAAGATGCGCATCACCGACTACATGGCGCACATCCTTTGACAGCAAACGGCTTGAACCTTATTACGAAATGAATCCGGGCAGATATCCCGATATCATACTCGTACTTGATGAAGAGTACGGAAGCTATTTAAGCTGCGGAGACGTCGAAGCGGATCCGTCACCGAATGAGAATTCTGTGGGCGGATACCTGTTTGATTATGTTACCGGAAATGATTATGAAAAGATATCAGTTCCCTGCGGGTTCCTCTACGTCAGGCCATAGCAGGTCCGTAAGGTGCATCGCCGCCGCATAGAAAGCAAGCACGGTCACCTGCAGGAGCACCCTGTTTCCCGAATCCCCTATGCTTTCCCTCAGATTATCACCCCGCGCAAATCCCACGGCAAGACAGGTGAGAAGATACGCAATAAGACACAGATCCCGGAAATGGATCTTAGGGACCGGGGGACGGTTCTGTGGTCCCTTTTTGAAAAACGAAAAGGGACCGCAGAACCGTCCCCCGGTCCCTAACCGTCCCCCGATACCTGCAATAAAACACAGAACATAAACAGCCAAGATCATCATCGGGAACAGTCCCCAGCCGCTCCTGTGCGAAAGATTTCCGGCAAACGACTTAAGGTTATTGATATACCTTGACCTGTTATATACAAAGAGAAGTATATTTACAAACAAAAGTGCAGCGGGAATGAGGAGGCTTAACTTATCCTCCGTAAACTTAAGGAACCTGCCCTTTATGAACACAAGATACACGGATACCGCCGCGAGCGCAGCCAGCTGTATGACGGCCTTGTTCGGTGTGAGGAAGGTATAAGGCGCATCAATGTTCATAAAAAGGAATATCCTTACATCATATGCGGAAAAGATAAGGAGCATCGGCAGCATGAGATACTTAAACAGCTCCTTGCCTTCAAACTCAAGCGAGGCAAAGCAGAGCACGAGTACGACCGCTATGATGCATCCCTCCATGCGCAGGAAAGACATTACGGAAAACATAAGGCCCGAGAGTACCATGAGGCTCTTTGCGCTGCCGGCATCGGCTTCCTTTGACGATGCATACACGGTATGAACGCATATGAACATAAAGCACATGAAATAGCCGTTTGACATTACCCATCTTGACATGACAAGGTAAGGCATCGAACTTACGAGAATAAGCGTAAGTATAACGGAAGCAGCAGCCGCACTTTTTCTTTCCGTCTTTTTTGCGGCCCTTTCGTAAACCGAATATGAAAACAGAAGGAGCGTATCGATATTTAAGAACGTCTGGATACCGAAGCTTTCATTGAACCCGTACATATGCGGAAGGGTATTTATGATCACGGTCATCTGGCCTATATCGGTAAGGAAAACGTTGAAATTACGCCTGTATCCCGAGAAATGCACAAGTGCCTTCGGATACATCGAATAGTAATACATCGAATCGTTCATCACCGATACCGGAAGCAGTCCCGATGTCGAAATAACAATGATACATAACAGCGTTATTATTACGGCTGCGGTTATCTTTTTCTCAAATCTCTCCGGATGCAGCCACCCGTTTTTGTATACGGCTAACGCGGAAACGGCTGCAACGGCAAGGCACGATCCGGTGACCGTGATTATATTAAACGGTATGCCGGTCACGAGTATGACATACGAAACCAGGGCATACACCGAAAGACCCAGAGGATAATAAAGCAGTACATCGGTCAGTGCGGCCCTGCCGCGTCTCAGGGCACAGCCTGCGGCCGCTCCGAGTGCAAATATCATAAGTATGACAAGCGACTGCCTTAAAAAGAAGACAGCACTGAACCCGCTGATAAATGATGCTGCCTGTTCACTCATAAGCCGCCTCCCTTCCGGTCCCATCCACTGCGGATGCTTCCGCTTCCGGGAGCAGCGGGCCTATATTTTTCTCGAAATAATCTCTCGTCATTATATAGATATCTTCCTCTTCCACGCCGTCAACCGTATTCCACATAACGACGAGATCGCCCGGCTCAAACACGGGCACACTCCCGCCGGGTCCGTCCGCTTCAAGATAGACCTTTATGGTATCAAGATGTTCATAGTAATACCAGTAATAGTAAAAGTAATTGCCCCACTCCTCTTTAAGATCGTTGTACATGAAGATATAGCGGAACATATCATTGGCGCGTCCGAGTTCGGAAAAGTCATTTAAAGCAAGCTCCTCTGCGATGTTTATGTCGTTAAGCTCATCATCGGGTATGACGTTTGCATCCACGGCACTTAGGAACCACTGCATATTTGCCGCATGGTAATGCTTATACAGCCAGTACCGCTCACCATATCCGTGCTCACCGCACCTGTCGTTCTTGACATACACATTCCTGTCCTTAAAAAGGATCGCAAGAAGCGCATCCGGATATTCCCCTTCCTCTGCGTACGAAGGCTGGTAGAACGTCTGGTTTACGGGCCTAAATGAAGGCATCAGGGAATCGAGCATGCGGATATTGTAAACTATGCTCCCAAAAGCCGTTAGGATACCCAGAAAGGCAAGTATGCGTCCCCTGTATTCACTTTTGATCCTGATAAGTATGCCGGCGGCAGCTGCCGCGGCCAGGAAGACCAAGTATCTCATTTTTTCTTTCCAAATCCGGCTGCAAATTTAAGTGCATATCCAAGAAGATCCTTTAACGTATCAAGGTTCACCAGACAGCATACCGCAAATACGGCTGTCCCGATAAGGGCACATACGATCCCCGAACCGGAAACGGTCGCATATACGGCATATCCGGCATATAACGCAAGTGAAACGGCAAACCGCGGGAGCCTGTATCTTACAGGATAGCATTTCACCGAAAAATACGTCCCGATCGCAAAATATACCACATAGGTCACAGCGGTCGCGAGCGCGGCACCGACTCCTTTGTAACGCGGCACGAGCAGCGTGTTCCCGATAAGGTTTATCGTAATGGCCGCAAGTGATGCGTAATTAAAATATCTTATCTTTCCCTTGAACTTAACCCCCTGCCCTGTCATCTCAAACAGGATGCTCAACACAGGCATCAGGGTAAGGAACGGGATTATCCTCACGGCATCCCTGTAATCCCTGCCAAGGATCAGTACCACGACATCCCTGAACACGGTAAGCATGAACGCGGCAAAGATACATAAAAACTGGACCTTGTCAAACATATCCGCAAAGAAGCTCTGACATTCCTCCTTAGATGCGTTCTCATATTTTTCCATGGCTATCGGAGACCAGAACGCAACGAAGGTGATCTTGACAGTCAGTATTATCGACATTATCTGCATGGCCGAACCGTATATTCCGGTCTCGGAAAAATCATTGAATATCTTGATCGACCATTTATCCATGGATGAAAGCAGCCACTCCATTAAGAGCATGGGGATAAAAGGTATCCCGTATCTTAAAAGCTCCTTCCCGCTGCCGGTTATCGTTATGCTTTTCCCGTCGGCTTCATGCGGCGTGATCTTTACCTTACGGTTTATGAACAGGAATCTTACCGCACAGATCAAGGTGACCACACCCAGGGAAAGAGTCATCGCATACATGACGACCCTGAAATTACTCCCGAGCTTATATGCAAGCAGGATGATGAACGATATATTAAGTGCCTTGGTAAGGATGTTCAGATTCGAATACAGTACACCGTTCTGTTCCATACGGATATTTAAAAACAGGAACCTTTCAAACACCGAAATGACAGTGTAGCCGACCACGGGAATCATTATACTCAGATCGCTCTCCCCGAAAAGGAAAAGATTAAAGGGCCGGGAAAAAATGATATATATGCCCGTCAATATGATTATCAGTATAAAAGGAGGGATAAGGCACTGAAAGAACAGAGTCTTCCGGTTTATCCCGTCCTTGTAGAAATACCTGATATATGCCTGGTCAAGTCCGAGTATCGCAAAGATATAGATCACGGTCACCGCGGTTATGAACATCGTGGTCTTGCCGTACTCATCCGTACTTAAAACACGGGTGGTAAGCGGAAGCTGAACAAGCCCCAGCACGAGCACGACAAAGTTACCGTAGAAATACTTTATAAAACTTGTAAGTAAACTCTCACTCCTGGCTTTTTCCATACTCTTATCATACCGTAAACCGGCGCGGGAACCCCGGCTTAAATATGTCAGTGCTTTTTTTCACCGCCTCTTGCTTCTTTAACCGTATCGATAAGGAAAGGCGGACGGTTGCGGCTCGCATCAAGCGTTCTCCATAAATACTCACCCAGTATACCGAGCATGAGGAGGATCATACCGGTCGAGAAAAGTACCAGGCACATAAGCGATGCCCAGCCCTCGATCGGAGTTCCGACTATCAGCCTCTCAAGAATGACCTCGATTATCCACAGAAAAGATATGAGAGCGCATACCACTCCCACACCCGACATGAACCTGATCGGAAAATATGAAAAGCTCATCATCGAATCCATCACGAGCTTGAATTTCTTGCTGAATGTCCAGCGTGACTTTCCTATCTCCCTGTCCTTACGGTGGAAATACACTTTATCAGACTTAAATCCCGCCCAGAGCACCTGAAGGGTCAGGGCCGAATTCTTCTCGTCAAACATTTCAAGCACACCGATCACCTGGCGGTCAAGAAGATAACAGTCAAACCCGCCCACCGGCATGTTCTTGTCTATGCATTTGCGGACGATCCCGTAATAAAGATTGGCAAAGAACTTCTTGATGGCGCTGTCATCGCGTTCGGCTCTTACAGCCAGCACCACCTTATTGCCCCTCTTCCAGCTGTCATACATCTCAAGGATCAGTTCGGAATCCTCCTGAAGATCGGCCTGCTTGGTTACGGCACAGTCACCCGTGCATACATGAAGTCCCGCAAGTATGGCCGCATGCTCACCGAAATTCCTTGACAGCCTGACGCACTGGACGTTCTCATCCATGTCCCGGATCTTATTCATGACTTCCCATGATCCATCTCCCGATCCGTCGTCAACAAAAACGATCTCATAATCGCCGAGCTTGTGAAGGATCTTCTCCTTCATGTCTTCGTATAAAAGCATTAAAGTGTCCGAATTATAGTACACCGGTACTACTATTGAGATCTTGCTCATTTTTTCTCCTCATGTCTTACCATCTTAAGATACTCATCATAATCCCTGACGTATTCGTTTCCGTCATAATGCTCGCTCGCAAGTACGAGGAGCACGGAATCGGGGGAAAAATCATACATGTCCTTCCACAGCATCGCCGGAAGGTAAAGTCCCATCCTCGGGCGGTCGAGCTCCACAATATCCGTCTCATACCCGTTGTCTATCTTGACCTTGCTCGATCCCGAAACATTGATGAGCACGAATTCCGTTCTGCGGTTTGCGTGCCTGCCCCTGATGACCGTGGCATCACTGCCGTAGATATAAAATACCCTCTTTACGGTAAACGGCACGTCAACGCCTCCGCATTCCGCAACAACGAGGTTACCTCTCTCGTCACCGTATTCTCCGAATTCGATTATCCTGTACTGATCCTTTATGTTCATTTCCATCCTCTACGGCCTGAAACCGTTTATGACCTCTATCGTATAATCCGTTTCTTCCGCCGTCATACCGTTAAACATCGGTATGCTGAGCACCTCATCCGCACATGCTTCCGTGACCGGAAGATCGCCCTTTTTCAATCCGAGATACTCATATGCCTGCGACAGGTGCGGAGGTATCGGATAATGGATTATCGTAGATATGCCCCTGTCCTTAAGATAAGCCATCAGCTTATCCCTTTCCCTGCATCTTATGACATACTGGTGATATATATGGTCGGCCCCCTCCCTTACGCGGGGAAGGATTATATGCGGGTTATCTATGTTCTTATCATATTTTTCGGCTATATTCTGCTTCTCCCCGTTAAGCTCCTTTGCATGTGAAAGCCTTACCTTAAGGAGTGCGGCCTGTATCTCATCAAGCCTTGAATTTGTACCGACTACCTTGTTATAATACCGCTTTTCACTACCGTAATTGCGGTAGATCCTCATTTCCTTTGCGATCTCTTCATCATCGGTGACGATCGCACCGCCGTCTCCGAACGCACCGATATTCTTTGACGGATAGAAAGAGAAACATCCTATGTCACCGAAGGTACCGGTGACCCGGCCCTTAAACCGGGATCCGTGCGACTGCGCACAGTCCTCCACGAGGCGCAGGCCGTGTCTTTTGCATATATCAACGATCTTATCCATCCGCGATGCCTGTCCGTACAGGTGAACAACGAGCACCGCCTTCGTTTTATCCGTTATCTTCTCTTCTATCCTGTCCGCGTCTATATTGAAATACTCATCGGGCTCAACGAATACCGGCGTTGCACCGTTTATCGTTATCCCCATGACACTCGCGATATAGGTATTGCCCTGAACGATCACTTCGTCCCCTTTGCCTATGCCGAGTATCCGGAATGCAAGCCACAGGGCATCCAGTCCGTTCCCGAGTCCGACGCAGTACCGGGCTCCGATATATGAAGCAAATTCCTCCTCAAACGAAGAAAGCTCCTTACCCATAATGTACCATCCGGAACGCAGCACCCTTAACGCCGCTTCTTCAAACTCCCGCTGGTGCGCATAGAATCCCCGGTCAAGCCTGTTGGTCTGTATCTCCATGATCTTCTCCTTAAGCAGATATTAACGATCACCGGTCTTTGCCGGTCCGGCGATCTTCGTATATAGCTCCACATGCCGCATAACGTGATTCTCCTTCGTATACAGGTTCCTGTAACGGTTATAGAAGAATTCGCGGTCGGCATCAAGCTCCGCCCTGTCCTCACTCAGTTTCTTTATGCGTGAGACAAACTTATCGACCGTATCCTTCGTATAGAGGTTTTCCTCCTTGCCGATCACCTCGGGCAGGCCTCCCACGGCCGTCGATACCACGCAGCATTTCCTGCTCATCGCCTCAACCGCAGCCTTGCCGAAAGATTCAAACATCGAAGTCATCACGAACACGTCGACCATGTAGTAGTAATCCGCGATATCTTTCTGGGAAAGATCCTGCATGTAGATAAGGTTCTCCTCCCCTATCGAGGATACGATCCCGCCCTTTACGGAATCCACTATCGCGTTGTCCTGATCCTCATATACGGAAATGACGAGGGCGACCTTAAAACGGATACCCTCATCCTTAAGCGCCTTCACGAGAACGGGCGCAAAATCCCAGTCCTTTTCCTCGGAGATCCTCCCGGCAAATCCGATGACGAGATCATCCTCACCGATACCGGCCTTTTTCCGCATGATCTCCCGCATGTTACCGTCATATATATCAAAAGCGCCGCTTATCGTATTCGGTATAACGGTTACCGGTACCTGTACCTTCTTTTCAAGCCACAGATCCTTATTGAACTGCGTGGTACATATCATTCCCGATGCCCTCTTAAGCGTCGCCTTTATACACGCAAGGGAATGACGGCGGTATCCGTATGCCAGTCCCCTGTCGGTATAGACAAAGGGGATATCCTTAAAAAAACCGAGGCATCTTAAAAACCCGAAAGTTATGAGCGATTCGGACATCGACACATGGATAAGGTCGGGCTTCTCGCTTCTTATGATACGGAAGAACGACCCGATCCTTTTTACAAAGTTCAAGACCCTTGCACTGCGGCTGCGCTCCCTGTTTTCGTCCGAACGGTATTCGGCTATCTTAAAGGCAAAGTCAGACTTCTTTTTCGTAAGCAGCGACGGGCAGGCAACGACGGGTTCAAATCCGTGCTTCACAAGTCCGTCGCACAGCGTCCATGTGGACAGCTGTCCCCCGCCGGGCAGATCTATGGGATATTCAAGCAGAAACAGTATCTTCATGATCAGTACCAGTCATTCCTTAATATCCTTGCGACGGAGCATGGGCCTTCCTTGATGCTGCTCCTTCTGCCTTCCGACAGATCATCCGCAAGAGTCAGTACATTCGCAGCGGCCACCTTCGGATTCCACAGCCTCGACATCTGCTCATAGGCGGCCGTTCCGTATTTAACACACAGATCAGGATTTCTTAACAGCTTCTCAAGCTGGTCCGCAAGCGAAAAAACATCTCCGCTCCGGAATACGAGTCCCGTCTTTCCGTTTTTGACAAGCCAGGGCGTTGCTCCGGGAGCATGCGAGGCTACCACGGCGCATCCCGCATTAAGCGCCTCATAGATAACGGACCCCCAGCCTTCAAGGAAATTGGATGTCATTACATATATCTTGGCATCGGCCATCTTGTCCCTTGCCTCGGGCGGGCTCAAAAAATCCATGAATTTGGTAATGTCCGATAAACCGTGCATTTTTGCCAGAACTTGGATCTTTTTTCTCTCCTTGCCCTCTCCTATGAAGGTAAGCCTGAAATCATATCCCTTTTCCCTTAAGATCGCGGCGGCCTTTATAAGAAGGTCGGGACGCTTAAGCCTTAACATCCTTCCCTCCCACAGTATCGTGGGCATATCGGGGTCACCGGTCTCACGGTCGGCCGTGATCTCCTTCATATCCATGAGCTTCTTAACATCATATTCCCTGTGCTCCGGAAAATATCCGAATTTGTAGCACTTGCCGGGATAACTGTTGAACATCTTCCTGAAATCCCATGCGGTATATGCACTGGCCGCAAGGACATATATCTTCTTGCGCCTGTTCCTTACATGGAGATGAAGGTACTTCTTTGTGAGCCTTGGGATAAAGAACTTGATGAAGCCTTCCTTAAGCGGGCGCTCGGAATATCTGAATATTATCTTATTTTGTTTTATACGTTCCTCGATAAATTCTTCGGGAGCCGTTCCCATTATGACAAGGTCGCTCTCAAGTGCCAGCTTGAAAGCCCTGTTCCTGTTTTCCTTGTTAAGATAGGTCCTTAACACATACGGCGGGACCTCTTCCTTGCCCCATCCCATCGTTGCCCGGAAGCCTTCGATCGGTTCGGTCTCAACGAAGGTAAAGCCGTCACCGAGAATGGAATACCATTCATCACACAACGCCTTCTGATGATGATTGTAATAGTTTGAAAAGAAAGTAAGTGTTTTTATCTCCATACATTCACCCGATCAGCAATTTTGCCAATTCAACAAAAAAGCATTCGAAAAAATAAAACGGCGGATATCCGTTTTCACGGTAGATCCCGTACTTGATCCCGGTCCTTGAGAGTGCATTCTTAAGGCTTCTCTTATGGGACGTTCCGTTCATCATAAAGTCAGCCAGTACAACATTCCTTATGACCGTCTTCATCCCGGCCTTTTTAAGCCTCAGTATAAGATCGTAATCGTCATGTATCGTCCTGTTCCTGTATTTATATTTCCCGTAAACCTCCCTCGTTATAAAGGTCGTGGGATGGTTCCAGTCCCTCGAGGTCGCGTATCTTCTGTTCCTTGCATGCTTTATGAACGTTCCGCCCGAGGGCATATGCATCTTAAGGTCGGCATAAAAGATATCAAAGGGTTCCTCACTGTAGGTATCCGTTACGGTCTTGACCGCACAGGGTTCATACCAGTCATCCGAGTTTATTATCCCGATGATATCACCCTTTGCAAGCGCGATCCCTTTATTCATCGCGTCATATATACCTTCATCCTTTTCGGAAACGATCACGTATCTTACGCTGCATTCACCAAACCTGTCCCTGTAGCTTTCGGCGATGCTTACGGTCTCGTCCGACGAACCTCCGTCAATTATTATATATTCAAGCGGAAATACGGTCTGGGAAAGAACCGATTCTATCGTCCTCTTTATAGTCTGCTCACTGTTATATGCAACCGTTATCACGGATACGCCCGCCCTATCGTTCACCGAATGCCTCCGTTGATTCTTCTGCCTTGAAAAGCACAAGCACGGTCTGGAACAGCAGCCGGATATCCGTAAAGAACGTATAGTTTTCGATATACATAAGATCCAGCATCAGCTTATCCTTCGAGCTTGTATTGTATTTTCCGAATATCTGGGCATAGCCCGTAAGGCCTGCCTTCATCCTGAGCCTGTAACGGAATTCCGGGAGCTCCCTTGTATAATCCTCAACATTCTCAAGCATCTCCGGCCGGGGTCCCACAAGGCTCATATCGCCCTTTACTATGTTTATAAGCTGCGGCAGTTCATCAATGCGGTATCTGCGCAGCACCTTTCCGACGGACGTGATCCTCTCATCATCCTTCTTAACGGATCTGTTCTCCACGTTTTCCTTCATCGTGCGGAACTTGTATATCTCAAAGACCCTGCCGTTTGCGGTCGCCCTCTTCTGTTTGAAAAGTACCTTCCCTCCGTCGTTCCTTTTGATACAGACCGCGCTCACAAGGAGAACGGGACTTGTCAAGATGAGCAGTATGACCGAAACGATCAGATCGGTCAGGCGTTTTAATATCCTCTGCTCAAAGCTTATAAGATGGAACTGCCAGGTATAAAACGGAATATCGTCTATCACCGTCTGCTGCGATGAGTGTTCTATGATATCGGCAACATTCGGGGTGAAATAGATATTCTTTAAGTTCTGGTAGCACCAGTCGATGACTTCCTTGCGCACATCAACCGGTACATCGTAAAGGACCACCGTATCTGCGCCCACTATCCGTTCCTTAAGGTCCGGGGCCTTGTATTCCACCACTTCCGTGACCATATATCTTTTGGAAAAATCATTCAGTGCCCTTTCCACACATCCGGCACTGCTTACGTCATCGGCAATGATGAGGCATTTCTCGGCGCTGTTTAACTTAAAGTAAAACCCGCTTCCAAGCTTCACGAACACCAGATATATAACAAACTGGATAAGTATAACGGAAACAAGGATGCCTATGTTCTCAAGCTTAAACCTCGTATTGTTCGCCTCATTGGTCTTCATTATCGTAAGCTCGAAATACGTGATAAGGTCGGTGAGCACTCCCGAGATCATAAGGGAGAACAGTATGTCCTTATCCTTCTTCTTGCCCACATCAAAGCTCCCGTAGGTACCGGAGAGCAGAAAAAGTATTATGACATAAGTCGAAAGAGTTACCGCGGCAGTCCTCGATAAAGCGATTATCTCGCGGTTATCTATCGAAAACATCAGAAAAAAGGTCGCAAAGGCCGCGGCATACATTAAGATCTTCATCACGGATATTATGCTGTTCTGGAATTTCCTTATCATTTCCATATCCGGCCCTTTGCCTCACAGTGCTTCGTACACGTTCTGTATATATTCAAGGAACCTGTATTCCTTGCTGTACAGCTGGGCTCTTCTTAAGCACATCTGTACGGTGTAGCATTCGCCCTTTAACGACTGTATCTTATCTATCGCTGCGACCACGCCCTGTATGCTGTTGCGGTCGACAGCCTCACCGCAGGTTTCATCGATGCTCTCGGGACTTCCTCCCGCCTTATAGGTGATGACCGGCGTTCCGCAGGCAAGAGCCTCGATATTGGTCGTCGGGAAAGTATCCTCAAGCGTAAGGTTCACATATATGTCTGCCATCGAATAAAGTGCGGCAAGCTCATCGATGCTGTCGGTCCTGCTTAAACCTATTATGTTATCGGGAAGCTCCTTTATCTGCTTCTCGTTTAATCCGACAAGGATTATCGCATATCTGTCTCCTAAGGTCTTTGCGAGCATCTTAAACTGGACAAGACCCTTACGGTCCCTCCACGGGTTGGCCACCCCCAGAAGGATCACCTTGTTCCTTAGTGACAGGTGATTCTTGATCCTGTAGATAAGGTTATCCTCCGACATCCGCTCCTCGCGGGGATAGAACTGCGTAAGGTCTATCCCTGTCGGTACCACGGTCACCGGGTATTCCTTAAGGAACGACTGCTGTACCTTATCCTTAAGCCACTCGGAAGGCGTCACCAGGGTCAGGTTGTCGATCCCCGTAAACAGCCTCTTCTTATCTTCATAATTCCGTGCGGAATTATCGACTCCGAAGGACTTCGGATACTCCCTTAACTGCTCGCATTTGAAGCATCCGTTCATCCATTTGGTGCATCCTATGTATTCAAAATGGCTGCAGTGTCCGGTAAAGCTCCAGCAGTCATGCAGCGTCCATATGATCTTCTTTCCGCACTTCTTAAGGTACGAAAATAGGACCTCAAGATTGAGATAATATCCGTGTACGTTATGCAGGTGGATTATGTCCGGATCGTATTCCTTTATCATGGACACAAAGTCCTGCGTTGCCTTAAGCGAATAGAATCCGTGCCTGTCATAAAGCCTGCTCATCGCGCCGTGGACATACATATCCATATCGGTGCCGATCCTGTAACCGCGCACATCCTCCGGAGCTTCATCCCTTCCGAATGCGGCAAGACATTCATAACCGTAATCCTCAAGGGAGTGGTACAGTCCCGTCATAAGCCTGCCCACGCTTCCCGTCCCGCATACTGTGTTTACGAGCAGGACCCTGCGCCCGCTTAACACGTTCATCGCCGTGGCGCTCTGGGATAAATGAGAATCATATACCTGCCTCGGTATTATGGGATCCTGAGGTATCGCGTTTCCCGCGAAGGTATTGTCCATATTCCCGTTTAACGATACTGCGGTCACATCCCTGGCCGAAGGCCTTTGTGCGGCAAACATCATGGCATTCTCACGCATCATGCGGTCGTTTAACTCCTGCTGCCTGAGTACCTCCTGCATCATTTCTTCCTGCTGCCTTAAGTATGCCTGTCTTTCAAGCTCCTCCTGCTGTTCCCACATTATCTGGGCATCCAGAAGATCCTGTTCATATTCCTTCTGGACATCTATCATCTGAAAATCGTTCTTCTTCATTTGATCCTTTTCCGTTTATAAAGAACCTTTATTCGTCATCGTCAAGGTCATTGAGTATAAGATGTATGACTCTTTCCTGACCCTTGGAAAAATCCTTTGTAAGCTGGAGCCTGCGCATCTCGGAACGCACGTTGGGCGTCATTATGAGCCATCTTATCGTGGATATGATAGTGGAATCATCCTGCTCCCTGCCTATACCGAGATTGATGAAACCGTTCTGGATACCCGCGAAAACATGCTCCGCCTCACGCTCGTTCTGTGCAAGTACCACCGCCGGAACTCCCATGCTCGCAAGTTCGAATACGGTACGGCCCTGCGAAGTTACCGCAAGGTCCGCCATGTTCATGTATGCGCTGACTCTCTTTGCATCTATATGCACGAATATCTTATCTTCCTCGATCGTAACGATCCTGTCCTTATGGCCGTAGGCAAACCCCACAAGGAAATGGAAATTTATCCCGGGGAATTCCTTATGCAGCTCTCCCGCCACCTTATACAGCCTTCCGGTAAGGTCTGACGGATCGGCTCCTCCGAAGATCACTATTATGTTCCTTACTTCCTCGGAAAACTCCGAGGGCTCCTCTTCAAGGAATTCATCCCTTATGCAGAAATACTTCGATCCGTAATACTCGTTATGCAGCTTCTCGCCCTTTTCATAAAGTGCGTTTATGACCGCATCGGCATACTTGGCACCCGGGCCGACATCTTCAAAGTTGACGACTCTTCCCGCATACCTGTTCACCATAGTCATATACTCAAGGGAAGTGTCCAATATATCGTTCACAAGGATATCGGGCTTTTCCTTTTTAAGGACATTTTCAAAATCATCCTCATCCTTTATAACGATGAGCGGGAAGTTCGATTCCCTTATCTTGTCTATACCGATATCGCTGTCCTTATCCGTGACGAATACTATATCATGTCCGGTAAGCTTGTATGCGAGCGTAAGGCATCTGTAAATATGGCCCATCCCCAGCTGCATCTTTCCGACGGTGCGGAACATGATCTTCCTGCGCCTTAAGATGTTCTCACAGAGCACCCAGTCCGAGTATGTATCGATATCAACGGCCTCGTCTTCGGGTATCTCGAATATATTGACTTTTTCTCCTATGCGCCCTGTTTCGCTTACGCATTCACGTCTCGTTATGAGGAAACCGCCCGTCTCAAGATAATTGGGCGGGAGCTCCTGTGAATTAAGCCGCTTCTCGTAGTTCTTGGTGATTCGTCCGTCATGGAGTCCCCATGAAAGATGCGGCTTGTTCATAGCGCTTATTACCGTATCCCATTCGGAAGCTTCAAAAAACTCAAGTGCCTTCTTTATTGTCGCAAGCTTAAGCGTGGGGGATGTGCACTGCATCGTTATGACCGTGTCATATCTGCATCCCTTCTTCTCCTCCATGTATCTGACGGCATGATAGATGACGGGATCGAGAGTCACCGAATCGGTGGCAAGTTCCTTCGGCCTTGCGATAACCTCAACTCCGCGCTTTCTTACTATGCCTCCGAGTTCCTCGTCATCCGTGGATACCGCAACATCCACATCCATATATTCCTTAAGCGCCTTCGCGTTTTCGATCGAATAAACGATCAGAGGCTTGCCGCACATTATCCGTACGTTCTTGCGCGGTATCCTCTTGGATCCTCCCCTTGCGGGTATTACTATAAGTGTTTTCATTTAAGCCTCTCTTTTGATCATTCCGGGGGCTCTTACCCGAAAAAAATCACAAAATGTATATCTTATTAAGTATATATAATTCCAAGCTTACAGTCAAATTTCAAATAGTCCTGCCGCCCCTTAAACCCCGCGTGAAAGCCGCTCTTTTATATACCCTGCCAGCATGGCGATATCCTTTCTTCGCACGACCGCAAATATACCGAGCACGATCAGGGCTATCACATATCTTATCACGGTCTTTGAGATATCATCCCCGTAGAATAACGACATCGATATCCCGGCGGCCGAACACACAGCCATCGCCGTGAACATGAACGAATTGGAATAGACCCTGTCCCTGATAACAAAGTTCACGGCAACATAGTGGAACAGCATAAGGAAGATATAGCTTGCGAGCGTGGTATAAGCCGCCGCTATATATCCGTACCGCGGGATCATCAGATAATTCAGGATGTAATTGACCCCGGCGGCAAGCACCGAGCTTACGGCTATTATCGGCGTCTTTTTATGGAAAAGCTCGACATTTACGTAGTTTGTGTAGAAATACTGGGCAAGGGTGCCGAGCGCAACGGGGGGAATGACCCATTTGGCTACCCAGTAATCCTTTGCACGCGGCGCAAGTATCATAAGTGCCTCGGGCGCCACGGCAATGAACCCGAGTGACAGGAAACACCCAAGCAGCACGAGCTTTTTCTGCATTTCCCTGACTCTTCCCCTGTTATCCTTATCAAGCTGCTCATTGAACCACGGAAGCCAGGCCTGGCCTATCGCATTCGTAAATATGGCAAGCAGAGTCGCTATACCGTAACCGTAGGTATAAAGCCCCGCATCGCCGTCCGAGCACATATCCTTTATCATTATCCTGTCGACCTGTGCGAGCACAACGAGCGCGAGCGCATGCGGTATCATCGGCAGTCCGATCTTAAGAGCATATTTCCAGTATTCCCACTTAAAGAAAACCCGGCCTTTTTTCAGTATGACGATATAGAATACGATCCCCATTATGAAGGCGGGAAGGATCGTTCCGTAAATCTTGCCGATGTATCTTTCGTTATTGAACACATACATCAGCGATATCGAAAATACCACTGTCCCTATACAGGTTATAAGGGCTATTGCGATATTCTCACGGTACCTGTATTCAAACCTGCATTTTTCCTGCATATACTGGACGGACGGATAGACCGTAAGATAGACGAACATCGTTATGACGAGCGGGACCTCGTATTTGATCATCCCGGATATCTGTTCCCTGAATACGAAAACAAAGATAAGGACACAGAACGCAAAAAGACTCGACAGGCCCTGAAGCGATGACATATACTCATCAAACCTGTCCTTATAGTCAAGCTTCGCACGGCCTATGCTGTATACCACGCATAAGCATGTGATTATATTAAAAAGCTCGATCCATGAATTGAATATATTCGCACGGCCGTAATCACCGGTCGTAAGCATGCTCGTGTAGATCGGGGTGGTTATTATGGCGACCGCCCTTATCGCAATGCTCGACACGGTATACCAAATGCCGCTTTTGAGTACTTTATTTCTGTTATCGGACATCCTTTATTTCCAAACCCGGTAATCTTTACCGGACAGCCTTATCTATGCTATACTGTTTAGGATATTTAAACAGGAACAATTATAAGGAAAATCGCGCAGGATTGCAACTGCGGACATGCGCGTTCCCATACACGGATACGGAGTTTAAAATGGTAAACGGATTAAATGCGGTAAAGGAAGAGATACGAAAGGTACTTCGCGGAAAGGATGATGTCATAGACATGGTCCTGTGTACGCTGCTGGCGGGAGGACACATACTTCTCGAGGATATACCCGGTGTCGGCAAGACCACTCTTGCCGTGGCGCTTTCAAGGGCACTGGGCATCGGATACAAGCGAATGCAGTTTACACCGGATGTACTGCCGAGCGATATACTCGGATTTTCAATGTATGACAGGGAGCAGGGAAGCTTTACCTTCAAGCCCGGTGCGGTGTTCACGAACCTGTTCCTGGCCGACGAAATAAACCGTACCTCACCCAAGACCCAGGCAGCCCTGCTTGAAGTAATGGAGGAGCGCAGGGTCACCGTGGAGGGGACCACATACCGTCTTAAGCCTCCTTTCTTCGTTATCGCAACCCAGAACCCCATAGGTGCATCCGGAACGCAGAAGCTCCCGGATTCACAGCTTGACCGTTTCTTTGTCAGGCTGACTCTGGGCTACCCGGACCATTCCTCATCCACCGACATACTTAAGGGGAATTCTTTCGAATCGATAGGATCGGTAAACAAGGTGATGAGCGCTGAAGAACTCCTGTCTCTGCAGGAAAGCGCGGCAAACGTTTTTGCCTCCGACGAGATATGCGACTATATCGTTTCGCTGTGCGAGGCGACGAGAAATACCGATATGCTCCTCCAGGGCATCTCCCCGCGCGGATCGATCGCCATACTTAAGCTTGCCCGCGCATATGCCTGCCTTAAGGGACGCGATTTCGTGATACCCGAGGATATACACAGGGTCATCCATCCCGTATGCAACCATCGTATCATACTGTCTACCAAGGCCAAGGCATCCGGGAAGGATACGGATGATATAATAGACGATACTCTTTCATTTGTTACGGCACCTGTCTGATGCCGGTTCGTACGGACTATGGACTATCAGGTTAAATACGACAGAATTACCCGCAGTAAACTGCGGCGCAGAAAAAAGGTCGGCCGTGTCCTTAATGCCACGACCTCTTTTTTTAACGCATGGTTTTCATATATCTGCGTGCTTGTGACCGCCGCGGCTTTTGCATGCTTTTATCTTCAGTCGTTCTTTTTCTATGTTCTCGCGCTTCTTTTGAGCATTCCGGTGATCTCATACAACGTTACCTCGCATACTTTCAGGCGCCTTGAAACATCCGTTGCGTTTTCATGCACGTCATGCTCAAGGGGCGGTGGCTGCGATCTTACCGTAACCGTTGATAACCCGTGCATCTTTCCGGTATCCTGCTTTGAACTGACTCTTTATCTTGATTCCCCGTTTTACGGAGGAATGGAACCCGTGACTCATTCCTTCCAGCTTAAGGCAAAGAAAAAGAATATCCTCAGGTTTCCCGTCAAATTCGATAAATACGGCATTTACAACGCTACGGTAACCTCTGTGCGCGCCTTTGACCACCTGCATCTGTTTTCCTTTGACAAAAAACCGAGTACCGTCACCGGCATAACGGTAATGCCCGAGGGAGGGCCTTCGTCAGAGGAATTCGAATTCTTAAAGGATGAAGGTTTCGATGAGTTCACCGATAACGAAAGGCGCGGAAACCACTCAAGCAACGTAAACGACATCAGGGAATACATCCCGGGTGACCGACTCTCACGCATACACTGGAAGCTTACGGAAAAGCTTGACAAGCTCATAGTCAAGGAAAACGAAGCAACCTCATCAAATGAATTCACCGTCCTTCTCGAACTGTATCAGCCGTCCGAAGAAGAATGCCTTCGCTCATATGTTGAAAGCGGAGGGAAGGATGACGGGCTTTATCACACCCTTGATAATGCGATAGAACGCGCATACAGTATATCGCTGCGTCTCATAGAAGAGGGCGAACAGTTTACCTTCATGTTCTATGACGGCAGGGATGACTTTACATCATCAAGGATCGGGTCACGCGAAGCGCTTGATGACATACTGACCCGCGCTTTCTACTGCGGGAGCTATGACAGAAAGGATCTTGCCCTTACGGTGTATACGGCCGCGGGTCTTGACAGGGGAACTTTGATACATGTTGGATGATTCGGCTTATTTCGGATTTAAACAGTACGACAATTCAATACACGAGCCCCACGACGGGGCCCTCCACTGCCTGGTCGTTGCCATCCTTATGTTCACGGCCTCGACCGGGTGCGTGCTCGGCGTGCTGTCCGAATTCGACATAGTCGTCAATTATGCGCTCATCATACCGGTACTGCTGTTATCATCCCTGTACCTGTCATTCATACACCTGTCGCATGTATTGTATGTTGTCGGTTATTTTGCGTTCCTGATCGTATTCTCATACGGACTCACGTCCTCAAGGATATATGCCAATTCGGGCTTCCAGGCACTGCTCAATATCATAAACAAGACATATTCCGACCACTATCTGCTGCCTGCGGTGCGTCAGTACGATGAGATCGTCGGAAACCGTTATCTGACGATCACAACAGTTGCGGTCTTTATAGGTGTCTTCCTTGTCCTTTTGTTAAACGTCGGAATATTCAACGACATGTTTTTCTTCACCACCTTCAACTTAACCTTCTGGCCGCTCCAGCTTGGGATATTCATAGGGCGTTATCCTTCATACACCTCTATGGCCCTGCTGTTCTTTTCATATTTTTCGATCTATTTTCTCAGGCACTCGGGACATTATCATTTCGTCAAACCGCCTTCCGGGAAGAAACCGCGCGAATACTTCTTTGATTATGATGACGAAAAAGGACGTCATATGGCATTCCATAAGTCAAGCGCAAGGAGCATGGCCGGGATGTGCCTGTTCTCCCTTGTGCTTTCACTGATCTTCTCGTGCTTTGTCTCCTCCGCGGTCGCAACCTCCGAAAAGGAAGCGCTCATAAACAGGAGCCGCTTAAAGGCCCAAATGGACGAGAACGTCAAGATACTCACGCAGAACGGTATCGCCGGAATGTTTAACCGCTATCAGGCCAAAGGCGGTATAAACGGGGGAAGACTCGGCGGTGTCAGGAGCATATCACCCGATTATGATACGGACCTTACGGTCACATTCGTGCCATATACCTTTGAGACTCTGTATCTTCGCGGTTATGTGGGCCAGCAGTATGCCTTTGACCGCTGGAACCAGCCCGGTCCTGCCACCGGATATGCCTTAAACATGCCCGGGGCCGACGGTCCCGCATCGAGGGATAAGACCGCGCAGAAAAGGCTGCTTATGCCTGCCGCGGTGCATACCGCCCTGATGGATGCCGGGGTAGTCCCCAAAAATACCGCAAGGATGACCGTTACCAACGTCGATGCGGCGACCTCCTATGTCTACGCTCCCTATTTTCTCTCTTCGGTCCCCGAAAACACACTCGTGGATCCCTATTCGG
Source organism: Lachnospiraceae bacterium (assembly GCA_024692905.1). Taxonomy (GTDB): domain Bacteria; phylum Bacillota; class Clostridia; order Lachnospirales; family Lachnospiraceae; genus UBA2868. Next base: position 11,312 of record JAILLY010000092.1, on the reverse strand, counting down.
TCCTTGAGGGATATTCGGCACTGGAATCCGAACGGACCTTTGAGTATACACCCTATTCGTCCTCACTTTCGACCACCCTTTACAGCGACCCGGATATGATAAAGGGCCTTCTTTCGCAGGATGAATTAAAGGAAGCGCTTGAATACGACAAGGAGATCACCGACAATTATCTTCAGATACCGCCCTCGGTTTATGTGGATCTTCTCTCTTATCACGATAAGATAGGAACGTCTGAGACCGTGATGGGCCAGGTCGCGCTTATTTATGATTATTTCCTCAAGAATTACAGATATGATTTTGCCCCGGGTGCTACACCTTACAACCGCGATTTCGTCACCTATTTCCTGGATGACCAGAAGCGCGGATACTGCGCGCATTTTGCATCTGCCGGAACACTGTTGCTGCGCTCCTACGGGATACCGGCAAGATATGTCGAAGGTTATGTGATAACGGCAGGAAGCCTTACCGAAACCGCCAAACGGGTCGATACCGATATATCGTATTATTACACCGGAGATAACCCTTTGGGAGAGTCAGCCGCGGTCAATGTCGAGATAAGCGACGGGAATGCACATGCATGGACGGAGATATACATACCCTCCTTCGGATGGTACCCGGTCGACTTCACGGTACCTGCCACCGAAGACAGCGTACCGTCATATACCGATTTCCTAAGTTCATTATCAAGGCTTTTCGGTGCACCGGGTGCATCTTCGGCAGTCGATCAGGATTCCGATGTGAACGTTATCACGGATCATGTCAGGCTTAAGCTTTTTGACCTTAATGAAACCCCTCTTTTTGCGGTGTTCATACTCATCCTGCTGATACTCATGTTAATCCCCCTGTTAAGGAAACTCATCTTTGCTCTCGCAGGATTCATAAAACGCAGGAAATGCTCCCTTGCGGGAGATCATGCCCCGGAGGTACGTTACTGCTATCTTAAGGCTGCATCCCGGCTTGCCCGCAGATATAAAACGGATAAGCCCACCCTGGTGGATGATACCTTCAGGCTCATAAACCGGCATATCTCAACCGGCCGCGGAACAGCCGGGGCTGCGGAAAAAATCCTTAAGGATGCCGGTATGACTCTTGATGAAATACGTCTTCTCACGCATTCGTGCTTCTATTCGGGCAAAAAGATAAGCAGGTCCGATTCGAACCTGCTTAAAAGATTTTTCAATAAACTTAAGTGACCCGCTTACTGACCGTTATCTTCCACCGGCGCATCACAGATCATGTCTTCGGTTATTATCGTATCATCCTCGATATCAGTGGCGGCCGCTCTTCCGACTACCTCGTTGAGCCTGTCGGGAGACATCCCGGTGCCGGGTCTTTTGAAGGTCAGCATACTCTCGGCGATGACCGTTCCCGCGGGGATGGAACCGTTTGATACTATCGAACGTCTTGCGTTCGTCCTTGCGGTCATTTCACTTTCAAGGCAGTTTAATTCACCGCTTCCCCTGATCATGTCAAGTTCTTCGATGCCCTTTAATATACGCCTTGCGTCATCGGGATCCATCGCGTGATAATGATCGTTTCCCTTAAGCGTCTTATCAAGGGTGAAATGCTTCTCAACACATAACGCCCCGAGATTATATGCCGTCTTTATGACATCGCAGTTTTCGGTCGGCTTCGTATGATCCGAATAACCTATATAATATTCGGGGAACTGCCTCTTAAGAGACAATACCTTAAGAAGATTGGCATCCTCAAGCGGAGTGGGATATTCGAGGACACAGTGGAGCAATACCACAGGCTGCTCACTCACGCGTCTTATCACATCCACGGCCGCTTCGATCTCGGGAAGGTTTGACGCTCCGACCGAAAGGAGTATGGGCTTGTTCTTCTTGGCCTGATGCTCGATGAACGGAAGGTTGCTTAGATCCGATGATGATATCTTATATACGTTCATGAGCTCATCAAGGTAATCGGCCGAATCATAATCAAACGCGGTCGATAAAAACTCGATCCCGATCTCATCACTGTATTCCTTGAGTTCCTTATACTCTTCGTATCCGAAACTGTCGAACTTCTTAAACAGTTCATACTGGGACCTGGTAGGTTCCTCGGTTATATCCCAGTAATAAGGTGATGCCTTGGCCGCGAGCGTTCCCGCCTTGTAGGTCTGGAACTTAACGGCATGGATACCGGCACCGGCGGCCTCCCTTATCATAAGCTTTGCCGCCTCCATGGGAGTTATCCCCTCCTTGGTGGCTATATCGTAGTAATTGACTCCGATCTCGGCTATAAGAACAAACTTACCCTGTGCAAGCCTGTCCATTATCGCAGAGCCCGCGCCGTTCATGGTATCGTTGCTACTGTCACTGTCCATATCTTCCTCCGTAAAGTCTTTTATGCGGTACTAAACGACAACCCAATTATAGCGTTATACTTAACGAAACGCAAATCCGGGTGGTTCCCGGTCTTATGAAACCGTCTGCGTCCACCTCTTATATCCTGCTTCGTAGAATCTCATAAGTTCATCTATCTGCGAGTTGAACTTTTCATCTCTTTCCTCTTCATGCGCAAGTATCTTTTCGGCCTTTGCCATAAGATAGAAAAGGTCTATCTCAAATCCGATATCCTTAACGGTCTTAAGGTAGGCAGCGCACGAATGGATATTATCGATCTCACCGAAATCACGGATAAGGGCCGGAAGTTCCTCATAACTGTGCACCTTTGTTATCCCGTCGATAAGTTCAAAAGGAACGTCTCCGAAAAGTATCGATTTACGTCCGAGCAGCGCTTCCTCATAAGCCGTGGTCCCGACTATCGTAACGACTCCCTTGGCGTTCACGATCCATGGCTTTGGATCGTGATAATGATTGACCTGCACGAGGCGGACATTATGGAGCTGGCGAACCCTCTTGTAGAATTCCACGCTCCTCTCACCGAGCATCGCCTGATGCTCCTTGACATACAGCCACCAGCCTACGGGGAGTGACTTTGACACCGCTTCTATAAGGCTTAACTCATCCACATAATATGAGGCCTTGACGAATACCGTCGACTCCGGTATGAGATGGAGCGGCATATATACGTAGTCCTCTCCTTCACGCGGCGCTTCGAACAGCCTGTTCTTTCCCATGAACTTACGCCTCAGTGTCATCACCTGCCAGTAATGCCTTATATAGGGCAGGCTCGGTGCGTACAGTATCCTGTTCGTCTTCTTTAGCTTATGGTTGCCCTTTGCAATATCCATATCGAAGAAGTAATGGAACTTGCCCCTCATAACACGCAGTATCCAGATGATCGAATCCCTTTCATACTGGCTCGTCACGGTGCCGGCAAACTCCCTGTTCATTATAGTGGACTTACTTCGGTAATCATAAATGTAATCATATTCATCCTTAAGTTCACCGGGTGAGAGCTTAAGGTTCTTCTCATACTGCTTTTCGACATAATCGTCTATGCCGATGGTGTTCTTAAATGTCGGATACTTGTAATATCCGAACTTGGAATACTCTACCGTGATATAGGGAACGTTCTTTTTATAGGCGACCTCGTTGATTATCGTCCGCTGGAGCTCCGCGTTGTCAAAGTCAAGGATCATGTCGGGCTTAAACTCATCGAAGATACCGAGTATCTTCCTGTAGTTAAGTTCAAGCCACAGCATGTTCTCATCATAATTCGTTACGGACCAGTAGTATCTGAAATGATAATGCCTGGTGTTTTCCTGCGAACACATAAGCTGCATGTTAAGGTTCTTGAAATGCGAATACTCCTTCTCGATCTCCTCAAGGTATTCCATATCGGCAATGGGTTCGCGCTCGTTCCTGCGTGAACGGACCTTTTTGTCGGGCTGATATGCCCTGTTGCCGAACTGGAGCCTTCCGAGGCGTTTATAACCCGCCTCCTTAAGCCGCTTCGTGTATTCATCACATATGTCCCGTACATCGTACAGTTTTATACCGGGCAGTTCCTCCTTGAACCGGTAGTATGTGTTCACGTTATAATAGCATTTATTGTAGCTGCACTCCGTAGACATAATGAAGAAGCATGCAACCTCATTGTCCTCCTTAAGCCTCTGCGCGATAAACCACAGGGGCTGCGAATAGGTCTCCCTGCATACAAAGAGCACACGTTTGTTTTTTATACGGTCATCCATTTATGCCACTCCCTGCCCTTCAAAAGTAGCTTCCCAGTCAACTCCGGACTCAAATTCCTTATGAGTTTTAAGGAATTTCTTTCTCCTGTAAAGAGTCACAAGTTTAAAAAGTTGCGGACTTAGATTACATATATCCATCTTGATCTTGAGGCCGGGCGAGACCCTCGGATCCTTCTTTACGGCCGCGGAATGACTCTTAACATAATCAAGGTACTCCCTGTCATGTTCTTTTGAAAAACTGCCGTAAAGGATGCTGTTCTGTATAACACTTAAGTTCTCGTTCACAAGGAAAAACGAGACTGCCGGTTTTATATCATCCCCGAACTTTTCAATAAGGGTATCGCATATCTCATTGTCGGCCTTAAGCGACTGTCCGAGATTATCCTCTATCTTCGAACCGCTGTCCTTACTTACCCTGAAATAGTACCTCGATGCGCTGTTATATACTATCCTGCCTGCCTTAAGCAGTATAGAGGCAGCCATCTGGCGGTCCTCAACGAGCCTGCCCTCGGGAAAACGCACTCCGTCAAACAGTTCCTTTCTGTACAGCTTATCCCAAAGATGCAGGAAAAACCCTTCCTGATAAAGGATCACCCTGAAGGCATCACATATGTCAAATACCTGTTCCTTATTTTCCTCAGTCCCGTCTGTACGGTTCTCGTAAAGGTAATATCTGCCCGTGACCGATATATCGGAACCGGTACGCTTAAGGGCGGAGACCATGACCTCGATCATGTCTTCCTTTATCCGGTCATCACCGTCAACGAAGGCAATATAGTCACCCGTTGCCGCTTCAAGTCCTTTATTCCTTGCATCTGCGGTGCCTCTTGCTTCCGGGTTTAAGACAACGATCCTTTTATCTGCGGCGGCATATTCACTGACGATATCCTCACAGGCCTTATCGCCTCTTCCGACCACGCAGATTATCTCAAGGTCCTTATAGGTCTGGCCGGTCACGCTGTCAAGACATTCCCTTAAGTACCGTCCGACCTTATATATTATTATTATAACGCTTACTTTTTCCAAACGATCCTCCAGCCCCGGCGGACATGAATGCTCCTTTTACGCGATCACCGATCACCAAAGGTGCCCGCAACATTCCTTACAGCCTCAAGATAGCCGTATCCCCTGTATTCATCGGGTTCTATCATTGCGCCTTCTCCCCACTCATTCCATGCGTTTATGAATACAAAGTCAGTCTTATGACCTTCCTTTTTATCCTTAATGACACGCAGTGCCTCTTCAAAACGTTCGGGCGATGTGCCCTTATATACGAGCCCTTTATATCCGCGGCGCGGGGTATTGTCCCAGTCCGGCATTATCCCGGGAAATTCGTTTTCCTTATAATCGCGGCCCGTAATACCCTTAAGTATGAGCCTTGCCGGAATGCTCCTCTCAAGCTTCTTATTCCATCTTATCCTGTTAAGCACCGATCTTAAGAGCACCGATACATTATACCCGAACATATCCGCTTTTGAAAAGTCATGTTTAAGCGTATATCCGGGTTCGAAATAGTAATACCCGTCGATGAGTTCATCCCTTGTTTCCTGTGGTCCCGCGGTCTTTCCGGAGATCACATAGATCCCGTCAAAGCCCTCACCGTGCGCCCATTTATTGAAGCACCCGAGCATCCTTTCAAGACAGCCGATATCAAAGCTTCTGTATATCTGGAGGACGGGTTTATTGTCTATCTTTATGTAGCGTTTATCGTTAAAGAACTTAAGCAGGTATTCAAAATGCTTATACCAGTCCTCTTCGTCCCCGTAATCCTGCTTCATGAGCACCTGCTCGCTCAGTCCGTACCAGGTCCTCGTCCAGCTTTCGTTTGCCCAGCATATGCAGTAATTGATATCTATCTCGGGATGCTCAAGCAGTATCTCCATCGGACGCTGCATAAGCTGCCTGCCCTTAAACCAGTATTGATAGAACGAGAACCCGTATATCCCGTACTTACGCGCGGTTTCGGCCTGCCACTTAAGCGTTTGTGCACCCTCGTTCACAAGATCGTAATAACGTCCGTCAAGCGGGACTCTCGGCTGGATATGGCCCCTGTAAAGCGGGCGTCCCCTCTTCACTGCGGTCCATTCCGTGTAGCCCTTTCCCCACCATTCGTCATTCTCGGGAAAAGTATGGAACTGCGGCAGATACATACAGATGACTTTCATGACTCTTCCTCCATATCCTGCGAATGTATACGGCCGATGGCAAACCAGAAAACCGGGACCGACAGCTGGAAGGAGAGTATGTTCGAGCCTATCGACTGAAGCAGCGCAGCCGCTATGATCCCGACCTCTGCGCAGTATTTCATGATATCCCGTGATCCTTTTTTGAAGGTAAGGATAAGGATATAGATAAACATCGAAAACCCGAATACTCCCTGTTCGCAGTAAGTCTTTATTATGCCGCCGTCTGCCACCACAAAAGCGTCCTCGATCCCGATCGCCCTGTGTCCGTTGGCACCGAGTCCGTTTCCGAGCCATGTGCTGTACATATTATTTACGGCGGCGACCCACTGTTCACTGCGCTGCCCTATCGCACCCGGCAGCGAGACGAGCCTGTAATAGGCCTTAAGAGCCGCATCCTGTTTTATTACGCTAAAAAGGATAAAACCGGCCGCAAGCGCGGCGATCTCGATAAGAAAAGCCCTTCGTTTACGCATCCTGTCATCATAAGCTTTAAACAGAAGGAAATTCAGATATACTATGACAAGGATCGCCACGACCATCGCGGAACGCTGGTTGCACATGAATACAACGATCATGTTTATGAACATGGATGCGATCCCGAATAACCTGAGAGGGCCGGATGACTTAAACACGGATGCCTTAGGAAAAGTGCCGGTGTATTCCGTGTTTGATGACATGATAAGAGGTATCGAAACAAGCATGCCGGCAACGGAAAGAAACCCCAGCACCGTAGAGCCCACGACCGAATCCATCCTGACACGGCAGGTTGCCGCGTCGGCCTTGGACGCAAACCCTATCTTGTATGAATAATCTATGTAGAACTGCGGCATCGCAGTCTGGAGTATGATACCGAGTATCCCCGTGATAAGGACCGCGATCAGGAAATTCATATAAAAAGCCTGGGACCGTGATGAACGGCCGGAATAATAAAAGATGACCGGGAGCAGCGATACAACGAACTCACCGGCATAAACGGAAAAAGGCATCCCGCTCCTTAAGAGCCATATCACGGATAGCGCATTATAGATAAAATACGCAGCAACGAGCCTGTCGATGAAGGCCGTAAACCCAAGCTGCCTTCTTATCACAAGTTCCGCCGCAACGCATAACATGAACACGGTAGCTATCACGCCCGGACGCAATGCGGGTATGAACATATTTACCACATATAAAAGTACGGCAGGGATATAATATATCCCGGCAAGCCATATTTTCTTTATGTTATTAAGTCCCAGATCTTTTTCCATGTATTCTTTTACAGATCATTTACCGTCTGTGATGATACCGACCACTTCACTCCAGCTGTTTCTGCTTCCGGGCCTTACCACAGCCCCCGCCGCTGCCTGCGTAAACAGTTCACCTTTTATCGCCTTCTCCATAAGACCGGCAAGTCCCGCAGCGTCAAAGGGATCAAAATACCTTACGTTTTCATACCCTTCAAGCACTTCCCGGCTAAAGGAACAGTCGGATGCGAGTATACGGCCTCCCACGGCCCCTGCCTCCGCGGGCGGATAACCGAAGGTCTCTATATATGACGGGAAGAGCAATATATCGTTTATATAGTGTTTAAATACCTCATCACGGGATATCCTGCCGATATAACGGATCTGCTCATATTCGGGGTATTTGTCAAGATACGGAAGATCTCCCTTTTTAAGAGTAAGATCGACCTTAAAATCCGTGATGCCTCTGCTTATGAGTATGCCTGCGGCCTCAAATATAAGCCCGTGATTCTTATATAATATCTCTCCTGCCGGATAAAAGAACCGTTTAATAACATCGTTATTCATAACGCTGTTATCAATAGCGTTGTTATTCATAACATCGTTATTGATAACGTTGTTATCGATAACAGTGTTATTTGACCCGTTCCCGGTCAGGAATCCCTCAGGTACAAAAATGTCCGGCGTTACCTTTACAACCCTGTCATCCGGTACCCCGGTCTTTTCGGTAACCGCCTTCTTCATCCATTCGGTCTGGACGATGACTTTGTCTGCTCTTTTTACGGACGCATCTATCATCCTCCCTATAAGATGCTGGTATACGGCATATTCTCTCTCTTCGGGTTTAAAAAACGAAAATCTCTTCCGGGTCTGATACGGAAGCGGCTGATGGACATAAAGCACCTGCCGCCCCTTATATCCCCGCGGAAGAGTATTCTGCATGGAAAAAAGAACGTCCGGTTTAAGGTCCGCAAAATATGCCGCACCGTCCTTAAGATCGAACATAAGGCGTTTCTTCCTGCTTGCCTTTATGTCATCACGTATAAGCACCCTGATATTATCCTTCTCTTCAAGGAGCCTATCGCCGAGCACGAATATCCATTCATGCTCCTTCTCATTCTCAAGGATGTGATCGTAGAAATCCTTAAGTATCGACAGCGCGCCGGTCTTACTCGCGGCTATATCATTGACAACTATCCTCATATCTCACCAACCGATGCATCTTTACAGGGGAAATCACGATCTTAACCATACCGTCCTGTTTACGATATCCGTATAGCTCTGTATAAGCTTGACCACTTTGACGGAAACATTCGTATCATTGTAATCCGCAGGCAGGACCGTTTCCTCCCTGTTCTCATACATCGCCGTCGCAAGTCCGACCGCCTGTTCAACCGTTTCCTCCGTTATGCCTCCGATAACGACCGTACCCTTGTCAAGTACCTCCGGTCTTTCCGTGGAAGTCCTTATCAGGACTCCCGGAAAGTCAAGCATTGCCGATTCCTCGGAAAGAGTGCCGCTGTCCGACATAACGCAGTATGCGTTCATCTGGAGCATATTGTAATCAAGGAACCCGAACGGCTCCATGTTCGTAACGAGCGGATGGAATTTAAAGTCCCTCATATCGATAAACTTCTTCGACCGCGGGTGGGTTGAATAGATGACCGGCATCTTATATTTTTCCGCGATATGATTTATCGAGCTCATAAGGCTCATGAAATTATCTTCGATATCGATATTCTCCTCGCGATGCGCGGATACGAGGATGTATTTTCTCTTCTCAAGGCTGAGCCTTGCTAATACATCACTCTTTTTAATATCATCCATATGGTCCCTGAGCACCTCACGCATGGGCGAACCCGTAACGAATACGGTCTTGCCGTCGATGCCCTCGGAAAGGAGATATCTCCTGGAGTTTTCGGTATACGGAAGATTAATGTCCGATATATGGTCCACTATCTTACGGTTGATCATCTCCGAGACATTCCAGTCCCAGCAGCGGTTTCCGGCTTCCATATGGAAGATCGGTATCTTAAGCCTTTTTGCGCTGATCGCGGAAAGTGCCGAATTGGTATCTCCGAGGATGAGTACCGCATCCGGCTTGACTTCCTTCATCAGGGCATATGACTTTGCGATTATATTGCCCATGGTCTCGCCGAGATCGGCCCCCACGGATCCAAGATAATGATCCGGTTCCCTTAACTTAAGATCCTCAAAGAATATCTGGTTCAGCGTATAGTCATAATTCTGCCCCGTGTGGACGAGCACATGATCGAAATACTTATCCGCACATTTTATGACGGCTGAAAGCCTGATTATTTCAGGGCGTGTGCCCACTATCGTCATCAGTTTGAGTTTGTTCATGGCCTCTCCTTTTTTAACAGATCATAAGGTAAGTCATCTGACCGGTTCATAGTATGTATCCGGCTTATCCGGATCGAAGGCTTCGTTGGCCCACATCACCGTCACCATATCTTCATCGCCCTCGTTGGTTATACTGTGCGTATATCCGGTCGGTATATCGACAACGGTAAGTTCATCACCGCTTACATGATAATCGATCACTTCAGAAGTCCCGTACTTTCTGAAGCTTATACATCCCCTGCCCTTTACCACGAGGAACTTCTCGTTCTTGCTGTGGTGCCAGTGATTGCCCTTGGTTATACCGGGCTTACTTATATTGACGGATACCTGCCCCCTGTCCGGGGTCCTTATAAATTCCGTAAACGATCCTCTCTCATCGATATGCATGTCAAGAGGATAGGCAAAGTCATCCGCCGGCAGATATGAAAGGTATGTGGAATAGAGCTTGCGTTCAAAAGGATCGTCAAGCTTCGGAAGCCCGAGCCTTGTCCTGCTCTCTTTAAATGATGCAATAAGCTCTGCTATCCTTCCGAGCGTGACTGTATGAACGGTCGGTATCGCGCCGTATTTGCCGCATATATTCGCCCTGCCTTCAAGTGCGTTTATAAACTCGTTTACAACATCATCTATATATACCAGGTTCATGACAACGGAAGGATCGTTGACCTTTATCGGAAGCCCCGCGGCTATGTTATTGCAGAAGGTCGCGACCGCGCTGTTGTAATTGGGCCTGCACCATTTGCCGAAAACATTCGGAAGGCGGTACACATAAACGGGCGCACCCGTCTTATCCGAATATGAAAACATCAGCTCTTCCCCTGCCTTCTTGCTCTTACCGTAGGGATTGTCAAGTTCAGCCTGGATAGACGAGGTTATGAGTACCGGCGCCCTGTTCCCGTGCTCCTTAAGCTTATCAAGGAGAGTGTCCGTGAATCCGAAATTACCGGTCATGAACTCCGATTCATCCTTGGGGCGATTGACACCGGCAAGATGGAATACGAAACCGCAGTCACCCGTATATATATCAAGAAACTCAGGATCTGAATCCATATCATATTCGTATATTTTATTGTATTTTCGGTTCTTAAGCTCAGCGATAAGGTTCTTACCGATGAAGCCCTTCGCACCGGTCACAAGTATCTTCATGCGTTCAGTTCATCTCTTATATATTTAAGCGAAAGGAGCTTCTCCTTCACCTGCTCAACGTTAAGTATCCGGGTATTGTTTGAATTAAACTCCGTCAGTTTGGTCCTCTCCTGATCTCCTTCGACGAAATACTTGTCATAATTAAGATCTCTCTGATCGCAGGGCACACGGAAGAACCCGCCCATATCTATCGCCCTTGCGCATTCCTCATTCGTAAGCAGCGTCTCATACATCTTCTCGCCGTGACGGATGCCTATGACTTTGACTTCATTATCCGCATTGAAG
>JAILLY010000049.1 GCA_024692905.1 Lachnospiraceae bacterium | reverse complement strand
CCATTGTCATCTCCCATACCGGCCGGATGAAGCCGGGATACTTCCGTTCTGTTTTTATCATTATATCATCAATACCTTAAATTTTCTTTTATATCGCATTAATTTATCATTAAGGAAAGTTTAAAAAAGGACCCGCAAGATCGCGGGTCCTAAGATCGTCATATATACAAGGCATTATCAATGAGTATTGTTATACAGCGTGTGAAGTTCCGATGCCGAATGGTGGGTCATCATCTCCTCTGCCATTCCCGTATAGCTCCAGGTAGCAAGGAAATAATCATATTCCGCCTTCGTAAACTGGGCCGGGCCGTCCTTACAGTTGATGGTCACGCTCCCTGCTGCCGCCTGAGCCGCCGCTGCCTGCGCCGCTGCTGCTGCCGCCGCATCCTCGGCTGCCTTCTTGGCTGCTTCCTCAGCCGCCTTCTTTGCAGCTTCATCGGCTGCTGCCTTTGCTGCCGCATCCGCATCCGCATCGGGCTTCTTTTCTTCCTCTTTCTTCTCTTCCGTCTTCTTTTCTTCTTCCTTCTTCTTATCTTCCTCTGCCTTCTTTTCGGCATCGGCCTTGGCCTGTTCAGCCTCTTCCGCGGTAACTTCCTTTAAGAATTCGGTCTTAATATAGCACTCACGGCCGTCATAATCTATCTTGGTCCAGTCCTCAACCGTTTCGATCTTTGTGTAGGTATCACCCTTCTTACAGGTCCTTACGACTTCGCAGTCCGTATTGGGCTCTGCCCTCATCCTTACATTATCACCGTTGACCATAACAATGGTTGAAACTTCGGCATTTGCTTCTTCTTCAACCTGAGCCGCTGCTGCTGCCGCCTCGGCCGCCTCTGCTTCCCTTGCCCTTGCTGCCGCTTCTTCTTCCTGAGCCTTCTTGGCAAAGTCAACTACCTGGAACGTCTTGGTATCACTCTTTACCTTTCCGCACTTAACGTAAACGGTTATCGTTCCCTCGGCTCCGGTATGAAGGACTGCGATATTCGATGAGGAATCCTCCTTCTTGCCAAAAGTCGCGGTCGCATCATCCACCAGATATTCGATCGACTTAAGGCTTGCCTTCGCAGGCGATCCGGTGATCTTAAACTCATAATCCGAGTTCACGTCAAGCTCCGTTTCCGCAAACTGGGGTGTGATCTTGATTGACTTGAGCGTCTTGATATTATTGAGCAGTACAACAACTGCCGCAACTATCAAGACAAGCACAAACACGGTTGCCGCAATGACAAGTATCTGCGTTGCCCTTCTCTTACCCATTCTTCTTCTACTCATTTTCTACTCCCGCCTTTCTTTAATGAAACCTGTTAAAACTGTCTATTGCAGAGCGATCTCGGTTGAACCGACATCCGAAAAACTCTCGTAATTATCATATATGGTAAGCCTTATCGGCGATACGGCATCCTTAAGAGATATGGCGTAGCAGCAGTCAATGCTCGCTCCGTCCGATATCTGCATATCCTTATTATAGAATTCATCGGGATATTCATCAAGTGACGCCGATGTTTCACACGGTTCTCCGTTCTGGGTCACGCTCGGAGGGAATACATCCGACATGGCCAGCTGCGAACCGGTCTTATTCGTAAAGGTGAAATATATAAGTGCCGCAGGATTTCCTTCACTGTCAAGCTTGACCGTAACGTTCGTACACCGGAGAGTGAAATTATCATTATCCACATCGACCGAACCCGAAGGGGCTTCCGTCACTTCACCCTGATCTCCGAGGGCGTCGGTTATCTCCTGACCGTCAACAGGTATCTCATCATTCATCCCGGCCTGCTCGACATCAAAGGATTCCGTGCCCGGATCGTCTGTATAACCGCCGCCTTCCTGAGTATATTCCTCCGAATATGCCTCAGCCGTCCGTCCGCCGTCATAGCCCATCTTCTTTATCTTCTGGGCAATGCTTATCAAAACACATAATACTATAACAAATACCAGACATTCAACCCCGAGCATAAGATATTCCGCGGCTTTTTTCGTCTGTTCATCAACGAACGCAGGTGTCGGCGCAACAGGTGCCGCCGGCGCAGGTGCTGCCGGTACGCTTTGAGGAGCCTGCTGGGCTGCCTGTGGCGCTGCCTGACCCTGGCCTACCAGAGGGATCTGCGTAGTATTTGCCGCAAGTCCGAGCGCTTTTTCTATCTCGTGGAGCTGACGCTGTGTCTGACTTATCGATTCATTATTCTGAGGCACTGCAGGCGGTGCTGCATTCTGTGCTGCCTGCTGCCTTGCAACCTGTATGACCGGAGCCTGCTGGGCTGCGGGTGCTGCCTGTGGCGCTGCAGGTCTTGTCTGAGGCACGGGCGCTCCCTGTGGTACTGCGTTTTGGACCGGCTGTCCGGCAGGCCTTGCCTGAAGTGCGGGCGCTCCCTGCTGCGCTGCGGGCCTTGCCTGGGGTACCGCTCCCTGCGGTACTGCGTTTTGGACCGGCTGTCCGGCAGGTCTTGCCTGAGGTGCGGGTGCTCCCTGCTGCGCTGCATTTTGTACGGGCTGTCCGGCAGGTCTTGCTTGAGGTGCAGGCGCCTGCGGTGCTGCGTTTTGGACCGGCTGTCCGGCGGGTGCCGCTGCCGGCTGTCCCGGGACCTGTGCGCCATTATTAACAGAAGGCTGTCCGGGCCTTACATTTACCGGTCGTGACGGCTGCTGCGGACGTCCGTTTGCGGGCTGCTGACCGGGTACCGAAGCTGCCGGTGCGTTCTGTGCGGCGGGCCTTGCCTGAGGTACTGCGTTTTGGGCCGGCTGTCCGGCCTGAGTAGCAGATACCGTATTTACGGGTGATCCTGCCGAATGCTGATCATGCGCTGCCGGGGTTACCGGACGCGCATGGGGATTTCCGGGATTTACCGAGATCAGTGTAGGCGATGCCTGCACGGGATGCTTTGCCGGTATAGCGGGTTCGGGTGGTGTCTGTATCTGAGGCTGCGGCTGCACGGCAGCCGTCTGCACTCCGTCCCCCTTAACGGCACTGGCCAGTTCGTTAAATTCCTCATCCGTTACGGATTCATATGTTGTAGTCGTTGTGGTAACGACTGTTTTGAGCAGTTTACGAGGGTGTCCGGGATCGGCCGTCTTTACTTCATTTCCGGCCGCACCGGATGCCTGCTGTGATGATGGCGCTGTCTGAGATGCATTTGACGGCGTCTGTGAAGATGCTGCGGTTGATGCCGGTGCTTCCTTACGTTCAGATGTACTATCAGCCCTGCGTTCCGCAGCCGAAGCCGCCCTTACGCTTTCGGGTGTCAGAGGGTTGGCTATCCTGGGAAGTACGTTGTTCGCATGCATTGATGCACTTTTTTGCTCAGGCTTCTTATCGGCTTCCTTACCGCTGTCGCTTTCGGGTTTGTTTACCGGCCTGGGTGTAGGAGGCCTGTCCGGCCATCCGGTCCCGCTTAAGACCGCACTGTTTAAGGTAGTTCCGTTTAAGGTTACCCTCGATCCCTGACGTTCCGTCGGGGTTACCGGATCTTCACCGATCACACCCCTTGGCGCAGATATCTCCCTTGTAAGCCTGTCCTTTCCGGCCTGTCTTAATACATTAACCGGAGAAGCGATCACTTTTGAAGGCTTCTCCTTAACCGGCTTCGGTGATCCGGGTATGAATATCGTGTCTTTTTTCGAGGACGTGACGCTGTATGACTCTTCGTCGATCCTCGGCGCCACGATACTCCTGGCTGCCCGTTTCTTTACCGTTCTTTCTTTAACTATTGATCTCTTTGCGTTATCTGCCGATTCCCTGCTCATCTGATCCCCTGAATCTGTCCCCTCATTTTCCGGTATTTACTGCGTTTCCGGCTCGTTGACCAATTAGGTCAAATCTTTGATTCCATATCATCGAGGCCCGAATATCCGTATGCACGGGCCGTATTTTCCATTATCATGAACGCGAGGTTCTTACCCGTTCCCGCAAGCTTCACTATGAACTGGCCGTAAAGAGCCAGGGTGCGTTCGGAATAGGTAAGCAGTTCTCCCCTTAAATATGTCTCATACGAAGTGTTATCTGCCGTATCCTCGGAAGTGTGGATACTCCTCGACCTTGAAGCGGCCTTCGGATAGGCTGCGGCGAACTTCTCCATCCAGTCTACCTGAATCTCCACTATCTGGTCAACTATGGCCATGCGCGTCTCGGAAACGGGCGGGAGCTGATCCTTGATCTTTTCGTACTCCTCAGGAGCGGTACTTGCCTCCATGCGGGCGTATTTTTCGGTGATAAGGTTCCAGCCCTTCTCATTCGCGCTGTAAAAATCATCTATGAAGGAATCCAGCATCTCATCCGTCCAGGTATCGTACTGGCTCCTCCTCATTATCGAAAACGTGGCAAAATCATCCTGGCAGGATGCACGTCCGCCTTCATTTATGACTTTATCAAAGGCCTGCCACTCGAGCATGACGAGTTCATTGACGCCGTCACGGTCACTCGTACCCGCCGATGCGCCGTTAACCCCGACGTTGCTAATGATACACGAACTTAAGTTACTATTCAAGTTAATTTCCGACATGATGTTACCTCCCTGACTTCCTTCCACCTAAGGCGTATCCATTAAACGTGAATAAACATCCAGATACGTCTCTCCTTTGGGCACGTTTCCCGCCATACCTATCTTCTCCAGTTCCTCTATGATGATCGCCGCGACTATCTCCGTGGTCATCCTTATCCTCTCGTCTCCCTTGGGCATATCGTAGACAGCATTGAAGATATCCATGATCACGGCAGCCTTCTCAAGACCGGCCATCCCGCGGTGAAGCCATTTGTAATACGGTGCATAGCGTCTGTTTATCAGATAAACAAGCTTCATCGTATGCTCCATATATCCCGCAAGTGCGATCTCGGATGCTACCTTTTCGCCGCGCTTTAACATCCTTATATAATTATACTGACCCATCTGTGCGCTGTAGTGAAGCTCTTCGGCGATCCGCCTGCGCCATATATTGTCAGGATAATATGACAGTTTATCCCTGATCCTTAAAAAGTCACCCGTGCCCCGGGCAAATATGCTGCCGTTGGTGCACTGTGAAAGATCTTCTTCCCTTACGATCGCAAATATGCCGTCACCGTCAGTGCCGTCAACATATCCCGTCAGGCACTCTTCAGTGATGTTGAGGATACGCGAATAGAATTCCTTCGTCCTTAAGACCCCGGTCCTTTTCCCGTCGGGCGGTATGATACGGCTCCTCTCAAATCCCATGTATTCCAAAGGCAGCGCATCATATGCCTCCTGAATGGCCGTACCGGCCTCATCATATACATCGTCATCGACCCATATGCAGAAATCCGGACCGTGATCGTGATCATGCGACAGTTCATCATCAAACCCGTAACACTCGGATCCGCGTCCGACAAGGCCGACGGTGATCCGGTCCTCATATTCCGGGAAGTTATCATGTATCATGGCCTTCCCGTACTCCTCATAGAACCTGCGTGACAGTTCAAGTCCTTTTATCGCGGTTTTTTTCTTTTCGGCCGTTCCGTTTTCGGACTTATCCTCCGCTCCTCCGTCAGGCCCCTTCCCGTCCCTGCTCCGGGACGTATCTATCGTTCCTGCACCGGACTTATCTTCTTCTCCTCCGTCAGGTTCCCTCCCAGCCATGCTCCGGGAGGTATCTGACATTCCTGCCCCGGACTTATCTTCCGCTCCTTCACCGGTGGCTCTTACAAAACTCCCGGGAGTATCGGCAAACGATCCTACTTCTTCATCAGTCCTCAGGATGATATCATTCACCTCATCAAGCGCGGCGTTCACCGAAAGATAGGACGGATTGTCCTCTCCGACGCTTTCCTTAAGGAGCTTAAGCGCCTCCCTGTAATATGACACAGCCGTCGTATAATCCTTCTTAAGACGGGCGAGCATTGCCATGGCGTTAAGGCAGCCGGGATAGTGAAAGTCATTCCCGCCGGCATCCCTGAAGATCTTATCGGCAATGCCGAGTTCATCCGCAGCTTCATCAAGGCGGCCGAGCCTTATATATGCCTGCGCGAGGTTCGTACGGGTTATCGCCTGCTCCGTAACGGCATCATCATAAGCACATATTATTATAAGAGCCTTCTTAAGGCAGTCTGCCGATGCCTCATTATCTCCCATTTCCTGATATAAAAGGCTCATGTTATTATACAGGGCTGCATACAGACGGTCTCCCTTGTCAAGCAGCTTATCGTAAATGCTTTCCGCCTCCATGTAATCCGCAAGCGAATCCTCAAGCCTTCCACCGGCCCGTTTTGCCGTCGCCGCATTAAGGAGGGTCGTCGCATGGGGAAGCGTTCCGTTAAGCCCTTTAAGGCTGCACAGCTTTGCAGCTTCCTGCGAGCAGGAATAAGCCCTTTCATAATTCCCCGTATACCGGCAATACCCTATCATCTCGTTTAAGAGGGTAAGCTCCGATGCCGCATCGCCCTCTTCATGCGCGAGCCTTATCTTA
The DNA here is from genome assembly GCA_024692905.1 of Lachnospiraceae bacterium. Classification (GTDB taxonomy): domain Bacteria; phylum Bacillota; class Clostridia; order Lachnospirales; family Lachnospiraceae; genus UBA2868. The sequence continues at coordinate 38,087 of JAILLY010000049.1, read as the reverse complement.
TCCTCAAGAAATTCCCCGGTCTTAGCCGTATCTTCTCCTCCGGGAAGAGCATCCAGTTCCATTAATACTTCATCTATGTTCATGATCCCTTACCCCGAAATATGAATCAGCAGCATGACTATCAGATATACCAGGGTGAATATACATCCCATCGAGAACATCATAAGCCCGAAAGACACACTCCTTGAGGCATACCTCGACATCTTTATCATACCTTCAACTCCGAAGGCAAGTTTCTGCTCATAGTTAATGACCTTGGGCGACTTCCTGCGTACAGTCCTGTTTAACAGTTCCACAACCTTATCCATGACGGCACCCAGAACATGCGTGAAAGCATTTCCGTACATGAGCGGGCGTTTCGGCTCAACCTCACGCAGCAGCGAACGGTGCAGAAGGGAAATGATATGGTCTGCCATCCTGTCAAATATCCTTAAGACAAACGCCAGCACAAACGGAAGTATCTTCTCAAGGACCGGCCTGTATATAAGGTTCTCCATGTCAAGCCACTTAGGCCATGCATCTATATAAACCGTATTCCCTTCCTCATCCTTCTTCATAAGGAGCTTCCTTATGATAAGGAAGTATATGACGATCCCGATAACGATCGAGGTAAGGCTTCCCTTAAGATTTGAGAAGGTGAAATAATCAACCGCTTCCCCGTGCTCACCCGCGTGCATGAATACGGTACCAAGGGATGCGGCCCTGTCCATGAGCCTGTACGGACAGATACCGAAAACAAACAGGACTAACGCCGATAACGCAAGCGCGGCTGCCGACTGCAGGTTTACATAAGTTCCGCGGTGCCCTTCGGTTTCCGTATCATATGATACTGCCATCGCTCCGGCCTCCTCCTGCTCTTTACTTCCTTCTTCACCCTTCTCGATGAATACGGCTGTAAAAAGCTTGGTCATATATGCAAGAGTCATTCCTCCCGAAACAAGGAAGACGATCTCGATAAACTTAAAATATCCGTAGGATGAAGCTGCGGGAATTTCTTCCATGTATTCTACGATCGATTCATGCAGCAGCGTCTTGCTCACATATCCGGAAAATCCGGGAATACCGCTTATCGAAAGGCCGCCGACAAGAAATACAGCCGTAAGGAGCCATTTCCCCCTGCCGAATCCCCTTATCCTGTTAAGATCGAGTTCATGAAGGTTCATGTAAATGACACCTGCCGCCATGAACAGCACAAGCTTTATGAGCGAATGGTTCATCATATGGAGCATGGTGCCCCGCGCGGCAAGTGCATTGGCGCTTCCAAGCAGTCCCTGCATACCGATGCCCGTAAGTATAAATCCTATCTGGGACATCGACGAGCATGCGAGCGTCCTCTTTATATTGATGCTGAATATTCCAAGCAGTGCTCCCCCGAACATCGTGATAACGCCGAATATAAGGATCATAAGTCCCCAGCCGGGATCGAACCTGAACATCTCACAGCTTATGATGAGCACACCGAAGACACCTGACTTCGTGAGTATACCCGAAAGCAGCGCAGAGGCGGGTGCGGGTGCGACCGGATGAGCCTTGGGCAGCCATATATGCAGCGGGAACATACCTGCCTTCGCCCCGAATCCCGTGAGCATGCAGGCACCTGCGGCATATATCCTTCCCTTAACCGACGGATCATTTAAAACGGCGCGGTTTAATGCATCATATATCTCATCCATGCGCAGGGTCCCGACAATGTCATAAAGGATAAACAGTCCCATAAGCAGGACCATTCCTCCGATCACTGCCACCGCGAGATATGTCTGTGCGGCCCGGAGTGATTCTTTCGTCTCATCATGCGCAACCCACGCGTAACTCGTAAACGACATTATCTCAAAGAACAAAAACGTCGTGAACAGATCGGCCGAGAGGAATACGCCGGCCGTCGCGCCGAGTGTCATGAGAAAGAACATATAATACCTGTTCGTCCTCGGATAATGGGCCATATACTCCCTTGAGAACACGGTCGTCATCGCCCACATGAATGATGCGATCAGCCCGTATAACATGCGGAAGCCGTCAAACTTCAAGCTTATCCCGAGGCCGCAGATATAAGGTGCCGAAAATGAAGGCGCGCTGCCGCCAAGATAAGCAAGGGCCAGCCAGATGAACAGCCCCGTCTCAATGACAGCAACTGCATCCGCAAAATAATCCCTTGCGGTCCTGTTCACCCGTCCGATACAGTATGCGATTATCCCTGCGGCCATGGGGCCTGCACATAAAGCAATAAGCATCAGATCGATATCCCGTCAAAAAATTCAAGAAGCCTTGGGGCGGTAAATGAAAGCACGATCATCATGATCGAGAATACCGCGCACGGAACGCACATCCGCCACGTAGGATCCTTGATATCATTAAGTGATTTATAGTCAAGATCGTCCCCCGGAAAATATGCCCTAAGAACGACCGGCAGCATGTAAAGTGCAGTCAGCAGCGCCGAGATCAGCAATACCGCGATGCCGGCATATGCAAGCGGCCGGCCTTCCATGGCTGCCGCGGTGCAGAGGTTCCATTTGCTTATGAAACCCGGAAGAGGCGGTATGCCGGTAAGCGCAAGCGTGCCAAGCGCAAATACGCCGAAGGTGACCGGCATCTTATGTCCGAGCCCGTCGAGTTCACGAACATATTCCCTGTGCGTCTTATGAAGCACGGCACCGGCACAGAAGAACAGAGCTATCTTGATCACGGCATGATATATCATATGGCTGAGAGACGCTGTCAGCCCCGCCCGGCTCATGAGAGAAGCTCCGAATATGATATATGACAGATTGCTTACGGTCGAATATGCGAGCCTTCGCTTAAAATGCGGTTCCTTAAGAGCCCTGGCAGAACCGTATAAAATGGTAACGAGAGCAAAAGTCATCACTATCGACTGCGCAAAACTGCCCTTTAAGAATGAAACTCCGAAGCTGAAATAGGTTATCCTTATTATCGCAAACGCACCTGCCTTGACTACCGCAACGGCATGCAGGAGTGCTGTAACCGGCGTCGGCGCGATCGATGCGGACGGAAGCCATCCGTGAAAAGGAAATATCGCTGCCTTGACTCCGAAGCCCATGACCGCGAGCACATATACCGCCCTTAGCAGCCTTACCTTTCCTTCTATATCCGCACCCGAAAGTACACCGCCCGGAACAAAGTTCATCGTCGTACCGTAGGTGAAGATGAATATGAACCCGATGAACGCAAACGCTGCCCCGCCCATCGAATACAGTATGTATTTACGTCCGGCCATGATCGCTTCCCTGCTCATCCCGGCCATGACAAGCGGCAGGGTGACGAGCGTGAGCATCTCATAGAACATGTAAAGGGTCATCAGGTTGGCGGCAAACGCGATACCTATCGTGATCCCGTAAGTCATCGTGTAAAAGGCAAAGAAGGTATTCTCCTTTCCCAGGTGCTCCATATATTCAAAAGCATACAGAGTCGCAAGCGGCCACAGCACCGACACAAGGGCCGCAAACACCGTTCCGAGTCCGTCGACCCGGAAGGTGATCTCAAGGTCACCGGCGAGGTTCAGGGCACGGAACATACCCGACGGCGGATTTATGAGCAGCATCCATACAAACACCGAATTTAACAAAGTCACGATTTCGGTGTATATGTTCCTGCTCCGCCGTTTCTTAAACTTAAACAGCGGAAGGATCGCACCCGTTACAAGCGGATATAAGATTGGAAGTAATATCCACGGTCCGTTCATATTTGCTCCTTAAACAAACAATACATCCGCGATACCCGTTATGATCTTCATAACAGGTCCGGGAAAAATACCGAATATCACTGCTGCCGCAGCCATGCAGAGCATCGGCAGAAGCATAGTGATACGGGGTTCCTTTTTCTCAAGGCAGGGATAATCGTATTCATCCCCGGGGAAGAAAGCTGTAAGCATAACGCTTAAAAGGTATCCTGCGGTAAGCAGTGCGCTTAATATAAGGATCACGGGTCCGAGCCATGTGATCACTCCCGTCCCCGAGCTTAATGCCCCCTGCGCGATATACCATTTGCTTAAAAATGCGCTCGTGGGAGGCACACCGACAAGAGTTATCGATACAAGCGCATAGCACCACATGGTCACCGGCATCTTTCTTGCAAGATCCTTATATTCCGAAGCCTTCTTAAATCCCGTCATATGCATTACGGCACCCGCCGTCTCAAACAGTGTGTTCTTGACGAGCGAATGGAAGATAACATGCATCATCGCGCCGGTAAATCCGGCAGGCGTTAAAAGCGCTATTCCAAACAGGGCATAGCTCACCTGGCTTACCGTGGAATATGCAAGGCGCTTCTTCATAAGCTGCTCCTTGTATGCCATCATCGATCCCATCATAATGGTTAGCATCGTAAGCGCAAGGAATGTGTACTGTACCCATGTACCTCTTATAAATTCCGGCCCGACAAGATAGTAAATATATCTTATGATCACGAACACGCCCATCTTGGTGATGTTGCCCGAAAGAAAGGCGGATGCCGGAGAAGGTGCGACCGGGTGTGCGGTCGGGAGCCATGCGTGCAGCGGGAACATTCCGGCCTTGGAACCGAATCCTATGATAACGAGCATGGTGACGATAAGCATCGCATCCTCGTGTCCCGCAAGCCTTGCCATATCAAGCACGCCGCCCGGCGTGAACGTGAGCGTATCCGCATAGATATATATGAAGAAGAATCCCGCAAGTCCGGCAAACGCTCCGCCCATCGAGTAAAATATATACTTCCTGCCCGCACTCAGTGCTTCTTTCGTCTGGTCATGCAGCACCAAAGGCAGCGACATGAGCGCCATCATCTCATAGAAGAGATACATGGTGAGCAGGTTGCGCGAAAGGCATATGCCCGTCATCGAGATAAGGGTCAGCACATAGAAAACATAGAACCTTACCCTGCGGCGGTCATGCTTTAAGTATTCTATTGAAAAGATAAGATCCATTACCCACATCGAAACGGTCAGCACAAGGAACATAAGCCCGAGAGCATCCGCTCCAAAGGATAACGGTATGTCTTTTGTAAGGTACATATACACCTCTTAACCGCCCGGGGCGGATATCATCCGAACGCTCCAAGCCCGGTCTGTATCGTGTATGCTATCGGATACGACAGGATACCGAGGAAGAAATTGAGCAGTACAAAGCATACAAGTGCCGCCGCCGAAGTCCGTGCAGGCTTATACATGGGATCCTTAAACTCCATTTTCCTCGGGGTATATACCGATATCACGGCACGTATGAAATATACCGCGTTTAATATCGTACTGACTGCGAGCGTTATCATCGCTATCCACATCTTGACCTTCACCGAGGTGATGGCCGCTTCCGCGAAATAAACCTTGGAGGTAAAGCCCGAAAGGAGCGGGATACCTACCATCGAAAACGCTCCGACGGCAAAGGCAAACCCGGCCAGGGTATTGCGGTATGCCGAACCCTTAAGGTCGCTGAAATCCTTGCTTCCGCCTGACACTTCAACGAGTCCCCTCTGCGCTATGAACAGCATCGATTTGGTCGCCGAATGGCTCATGATATGGAAGATGGCAGCGACCATTCCGGCCATGCTCCCGAGCCCGATACCCATATAGATGTAACCTATCTGTGCGATGGACGAATAAGCGATCAGATGCCTGACATCGGTCTGCCTTATAGCCGAAATCGATCCGGATATCATGGCGATTATCCCGAATATGAACAGGATGTTCGTGATCTTATGATCCACCATTACTCCGAGTCCGATGACCCGGTAGAATATCTTGATGAGCAGGAAGATATATCCCTTGCTCACAAGCGATGAAAGTATGGCCGAGGACGAAGCTGTAGAATAGCCGTAAGCCTCGGGCAGCCAGCTGTGGAACGGGTAAAGTGCACTCTTTATGGCAAGGGCAACGCTTATAAGTCCTATCACAACAGTAAGCGGTATCGCATATTCACCCGATGCATTTATCTTAGCGACCGCTTCCTTAATATCCGGCATAAGAAGCTGCCCTGTTATGGAATAGAGCATGCTTATACCGATCAGGAGAAGACCCGAACCTAACAGGCTCATGATCATGTACTTGGTCGCAGCCACCAGCGTATGTCCGTTCCTCCTTATCATGATAAGCGCACCGGCCGCCATCGTATTTATCTCGACGAACACATAGGCCGTGAACAGGTCGTTTGTATAAACGAGTGCTAAGAGCGAACTCATCATCAGGTTGATCATGATGAAGTAAAGGTTCATCTTCGCCGGATCTATATCATCATCCTGGCCCCTGATACCTCCGGTCACCGAAAGAAGCATGATCACCGAGAAGAACAGCGCCATAAGCCCCTCAAGGCATCCGGCGCGGAGCTCATTGCCCCACGGTGCGGGAAACCTTCCCATGACATAAACGAACTCATGGCCAAGGTATAAGGTATAACCGAGCACGAGGGCGTTCATCACGATCTGGAACCCGAGAAGGGTTATCGTAAGCCGTCTTGCGATACGGCCGTTTATCGCGGAACAGATGATGCCTCCGAACAGACATATCACTATGCTCAAGGGAACAAGATCTTCAATAAAAGCCATCAATCCTCCTCCCCTTCCGGTTCATTAAACTGTTTGCTGTATTTGCTGCGTCCGGGCGAATCCTTCTTCGAACGCAGGGATATCTCATCGATATCAAGCGAATGATAGCGTTCATACAGCCTTATCGTAATGGCGAGCATGAGCGCAGTAACGGATACCGATACCACAATACCCGTGAGCACGAGGCCTGCGGGTATGGGGTTAATATATGCCGCCGTATCATGGACCCCGTTTGTGATGATCGGAGCCTTGCGTCCTTCAATATATCCCTTGCTTGCAAGGAACAGGTATACCGCGGTATCCATTATGTTGAAACCTATTATCTTCTTGATCATGTTCCGGTGTAGCATAAGAGTCGTGAACCCGACCGAGAACAGGATGACCGAAATAAGTGAAAATGCATTGGGAGATATGCCGCTTAAAAACATCACAGGCCTCCCTTCCGGAACAGTGCATAGAAGGCGTACATGGTGCATGCCACCTCTGTCCCGACAAATATGTTTATGAACAATATGAGTCCGCTGCTTATGATATTTCCCGGAGTACCGAGCGGGATATGGTTATCGTATCCGTGGGCTCCCATATAGAAATAATAGCTTAAGCAGCATACATAAAAGCACAGCGCACTCACCTTGGCGATCTTATATACATGCTCGTTAAAGAACCGTTCGGTCTTCCTGAAACCGAAGGCAGCTTCATGCAGTATGAGTCCCGCTCCGATAACTGCTCCTCCGGAGAATCCGCCGCCCGGAGATAAGTGTCCGTTTAATATCACATATATACCGAAGAGAAGGATCACGGGAATGAGGAAACAAGCGACTCTCTGGATGATGATATCATTCCCCGGTTCCAGATAGCGGTCATTGGCATATACCGACTTCTTCTCTTCTCCCTCAACTATGAGCAGAAGTATCATGACGCAGCTTGCCGCGATGAAGAGCACATGAGTCTCGCCCATCGTATCAAAGCCCCTGTAATTTAAGATAAGGCCCGTAACTATGTTCACCGCTCCTGTTTCTTCTTCGCCCTTTTCAATATAGCGCTCTATCACTTCGTTGTTTGTCGGATTGTCCGGACTTCCGAACGGAGGCAGATATATAACGGTAGAGATGAGCAGTATCATCATCGTCGCACAGACAAGCGCCGCGACCACCCCGTAGAGCTTGTGGAAATTCTTAAGATAATCAAGGGGCGCCATCCTGTCCTGAAGCTTCTGTCTTGCTTCGCGCTGTTCCAGAAGGTCGGCTGCTTCGGCAAGCTCCTCCTCGAGCGACTCAAGCTGTTTGGCCTCCGTGTTTCCCTTGGGCTTATAAAGGAGAAAATCCTCCTTGCCGTTTACGAAGTTCTCTATTCGGCTGTAAAAGGTAGACCTGTAATCAGTCCGTTTTCTGCTCATCTTCCACTGCCCTTATCTTCTTTAAAGTCACGAAAAACAGTATCGATGTCACCCCGGCTCCTACCGCAGCCTCCGTGATCGCAAGATCCGGCGACTCAAGCATTGCCCATATCAGGCTCATTATCGTACTGTATGCCATAAATATGATTATCGAAGCAAGCAGCGTCTTATGGACGCAGGTTGCTATCGCGCACACTATCAGAAATACCGCAAGGATCAATATGAACAGCCTCATTGTCCGCCTCCCTGAATATCTATATCCGATGTCTCTTCGGCGACCGCTTCCTCGTCGATACTGTATTCCATACGCATGATCACATGAGACGATACCGCCGACGTTATCCACAACAGGAACACGACAAGGCACATCTTGAAGGAAAACCATGATACACCCTTAAGGATGATCAGTCCCAATGCTCCGAGCATCAGGCCCAACGTATCTCCGATCGCCGCGGCGTGCATCCGGTTCATGACGAATTTGAACTTAAACACACCGTAAACCGCTATATTTTCCATTACAACCGCAAATATGAGACATATCGCGGCACACGTAAACCTGACCCACTCCATGGCTTCTCCTCAAAGACCGTTCAGCAGTTCATCCCAGACGGCGTCCTCTTCGGACTTCGCCGCATTCTCCCTCTTCTCGCGCTCAAGCTTCTGCTTCTTAAGTACGTTCTCCTCATGGACACCCATATATACCTTGGTAAGGATCACTACCGCAAGGAAACTTATCGTGGCATATATGATACCGATATCCAAAAGATAGTCCTCCCCGAGTTCATACGCGATGATCGACATCAACAGGATGACCACGGTACCTATCATGTTTATCGCCATCAGCCTGTCAGCTATCCTCGGACCCTTTACGGCCCGGATGAGGATCAAAACGACCAAAAGCGCATATGCGAGCATTATTATCAGCAGCAATATATCCGTTGCCCGGGCTGCAGCACCCATTGTATACCTCCGATGAATTATCTTACCTTATCAAGCCTCTCCTGCGCCTTCATGATCTCACGAAGGAAAACGGAATTCCCTATATCCGTCGCCAGGTCGGGATCGAGACAGTGTACGGTATATACGCCGTCTTCGACATTTATCGTTACCGTTCCCGGCGTAAGCGTGATGGAATTGGCGAGTATGGCCTTAAAAAAACCGTAGTGAAAGTCAGGCTTGAAAGTCACTATCCCGGGTTCGACTTCTATCTTGGGATTCAGTATAAGTGCCGAGGTCGCAAAGTTGGCCTTCACTATCTCGGTTATCAAAATGATGAAATACTTGAGCATCCAGGGCACAAGAATATACAGCATCTTTTCCTTCCTGATGCTGTAACCCATAAACCTGCAAATAAATAGGAAGATCAACGCCGATACTATGAGGCCAATCACGGCCACCTCCGGCGTAAACCTTCCGTTAAAGATTATCCATAGAATAAATAATGCCGCGTACATGCCCACACCCTTGACGATAAATACATGCTAATGTTAGCACAAAATATGGTGGTATGCAATATGTACGCGGCAATATATGGTGTATATTCGGCTCAGTATCCCTTGATCTTATCCTCGTAATCGCTGCCGGTCACGCTCCGGAAATTTTCAAGGTATACCGAGGGGTCCTTTTCAACGTCATACATCGTGTTAAATGCCATTAAAAGCATGGCATCCGGGTTATATTTAAGCTCAAACCTTCCCTCGTCGATCCCCGATTTGAACTTGTCAACCTGCCATACAAGGATGTCCGGCAGTGTTATGCCCTGCACGTTCATCTCGCAGAGAAAATCCCCGTTGTCAATAAAATACAGGAATTCCTTATATAAAGCCGGCGAGGCTTCGAGCCTGCGCTTAAAGGCTTCAAGGAATTCCCTGTCTTTATTGCTATATTCACATAATGCTTCGGCAAACTTAAGTGCGCGCTCTTCCATCCGGCTACTCCAGCATCCAGGGCATGTGGTCTATAAGTATGCCCCCGGAGGCTCCGTCCATATTTACGGCATCAAGGGTATAGGTCATCAGCACACCTTCTTTGTCGTACATATACATTTCACCCATATAGTTGCCCATTTCATAGTTATGGTCGGCAATATTGACCGTATGAGTCACTGAGTAGTGATCGTCACCGATATCCTCTATCTCGCCCGTGACAAGATCATCCGTTTCATAATTCGGGCACAGATCATCCTGCCCGTCCGCTGCGGTCCATACGGGGAACTGGACCCTGTTAAGGCCGTTGCTTGAATAGACCACTGCCTTGATCGTATAGGTGCCTTCAAACAGATTCGTCCTTGTTATCGTTGAACAGACCATGGGATCCGTGGCATATGCCTCGTAGGTCGAATTCGCCACGTTGCACCATTCCTCCTGCCTCATGCGGTAAAGCTTGAAGAAGCTTCCGTCCTTGCCGGACCAGTGCTTATGTCCGGGCTTGTCACGGTCACTTCCGGTCTTCTTAAAGAAATTGGACTGATCGTAAATGGCCTTCTTGTCGATACGCCATACAACGAACCTGCCGTCATCGGTCTCATATCCGTCGGTAACATATACACCGGTCTCGTCATAATCAAGAAGGATCATGAAATGCGTAGACCAGTCGTTCTTCTTAACCTTCCAGTAACGGACATAAAGTATATCTCCGGCCCTGGCGCCTGTCCTTTCAAGGAAATTATATATGGTCTCTCCCTCGTGGCTCGTGGTGGTCATTACGCCGGGATCGTAGATATCCTTTCCGAAGACATGCTTCCATACCTGATTGACATATGCGCAGCACTGTATGCTAACGGCCTTGCCGCCCTTGTAGTAGGGGCTTATGAAGGTGCCGCCGAGTGACTCTGCGTAAGCTACTATGACCTTCCTGATACGCTCGACACCCTTGCCGGTGATGTAGGATGCATCAAACGGGCGGTCATCGTAAACGTATTCCTCTTCGATCTCATAATAGTCATCTTCCGCACTGTCAACGACATTCTCGGGCTCGTCGGGGACTATGTCGAAGATGTCTTCCTCCTCTTCCACGTCGATATCAACGAGCGCATCCTCCTCATCCGCCGTATAATCAAGCAGATCGTCGTCGGGACGGATCACTATATCCTCTTCCGATTCAAGATCCATATCCGTCTCAAGGCTTGTTTCCTCTTCGAGGCTTGTTTCCTCTTCGAGGCTTGTTTCCTCTTCGGCTTCAATATCCTGTTCTTCGTAGATCATATCGTCCTCGATCACGTCTATCTCATCGGCACGCGGGCTGAAATGCAGGCCCGTGACCACGAGAGAAAACGCAAGGGCGATACCAATGACTTTCTTTCTCATAAGCAAAGTATAACTTTTTTCCCTCCGGCGGTCAATCCGCACTGAGTATTTCTATCATTTCGCGTATCATTTCCTCATCCTTGAGCCTGAAGAGGAATTCAACACGTCTTGACGCTTCCATGTCGACCTCACCGTTCTCGTCATAGACCGGATTGCTGTAGGAACGGCCCGTGGCAGATATAACGCTCCTTAAGTCTTCAAGCTGTTTGTCCGAGAGTATCTTGCTGTTATCCCCAAGGCAGTACTCGGCTACCGAAAGAGCCCTTTTCTGCGAAAGCTCCATATTGAACAGGTAATTGCCCTCCGTATCGGTATGTCCTTCTATGAGGATCTCGGAGATATAATCCCTGTATTTGGGGCTTAGGAGCACATCCACGTACCTTGGCAGGAATTCGGATAAGAATTCCTTTCCGGACTTCGTAAGGGTCGCCTTGTTATAATCAAACAGGATGTTCGCATCGAAGGTGATCGCTCCGGTCTTCTCATCCACCGCGACCTTAAGATCCGAACTCCCGAACTCATTCTTCAGTTCCTCGATGAGCTCCGTCCTTACACCGATGATATTATCCAGCTTCTGCTGCTGTTCGCTCATAAGGGCCTCGAGCTTGTTGAGCAGCTCATGCTGTTCCCTCAGGGTCTTTTCCTGGATGGCTATCTTCTCACCCTGCTCGGAAAGTGCCTCCTCCTGGGCATTCAGCATTTTGGCCTGTTCATCGAGTATTGTCTTCTGCTCGTGAACCGTCGCACGCTCTTCCTCAAGCTCATCCGACCTTACCATCAGTTCCGCTTCCTTTTCATCAAACCTTATCTTGGAATGGAGCATGGTAAACGAGATGATGAGCACAAAGGTTAAGAGCAGCCCCGCCATCATATCCGAATAAGACAGCCAGTATGTGGTTTCCTCATCCAAACGTCTTAAACGTCTCATATCTGCAAACCGCCCGTGTAATATTCTTCAAGCCTCTGCATGAAGCCCGCCAGTTCCTCGATGGCCTTGGCAGTCCTCACAAAACTCTGCTCGATTCCGTTATAGGAATACTCGATCTGATCGCTCATCTGCGCAAGTACCTGCTGTATCTGCCCGATGATCTCCTTAAAGTGTTCCTCGACCATCATGAAGTTTCCGTTTATCACATCAAACGTGCCCCTGACTTCCGCCGGAACACGCTGCGCGGCATCCTTGATCTCGCCCATCATCTTTGTCTGCGTCTTTATATTAAGATCGGCCATGTTGATCGAAGAATCAAGCGTCTTCCTGTAATCCTCAAGCTTGAATATATAATCGGCGATATTGCTTCGCACCCTGTGGTCTTCCTCTCTCTGCTGCTTTAAAAGCTCCGCGGTCGCGCTCATCCTGCCCTGAAGGTCCTGCAGCTTGTCGGCATACATCTTAAGGGCGTCTGACATCTCGCCGGTCCTCTCGGATATAAGACTTATATTATCTGCAGTATTAACGTTCCTTTCAAGGATCCTGTTCATCTGCTTCTCATTCTCGCCCTGCATCGCAAGGATAGAGTCAACCGTCCCGGACAGCTTGGTGAACATATCGGAAAGCGATGCGTTCATCTCGGATATGAAAGCGTTCACGACCATGGCAAGCTGGTCCATCTGATTCTTGGTAGCCATGTTCGCAAATCCGGTGATGGTATCGTTGAACCTGTCAAACTGCGGCTCAAGGATCGACTTTAACCCGTCGGACATAAGATACGAAGCCTTATCGGCCATTTCCTTGATAGTCCCGGTCTGCTGCTTCTCAAGTTCGATGAGACGGTTGATGCCGTCTGCCGAAGTATCGGGAAGCACATATTTCTTGAAGGTGGCAAGGAACGCACGGACTGACTGTTCCGCATCATCGAGTATCCTCTTGTAGACATAGTTAAAGACAAGCGAAAAGACCATGCCGTATATCGATGTATGGAAAGCAACCTTGATGCCGGCCATAAGCGGCTCTATGCTGTCCGTGATCTCGGCGGTCGATCCGGTATTAAAGCTCTGAAGTCCGAGCGAAAGACCTATGAAGGTACCGAGTATACCCAGTCCCGTCATCACGCCGGCAACCTGGTTCATGCGGTTGCGGTGGATGAGCGAATCAACGAGATCGTAGTTTACATAATCTTCCATGTCGCACTTATAGTACGCCTTGTCCGAATTGAGGATCCTCTCCTGTTCATACCTGTAGTCCTTAAACTGCTCCCTTAAAACAGGCACTTTAAAGAGTCCGTCATTATCCTCCTTATATCTTTCCCAGAGAAAATCATGAGTATGCTTGGCATCGTCCTCGATCTTTGCGTTCACGCGCCTTAGATCCTTTATGACCCCTGCCGTCGGGAGAAAACTTCCGAAGTAACAGTCAAACAGGATGAGCGCAACGATCACGAACATGACGATATTGACGATCAGGTTGGCAAGTCCCCCTGCCTGTCCCGCCGAAAAAAGATTAAGATATATGCAGACTGCAAGCAATGCGATATATGTTATGAGCAACCACAGTTCATACGGCCTTCTTCTCATAGTCCCGAATCTCCTTTACATGGAATCCATATACAATGAATATACCATTCCGGGGCCGTCATGACAACAGATGTCTGCTCTGTTCTATTCGACACCTTTAAGGGCGTCGACCATGTCGATCGTCTTAACCTTGCCCGAGAACATGAAGTTTACGAGTACCGAAACAAGGAAGGTCCCGCCGACCGAAAACAGATATGTGAGCGGTTTGATGATAGGGAACATATCAAGCGTATCGGACACCGTCGTACATATGACATACATAAGCCCCCAGCCTCCCTGAAGACCGAAGATTATGCCGATGGCCGTAAGCCAGATATTCTGTTTCTGAAGGATGTTCCTGATCTTCCCGGACCTAAAGCCCAGCACCTTGAGAGTCGCGACCTCACGGGTTTTTTCGACGAACGAGAGTACTCCGAGATTATACAGTACGACGACTCCGAGCAGTACCGCACCGAACACCATGACATATACCATGGAATTCATTATCTCCATGGTCTCGGAAAATGCCGCCTTCATGCTCTCTATATTGAGTACAGACGATACCCCGTCCTCATCGGTAAGACCGGAAGGCACGCTTTTGTTCGTGAGTATGGACGTAGGCTTAAAGTCATACTCAAGATCCTCATATACCTTACGTGCCATCGTTATGCCCTGAACGGAAGGATCGCGGTATATCTGCGTTATCCTCATATACTGCCACTTATCGTCCCCGACGATATGCCATTTGACAAAGTCACCCTTTTTAAGCCCGAGAAGCCCTGCCATCTTCTGGGTCATGGCCATGCCGCTCTTATCAAGCTTTACAGGCTTTAAGTCCTTATCCTGGATATGTACGTAATTGCCCTTATCCACTATGGTCGCGGATCCGCTCTTCTTGGCCGTGTCCGAAACAAACTCAACGCTCATCTCCTGTACCATCTGTCCCTTGTATCTGACGGCAAGGTCATAGGCATAGCCGTAATCCGCATCCCGGCTTAATACGATCTTGTTCCCGGCGGTCATCAGTTCACCGTACATCTTATCGACAAGGCCGTTCACGGAATCGAAGCAGCCGAACCCGCATACAAGGAGCATCGAACATCCGACGACTCCGAGTATGCCCATAAGGCTCCTTAACTTGTTCCTGAACACATCCCTTATGTTCCACTGGGTGGAAAAGTCAAGCATAAGCCACAGGCGGCTCTTTTCCAGGGCCGAATGCCTTATCTTTTTGGGTGCGGGCGGCTTAAGAGTCACTGCCGGCGGGTCCTTTAATTCCTTACGACATGAAAGGAAGCTTACGATACCGGACACGACTATCGCCGTCGCGATCGCGATGATATCAAGCTTTGTTATCCTTCCGTAAAGATCCGGGATAAGATAGCTTCCTGTGAACATTCCGAGGATCCACGGCGGCATGGTGAGGAAACCGACCCATGCTCCGAGGACAGATCCGGCGGCACTTATTAAAAGCCCGTATGAAACATAGTGGAAAGTGATCCGTGACTTAGAGAATCCGAGCGCCTTCATCGTACCGATCACGGTCCTCTGGCTCGCCGTAACCCTGGCCATTGTGGTGACTATCCCAAGCAGCGCTATGGCAAGGAAGATAACTGCGAACAGAAGGCCCATTGCCTGATGCTGCCTGACCTCGGCATCAAATGTCGCATAGCTCAGATTCTGGTCTCTGTCGGTGACGGCGATATCATCCCTGTCAAAGACCTTTTCAAGCTTACCCTTTATCGTGTCTATGGTCTCATCGTCGCTCATATCATCGCGTACATCAATGATGAGCTGGTTATAGATCATGTTCGAACTGTCGGGATACATGCATGAAGACATGAAGGCAAGACCGCATTTGGTATAATTCGGATACATCATATCCGCTTCCGAAACGAAATAAACATAATCCGGAGCATCCACGATACCCTTCACCACGGCATCTACCTTTATGCCGTTTAACTCTGCGGTGAAGTTATCGCCAACGTGTATATCATTGGTACGTGCGAACCACTCTTCGAGCCATACTCCCTGCTCATCCTCCCTGTAGGGTTCACCTTCATGGAGCATGAGTCTGTTGATGTCTCCTTCATTTATGAAGTTTATGTACATATAGGCATCGTCGCCGCCGGCCTTTACGTCCGCGGTACCGGTCAGTGCCAGCCGTTTCTCGACACCCTTGACGCCGGTGACTTTTTTGGCCGTCCTCACATCGTCGTCCGAAAAGCCCGCACCCTGGATCCATATGTCCGATAGATTGTACTCTTTATAATATTTTTCCGCCGCGTATGCTCCGCCGGCACTCTCCGCATCTATTCCGACGAAGATGACCATGCCGAGCATCGACATAAGGAAGATGGAAATGAACTGCGTCTTGTTCTTGAACAGATCGCGCCACATTTTTCGAAAAAGCATCTCAGATCACCATTTTACCTCACTTGCATCTTTCGGGTTATCGTTATGCACGACGCTTTCTATCCCGCCGTTGCGGACCCTTATAACCGTGTCGGCTATATCCGCGAACAGGCTGTTATGCGTTACCATGACGACCGTGCGTTTCTTTTCGCGGCTCATATCCTGGAGCAGCTTAAGAACTTCCTGCCCCGTGCCCGTATCGAGCGCACCGGTAGGTTCGTCGCAGAGCAGGAGCCTCGGATTCTTGGCTATGGCTCTTGCGATCGAAGTACGCTGCTGTTCACCGCCCGATAACTGCGACGGGAACTGGTGCATATGCTCAGCAAGACCCACCGCGGCAAGCGCCTCCTTCGGATCGGTCGTACCGTCCTTAATATCCTTCATCAGTGCAACGTTTTCATATGCCGTAAGCGTCGGGATAAGGTTATAGAACTGGAACACGACACCCACGTTCTGCGCACGGTATGACGTAAGCTGGTTGTCATTGAATGTGGTAAGGTCCTTACCGTCAAACCATATATGTCCGCCCGATGCGCTGTCCATTCCTCCGAGGAGGTTAAGCAGTGTACTCTTGCCCGCTCCCGACGGGCCGAGTATGACCACCATCTCACCCTCGTTTATGGAAAAGCTTGCATCCTTTAAGGCGTAGAACACATTGTCACCCTGGACGTATTTCTTGCTCACTTCCTTAAACTCGATAAGGACGGAAGGCGTGCCTTTTTCTTCTTCCTTATCAAGGGAAGCATCGTTTTCTATATCTATTATCTCCACCTTGGGGAGCCTGTCTTTTTTCCTGCTCATCAAGCCGTCGTTCCTTAAATATCTATTTACTCTCTGCTGCCGTCCCTATCTTTTCATCCGTTATCGCATCGGTGATGACAACATCACCCTCTTTGAGTCCCATCGTGACCTCGATAAGGTCATCGGATTCAACCCCGGTCGTGATATACTGCTTGGCAATGACGCCGTCCTTTATTATGTAGCAGTAGTCGCCGCCGTCATCCGCATAATAAGCTTCCGCGGGGATAGTCAGCGCTCCCTGCCTTTCGTCGGTAAATATCTTAACGTCCGCTTCAAGGCCGATATACACTCTCTCATCCGGCTCGTCAAACTTGACGGACACGGTGACTTTGGCCTTATCAGAGCTTCCCTTTTCGGCTATGCGCTTGATCTGTGAAACGGTTCCCGGATATATGTTTCCGGCTATGGTTATCTCTGCCTTCTGGCCGACGGCGATCTTGCCGATATCGTACTTGGATATGCCGACATCGACCTTCATGTCCTTACTGCTCTCAACGGTGAATAACGGCGTTCCCTTCGTGACCACCGTCCCGCTCTCTATCATGCTTTCGGTGATGACACCGTCAAATTCGATGCTCACGCCCGCAGTTGCCTTTGTCAGGTTCTCCGAAGCCGTCTCAACGCTTAACGCCGACAGATCGTAGGAGTTTTTAAGCTGTTCCTTCTGGTAGGAATTGAGTATCTGATTCTCATATGTGTTCTTAAGAGTGGACGCCTCGGTCCAGTTGCGCATGATGTCGGACATCCAGTTCCCGTTAATGACAGTCATCGCATATTCTTCGGGCGAAAGGTTCGTCGGCGGAAGTCCCGCAAGATCCGACTGGAGGTTTCCTATGTCGCGGCTGAGTCCCGCTATCTCATCCGCCAGCCTGTTGACTTCCTTCTCGGTACGTTTGAACTCCTCCGCGTCTGCGATCACGTCCGGCTCGCTGAGCCTTATCTGCTGCTTCGTAAGTTCTGCCTGGAGTGCGTTTACCTGACCGCTCTTTTCCGCGATATCCTTGTTTATGCCGTCAGCGATGCATCCGACATCCCAGCTTTCCTGATACTGTCCCTGATTGACATAGTCATTTGCCATACGGAACAGGGCGTAGGCATTCCTGTATACTTCGATATCCGAAGCTGCCTTGTTATATTTCGCCTGATTGCTGTCGCTTGCCTTAACCTGTCCGTTCATCGTATTCTCGGCGGACTTGGCGGTAAGTTCGGCCTGTTCATAGATTTTCATCAGGTCGTCAAGATCGTAACCGACCACTTTGTCACCGCTCTTTACTTCGTCACCTGATGACAAGTCATAATAAGAAACGGGAGCCGTAACCTGCGAGTAATAAGTCATACTCCTCTCGCCATGTACATCTCCCGTTGCTTCCACACTCTGTGATATGTTTCCGTATCCGGCTGTCCCCGTTTCGTAACCTGCTGCCTTACCGAGGAAGGCCGTCATAAGGAGTCCGGTGCCGCCGAGCACTGCCACGACGCCCGCACCCATGATTAATTTTACGCCTTTCATAATGACCTCCGTTCATGATTAGCCATTGCTAACTTATATGATTTTACCACATAATCATCATTAGTCAATACTGATCCGACGGAGTTACATATCAGCCTTTGAAATCTATATGACCTCCTATCATTTCCTCCTGCGGAGTCCGTATGGAGTTCATCCTCTCATCCTGGACATAGTCACCGAGCTTTACGATGAGTTCATCAACACTCGATGCGGAGATCGTGACCGTGTTCTCCTCCCAGATCCTGCCAAGTCCTTCCTGAATGTCGGGCGGAAGTTCATCGATCTCTTCGCGGGTCATTTCACGGACATCTCCCTTAACCTCATCGTCCTTTGCTTTTTCTTTCAGTTTTTCGGCCTTCTGCTTTTCGGCCCGTTTCTTTTCGGCCTGTTTGGCTTTAAGCTTCTTTTGTGCTGCCTTGTTGGCGGCTTTTGATTCTGCACGCTTCTCTTTTATGCGCGCCGCCTGTGCATCCTGGGATTTCTTCACGACCGCGAAGAAGCTTGCCGTACCTCCGTCATTGACCTGCATACCGAAGCCCTTGAAGTCGGCTCCCGAAGCCATCAGTTTGTCCTTCATCTTTGACAGCTGCGATGAAGCACCCGCGATAACAGATTCGTATTTCTCGCGGTATTCCCTGTCGGTTGCCATCTTCTCGATCTTCTCCTCGTCGATCAGTACGACGGGTTTGTTCGGATTGGCATACCTTGCCGCCTGTGCCTTTGCGTTCGCGATCTGGTCCTTGCTGACAAGGATAAAGTCATACCCGTGAAATTTCTTCTTGAGCCCCTCATAATACTTTTTGCCCTCTTCGGACAGTTTGGGCTCACCTATGGTCCTGCCATATTCGTTTTTCTTCGCGGATACTTCCGATGTCGGACCGGTCTGATAGGCGGCAGCAATTTCCTGTACTGCTGATGTGTTGATCGCCATAGTCATTCCTCCTTTGAATCCTGATAAGAAATCCTTTTCCTACCATGGCTGTGATTAGTTACCAAGCCGGATATTAAGGCTTATTAATTATATCGGCAGGATAAGGTGTATTGATAACGGTTTTTTCCATAATTTAATGATTTTGCGCTAAACTCATGGTATAATTGTGCCGATAAATTATGTAAACGTCAACGGGGTCACTGCGCCCTTTGAACGGATATAAGTATAAATAATGAAAAGGAGAATCAGTCATGAAGAAGCTTATATTTGCCGTTATCGCATTATGCGCGGCAACCGTGTTTACACCCGCAAGGGAAGTCAAGGCTGCCTATAACGTACTTGAAGCCGGGGCCCAGGCAGAGATGTTAAGGGCTATGTATAAGGTACCCGAGGCGGAGGCTGACTTTGCAAACAAGTATAATTACCTCCAGTCGCTCATAAACAGCGGTGCATCATCGGGAGCCATACAGGATGCGCAGACCGCAGTCAACGCTGCATCCGTAAAGCTTACCCAGCTCAATGCGCTCATAACCTATCAGATGAAGCAGTCGGCAGCATTTCCGGTGCCCGCAACCTATACGGCGACGCTCATAAACGAGCCTATATATGCTGCGGTATATGCGGACAAATCGATATACGCGACCGCCCTTAACAATCAGGCGATATATAATTCTGCTCTCGTCAACCAGGCTGCATATAACGCGGTGCTCGCCACAAACGGCGCATATGCCGTGGATCTTGCAAACGTTATAGCATACAACGCCTACTATCACGGCCAGGCGCCTTATCCGAGGTAATATGAAATACAGAACAGATGACGAGCTATCCATACTTGGTTTTGGATGCATGCGTTTTCCCAAAAAAGGGAATTCCTTTGATGAAGAAGAAATAGAGCGCGAACTCCTCTATGCAATAGACAACGGTGTCAATTATTTTGACATGGCCTATCTCTATACGGGTATAGAGGAGGTATTCGGACGTGTCATGAAAAAATGCGGCTTCCGCGATAAGATATATATCGCGACCAAGCTCCCGCATTATATGATGAAGAATGTCGAAGAGATGCAGAAGCATTTCGACGAACAGCTGTCAATGCTCATGACAGATCATGTCGACTACTACCTTATGCATATGCTTCCGGACATCGATACATGGAATGAGCTTGTATCACGCGGTGCGCACACATGGCTTGAGGGTCTTAAAAAAGACGGAAAGATAAGAAAGATCGGTTTTTCCTTCCACGGAAACACCGATCAGTTCCTGAAGCTCCTTGAAGCCTATGACTGGGACTTCTGTCAGGTCCAGTATAATTATCTTGACGAAACCTCACAGGCCGGAAGAAGGGGTGTTGAGGAAGCTTATAAGAAGGGGATCCCCGTCGTGATCATGGAACCCTTAAGGGGCGGACGCCTCGCAAACAACCTGCCCTCCGGCGCCCTTGAAGTATTTGCTTCATCAGACAGGCATTACTCTCCCGCCGAGTGGGCACTTCGCTGGCTGTGGGACCAGCCCGCCGTATCCGTCATACTCTCGGGTATGAACTCAATGGATATGGTAAAGGAAAACATAAGGATAGCTTCCGAGGTCGAAACAGGATCGTTCACAAAGGAAGATCATGACGTTATCGAGCAGGCCAAAAAAGCGATAAATGAGAAGATAAAGGTCCCCTGCACGGGCTGTGCCTACTGCATGCCCTGTCCGTTCGGGGTCGATATACCCGGTTCTTTCTCATGCCTTAACCGTTCCTATACCGACAGCTATTTCACGGGTATCAGGGAATATGCGATGTGTACCTCGCTGAAGGCAAGCCCGAGCAGGGCTTCTCTTTGCAAAGAATGCGGGCGATGCGAGCAGCACTGTCCGCAGCATATAGAGATACGAAAGGAACTCAAACGCGTTAAGAAGCGCTTCGAGAATCCTCTTTACAACCTCGTTGTAAATATTTATAACAAAACGCATTAAGGGGAATGAAATGAATAAGCACATAAGGGGAATGATCATAATACTGGCTGCGGCTGCCGTGACTATCGCAGGCTGCAACAGGAACGGAGGGCAGGCTCAGCCGCCTGAAGCGGAAACCGGACAGGAACCGACCGTATCATCGGCAAACCTCACCGTCAGCGGAAATGCAGGCGACGGCCGTGTCATAAACTTCGTTCACACGGGATATGAAGATCCCTCTGCCGCACAGCCGGCCGCGCAGGATCCTTCCGATCCCGCATATGTTGCTCCCACGCCCACACCGGCTCCCGATGGCGAGGGCGCTCCCCAGTTCTTTGACGTTGAAGATCCGATAGAACCCGTAATGGGATACTGCGACAATGATATGTGCGACCGGATGATCGAGCAGCTTAACATGCAGCGGACCAAATTCGGAGTCAGCACCCTTACCAAGAATTCAAGCCTGTGCGTTGCCGCAGACGTAAGGGCACGCGAATACTCGATATATCCGGTATACAAAGAAAGGCCTGACGGCCGGCCGTTTGCTTCGGTCAGCCCCCAGGGCTATGTCAAAAATGAATATTTCTGTATTCCCGCAAGGAATTCGATCCGTCCGGTATGGGATCCCCAGGCCGGTATGTGGACCGATAACAATCCTCCTTACGATGACGGGACCTATACCCCCGCAACGGTCATGGAAGGCCTTATGGAGATTAGGGAAGCCCGCAACATCCTCTTAAATTCCGATTACAAACAGGTCGGAGCCACATGGTTTGTGACCGGACATTATTTCATCACGGGATTTACCCTCAGTTATTAAACTATATGATCAGATATCTGTATTCCTGATATACGGTGGCGATGAGATTGCACAGGTCTGTACTTATGCCGTTAAACTCCGCCGCTTCTATCCTGCTGACCCTGAA
Organism: Lachnospiraceae bacterium; assembly: GCA_024692905.1. Taxonomy (GTDB): domain Bacteria; phylum Bacillota; class Clostridia; order Lachnospirales; family Lachnospiraceae; genus UBA2868. Next base: position 15,847 of record JAILLY010000049.1, on the reverse strand, counting down.
TGTCGATATCTCCTCTTCCTGACTGTTCCTCATCTTCTTTCTTACACGGATCGTAAACGCTGACCCGTCATGGGTGAACACGAGTCCTTCGTTTGAACCCTTTTCGAAATCCTCAACCGTATCATACAGCGTGAACTTCTCCTTATAGGGTGCACCCTCATAAGGGCAGAAGGTCTCACAGTTGCCGCATTCGTTGCACATCCTGTCAACATGCAGAACCTGGGGAACGGGATTCCCCGGGACCTTTATCTCGACATTGGCGCGGTTCGGGCATACGTCAATGCAATTCTCGCACAGCCTCGAACAGTCAAGACAGCGTCCGCAGTCATTGCGGTAATGGGGCTCTCTTAAGATACCTTTCTTGGCATAAAGGGCGCTTAGCTTATTATCGGAACTTCTCCTGTGAAGGAGTACGCGGCGCTCCTGTCTGGGCTTATTGTTCACGTATCCGTCGGTCCCGTACCCTTCGGGCATGCCGAACTCCTCGCTCTCAACAGCGACTATGTTATCAAATTCCTCAAGGATCGCATCGCTTGTCTTCTTGGCATCCGCGATCGCTTCAACAACGGATGCCGAGCCGACGCGTCCGTCACCGATTATATATACATCCTTAACGCTGCTTTCATAAGTATCGGGATCAACGACCGGCAGACCGTTTTCGGCAACTTCTATTCCGTTGCTGCGATAGAAATCGGAATCGACTCTCACGCCCACCGCCGCTATAACGGCACCTACGGGTACGGCCATCACTTCATCCGTATCACCCGGGAGCATCCTTCCATCGGATCCCGAGCCCTTAAGTTCCGTGATATGGCACTTAAGATGTCCGTCCTTATATTCAAACGGATCCATGAGCTCCATGAGTTCGATACCCTCATTTAAAGCCGCCTGGACTTCCGTATCGTTTGCCTTCATATACCGGCGGTTCCTCCTGTATATGATATAGACATTCTCAACGCCCCTTACTCTCTTGGCGGCCCTTGCCGCATCCACGGCAGTATCATTCCCGCCGATGACGGCTACGCTTGAGGGGAGTTCGACTCTTCCCTTGTTCTCCTTATATTCCTCAAGGAAGGATATGGCTGAGATAACGTCGATACCGGGTATATCAAGAGCCACGGGGATGGGTGCTCCAAGTGCGAGTATCGTCTTGTCATAACCCTTTATCTCTTTTATATCCTTTATATGGACGCCCTTCCTTATATCGACCTTCAGTGCCTTTAAAAGTGCGGCATCCTTATCCGCCCTGTCAGCAGGCATACGGTAATCGGGTATCAAATGCCTTACCACGCCGCCTAACTGGTCCCTGTGGCAGAACATGGTCACCTTATGCCCTTCCCTTGCAAGGAAGAATGCGGCCGACATTCCCGCAGGCCCTCCTCCCACGATAGCTATATTGAGAACCTTCCCGACTGCGATCTTGGGATGGAGTTCTTCTATTATGCCTTCAAACCCGTTCTGTGCCGCGATGAGCTTGGCTTCCCTTATCTTGACCGACTTCTCGTAATAAACCCTCGTGCAGTTCGTCATGCACTCATGGGTGCAGATCGAGCCCGTTGTGAACGGGAGAGGATTCTTTTCAAGTATGACACGCAGCGCCTCGGTGTACTTTTCCTCATCTATAAGGCTTAAGTATGAGGTTATGTCCTGGCCGATCGGGCAGCCCTCGACACAGGGCGCGATAAAACAGTTGGTCTTGGGTATGCGCCCCGGCCTCTTCGTCGGAACATCGGACCTTAAAGGCTTGGTATACTGATTGTTCATGCGGACGCGTTCGGACATACGCTTTAAGAGTCCGGTATGCGTGCCCGCGTAATCGCTGTATGACCATTCGTTGAAGGTATAGGAGAACTGCTTGAAGCGGTTGATGCCGCCGGGCTTTAATATGGTCGTGTTCATCGTGATGGGCCATATTCCGGCTTCAAAGATATCCTCGACGTTATTGGCGTCGGCGCCTCCCGAAAATGCGATCCTTAACCTTTCGTCAAAGTCATCCGAAAGCTTCGCGGCAAGCGCCACTGACAGCGGGAACAAAGCCCTTCCGGAAAGATTCAGGGTCCTTGATCGGTCGCCCTTATCTATGACCGGGAAAGAGCCTGTGAGCTTGACTCCGAACAGCTTTCCTTCCTTGTTTGCGATGCCGATGAGCTTATTTATGAGCGGTACCATATCGTAATATCTGACGCTCTTATCAACCGTTTCGCGGCTTATCTCGATATCGTAATAACCCATGGAATCAAGCGCCGCGCGGCAGTAATCATATCCCAGCAGTGCAGCGTTTAACCTTATGGCCATGCTGATCTTCAGATCGCACATTATGTATTTGGAGATGTTTTCAATTTCCTTTACGGAACAGTCGATCGGTGTGCATACCGAAACGGCCGAACTTATCCTCGGGGATATATCATCTATATCCTCAAGGGTAAGGTTCTGGAACATATCTATATGTTCCCTTAAGTAATTGATCGAGTTCCTGAATATCTCAGTCTCCGAAGCATCCTGCATCCTTATAAGGAATTCCCGCATTTCGGGGGTCGTAAAATCTTCGTAGGTATAGCCTGCGGATACGTTGAATATGAATCCGTCCATGCCGCCCATACCATATTCGACGGACAGGACTTTGAGTGCGATCCAGGCCTTTACATATTCTTCAAAGCATTCCTTAAAACTAAGGTTGCCCGCTCCTTCTACATTATATCCTTCACCCTCGACATTTATCTCGGGATCCTGCTTTATATCACGGGGACATACAGTGCGCAGCTCAAAAAAGCGGCAGCCCGCAACATACGCGGCTATGATGCTCTGCGCGAACTGAGTATGCGGACCCGAGGCCGGACCGAAAGGGGTCTCGAGTTTCTCGTCCATAAGTTCCAGTGTTTTAAAAGGATTGGCCTGATAGAAGTCCCTGACACCGAATATCGAGCCCGATCTTTTCTGCTCATTGATTATCCAGCGCATTAAGTGGTCAAATGATAAAGGACGCAGCGTGTCGATCATTTAATCTCTCCTGTATATAAGATCCGAAAATTTAAAGATGCTTATATTCAGTATAACACATACTGCGTCCCAATTGATATTCTTTTATTTTATGGTTTCCGCAAAATTCCGCCGGTTTATTTCCGCGAAGTTTTTCCTTAAACTTCTGCCGGGTAAATTTGCTTACGCTTCGGGAATCCTACCAGGTAAGTACGCTCGCGCCCCAGGTAAGGCCTGCACCGAAACCGGCAAATACGAGCTTGTCCCCGCGCTCAAGCTTTCCCGCACGGTTTATCTTATCAAGCACCATAGGTATGCTCGCAGCTGAAACGTTTCCTGTTTCCTGGATGCATGCCGGGAACTTGTCCATGGACTGGTTAAGCCTCTTGGCTATTGCCTCGATCATCCTTAAGTTAGCCTGGTGGATCACGAAGTATTTGATGTCATCCGCGGCTATCCCGGCTGCGTCAAGCACTTCGTTTATGCATTTCGGTACCGTTCGTACCGCAAACTTATAAACCTCCTGTCCGGCCATGACAACATAGGGATAATCCCACTCATTATGCACATAGGGATTCTGAAGCGGACGGGCCTCACATCCGAGTGCGGGACCTGCCTTTCCGTCCGTTCCGAGTACCGAACGGATAACGCCGACCTCATCTGCCTTTATGACCGTCGCTCCCGCGCCGTCACCGAAAAGGATACATGACTTTCTGTCTTCCCAGTTCATGATACGGCTTAAGGTCTCGGCACCCACGATCAGGATATTCTTATACATTCCCGACTGGACATAGGCATTGGCCACGCTTATCGCATAAAGATAACCGGAGCAGCCTACGACCATATCAAATGCAGCGGCCTGCATCGCATCGATCCCCGCCTGTATCTCACCGCTCAAGAACGGGAGAAGCCTGTCCGGAGTGACTGTTGCCGCTATTATAAGGTCAAGTTCATGGGCATCAACGCCCGCGTTATCGAGAGCCTTTTTCGCAGCTTCTATCGCAAGTGAACTCGTTCCCTCCTTCACCGCAAGATGCCTCGTCTTGACTCCGGTCCTCTCCGTTATCCACTCATCGGACGTATCCATGATCTTGGCCAGATCGTCGTTTGTTACCACCAGCTCGGGAAGTGCCATTCCCGTACCCATTATCCTTGCTAACATCTTATTCTCCTATCGATCAGAATTTGCGGAACCTTGCGTAGCGTTCCTTAGCCCAGTCATCCGGGGCCTTGTCTTTATTTTCCTTAAGAAAATCCTTGATATTCTTCTTCATGTACCTTGCGATCGAGCGCGTCGTCCATTCATTTGCTCCGCCGTACTCGGGGATTATCTTCTCGATTATGCCAAGTTCCTTAAGATCTTCAGCCGTGAGTTTCATGACACCCGCAGCCTCTTCTATCCTGTCACTTGATTTCCAGAGTATCGACGAGAATCCCTCGGGCGAGAGAATCGAATAAGTCGCATTTTCCATCATCCATACTTCGTTTCCTACTGCAAGCCCGAGCGCTCCTCCGCTTCCGCCTTCTCCGATCATAAGACAGATCACGGGAACCTTTAAGGCTGACATCTCATAGAGGTTTCTTGCTATCGCCTCACCCTGTCCGTTCTCTTCGGCTTCCTTACCCGGATAAGCTCCCGAGGTATTTACGAAGGTGATGACAGGCATGTTAAACTTCTCGGCAAGCTTCATAAGGCGCAGGGCCTTACGGTATCCCTCAGGTGAGCACATTCCGTAATTACGGTAAGCGCACTCCTTGAAGTCCTTGCCCTTCTGGATACCTATGACTGTTACCGGCTGGCCGTCAAGATACGCAACTCCGCCTATGACCGCGGGATCATCCCTGAAAAGCCTGTCGCCGTGGAGTTCAAAGAAATCCTTAAAGATTATATCCATATAATCGGTACTCGAAGGGCGTTCGACCGAACGGGCGGCAGTAACCTTCTCCCAGGCAGACAGCGGGACCGACTTCATCTCCTGTTCCCTTGCCACCTCCTCGGGACGGGCTTCATCATCCGAATCCGGATCGAAATTCGCGATACCCTTAGTGCCGGTGTAAAGCTTTATGAGCCTGCTCAGCGTCTTCCTTAACTGTCTTCGCTCAACTATCGCATCGACGAAGCCGTGCTCAAGCTGGAACTCCGAACTCTGGAAACCTGCCGGCAGCTTCTCGCCGATGGTCTTCTCAATGACTCTGGGACCGGCAAAACCAATGAGTGCTCCGGGCTCGGCAAGTATGACATCACCGAGCATCGCAAAACTTGCGGTAACTCCTCCGGTCGTCGGATCCGTGAGGACCGGTATATACAAAAGCCCCGCGTCCGAATGACGCTTTAAGGCCGCACTTGTCTTCTCCATCTGCATTAGGGACATTATGCCCTCCTGCATCCTTGCGCCTCCCGAGCAGCAGAACAGTATCACGGGAAGCTTCTCTTCAGTCGCACGCTCAACGGCAGCCGTGATCCTCTCACCGTAAACATGACCCATTGAACCCATTAAGAACCTGGAATCACATACACCGAGCACGACGGGTTCACCGTGTATCGTGGCCCTTCCGACTGTAACGCCTTCCTTCTGGCCTGTCTTCTCGCGTACTTCCTTAAGCTTTTCTTCATATCCGGGAAAGTCAAGCGGATTGGATTCCTCGATATCCGTGAACCATTCCGTGAACGAATCCGGGTCCGCGACCATTCTTAACCTGTTATGTGTCCTTACCCTGAAATAGTAGCCGCACTTGGTACAGATATATCTGTTTGCCTTGGCTTCCTGCTTGGGGAGTATCGCACCGCACTGCTTACAGGTGACTGTATCCTCCGCCGGCTTGTTCTTGCCGAGCGTAAAGTAATTCTTTGCATTTTTAAATCCCTGCCACATATCATCACTCCTTAATAATTCTTTCCATGATAATTCTTTCCATGAAAACGTGACGGGTCAAGCGGGTATGGTACCTACTTACCTATCGCGAACATTATCTCTGCCGAGCATGCGAGCTCGCCGTCCACGGTGGCCCTGCCCTGCCCGATCCCTATGGGACCCTTGAGCTTTACGATCTCCACTTCAAGTGTGAGAACATCGCCGGGAACGACTTTACGTTTGAAGCGCACCTTGTCGATACCGGCAAAGTATGCCGTCCTGCCTTTCATTTCAGGCAGTGAGAGCACAGCGACCGCTCCCGCCTGGGCCATCGCCTCAACGATAAGGACTCCGGGCATTACCGGTTCGCCCGGAAAATGACCGGCGAAGAAGGGCTCGTTATAGCTTACGCATTTTCTTGCCCTTACCGACTTGCCTTCCTCCATCTGCTCGATCGCGTCGATGAGCATAAAAGGCTGGCGGTGCGGGATTATCTCCATTATTTCTTTTGCAGTGAGCAGATCCTTTTTTTCTGACATCTTATTATTCCTTTTTACCGTCTGAATTCGTTGCTTTGCGGTTTGGACGGTATTTTCTCCGCGGTTTGCATCATTTTTTACCGTCTGAATTCGCTGCTTTGCGGTTTGGACGGTATTTGCCTCAGGCCGTGTACTTTCCGACCAGGAGCGAGGCGTTATGGCCTCCGAATCCGAGCGAATTCGACAGTGCATATTTAAGATCCGGATCATTGTATGACTGTGCGCAGTAATCAAGATCCATTTCTTCATCCTGCTCGCTGTAGCCTGCGGTTGCATGTATATAACCTTCTTCAAGTTCCTTTACGCAGGTTATGAATTCAATGGCACCTGCAGCTCCGAGAAGATGGCCGATCATTGACTTTGTCGAATTTATCCTTATATCCCCGGCGTGCTCACCGAACGCGAGCTTGACGGCACGCGTCTCAAACAGGTCGTTATGATGCGTCCCCGTACCGTGCGCGTTTATATAGTTTATATCAGCGGGCTTCAGTCCTGCATCGGCGACCGCATTAAGCATTGCCTTTGCGGCACCCGATCCGTCCTCTGCGGGAGAGGTTATGTGGAATGCATCGGATGAGCAGCCGTAACCAAGGAGTTCGGCATATATCTTCGCACCCCTTGCCTTTGCATGCTCAAGTTCCTCGAGTATGACTATTCCCGAACCTTCTCCCATAACGAAACCGCTCCTTCTCTTATCAAAAGGAAGCGAGCATTTCGCGGGATCCTCCTCGGTTGATAATGCGGTAAGTGCCGTAAAGCCGGCGACACCCATGGGTGTTACCGACGCTTCGCATCCTCCGGCGACCATGATATCGGCATCACCGTACTGGATCGTCCTGAAAGCTTCGCCTATATTATTGGTACCCGTAGTACATGCGGTAACCACGTCTATGCTCTTACCTTTAAGGCCGAAGGCTATCGAAATATTGCCTGCTGCCATATTGCCTATGAGCATCGGGATGAACAGCGGATTTACCTTGCCCGGGCCCTTTTCAAGGAGCCTTGAATGCTCCCTCTCAATGGCCTGGAGGCTTCCTATACCGGAGCCGACCGCAACACCGACGCGGAAAGGATCTTCCTTATCCATGTCGATCCCCGCATCCTTAAATGCCTCACCGGTTGCAGCGACGGCAAACTGTGAGAATCGCTCCATCCTCTTTGCCGATTTGAAATCCATGTATTCCTTGGCATCAAAGTCCTTGACTTCCGCCGCGACATGGCATTTATACTCGGTCGTGTCAAATGCGGTTATCGGTCCGAATCCGAGCCTGCCTTCCTTTATACCGCTCCAGAAATCCTCTACGTTAAGGCCTATCGGAGTTATCGCTCCCATGCCCGTTACAACTACTCTCTTCTTACTCATCGGTCATCCTTCCTGCTGTAAATGTTTTCACCTGCCAAATAACCATTTTCCCGATTCAGCGGGAATTATTATCTAAGCTTCTTTCATTTTTACCTATTAAATCGCCTTTTTTTCAATTCAGTGGGTATTTTATATACTCATGCCGCCGTCAACCGAGATAACCTGCCCGGTAATGTAATCCGACATATCCGATGCAAGGAACAGTACGGCTTTTGCTATATCCTCAGTGGATCCGGTGCGTCCGAGAGGGATCGTCGCGATCGTGGCTTCCTTGGCCTTATCGGTCATCGCGGCGGTCATCTCCGTCTCGATAAATCCGGGCGCTATCGCATTGCAGTTGATCCCGCGGCTTGAAAGCTCCCTTGCGACACTCTTCGTAAGGCCTATGACTCCGGCCTTTGCAGCCGAATAATTTGCCTGGCCCGCATTTCCCATAACGCCGGAAACCGATGACAGGTTCACTATCTTGCCGCTCCTCTGCTTAAGGAAATATCTCGAAGCATGTCTTATCGTATTAAAGCAGCCCTTTAAATTCGTGTTTATGACCGCATCGAATGCTTCCTCGCTCATCTTCATAAGAAGGTCATCCCTTGTGATACCGGCATTATTGATGAGGATATCGAGCCTGCCGCGGTCTGCGATGATCTTTTCGATCATCTCCTTACATGCGTCAAAGTCAGCCACGTTGCAGCATATGGCCTCTGCCTGCCCGCCTGACTTTACTATCTCGTCAACGACTTCGTCGGCGCGTTCCTTGGAGCCGTTATAATTCACATAAACATAAGCTCCGTTTGCTGCGAGTGACTTTGCCACCTGTGCACCTATACCTCTTGATGCCCCTGTTACGAGGGCTGTCTTATCTTTCAACATATGCCTTAAGTTCCTCCGGTGTTTCGATATGATATGTGCTTATCCTGCCCTGATCCTCAGGCTTTACGATCTTCTTCATGAAGCCGGACAAGGTCTTGCCGGGACCGATCTCGACGAAGGTATCAACGCCTTCATTTATCATAAGTTCGATGGTCTGCTGCCAACGGACTGATGAAGATATCTGTTTTACAAGGAGTTCCTTTACATTGACCGAATCGGTCACGAGCTGTGCGGTCACGTTTGAAACGTAAGGAACGCTCACTTTGTTTATCGTGGTCTCATCTATAACCTTGCCAAGACGCTCACCTGCGGGGACGAGCATTTTCGAATGGAAGGGGCCGCTAACATTGAGGGGAACGACTCTCCTGGATCCTGCTTCCTTAAGGGCCTCAGATGCCGCTGCCACTGCCGCTTCCTCACCTGTGATGACTATCTGTCCGGGGCAGTTATAGTTCGCGATCGAAACATATCCGTCGGTCTTGCCGCAAACCCCGTCGATAACCTCCGCGTCAAGTCCGAGTACGGCTGCCATCGCTCCTCCGACGGGAACCGCCTCCTGCATGAAGATACCCCTCTGCCTTACGACACGGAACGCATCCTCGAACCCGAACACGCCGGCCGCTATAAGTGCTCCGTATTCACCGAGCGAAAGGCCCGCCGTAAAGTCACATTTAAGACCCTGCTCCTCCATCACGGCATATACGGCCGCCTCGACTGTGAGCATCGCGATCTGTGTATATTCGGTGATATTTATCTTATCCGTACTGCTGCCGTCTTTCCCGGGTACAAGGAACTCATCCCTGTCCTCCTTAAAGCACAGGCCCGCTATGTCAAGACCCGTTGCCTTTGCGGCGATATCGAATATCTCCCGCGCCTTTGCGTATTCATCGTACATGGCCTTGCCCATTCCGACGTACTGCGCTCCCTGCCCCGGAAACATGAACATTGTCTTACCCATTGATAATTTCTCCTTTGTCCCGCATTTAAGGGGTCATCATGATACTGTTCAGGCCTTAAGCAGCCTGCTCGCATCATTTACTATCTCTTCGATTATCTCTTTGCATGACATATCGTTTCGTGAGATGAGTCCGGCTATCTGGCCCGCCATCATCGAGCCCATCTTCGTATCGCCGTCTACCACGGCCTTCTTAAGCGAGCCGAGAGTCAGCTGCTCTATCTCTTCAAAGGGCACTCCCTTTTTCTCCATCTCAAGGTATTCCTTGGTCATCTGATTACGAAGGACTCTTACCGGATGCCCGAAGCTGCGTCCCGTGACCTCTGAATCTATATCCTTTGCTTTTACGATCCTGTCCTTATAATTCCGGTGTGCAATGGATTCGGTCGCGGCAACGAAACGGGTCCCCATCTGTACCGCCTCTGCACCGAGCATAAACGCTGCTGCCATCCCGCGTCCGTCTGCGATACCGCCGGCTGCGATAACGGGTATGCTCACCGCATCAACCACCTGCGGAACCAGAGTCATGGTCGTTGCCTCTCCGATATGTCCGCCGGATTCGGTTCCTTCGGCAACCACCGCATCCACTCCGCTGCGCTCCATGAGCTTGGCAAGTGCAACGCTTGCTACCACGGGGATGATGACTGTTCCCGCTTCCTTCCACATGCTTATATATTTACCGGGATTACCGGCACCTGTCGTTACGACTTTAACACCTTCCTCGGCAATGACTTTTGCTATCTCATCGGCTTCCGGGTTCATGAGCATTAAGTTAACGCCAAAGGGCTTATCCGTTTCACTCTTGCATGCCCTGATCTGGTCCCTTACCCATGAGGCCGGTGCTCCGCCCGCCCCGATTATTCCGAGGCCGCCGGCATTTGATACGGCGCTTGCAAGCTCATGGGTCGCAACCCATGCCATGCCTCCCTGGATGATGGGATATTCTATGCCGAGAAGGTCGGTTATACGTGTTTTCATCAAAAATACCTCTCGTTTACTCAAAATATATGCGTCCATCGTCAGTGATGAACGCATGTTACATACCGTTTACTCTTGCCCGCTCCGGTGTTCCCTGTAAGCTCCGCTGTCACCTGAAAACTCGCCGTTAGCTGCAGGCTCCGTCGGACACATATGAGCGGTTAATCCCTGTTTCTCCGGCCTTTATCCTGCCGGGCCGGTGACTGTTCACACCGGTTCAGCGGCCGTTGTTCCTGTCTGGCCGGTGAATATTATCGGAAATTTACTCTTCGGCACCATGCTCCTTAAGATACTTGATAACATCTCCTACAGTAGCGATGTTCTCAAGGTCATCCGTAGGTATCTCAACTCCGAACTCTTCCTCAAGACCCATGATGAGTTCAAAAAGATCCAGTGAATCAGCTCCAAGATCATCCTTAAAGGAAGTATCCTCTGAAATGGCTGCATCCGTATTTAACTGCTCCCTGATCATTTCCGTTAATTTCTCTAACATGATTCCTCTCCTTATTATATACCTTTTAAACTTATGGCTCATCGAACCAGATACGCGGCATTTATACCGACTTTCAAATCATAGTATGGCAGAACATTTTTGTCAATATCTTTTCGGAGGGGACCAGGGGACGGTTCTGCGGTACCTTTTTGACCGGGGGACGGTTCTGTGGTCCCTTTTTGTAGTGGGACCACAGAACCGTCCCCCCGGTCCCTCGATTCTATATGCTATGGTGTCACTGATACAGTGCATGTGGCAGTGAAGCCGCCATCAGCTGTCATCATCGTTATCGTGGCGCTGCCGGCACCCTTCGCGGTAACGACTCCCTTATTGTTTACGGTCGCAACACGCGGATCACTGCTCACATAAGTTACTGTCTTATTTGCAGCGGCTGCAGTAACCACCGGCGTCAGAGTTATCGTTTTCTTAACCGGAAGGTCTGTCACTTCAAGCAGCTTTGCATCGATATCATAACCGGGCGAAGTACCCGGATCCGTATCCGAATCCTTAGCCGTTACGGTTATTATATCCTTAAGAGCCTTGGCTGAATTAAAGGTTATCTTGATCTTTACGTCCTCTTCCTTCATCCTGCCGATCACAGTCACGCTGCACTTAACGCTCTTCCCGCTTCCGTCTTTGGCGGTTCCGGTTATCATTATCGCTTTTTTGCCCGTACCTGTTGCTTTGAATATAAGCTTCTGTCCTTCAGCCGCAGATGTCTGCGCAGTTGCCGAAAAATCAGTATCGGTTAATGAACCGGCTTCCGCTCCGTCCGCCAAAGCCGCGATCTTTACTGCCGGATCATCGGGATTTTCCGGATCCGATACCATCCAGTCTATCATCACCTTTCCGCCATCTGAAGGATCAAAAACATCATCCGGCGTTACCGCGCTTATCCACAGTTCTCCCGTATTACCCTCTCCGACGCTCCTCTTTGCGGCACTTATGGTGAGTCCCTTTACAGGTATGCAGGTTACTATGTAAACGCTGTCCTGCTCTGCTGACCCGGAAGCGGGAGTCTCGTTTGAAACCGCCGTCACCTTAACGGTCCCGCATCCCAATGCTTTGACATTGCCCTTGCTGTCTACGGTTGCGATCCTTGAGAACTTATCTTCGGCCAACGGCTCTCCGTTTGCATCCATTGCTTCCGTTATCTTCCATGTGACTGTCCGGTTTGCGGGTTTAGCCTTGCTGTCCGTTGCCGATGCGGCACAGACAACATTTGCCTTAAGGCCAAGGCTCTTGCCTACCGCAAGCTTCTTTTGCTCATCTTTCAACGGCAGTATCTCAACCCCGGAAACCGGATTTCCGACGATCACGTTACACTTGACCGACTTGCCGCCTGCAATGTTCTTAAAGACGATCTCCGCCTGTTTATTCTTATTATCGGGCACACCCAGGACCTTTATCTTATACTTACCGTCCTCCTCTGAGACATCCACAACCGAATCAGATACATTGCATTCCCACGTGATCTCTTTATCGTCAGCCGTTGCGGGTTCCGCCTTTACATTTACAACATATTCGGTTCCGACGCCTGCAGTTATCTTTGGAGTATCGAGAGTCAGCTTTGTCACTTTTACTTCTTTTACCACAGTTACCGTGCAGGTAGCATACTTCTCGATCTGCTTGCCGTTATCTCCGTCACTTTTTGCCGTGACCTTTATGGTGGCTGTTGCCTTGGTCTTTGTTGCGGGAAGCGTTCCGACGGCTATCCGGCCGGTTTCCGGATCAACGCTTACTATGTCGGCGATTTCGCCAGCAGCTTTATCGCTCTTTACAACTTCCCACTTAAGCTTATCCTGTACAAGTGCCGTACCGTCTGTCGTATCATAAAAAGTCGCATCCGCGGGCGTTATCTCCGCTCCGAGTTCGTATCCACCCGGCTTATTCTCACTTATCGTCAACTTGCTGTCACTGATAACAAATTTACTCATCGGAACAAATATCCTTACCGGATACCCGGCAGACTCTGTACCGCTCGTATCATGCACAGCCTTTATCTTAACCGTACATGCAGCAACGCCCTTAAGCGTACCCTTTTCATCTATCGTTGCATAATAGGGCCATTCATCCTCATCCGCTATGGCATGTCCGTCCATATCCTCAACCGATACAATACTCCACGTAACGTCCTTATTTGCAGGCTGTTTCGTCTTATCACCGCCGTTAAATACCGGCGTAAACTTAAGGGTCTTCCCTGCTGCCAGAGTATCCTGATCCTTGGGTGCGCTTAGCGAAAGAAGATCAACCGCGTTGCCGACAGTGACTGTGCACTTTGCGCTTCTGCCGCTCCCGTCCATTGCCGTAGCCGTTATATTGGCGTTCTTACTTGTTTTATCCGTAAACATTCCTGCAATGAGGGTAATGCAGCCGTTTTCATCCAAAACAGGATTTCCCGATCCATCCTCTTTGATCATTACGACCGTCTCATCAGAACTTTCATATTTAATATCTGCGTCCGTTGCGGTCGCCGGCGTTATCATGACTTTTACATCACTGCGGCTCTCGCCCTTTCCAAGGCTTATCTTACCTGTATTGAACTTAAGTCCGCTTACCGGTTCGTAAACCTTTATCTCATAATCATCCGACTTCGAAGAATCTGCAGTGCTCACTGCGGTTATCAGCGCCGTACCCGCAGCCTTGCCCGTGACTTTTCCGTTCTGATCGACATCGGCTATGGCAGGATCGTCCGTCTGCCAGACAAGCCCCTTATCCGATGCTCCTTCGTTAAATTCCGCCGTGAGCATGACTGTTTTTCCGGTCATGACCTTACCGTCTGCAGGACCGTTTATATCGACCGAGGTCACCTTAGTCAGTACGGTCAGCTTAATGCTGCCCTTTACATTCGGGTAATCTTTTGATGCTGCGGTTATGGTGACTGTACCGTTTGAACATCCCGTAACAACACCGGACAGGTCTACCGTTGCAACCGCAGGAGCTGATGATGACCATGTAAGATCCTGCGGTGCTCCGTCAGGAGACACGGTCGCAGCCAGGCTAAGCGTCTCACCTGTATAAACCTCTGTTCCGTATGGTGCCTTTACGATGACTTTCTTTGGTACGATGACAGGTGCGGGCGGATCAACGTGTCCGTCCGGATCACAGGTGACTTCAAAACTTGCCCTGATATTATTCCCGCATCTTGCCTGTATGACCGCGCTTCCCGGAGCCATACCTTTGACAACCGCCTTTGCCGGATCCCCGGGATCCGGCGAAACGGCAGCTATCCTTAAGTTGCTACTCTTCCATGTAATTGAAGTATTGGCGTTTGCATCCGCCGGAGTAAAGGCGGCATTCAACGTAAGCGTCTCTCCGGGTTTTACATATCCGTTCCCCGATGCGGAAGTTATGGTCAGTCCGTCGGGATAAATATTTGTATCCGTTATGACAAAGAGGCATTCCGCCGTATAGGTTTCAATCAGATTTCCCGCGCTGTCCTTTGACTTTACGGTTACTCTTACCCTTGACCGTCCCGTACAGGAAGCCGTGATCTTAGCGATGTGTTCGTCGCCGGCATCCGGCTCAAGGGCAAGCACCTGTTTTCCCGATACCTTTGGAGCATTTGTAACAACAGACCACTCGATCCCGGGTTCAGGAAGCGGAGAAGCCGGCTCTGTAATAAGTTTGAGTATGTATCCGGTTTCCGTCGATCCTTCCGGAATCACAAGATCGACCCGACTTGCCTCCAGTGCGGAAGAAACATCTATAAGTCCGGCCGCTTCCATGGTCGCGGCGCCAAACAAACGGATCGCGGCAAGTCCGGCCGCTTTCCCGCCCGTGAATATGACTGTCTGTCCCTCTTCATCCGGATACTCACCGTTTAACAGATCTGCATCGCTGCCTGAAAGTGCGGTTATTACGTCAGCAGCTCCCGCATGCGGCTTATAATAAAGAGTCACATCGTCAGCGTTTTTGGAATACCAGAGGAGTCTACCGGTGGCCGGATCAAAATACCAGCCGTATGTTATCTCCTTACCGTTTTCCGTGATCTTACTTTCCGTATATCCGACCGTCAGCTTCCCGCTTCTTCCGGCATGATAAATGCTTCCTTCATTCAATATCAGCCCGGAAACGGTCACAACGCTCCCGCTTCCTTTTACAAGAGTATGATCCCTCACCATGAACTTTACAGATGCATCATCCGGATGAGAATATATGCCGTCCGTAATGACCGACGGATCAAGCTGCGACGCGGCAGGATCTGCCGCAGTTCCAAAGTCACAGATCAGTGTACCTTTTCCGTCTTCATTAAAGTAATACAACCCCGCGGAAGCATAAAGGGAAGGATAGAAATTACCGTATATCTTATTCGGGTCATATCCATCCTCATTCACATCGGTGATCCTGTAACACTCATATATCTTCCCGTTATTAAGGACAGTCATATCTCTGACCATTCGGCCGGCCGAATCAAAGCAGCGGAATGTGCCATCCATATAAACGACGCCGGATCCGGGTAACTGTAAATCATCATCCGAAGCAGGATCATAGCCTTCCTGCGCATTGAATACCGGATAGAATTTGGAAAAATCATACGGTACGTATTTCACATTGCCATATGCATCCAACGTCCAGCCGGCGTTAAACAGGATATGGAACTTCGACCAGTCCTGAGGGTATGACTGAGTAAGGTTATATGTGTTAACAAGCCTGTTCCACTCCGTCTCTGTTCCGCCGTAGACAATAAGACCAAGATACTCCTTACCGCCGTTTGACTCTATCTCGTCCTGATCGAAAGTCTTTTTCATGATCCCATTGCACTTCAGACCGTCAATATTTGTGACTGTATATGGAATCTCTATCAGTACCGTATTTCCA
>JAILLY010000032.1 GCA_024692905.1 Lachnospiraceae bacterium | reverse complement strand
ACATCTTCCACAGGCTCAAGATAGGTCAGATAATTGGGTTCAACAGGAGGCAGGTTAAGCCCCGTATCCATACCGGCACTGACTGCCTGCACCACGGTTATCTCCTCGTCAAGCTTTACAACGGCAACACCGTATTCAAATGATTCAAGGGTTCCGTTATATGCCGCAGCGACATCGTCCGCATATCCTTCGTCCTCAGCGAGGAATATGACCTCATCCTCAACATAGTCGGTACCGGGCTCCATGGAAGCTATAGCAGCCCCGATCCCGTGACTGTTAAGTTCAAGCTTATCCTCCATCTCGGAAGCACTTACCGTGTATCCGTCAGGCATTCCCATAAGTCCGTAAGGAAGTTCATCGGATAATTCATACGTAACGGACGGATCTTCACCTTCTTCAGGGATGGTGGCTTCGTCTTCGATCGCGGTCTCACCCGCAGTCTCATCGGCAGTCGCCGGTTCAGACATATCATCTGTTTCACCGGCCTGCTCCGAAGTTATGTCAACCTCATCAGTATATCCATCACCGGCTTCCTGTACGGCTTCTTCTATGGATATGTCCTCATAGGATCCATACGGAATATCGATTTCTTCTGCAAATACGCCCACAGGCTGCACCACAGCCAGCAGCGCCGCAAGAAAGAGTCCGGTTATCCTCCGCATAAGTCTTTTATTCATCCGAAAATACCTCCTGTCAGGTAAAGTTCAAATGTCCTCCGGAGAGGATAAAACAGTTGATCACGTTGAATATTGATTGTAACACAAAATACCGTATTTTTCAAGAAAACAGGCCGTCAACCCCGCCCTCGGGGGCATTGCATTCCCGAGCTTTCCCTTATAATCCAATCATTCCTACCGGGCAGTAATATGTTTCTTTGTTAAGAGGAAAGACTCTGTCCGATGTATCAATTACCAGCCCTGTAGCTATAGGCATCTTATACTGCTTAAGGATTTTGAAGTTTTTATCTGCCTTATCTTTTCCCACTCCCTTTTTTATCTCTATCGGGTACAGTGTCCGGTTGATATCGAAAATCAGATCCACCTCTTTCTGATCCCGGTCCCTGTAATAGTACAACGTGTTTTCGATTCGCTTGCCTGCGTTGCGTATACTTTTAACTATCTCACTCACAACATAAGTCTCAAAGAAAGCACCTGCCATCGGAGATGATTCCAATATCTTAAAATCCGTCCATCCGCACAAAAAAGCACACAGTCCTGTATCCATAAAATACAGTTTAGGAGATTTAATTATACGTTTTGAGAGGTTATTTGCATATGTCTGCAGGATTATGATTATGCCGGAGGCCTCCAGGATCGAAAGCCACGTTTTCGCCGTTCTTGCGTCAATTCCTACTGCATTACCGATCTCCGTGTAATCAAGCTGCTGCGATGTCCGGAGCGCTACAATACGCATAAACCTTCTGAAATCATCAAGTCTTCCGATGTTTATCATTCTGCTTACGTCTTTTTCCAAGTACGTGGCGATGTAGCTTTCAAAAAAGGTATCCCGATCAGGCCGCATTATCCAGTATTCAGGCATGCCTCCGAGAAATATTTCTTCAAAAATCTCATACCTGTTTTTAGGCTTCAGATCAATCTGTTTTTTCTTTAATATGTCGATATCAGGTACAAATTCGCTTCCTTCCTTTTTTTGTTTCTCACATTCCGAAAACGAATTCACTTCGATCAGCGCAGTTCTTCCCGCTAATGTCTCTGACGCCCTTTCTCGGATTTCATGTGTGTTTGAACCGGTAAGAATATACATCAAAGAAATGCTCGTTCCCTCTTTCACGCACTTCAATTTTGCTTCGTCTATTTTTATCTTGATCTCCTCCATCAGGTCAGGGACCTTCTGTATCTCGTCTATTATCAGCGGAGTGCCGTGTGCATCCAAAAAAAGCGCAGGATCATCTGTGGCAAGCATACGCTCCCTGCTACTGTCCAATGAGACATATTCATAGCCGGGAAACAGGTTTCTTACCATTGTGGATTTTCCTGTCTGCCTGGCGCCATACAGGGTTATACAAGCATATTCTCCTGCTGATTCCTTGATCTTGTGCTCCAGCTGTCTATGATAATACATACCATATTCTCCTTGTAATTATTCTTAGTTATATTATAAACTATCCTGCGGCAATTTCAACATCTAATTGTTGTTTTTGCCGAAACCTCGTCCCCCGGAGACCACAACTTCAAAAAGCAGTCCGGCGAGAGCGGTATACCGTATCAATCGCTAATTAATCTTTATCTGAGTGACTGTGCGCATTCCAGCAAGAAATTAAATATCTCATGGTCATAATTCATTACGGGTCTATATGGAGAGAATGCCGCGACCATCATCGCGGCATTCTCTCCTGTATATGTGTGAAAAAATGAACCCCAAACCCCGTCCCGGGGGGTCAAAATGTGGACCCCGGGGACGGGGTTTAGGGGTCATTGCAGCGCCTTGAGCGCATCGACCACCGAGCCCACTCCTATAAGAGTCATTCCTTTTGGTACTTCCCCGACGCTCTTTAGCACGCTGTCGGGAAGGATACATGTCGTAAAACCGAGCTTATGCGCTTCCTTGATACGCTGTGCGGGCATGCTAACGCTCCTTACCTCACCGCTTAAGCCCACCTCTCCGAAGGCTATGACATCCCACGGTATCACGAGGTTTTTGTAACTTGATACAAGCGCAAGAACTATACCGAGATCGGCCGCAGGTTCATTTAACTTAAGTCCTCCCGCAACGTTCACATAGGCATCGCACTCGGCCATCTTAAGACCTATCCTCTTTTCGAGCACGGCCATAAGAAGGTTCACGCGGTTTAAGTCGGCACCCGTGGTCTGGCGCCTCGGTATACCGAAGCTGCTCCTGCAGACAAGTGCCTGAAGCTCTATCAGCAGCGGCCTCGTACCTTCGAGCGCGCACACGACGACCGAACCGCTCGCGTCCTTGGGCCGTCCGTTCAGCATATATTCGGAGGGGTTCATGACCTCGACAAGCCCCTCGTTTCTCATCTCAAACACACCGATCTCATTGGTAGAGCCGAAACGGTTCTTGACGCCGCGCAGTATCCTGTAGGAGGCGTTCCGATCGCCCTCGAAATACAATACGGTATCGACCATGTGCTCAAGCACCCTAGGACCTGCAACCGTTCCCTCCTTGGTGACATGGCCTACTATGAAAATGGCGGTCGATAAACCCTTGGCAAGCCTAAGCAGCACGGCGGTCGCCTCCCTGACCTGGGAGACCGAACCCGGTGCCGATGATATATCAGAAGAATACATCGTTTGGATCGAGTCGATCACGACTACCGAAGGCTTTTCCTTTTGTATGACATCCTCGATCGCTTCAAGATCCGTTTCGCATAACAAAAGAAGCGAATCGGTAAAGTCACCGATCCGCCCGGCCCTCATCTTGATCTGTTTGAGCGATTCTTCGCCCGAGATATAGAGTATCTTCACATTATCAAGCGAAAGCAGCCTGCAGACCTGCAGAAGCAGCGTTGACTTGCCGATACCCGGATCTCCGCCCACGAGGGTGAGCGAGCCCCTGACTATGCCTCCTCCGAGAACACGGTCAAGCTCCCCCATATGCGTACTTATCTTATCTTCGCTCTCAAGCGATATATCCTTAAGCTTCTCGGGCCTTGCCGCAGATGCAGCGCTCCTGACTCTTCCTGCCCCCGAATGCGCGGAAGCCGCTCTCACGGCTTCCTCCACAAACGTATTCCACGAATGACATCCGGGGCACTGGCCCATCCACTTGGCGGATTCATAACCGCACTCGGAGCAGTAAAAAACCGACTTAGCCTTAGTCATCAGATCCGTCCTTCAAATCATAATTTAATGGCCACGGGAACATCCCCGTTGCCTGCAAGCTCAACACTTATGCTAAGCTTGCCGCCAAGATTACTCTTGACCCTGCCCGTACTCCTGCCATCAACGAATATCTCATATTCGGTATCTTCCTTAACACCTACAGTCAGCTGGGCATCTTCGGCGCCGCTGACCGTAAAGCTGACCCCGTCACCCGTTGCACGAAAACCGTGGACGCTGGTCCCCGGTACGGATTCATAAACGAACATTCCGTCCCTTTCAAGCTTTGTGATCTCCTTAAACGTCTTGACCTTATACAGATTTCCGGCGTTTTCAAAGTCTTCCTTTTTGGTCTTTTCGCTAAGTTCGTAATTACCGAAGCTAAGTGCACCGTCCGGTTCCGACTTAATAAGTTCATTAACAACAGACATCTCATCTTCCTCCTTGGAAAAGATAATAACACCTATCTAAAGTATAAACCAAATCATGGATATTTACCATAAAAAACATCAAAAATCAGTCCTCTGAAACCTCTGTCACTATCTCTCCCTTTTTAAGGGTAACGCGTACTTTGCTGCCCTCCGTTATGTATCCGTCCAGCACGTCCTGGGCAAGCTTATCCTCAAGCATCGTCTGGATCGCGCGCTTTAAAGGCCTTGCTCCGAACTTCTTATCCGTCCCCTTAAGTGCGATATGTTTCTTGACGGATGCGGTCACGGTAAGAGTCACATTAAGCTCCTCCTTCATCCTTGCCGTAAGCTGGTCCGTGAGCAGGGTCACGATCTTCTGCATATCATCCTGGTCGAGCGATCTGAAGACTATTATCTCATCGATACGGTTGATGAACTCGGGCCTGAATATCCGCTTGACTTCCTCCATGACGCCGTCCTTCATCTTCTTATGGTCCGCTTCCTTATCCACCTGCGTGGAAAATCCGAGATGTTTGGGATCTATGATACGGTTCGCGCCCGCATTGCTCGTCATTATTATCACGCAGTTCTTAAAGGATACCTTGCGGCCGTTCGAATCAGTGATGTTTCCTTCATCAAGCACCTGAAGGAGTATATTGAAAACATCGGGATGGGCCTTTTCTATCTCATCGAAAAGAACTACCGAATAAGGATTGCGCCTTACCTTCTCCGATAACTGGCCGCCTTCTTCAAAGCCAACATATCCCGGAGGCGAGCCGATGAGCTTGCTGACGGTGTGCTTCTCCATGTATTCGGACATATCGACCCTTATCATCGAATTTTCGGTACCAAAGAGGACTTCTGTAAGGGCCTTGCTGAGTTCGGTCTTTCCTACGCCCGTAGGTCCGAGGAAAAGGAAAGATCCTATCGGCCTGTTCTTCTCCTTAAGGCCTACCCTTCCCCTCTTTACTGCCCTTGCGACCGCGGATACGGCCTCGTCCTGGCCTATCACGCGCTTCTTAAGAGTCTTCTCCATACGGTTAAGCTTTGCATTCTCACCCTCGGTCAGCTTCTTTATCGGGATCTTCGTCCACTCGGAAACGACATCGGCGATCAGGTCGGGAGTGACCGTGCAGTTCCTGCGCGCCTTCACCCTGTTCTTAAGCCTGGTCCGTATATATTCCTTTTCGAGCCTTTCCTGCTCTGTCTTAAGAGCGGCATAGCCCTCAAGATCATCAAGCCTTAAGGCTTCTTCCTTTTTTTCCTCTATTCCGTCAAGCTCATCCTCGATCTCCCTTAAGGCATCAAGCGAAGGGAGATCCCTTATCCTTAACTTGGCCGCAGCCTCGTCCATAAGATCGATCGCCTTATCGGGCAGGAAACGGTCGCTTATATACCGGTCACTCAGCCTTACACAGGCTTCGACCGTTTCATCGGGTATGACAACACCGTGATGCTCCTCATATACCCCTCTTATGCCCTTAAGTATCTCAACTGATTCCTCAAGGCCGGGTGCTTCTACCGATATCGGCTGGAAACGCCTCTCAAGCGCCGCATCCTTCTCGATATATTTCCTGTACTCATCATGCGTCGTTGCACCGATAAGCTGGATCTCACCGCGTGAGAGCGAGGGCTTTAGTATATTCGAAGCATCGAGGGTCCCCTCCGCTCCGCCGGCTCCTATGAGCGTATGCAGTTCGTCAACGAAGAGTATGATATTCTTGTTCTCTATGACCTCATTTATTATCTTCTTTATGCGTTCCTCAAACTCGCCCCTGTACTTGGTGCCTGCCACTATCGATGCCATATCGAGAGTCAGAAGACGCTTGCCCTGGACGCTCTCGGGCACGCTCCCTTCCGCTATCCTCCTTGCAAGACCTTCTACTATCGCGGTCTTGCCGACACCGGGTTCGCCTACGAGACACGGATTGTTCTTCGTGCGGCGGCTTAATGTCTGGACGATGCGCTGGATCTGGACCTCACGTCCGATGACCGGATCGAGCCTGCCCCTTTGCGCAAGTTCCGTAAGATCCCTTGAGTACTTTTCTATGAGCATCTGACTCTGAACGCCCTTGCCCGCACTCTGGCGGGATCCCTGTATCTGTTCCTTGTATTTGTTTACGTCCTCTCCGATCGCCATGAGGATGTCAACAAACAGCTTCTGGATATTTACACCCATTGTATTCAATATCCTGACCGCAAGATTATCGCCGTCCTTTATGAGGGCAATAAGAAGATGCTCCGTGCTTATGCGGCTTTCGTTCATGCCTGTCGCCGTTTCGTAAGCGATGTCGATTATCTCGCTTAATTTGGGCGTAAACCCGCCCCGGTCCATCGTCATGACTCCTCCGCCGGGAGCGATCTGCTTATCGATAAGCTCCCTTATGGCAGCTGCGGTGACTTCGTTTTTCTTAAGTATCTGTGCAACGACCGAAGTCCCCTCCTCCATAAATGCCAGGAGAAGATGCTCCGTTCCTATATACCCGTGGTCATATGAGTCGGATATCTTACGGGCGGTAGTTAATACCTCGTCTGCTTTCTCGGTGTAATTCATGCTGTGCTCTCCCTGTATAAGTCCGGTACTTATATATATAAAAAATGACTCTTCCGCGCCCCGAAGGACTGACTGCATATCGCAGGCATGAGAGCCATTTTTTATTATTTATGTGCTTTTTAGGGTCAATCAACATTCAGGAACTCGAATTCAAAATCCTCATCGAAATCCGCTGTGTTATACATGGTCTGCTGCGGATATTCCTGATACTGGAGACCGCCTGCCATGTTCATTCCGCCTGCCTGGTAACCGTTTCCGGGATAACCCTGGTCATAGCCCTGAGGATAACCCTGCTGGTAGCCCTGGCCGTAACCCTGCTGGTAATTCTGGTTATAACCCTGGTAACCCTGACCTGTATAACCCTGATCGTATCCGCGGTTTGCAAATCCCTGGCCGCCCTGCTGACGGTAATCCTGGTTTACATAACCCTGACGTCCCTGATTCTGGCCCTGCGCCTGATACTGATTATTGTAATATCCCTGCTGCTGGTAACCCTGAGCGCCCTGCTGCTGATAGCCCTGGTTTACATAACCCTGCTGAGCCTGGCCGGGATACTGGTTCTGGTACTGGCCGTTATTGCCGTATCCCTGCTGCTGGTAGCCCTGGCCGTAACCGTATCCGCCGTCATGTGCAGGCGTTTCGGGAGCCTTTTCCTCGGAACGCTTCTGAACCTGCTCGGGAACCTTCTTCTTGTCCCTCCTGAAGAAGCTGAAGCCTTCGTCCTTATCGTCATCCTCAAGCTCGTCTTCGTCTATATCGAACAGACCCTTCTTCCTTCCGAAGAGACCCTTCTTCTCGGCCTTGACTTCCTCTGCGGGAGTGGGCGCGGGTTCGGGTTCTTCACCGGGGAATCCGGCCTTCTTGGGCATATTTGCGGGAACGATCGGTGTAGCCTTCATTACCGGACGTACTGCTTCCGGCGTGGGGATCGATACCGAAGGTGCGACTCTGTTTGCACCTGCTTCACCCCGGACTGCCTCTGCGGCAGGCGCTTTCTTCTCGGGAACGGGTGCCATCTTCGGAGTCACGGCTGCTTTTTCTTCAGCTGCGCCCTTCTTTTCTTCGTCGGCGTCCGGCTCTTCTCCCCTGTATCTCGGAGGAAGGCTGCTCGTATTGTTTCCGGTAGGACGTCTTGAGTCGGAAGCCGCATTCCTTACAACGGATTCCATCTCGGACCAGTCTATCGCCTGCGGCTCACTGAACGGCTCGTCCTTGCGTTTCTTCTTCTTGCGGGGCTTGAAGACATCATCGGAATCATTGTTCATCTGCCACTCGGCTATATCCTTGGCCTTGATCACGGGCTTTGATCCCGGAGCGGGCTTTGCGGGTGCCTTAGGCTTCACATCCTCAGGCTCCTCCTCTTCTTCCTCGTCTTCTTCATCCTCTTCGTCGTCTTCTATATCTTCATCGTCTTCGTCGTCTTCTTCATCCTCTTCGTCTTCTTCGTCGTCCTCTTCGTCCTCATCTTCCTCCTCGTCCTCTTCGTAACGCCTCCTGCGTCTTACCGGGACGGGTTCGGGATAATCATCATATTCCTCATCATTATCGTATGCTGCATCCTCCGCATGGCTGAGCTTCACGGCCAGTACGATCACAACGATTATCAGGATGAGTGCAAGGAGTCCGAGCACGCCGATGATTATGAGCCTTATGAACAGAGGCTTCTCATACTTCTCTGAGGCCGCCTTGGCAACTGCCTCGGTTATCGGCATCTTATCGCCGTCATCATCTATCGCCGCCCTTATGACCTGCAGGTACCTCTGATAAGTGCCTTCGGCAGAATCATACAGATACCAGCCCTGGTTGCCGTCAGAACTTATGGCATATACTAAGAAGAACTGCTCCGACGATACTCCGTTATTTTCATATGCAAGTGATGCTTCGGCGGATTCATCCGAATCTTCCGAAACGATCTTGTATGCCTCAAGCGTCTGGTCATTCCACTGAAGGGTCGCCTTCGTGAAATTGAGCGGTACTTCAACATTTTCGGGAGCCTTTAAGACAATTATGAACCTGTTCTCAATGCCGCTTATCCTTCTGAAATCACTGAGTTCACCGCTCTGCGGATCGATTATGCAGAAACTGCCTGTATTCGTTGCCTCATCGGTAACGTAAACGAGCATGATATCTTCCTTCATATCAAACTGCGCGGCTTCTATTGTCGTTCCGCTGTATGATGCAGTCGTTTTATGGAAAAGCTCGGGCATCATCTCGTCCGGGAAGACCGTAGAGATGACCTTGGTCCCGTCAAGCGACATTACGGTACCTGCCGCAACACCGGTTGATGATGCTGCCGGAGCTGACTCTCCCGCATCCGCCGCCGCAACGGTATCTTCACCGTCAACAGTCACGGTAACGCTTCCGGTAGCGGGTTCACCGCCATCGCCGTCAAGTATCGCCGTTACATATACTTCAGCCGGACCGCCCGAAAGCGTTCCGAATGTGATGGCTGCCTCGGTGTCGGTAAAGGTCAGCTTGCCGCCGCCTCCGCCGTATTCCTTGTCGCACTCCATAACGACCAGCCTGTTCTCATCGTATTCGACGGAAATCTCGGGAGCTTCCCCTCCGTCTCCGTCGCTCTCGGCCTTATATGAAACCACAAACTTCTCCCCTGAGGGAACCGTCTCTTTATCGGCCGTGACGGTAACACTGCCGGCTGCAAACGCACGTACCCCCGGGATAACGAGCAATGCCGCCACAGTTAAGGCTGCGCCCAAAAGTTTCATCCTTGTCCGTATCATACAGACTCCTTTCTCAATTCCGCTGCACGTATAGCGTATAGGTCCTGGTGTTTCCGTTCTGGGCCTTGCACACTATCGCCACGGTATTCGTACCGGTCTCAAGATTAATATTACCGGTACCTCCTATGCTTGAAGTTGAAGCAACCGCAGTTGCGTTTACGTTTATTGAAGTTACCGTATTATCCACGGTAAGATAGTATACGTTGGTTGCTGCATTGAAGCCCGGAGTTATCGCAAATCCGTCTACCGTTACAGATGAAAGGTAGTTGTTCGGGTTCGATTCACCGGTAGGCTTCTCACAAGGTACATCAGGCATATTATAATAGTAAGGAATCCTAAACACAAGTGTTGAATTCGTATCCGTGTATGCTTTTCTCATTCTGGCCGACTCGGAAGAGGCTGCCTGAAGGTTGCTCATGTACTGGTGTGAGTAGATACCGTTATCCTTGTTCACCACGTTGAACTTCTCGAAATACAGAGTGTTCTGACCCCTCTTTATATACCGGTCCGCAACAAAGAGTGCGCTTCCCGATATGGACCTGAACCTCGTATTCCAGGGCCTCATGAACTGGTCGTCCGCCTGGGCCGCATATATGAGTCCGTTCTCGACCGGAAGTTTGCCGTTTGCCGCATACGCTCCGATATTGAAATAATTGTAGAAGCCTTCATGTCCGGACATCGTGCCCGAGATACTCTGGGACCTTCCGTAGATCCCCTGCTCCTGGAGTATCCTCGTTGTAAGATGGTAAGGGCTGATGCCTGCGTTTCTTGCCGCTTCCATTATCGCATCGACATAGTTCCTCTCGGTACCGTCGTTATCGGTGAAGGAAGAATCAAGGAATGTACCCTCTATTATCCTCCTTACGCCGTCCTCGTTCTGGTAATCGAGGCTGTCGAGCGTCTCAAACTGGTAAATGCCGCTCTCGTCAAGGAAATTCCTCGGATCCATGTAATATGATATGAGTTCCCTTGAAGCGGATGCCCATGTCCCGCCGTCGAAACCGTACCACTCATTGCTCGACCAGTTATATGCCTGGGGTTCCGTCGACTTCCATGATGAGATCGAATTTTTCGCTATAAGGTTCTTGCCGACCGAACATTCGGCTGCCACGGCCTCGTTCCAGTCAAGCCCGGTTTCCACAACTTCAAACTTCCAGTTGGGGTACTTCTCATGCATGACTCTCAAGTTGCTCTTATAGCTGTCGGGAAGTTTGGCGATCTGCTCCTCAAATTCCGCATCTGAACTGACCTTGACGCTCTCCGTGGTCGAGGTGATGATCACGAAATCCGATCTGATGTAACCTTTCTTCTCGACGCCCCTGCATGTAAAGTCCGCATAATACCACTTCATGCCGTCACTTCCCGTCGTCTCGCCTATGATGTTAAGCCTGTGTCCCGAGTTGAGCTGTTCGACGACCGTTCCGTTGACGGCACTCTCACGTATCCTTATTCCCGATCCTCTGACGGTTGCGACAAGGGCATCGGTATAATCCGATTTATTTTCTTCTTCCTTAACAAAATCGGCCAGCATATAACCTGACCGATCAGACCCGTTTATCTTAAAGGATATTTCGAACCATTTGCGCCCGTCCGATCCATCCGTCTCCTTAAGGATCGTGACCGTGCTTCCCGAATTCAGCTTGGCGACCACCTGCCCGTTAACGGGCTCCTCTCGGACGTTCACATTGATACCGTTTACTGCGCCCATCTTACCGGACGTTGGCGCCTCCTTTGCGGTATCGCTTCCGCCTCCCGTTCCCGGGGACGACGCATCCGCCGTGATCTTTGCGGTCACGCCCTCCACGAAATCGGATCGTATATACCCCACAAGCGGGGTAAGATTACTTGTAAATGATATCTTGTACCAGACCTTGCCGTCGCTTCCGGCCACCTGCTCGGTGACAGTCACGGCACGTCCGCTTGAAACTCTTCCTATTACCTTGCCGTCAACAGCCGTTTCCCTTACGTTTACGCCCTGGCCCTTGACGGTACCCACCTGTACATCCGATGAAGCCGCCGGGGTGGTTCCCGATGACGATGATGCCGGTGACGCTGAAGCCGCCGCAACCTTACCGTTTACCTTGAGAAGATCGGACCTTATATAACCCTTATATATATAGTCACCGCGCTTGCAGGTCGCAAGATACCATACCTTGCCGTCCTGTCCGGTTACCGATTCCTTAAGTTCGACTTCGGAGTTCTGTTTAAGACATACAGTCACTTCGGCGCTTTTCGAGGCCTGTTCCCTCATGATCGCGAGGTCGACCGCTACGATACCCGTTGCGGAAGAACTCTTCGCCTCGGCCGGCTGCTTTGATGCGCTGCCGTCCTTGACTGCCTGCTTGGATTTGTTCACAAGATCGGACCTTATATAACCCGTACTCTCTCCGACCTTGATACGGTACCAGGTCTTACCGTCGCTGCCCTTCTTCTCGTCGATGATGGTGACTTCCTCATCCTTGCGTACTCCGAAAGAAAAAGACGAAGACGTGGAAGCATCCTTTCTGACCTTACCGCTCGAGCAGGTTACGGTACCCTTTACCGCAGTATATGCATATGTTGATCGCGTACCGGTGACGATCAGCGAAGCTGCAAGCACCGGAAGCATTAAATGACGAAATATGCGGCCACCCTCAGACCGCATATTATCCGTGCACGTATGAGAACGCATATTTACCGATTCCCCTTTCAGTATATGTGTTCTGAATACTGTAGATTGACCAGGATAGTCGAGGTCCCCTTCTGCATTATTCATTCCCTCGTGTTTAATAATACAACCCTGATCCGTTTATGTCAACCTTTAAGTGGAAATTTGATGAATTTTATTACATTTTTATTACGAGAGCAAAAAGAAAGCCCGAAATATCGGGCTTTCAGGAAAATTAACCATGATTAAATTTATTGCAGATAAGTTACATAATTCAGCTATTTTTATTGACCGGTTCGGTCACGCCTCATCTATCGCTTTTCCTATGTCACTTCTTGAATACTTGTTGTCAAAGTCGATCCAGCCGGCAGCTTCATATGCATTTGCCCTTGCGCTTTTAAGATCCGCCCCGAGTGCGGTCACTCCCAGCACCCTTCCGCCGTTTGTGACGACCTTTCCGTCCTTAAGCTTAGTGCCCGCATGGAATACGTAATATCCGTCCTTTCCGTCAAACTTCTCAAGGCCCCTTATCTCAAATCCCTTTTCATATTTAACCGGGTATCCTTTGGATGCCAGTACAACACATACTGCCGCATTATCTTCAAAATCAAGTTCGATCTTATCAAGTGTCCCGTCGATGCACGCCTCCATGACATCTATGATATCGCTGTTCATCCTCGGGAGCACAACCTGTGCTTCGGGATCTCCGAAGCGGGCATTGTATTCAAGTACCTTCGGGCCATCGTTGGTTAACATAAGTCCAAAGAAGATGACTCCCTTGAACTCCCTGCCTTCGGCAGCCATGGCATCGACCGTAGGCTGATAGATATTCTTCATGCAGTACTCGTCTATCTCCTTCGTATAGAAGGGGCTTGGCGAGAAAGTACCCATGCCGCCGGTATTAAGTCCCTTGTCACCGTCAAGCGCTCTCTTATGGTCCTGTGCAGATGTCATAGGACGTATCGTCTTTCCGTCCACAAAGGTAAGTACCGATACCTCGCGCCCGGTCATGAACTCTTCTATGACCATCCTGTTCCCGGCATTTCCAAACTGCTTGTCGAGCATGATGGTCTTAACTCCTTCTACGGCTTCCTCATGGGTATTGCAGATAAGGACTCCCTTTCCAAGGGCAAGTCCGTCTGCCTTTAAGACGATCGGGAATTTCGCTGTCTCAAGATATTTAAGCGCAGCATCCGCATCGTCAAAATTCTCATATGAGGCGGTCGGGATGTTATATTTTTTCATAAGGTCCTTGGAAAATGCCTTGCTGCCCTCAAGGATCGCAGCGTTTGCCCTCGGGCCGAAGGCCCTTAACCCTTTGCTTTCGAACGCATCCACCGCACCCGCGACAAGAGGATCATCGGGAGCGACTATGGTAAGGTCTATCTTCTCCTTTAATGCAAAATCAGTCAGCTTTTCAAATTCCATGACACCGATGTCAACGCATTCGGCAAGCTGCGCGATCCCGGCGTTACCCGGTGCACAGTATATCTTATCCACACGTTCGCTTGCGGCCACGCTCCTTACTATCGCATGCTCTCTGCCGCCTCCACCCACTACAAGTACCTTCATATCTTTCTCCTTTTATCTTATGCAGTCTGCAACATTTAAGCGGACGGCGGTAAATATACCGCCTCCCGCTCATAAACATCATTCGTATATCACTATCGCACGGCCGTCTTCCATCCGGACACGCCCCTTGGCAATTGCCAGGATCGCTTCAGGAAGTATCTTCCATTCGGCCTGCTCCATAACACGTTTCTGGAGTACTTCGGGAGTATCCCCGTTATTGATATATACTGCCTTCTGGATGATGATCGGCCCGGTGTCGGTACCTTCATCAACGAAATGCACTGTCGCTCCGGTCACCTTTACGCCTCTCCTAAGTGCGGCTTCATGCACCTTAAGGCCGTAATATCCGTCACCGCAGAACGACGGTATAAGAGATGGATGTATATTTATGATCCTGCCCCTGAAGGCATTTATGAATTCAGCTGACAGGACGACCAAGAAACCGGCAAGTACGACAAGATCCGCCCCGGATCCCTTTATCGCTTCTATCATCGCATCAAAGTACGCTGCCCTGTCCTCATATGCTTTCGGACTGATGCAGCAGTTATCTATACCGCAGATATCCGCACGCTTGAGAGCATATGCTCCCTCTTTGTTGCTTATCACCTTTACTATCTCAACCCCGGGCAGTGAACCGTCGCCGATTGCATCGATGACAGCCTGCAGGTTGGTTCCGCCCCCGGAAACGAGGACTGCGATCTTGAACATATCTGCCTCCTTTAACGCCGGGATCACTGTATCAGTGATACGCCTTTCTTACCTTCTTCAATATATCCTACCTTATACGGCTTCTCACCTGCCGCAATGACAGCCTTCATGGCCGCCTCTTCATCCGAATGATCGATGGCGAGCATCATTCCGATACCCATGTTGTAGGTATTGTACATCATCTCCTCGGCTATGTTTCCGCTCGTCTTTATAAGATCGAAGATCGGAAGATGATCGTAAGAATCCTTCCTGATAACGGCGCGCGTTCCTTCGGGAAGCATACGCGGGATGTTCTCATAGAAACCGCCGCCCGTGATATGACAGCATCCTTTTATATTTACCCCTGCTGCCCTTACTTCGTTTAGAGCCTTAACATATATCTTCGTCGGAGTAAGGAGTGCCTCTCCGAGAGTCATTCCGAGCGAGGACACCTGCTCCATCATGCAGGATTCCCTCATAGGGAAAACCTTGCGCACAAGTGAATAACCGTTGCTGTGCACACCCGATGAAGCAATTCCGATTATCGTATCGCCGGGCTTAATATCGTTTCCGGTGATGAGCTTCTTCTTATCGACTATGCCTACCGCAAAACCGGCCAGATCGTATTCATCCTCCGGATAGAAACCGGGCATCTCGGCCGTCTCACCGCCTATAAGTGAACATCCTGCCTGCCTGCATCCTTCGGCAACGCCCTTTACTATCGAGGCTATCTTTTCGGGCTCGTTCTTTCCACATGCTATATAATCAAGGAAGAATAACGGCTCGCCGCCGGCGCATGCTATATCGTTTACGCACATGGCAACACAGTCGATGCCGATCGTGTCGTGTTTGTTCAAGAGAAACGCAAGCTTTAACTTGGTTCCGACGCCGTCCGTTCCGGAAACCAGTGTCGGTGATTCCATGTCCTTATACTTCTCAAGTGAGAAGGCTCCGGAGAAGCCTCCGAGTCCGCCGAGCACCTCGGGACGCATTGTCTTTGAGACATGCTCCTTCATAAGCTCGACCGCCTTATAGCCTGCTTCGATATCTACGCCTGCACTTTTGTAATCCATTCCGATCTCCTCTCTGTAAGAATGCACATTCAGTACCGGTTACGTGTTATCCCGGGCTTTACTTATCTTCAAGGTATTTCTTATACCCTTTTTCATCAAGCTTTTCTGCCTTCTTCTTTACTCCCTCGCGTAACTCCTCCTTATAATCCTTGAGCTTTGCAAGGATGGCGGGTTCCGAGACCGCAAGGATACGGAGTGCAAGAAGCGCCGCATTTGCTCCGCCGTTTATCGCGACCGTGGCTACCGGTATGCCCGAAGGCATCTGAACTATGGAATAAAGCGAATCTCTTCCGCCAAGTGACGTGGTATGCATCGGGATCCCGATAACGGGCATCGGGAATATCGCAGCGCACATACCGGGAAGATGAGCTGCCATGCCCGCACCCGCGATAATGACTTTTACTCCCCTGTCTTCAGCGCCCTTTGCATATTCAAAAAACTCATCGGGTTCACGATGCGCGGATATTATCGTCATCTCATAATCGACGCCGAACTTATCAAGGATCTCAGCCGCCTTGCTCATTACCGGCATATCCGAATCGCTTCCCATGACTATACTTATCTTTGCCATATTACCCTCCTTTACATCCTAATATACTATATTAAAAATATCCTCCGTCTGCAAGAGTGATAATTACCATAAATCCCCCTGCTTTAAACGGTTTTTATGACATCCGCTCCGTAAGTTCCTTAAGCGGGACATTTAATGCCAGAAGTCCCTCAAGCACGAACATTCCGTCCTCGATTATCCGTACACTGCTCCCGTCCGGCATCAGCGCATCTATCGCTCCGAGTTCATCGTAAGGTATCGTGATATCCGTATGACAGTTAAAATATGCCTTCTCCGGCTCGCTGTCCCTTAAGTCGGAAAAATCATTCGACCGCGCAACAATCGCCTTTCCGTCCGGGTTATATGACTTAAGATCCTCCTCATGACTGTAACAGGTATCTCCGACGGCAAAGTGCGGCCCGGTCTTCTCTCCTATCAGGATGGGCAGGAGCCTTTCGATATGAAACCTCCGGGCCATTGAGTAAGCCGTCGTGTTCGTACCTATCGCAAACTCGCCCATCGGCAGCGCCTTATGTCCAAACAGCAGGTTCTGCTCGATATAACGTCTGTTAAGCGCCTCATCCTCAAAATTCGCACATGAATACGAAGCAGTCACGCCATCCTTAAATCCGAGCCTTAAGTCCTTATATTCAAGTCCTTCGAGATATACCTGCTTAACATGGAGCAGGCCGCAGGTGCCCTTTAACTGCGGTGACGTGAACACCTCACCTACGGGTATGTTAACGTCGGCGACACAGTTTTCAAAGTCAGTCTCGTGTTCGGGATCATCAAGCGGCTTAAGCGCTATCGTAAGATCCGTCTCATTTCCGCTGCCTCCCTTAACCTTTACAAAGTCAGCCCTGTCAAGAACATCGATAAGCTTCTGCTGCATGTCTTCATAACTTCTGTAATCAAGGTTATTAAGCTTCACGGTTTCCTTAAAGATACTCTCGAAATCCGGTCCGATGCAGGGCTTTGGATAGGCGATGATCGTGTAGCTTCGCTCATCTCCCCTTATATACTCGTTTGTGATCCGTCCGGCCTTTTCATAATATCCGACCATGAGTTTTTTCTGCTTATCGGAGAAGGTATATGCATAAGGATCCGTTTCCGGGCAGAAAGGCTCTTCCCCGAAAGCCTCAAGGACGGCAGGCCCCGCATGCACAGCTGCCGCTTCCTTATTATCTTCATAGGCAGACTTTAGTATATCAAGTTTGCGGTTTATAAAGTCCCTGTCGGTATATACAGCGGCATCCTCCCTGTGATCGTAGTCATACTGCCTGTTCGGGATCGCGCCGTGATATCCGGTCCTTCCGTGATTTCCCTTATTGAGCGAGAGCTCCGAAGCTCTGTATATGACACTGTCAAGTCCCATGTCCTTAAACTGCCGGACCGCTTCATGTATGACTCTCTCAAAACCGATCGGGAATCTTATGTTAACCGTCTTTTTCTTCTTAAGATCTTTTCCTGTCTTATCAAAGCCTATCCTGTACCCTTCGGTCCAGGTACGTGCCATTTGTGCTATCTGTTCTTCGCTCAGCGTATTTAAGAACCTTGCGGTCTCTATCTCATCCCCGGTTATGTATTCGCCGTAGAGATAAAGATATCTTAAATCTTTGAGATCGCTTTGACTGATCACATCAAACCCGTTGGAACCGCACGGTTTAAGCTGGTCCTCTATACGCAAGGGTATCACCGTCTCGCAGTTATCCCTCTCAAACCAGTAAATATGCTGCCTTATTTCTTCACTGTCGGGGACCGCATCCTTATCTTCCCCGCACGCCTGGGTGAAAAGGCAGTATAACTCCACAAACAGTTCCATGTATATGAGCAGGATCTCCTCATTTCCTTCAAAGGCATAAGGGATGAGTGCCCTGAATTCAGCGGCCGCAAACGAAAGCAGCTTCCCGGTTGCGGGATCGTATCCGGCTTCCCCGACAAGGCCCGACATATATCCCGGATTGGCATGGCTTGTCCTGTATGACTCTCCCGCTATATCCGAATAAAGCCTCTCATTCATTGCCTTAAGTTCGTCAATCCCAAGTCCGCTTAAACTTCCGTCCGACTTCATCCTGTTTATGCGGTCAAGCTCCGTCAGTAAAAGAGCCATATCTGCGAAGTATCCGCAAAAAGGCTCTTTCAGCGTTTTCTCGGTAGTTATGCTTTTTATCCTTTCGGTTATAAGTTCGTATCTTTCGCTCCTCATTGTCTCAAAGTCCCCAGAACACCGTGAGCAGCCACAGCGCAATGCCGGCTATGTTAAGCCCCAGCGCGCCGTAGGCGACCCATTTGAATATATCTCTTTCGTTAAGGCTGTTCATCGCCGCGATAATGCCGACTATATTGCCTGCCATGCCGAAAAGGCCCACTCCTCCGATATGTACGGGCGGATGGCCCTTTTTACTGAAGGATAGCATTATGGAGCCGATGAGGCCTGCGAGCGAGCACACGCCCATGGAAAAGGCAATGATGCTCGTCATAGAATAATGCCTCGAGGTAAACATGAAGCTCTTCTTTTTGCGGATCTTTTTCGGCTTCGGCATTATTTTACTCCGTACTCTTCGTAATATGCGTCAATTGCGGCCTTTATCTTATCATCTATAATGACTTTTCCGCCTGTTTCCCTGTTATAAAGATATGAGACGACCTCGTTCATGTTGACGATCGCGCATGCATCGATCCCGTACTTTTCCTTGATCTCATCAAGCGCGCCGGTTTTTCCGCCAAGGCCGACCTCCATGCGGTTTAACGAAACGATAAGACCCTTTATTTCAACATCCGCCTGGGCCTTGATTATTGGATAGGTCTCTTCAATGGACTTCCCCGAGGTCGTGACATCCTCGATCATGACTATACGGTCCCCGTCCTTTAACTTACTTCCGAGCAGTATCCCGGTATCGCCGTGATCCTTGACTTCCTTACGGTTTGAGCAGTAGCGCACATCCTTGCCGTACAGGCTGCTTATCGCCATCGCCGTCGCGACGGAGAGCGGAATGCCCTTGTATGCCGGTCCGAACAGTACGTCAAAGTCAAGTCCGAAGTTGTCATGGATAGCCTTGGCGTAGTATTCGCCGAGTTTCCTAAGCTGCGTACCGGTCACATAGGCTCCCGCGTTCATGAAAAAAGGAGACTTGCGCCCGCTCTTAAGCGTAAAGTCACCGAACTTAAGGACCTGACTGTCCACCATAAAATCAATAAATTCCTGCTTGTAAGCTTCCATATGTTTCCTCCGTAGATCCGGTGTAAATCCGGTTTATCCAAAATCCTGCGGTTTATGCGCCTGCTTTTGTGCATTTACCCCGCGGCCCCTGTTTATACGCCGCCTTATGATGCGATCTGGTTACCCGTGTATAAATGATAATATCTGCCCTTCTGTTCAAGCAGCTGTTCATGCGTGCCGCGCTCTATTATGCGGCCCTGCTCAAGCACCATGATGCAGTCGCTGTTCTTTATCGTTGACAGACGGTGGGCTATAACGAAAGTCGTACGTCCCTTCATGAGCTTGTCCATACCCTGCTGGATGAGCTTCTCGGTACGCGTGTCGATCGAACTCGTCGCTTCATCCAATATGAGCACGGGCGGATCGGCTATCGCGGCACGGGCTATCGAAAGCAGCTGCCTCTGGCCCTGGCTCAAAGACCCTCCGTCACCGGTTATGACCGTATCATATCCCTTCGGGAGATGACGTATGAACGAATGAGCATTGGCAAGCTTAGCCGCTGCGATGACTTCCTCATCCGTTGCATCAAGCCTTCCGTAACGTATATTCTCCTTGATCGTCCCGGTGAACAGATGAGTATCCTGGAGCACGATCCCGAGCGACCTTCTTAGATCCGCCTTCTTTATCTTGTTTATATTGATGCCGTCATACCTTATCTTGCCGTCCTGTATATCGTAGAAACGGTTGATAAGGTTGGTTATGGTCGTCTTGCCCGCACCCGTCGAACCGACGAAGGCGATCTTCATGCCGGGAGTCGCGGAAATGTCTATATTATGGAGGACGATCTTCTCATCGGTATAACCGAAGTCGACATCATTGAAAACAACATCGCCCTTAAGTTCGACATAAGTGGTCGTATCGTCAGCCTTATGATAATGCTTCCAGGCCCAAAGACCGGTCCTTGACTCTGACTCTGTCAGGTTGCCCTGCTCATCCTTTACGGCATTTACGAGCGTAACATAGCCTTCGTCCACCTCGGGTTCCTCATCCATAAGCTTGAATACCCTGTCGGCACCGGCGAGCGCCATGACGACGGTGTTAAACTGCTGGCTTATCTGGTTTATGGGCATGTTCAGATTGCGGTTGAAAGTTAAGAAGCTCGCAAGGCTTCCGAGCGTGAAGCCGAGCACGTTCTTTATCGCAAATATCGCACCGACTATCGCTACCAGAACATAACTGACATTTCCAAGCTGTGCGTTTATGGGCCCCATGACGTTCACGTATTTATTTGCGTTGTTGGCGCTTATGAACAGCTTGTCATTAAGTCCGTCAAAATCACCGAGTGCCTGCTTCTCATGGCAGAACACCTTGATGACCTTCTGGCCTTCTATCATCTCCTCGATATAGCCGTTCAATGCTCCGAGTTCCGACTGCTGCTTAACGAAGAATGAGGAACTCTTCTTAACGACTGCCTTGCTCGCAAGCAGCATCACCCCTACCATGGACAGCGTCACAAGGGTGAGGGGAAAGCTTAAGGCGATCATGCTTATAAGGATACTGACGACCGTGATCACCGAGTTTAACAGCTGCGGCATCGTCTGGGATATCACCTGGCGCATCGTATCAACGTCATTGGTATAAACGGACATGATATCGCCGTGACTGTGCGTATCAAAATAACTGATGGGGAGGTTCTCCATCTTCTCAAAAAGCGTGGTCCTGATCCTCTTTAGCGAACCCTGCGAAACATAGATCATCAGCTTGTTATACATGAAGGTCGAAAGAATACCGACCACGAGGACGATCGC
Organism: Lachnospiraceae bacterium; assembly: GCA_024692905.1. Taxonomy (GTDB): domain Bacteria; phylum Bacillota; class Clostridia; order Lachnospirales; family Lachnospiraceae; genus UBA2868. The sequence goes on along the minus strand of JAILLY010000032.1, from coordinate 31,531 downwards.
GATGTCTATGATCGCTTTCTTAAGCGCTTCAAAGTCAGGGGATGACTTTCCTATCATCGGAAGGATATACAGATCCACCAGATCCTTCATGAACAGGGTACCGCGTACCGTGCAAAGGACAGACAGCACGATACCGATACACACAAACAGCATATGTATCTTATAATGGCCAAAGCTTACACTGCACAGCCGCTTAAAGATCTTTCCCGGGTTCTCAAGCTTGGGACGGGGTCCCATCGCTCTTGCCCCTCTGCCCATTTTTATTTCCCTGGGACGCTGTTCAGGCATAAGCGATCACCTCCGTTCCGGGCCTGTCGAAATCCCTTTCGCCCATCTGACTCTCATATACATCCTGATAAATATCATTGTTATTTAATAATTCCTCATGAGTTCCGATACCGTCAATCCGGCCGTCATCCATTACGATTATCCTGTCGGCATCCATGATGGAACTCACTCGCTGGGCGATTATGATACGGGTCGTGTCCGGTATCTCTTCATAAAATGCCCTGCGTATCTTTGCATCGGTAGCCGTATCAACGGCACTTGTACTGTCATCAAGGATAAGGATCTTCGGTTTCTTGAGAAGTGCCCTTGCTATACACAGCCTCTGCTTCTGGCCGCCGGATACGTTTGTACCGCCCTGCTCGATATAGGTATCGTACTTATCGGGCATCTTCTCGATGAACTCATCCGCACATGCAAGGCGGCATGCCCTCCTGCACTCCTCCTTTTCCTCTTCGGTTATCTCCGATCCGGCTTTTTTCCCAAGTCCCCACATCAGGTTTTCATATATCGTACCCGAAAACAGCACGTTCTTCTGCAGCACAACGGCCACGTTATCGCGCAGCGTCTCAAGGTCATATTTCCTGACATCGACTCCGCCTACCTTGACTTTGCCCTGCATTACATCATACAGGCGGCAGATAAGGTTGACGAGAGTGGTCTTGCCGCTTCCCGTGCCGCCGATTATCCCTATCGTCTCGCCTGACTTTATCTTAAGGGTTATATCCTTTAACACGGGAGCTTCGCTCTCCTTATAGTACGAAAAGTCAACATCCTCAAACTCGATGCTGCCGTCCCTTACCTTCGTGACCGGGTTTTCGGGATTTACTATGTCGGGGGTTTCATCGAGCACTTCGACGATACGCTCGCCGCTGGCCATGCTTATCGATACCATGACGAAGATCATCGACAGCATCATAAGGTTCATAAGTATGTTCATGCAGTATGTAAGAAGGGTCATAAGATCTCCGGTCGTAAGTTCATCGCTTACGATCATATGTGCTCCGACCCAGCTTATCACAAGTATGCAGGTATAGACCGCGGTCATCATTACGGGTCCGTTAAGCACGACCTTGCTCTCGGCATTTACGAAGAGTTTATAGATATTCTCGCAGGCCTTGTACATGCGTGACTTTTCATGATCCTCACGCACGTATGCCTTGACGACGCGTATCGCGTTCACGTTCTCCTGCACGGTAGCATTAAGTTCATCGTACTTTTTGAACACCTGGCGGAAGCTCTTCATTGCAGACAGCATGATCGTAACTATGATGACGGCAAGTATTACGACAGCTATAAGATATACGCGTGCGATGCGCGCGGATACAAGGAATGCCGCAGTCATCGCGAAAATGAGCGAGAAGGGAGCCCTGAAGCTCATCCTTATCACCATCTGGAATGCGTTCTGTACGTTGGTCACGTCCGTGGTAAGACGGGTGATCAGGCCGGCCGTCGAGAATCTGTCGATATTCGAAAAAGAAAACGTCTGGATATTTCCGTACATGGCCTTGCGCAGGTTCCTTGCAAAACCGGTGGATGCCTTGGCCGCACTGAAGCCGCCGGCAAGACCGGCCGCGAGTCCGAACAGGGCACAGAAGAGCATCATGATCCCGACCCTTATGATATATGAAATGTCGCCCTTTTCCACGCCGTTATCTACAAGAAGGCCCATCAGCCTTGGCGTTATCGTCTCCGCTATCACTTCGAGTATCATGCATACGGGTGTGATGAGGGCAAACTTTTTGTATTCGCCTAACTTACTTAATAATTTTCTGAACATGGGATGTCTTTCTTTTGTGTTTATTTATCATATATGGAGCAGCTGCGTGGCGATCGTGAAATAGATCGCAAGCGACAGTGCATCAACTATCGTGGTTATAAAAGGGCTTGCCATGACCGCCGGGTCAAATCCGATCTTCTGTGCAAACATCGGCAGCGTGCAGCCGACGATCTTTGCAAACAGGACAGCGAGTACAAGCGTCAAACATACCACCAGGGCAACGGTGACCGTTACATGATCGATGATCAGTATCTTGACAAAATTGGCGGCGGCAAGAGTCACTCCGCACATCGCTGCGACCCTTATCTCCTTCCATATGACCTTGATCATATCATGGAACTCGATCTCATTAAGCGACAGACCACGGATTATCGTAACGCTCGCCTGTCCTCCGGCATTACCGCCCGTATCCATTAACATCGGGATAAATGACGTCAGTACGATATATGTCCCGAGCGCATCTTCGTAATGGGTGATTATCTTGCCCGTCACGGTGGCCGAGATCATCAGCAGGAGCAGCCACGGGATCCTCTTCTTCCAGGTTTCGAAGACTCCTGTCTTCATATACGGCTTATCCGTGGGAAGGATAGCCGCCATCTTTTCGATATCCTCCGTTGCCTCTTCCTGCATGATGTCGACAACGTCATCGATGGTTATGATACCGACGAGCCTGTTCTCATTATCCACAACGGGCATTGCGGTAAAGTCATACTTTGAGAATAACTGCGCAACTTCTTCCTGGTCGGTCATCGTGTTCACGGAAATGATATTGTCATTCATGAAGTCGCCGATGACTTCATCCGACTTGCGGAGCAGCAGATAGCGCAAAGATACGGTTCCGATAAGGTGGCGTTCGGCATCCAGGACATAACAGATATTGATCGTTTCCTTATCGATACCCGTCTTCCTGATGCGTTCGATCGCCTGGGCTACGGTCAGGTTGACTTTCAAGTCGACAAACTCGACCGTCATTATGCTTCCTGCGGAATCCTCCGGGTATCTTAACAGGTGGTTTATGTCCCTCCTGGTCTCGGCATTTGCGTTTGCAAGAAGCTTCTTGACGACTCCGGCCGGCATCTCTTCCATAAGGTCGGTAGCATCATCGGCCATCAGGTTATTGATGATGTTTGCAGCCTCGCGGTCCGTCAGGGCAGTGATTATCATCTGCTCGGTTTCGATAGACAGGTACGCAAAAACATCTGCCGCCATTGTTTTCGGCAGAATCCTGAATACCCTTATCAGTTCGTCCTTCGGAAGTTCCTCGAGTACGGCGGCGATATCAGCCTCCTGCAGCTCGGCGAATTCCTGGCGCAGACGGGTATACTGTCTATTTTCAATTAATTCTCTGATCTCTTCCATAGACATAGCGGTATCCTCCTGAGGTGATTTTTATTTAAGTACGCTCGACCGGGAACGTCAGATGACTGTTTGACCTTCATCTTCTTCATAAAAACCACCTCCTTTCGTACCCGTTTAAGATCACGGGTTGTCAGATACCGCTACAAAAAACGGTTTGATAATATGCTTACCGGTCACACCGGTCACATGGGTTTAACTAAACCTGATCCTTATAATAAGATCACTTAAACTTAAGAGTCATTACGACCGAATATCCGTCATCGTATTCCTCAACATCCCAGCCGTTAAAAGGTCCGTGATTATGCTCGGATAAGCTGATCTCGGAAGCGGCCGCATCGAGTGAATCGGTTGAGCGGATAGTCCTCTCGTCAAAGTTGGCACCGCACTTACCGCAGACAAAGTCGATATGGCGGAGCTTGTAATAGCATGCGATTATGTTCCTGTCGGTAGTGATATTTGACCATGAACCGTCCCATCCTACGAACTCAAGTCCTGCGATGCAGGGATCTGCCGGCTGGGGAAGGGTCGCACCGTAAGGAACGACATCGGTCTTCCATAATTCGCTGTTCGAACCGTTATACCACTTAACAACACAGGTCTTTCCGGGTACGCCAACGGGATTTAAAGCTATGGACTGCATCGGATTGAGCGTGCAGGGCGTAGCCATCGGCGTGGGCGGAACGGCCTTTACCGCATTTGATATCTGGAGCGTGTCCTTATTTGCGGTTGAATACCTTAATACTCCGGAAGGAGCATTCGTGAGTACGTTACATGCAAGCACCGAAGCGGATACGGAGCCGTCCGAATACGTATATATCGGCCATGCAACCAGATCCGTCTGAACGTTTGCGAGCGGTACCGACCATCCGCAGAATATGTACCCGGGAACATTAACGTCCGAAGGGCCCATGTAGGTCATGTTGGTACCCGCAGCGGCAGACTTGACTACCGGTCCGTGCGGAGTAACGAAGATAACGTTTACGTTCTTCGCATATACCATCGTTCCGAAGAACAGGGTGCAAAGCAGCACCAATGGTAAAGTCATCAGTTTCTTCTTCATACAATATACCTCCTTATCTTAACTCCCTTTACTGCCTCATTCATTATAAACCGAAGGACAAAATGCCCGACAATATAATAATATCAGACCACCCGGAAAAATCAAGCGGTATTATTCCTTTCTGAAGCCCGCACGTTTCCTTAACGTGGGGTCAAGAATCTTCTTTCTTATGCGAAGGTTTTCGGGCGTTATCTCAAGCAATTCATCCGCATCGATAAACTCAAGCGCCTGCTCAAGGCTTAAGATCTTGGGCGGCGTTAAACGCAGCGCTTCATCGGAGCCCGAAGCCCTTGTGTTCGTAAGCTGTTTCTTCTTGCAGACATTTATCTCAACATCCTCGGGCTTGCCGTTCTGGCCTATTACCATGCCCGAATAAACCTTTTCACCGGGACCTATGAACAGGGTGCCGCGTTCCTGGGCATTGAACAGACCGTACGTGATCGATTCTCCCGTTTCAAAGGCAATGAGCGAGCCCTGTTTGCGGTACTGGATATCGCCCTTGTACGGAGCGTATTCGTCAAATATGGTATTTATGATACCGTTGCCCTTGGTGTCGGTCATGAACTCGCCGCGGTATCCGATGAGTCCGCGGGCGGGGATCGAGAACTCAAGCCTTGTATAGCCGCCGGTTATCTGCGACATGTTCTGGAGTTCACCCTTGCGCTGGCCCAGCTTTTCAATGACTGTGCCCGTAAACTCATCGGGCACATCTATGTAGGCGATCTCCATGGGTTCGGTCTTGCGGCCCTTGGAATCCTGCCTGTAGAGGACCTCGGCCTTGCTCACGGCAAACTCATATCCCTCACGGCGCATGTTCTCGATAAGGACGGACAGATGCAGCTCGCCGCGGCCCGAAACCTTGAAGCAGTCGGGTGAATCCGTCTCCTCGACACGCAGCGAAACGTCGGTGTTAAGCTCCTTAAACAGCCTCTCCCTTATATGCCTGGAGGTCACATATTTGCCCTCCTGTCCGGCGAGCGGAGAATCATTCACCATGAAGTTCATTGCTATCGTAGGCTCGGATATCTTCTGGAACGGGATCGGCTCGGCATCTTCGGGCGAGCAGATCGTATCTCCTATATGTATGTCCGCGATACCGGATATGGCAACGATGGAACCGACAGTGGCTTCCTTGACGTTAACCTTGTTGAGTCCGTCATATTCATAGAGGGCGCTGACTTTTACCTTCTTCTGCTTCTCGGGCTCATGCGCATTTACGATCACCGCCTCCTGATTGACTCTTATAACACCGTTTGAAACCTTGCCGACGCCTATCCTGCCGACGTATTCGTTATAATCTATCGTGCTGATGAGCACCTGTGTGCCGGCTTCGGGGTCTCCCTCGGGCGCCGGGATAAAATCAAGTATGGCCTCAAAAAGCGGCTCCATCGTGGGGCCGACGTTTTCGGGATCCGTTCCGGACTGGCCGTTCTTTGCGGATGCATAAATGAAGGGACAATCAAGCTGCCTGTCATCCGCATCGAGATCCATGAACAGCTCAAGCACCTCATCAACGACCTCACTGCACCGTGCCTCGGGCCTGTCTATCTTGTTAACGCATACGACCACGGGAAGCTTCAGCGAGAGTGCCTTCTTTAACACAAATTTGGTCTGGGGCATGGTTCCCTCAAACGCATCCACTACAAGGATCGCGCCGTCGACCATCTTTAAGACACGTTCGACTTCTCCGCCGAAATCCGCATGTCCCGGGGTATCAACGATATTTATCTTGGTATTTTTATAGGTGACCGCCGTGTTTTTGGACAATATCGTTATGCCGCGCTCGCGCTCTATGTCATTTGAATCCATCACGCGCTCGGCAACTTCCTGATTCTCCCTGAAAACGCCGCTCTGCTTTAACAGTTCATCGACAAGCGTGGTCTTGCCGTGATCGACATGGGCGATTATCGCGATATTTCTGATATCTTCTCTTTTGGTTAACATAATATTACCTTTCTGTAAGTACTCAGATGCCAAGGGACCGGGGGACGGTTCTGCGGTCCCTAAAAAATTATTGCTTCTCCGTTGACGATACCGTAGATACAGTCGCGTTCCTTAACAAGTCCGGCGCGGCCTGCGGTCGCTTCCGTTACGGCCGAACATGCCCTGTCCCATTCATCACCGGGGATGATCAGGGTGAAAGTCACGCTCTCTTCGTATACGGAATCAAGCACGGTATATCTGTTCTTTTCAAAAACATACTGGAGCTTTCCGGCGATGGTGTAATCAGCCGTAAGTGATGCGATCGTTCCTTCGCACTTTTCTATTATACAGCAGTTGTCAAGGCCTGCCTTGACAGCCGCCTGATATGCGCGTACAAGCCCTCCGGTACCGAGCAGGACACCCCCGAAATATCTGGTCACGACAACGGCAACATTACGTATCTCCTCATTAAGCAGGACCTCAAGCATCGGTCGCCCTGCCGTGCCTGCAGGCTCACCGTCATCGGAACATCTCGTCAGTTCCGCGTTCCTGCCGATGACAAAGGCGCTGCAGTTATGTCTTGCATCCCAGTATTCCTTTTTCTTCTCATTTATAAAGGCAACTGCCTCCTCTTCGGTTCCGGCTGCCGAAACATGGCAGATAAAGCGTGACTTTTTCTCTTCAATCTGCCCGGTTCCGCCCTCGAAGATACATCTGAATTTATTCATAGGATACTTATCCATCACGGATCTGCCTTCAGATCCCTTATCTCCTGTCCGACCATGGATTCATGCTCTTTCGTTATCTTCATTACTTCATCGGCCGATTCCACAAAAAGCTCCGCTATCTGAGGATCGAACTGGGTACCGGCCCCCTCGGCGATTATGCTCATCGACTTCTCGAAGGTAAACGGCTCCTTGTAGCTCCTCCTTGACACAAGGGCATCAAACACATCGGCAACGGCCATGATCCTTGCGGACAGAGGGATGTTCTCACCCGACCTGCCGCTCGGATAGCCCTTACCGTCCCATCTTTCATGATGATAGGTGGCAAGGTTCCTCGCTTCCTTAAGATAACCGCTGTCGGATACGAGCGCCATCGCCCCCGCTATTATACGGTTGCCTGCGGTCGTATGGGTCTTCATGACCGCAAACTCCTCATCCGTAAGACGTCCCGGCTTATTCAGTATCGTATCACTTACCATTATCTTTCCGACATCATGAAGCGGTGCCGAATTTGCGACATCCTCTATATATTCATCGGTAAGGATATCCGGATACAGTCCCTTCTCCCTCATCTTGTCCATGATAAGGCGTACATAGGCTGCCGTCTTTCGTACATGGTCGCCCGTGTTCTTATCCCGGCTCTCAACAAGGTCGGCAAGGACCTGGATAAGACCGTTCTGCATATGGGATATCTCTTCGCCCTTGGCCTCAACATCCTCAAGATACCCGACGGTCTCGGCGATCGTTTTTGAAAGGGATTCATAAAGGTTCTCGATCTCATCGCCCGTGGATATGTTAAGATGCTTAAGGCGTTCAACGCTCTTATCCCTTCCTTCTTCGGTATCATATGCAAACTTCCTTGCAGACATGGTCATCGCAGCTATGGGATAGATAAGATGATAATCCACAAGCCAGATGCACAGTGCAAGGATGAACACATAAAACCCGATGAAAAGTGAGAATACCTTGGTCATATAATTTAAGCTCGAAAGCTTTATATCCTCAACCTTTATATCGGCGGCCGCATAGCATACGCATTTACCGTCAGAATCATACACCGGTTCGAACACGGAGAGAAGACGGCCGTACATCGTATCATCAACAAGTGTTTCGATCACCCTGCCCGCAAGAAGATCGTCCCTGTAAGGCCTTAAATATTCCTCGAGTTCGATGATATCACCGGGATCCTGACCCTTGACCTCCTTTGTGTCAAGGTCAAAGACCACGTGGACGCCGTCCTCCATGAACTTATATACATAGATATATTCTATATCGGAATTGCCCCGTTTGATATTGGCAAGCCTCCGCTCGGCCTCCGCATAATCGGGAGCCGATTCGCCAAGCTTAAGATAATCTTCGATCCTGTCGGGCTCAAGCGAATAAGCAGCGAGCCTTGCGGCACTCGTGCAGCTGTATGCATACTGCTTCATCGAAAAATTATGGTAGAGGATATAGCTGATCACGGTCGTGATAACGGCAACGAATACCATGATAACGGAAATGATCGAGATTATCTTGCTCCTTAGGGATAATGACCTCGTCACGTTATGCCTTGCATCAAGCTGGGCCTCGTCGGAGAGCGGAGCCTGGCGCCACCCGGTGAGCCACAGTCCGGGCTTTAACCGCTCGGGTATCATCTTAAGGATCGCGAATACCAAAAGAACAGTCAGAGTCTTGTCCACAAGATCGATCGCAACATCGGATAACATCTGGGCCCAGAATATGCTTAAGCTGCCTCTCTTTAAGAGCACTCTTGCAAAAGGAGCGGATATCCCTTCTCCCATGCCGTAACCGTATAAAAGATAAGTGAGGATCGATCCGAGTACGCCGCCGATGAACGCAAATACGGGTATGGTAAGAAGTGACTTTCCAAATTTCTTAAAATAGCCCTTTCTTCCGAAATAGGATCCGCTGGCGGCTATGAGCGTGCTGAGCACGACATAATATGCATTTCCGGGATTGCCCCGGAGATTGATTATATTATTGAGATAACCGACGAATATGCCGGGCAGATATCCTCCGAGCACCGTCGCAAGAAGTGTTCCTACATTATCCAGATACAACGGGAGCTTAAAATGCGATGCCGTACGCGGAAGTATGAAATTAAGCGCGATCGTCCCCGCAAAAAAAAGCATCTGGAATCCAAGATACTTCTTTCCGGCTTTAACTTTCGCTTCACTTACGAACTCATCATTCATCACAGCCGATCCCCCGGTCCTTAACACATACCCACAATCACATAATAACATTTTTCACGGGGTGATTTCAATCCGCTGTAAGTTTTCCTATAAATGCACCAAGCCTTTCGTCATCCGAACCGAAAAGTTCATCCGGAGTTCCCTGAAAACGGATAACGCCGTTCTCCATGAAGATGATCCTGTCGGAGACTTCACGGGCGAACTTCATCTCGTGAGTAACTATGACCATTGTCATATGTTCCTCGGCCAGAGACCTTATAACCTTAAGCACCTCTCCGGTAAGCTCCGGATCGAGCGCCGAAGTAGGCTCATCAAAGAACAGTATCCTCGGCTGCATGGCAAGCGCCCGTGCGATACTGACCCTCTGCTGCTGTCCGCCGGACAGACTTCCCGGATACGAATCTTTTTTATCCGAAAGCCCGAGCCTCTCAAGCAGGGCCATTGCGCGTTCCTGAGCTTCCTTCTTTCCGGCCTGCCCCGAGAGCACCACGGGTTCTGTTATGTTCTTAAGCACCGAATAATGAGGAAACAGGTTGAAATTCTGGAACACAAGCCCGAAATAGGACCTGATCTTCTTAAGTTCTTTCCTGTCGGCATAGATCATGGCACCGTCTTCATCGTGCGCCGCCACATTGCCGTCATATATAAGGCTTCCCGCATCCATCCTCTCAAGGAGAGTCGCACAGCGCAGCATCGTCGACTTTCCGGAACCCGACGGTCCTATCACGGATACCACCTCGCCGCGGCTTACGCTTAACGAGATATCCTTAAGGACCTCCTTGCCGTCGAAGGATTTACGCATATTCTTTATATCAAGCAATACTTCCTTTTCCATATCCTAATAGTAACTGAGCCTCTTCTCGATACGTTCCATGACAAATGCTACAATATAATTAAATACAAAATAGAACAGACCCGCAACCATGAGCGGTCCCACGGATGCCTCCTTGGCGGCGATCTGCTTGGCTATCGTGAACATCTCCGCCTGGGCAAGCACGAAAGCAAGCGAAGTATCCTTGACAAGCGTGATCGTTTCGTTGGTCACGCTCGGCATGATGATCCTTACGACCTGAGGAAAGATGACCCTGAAGAAGGTCTGCATCCTGCTGTATCCAAGTACATTGGCCGCCTCATACTGGCCCTTTGGTATTGCCTCGATGCCTCCCCTGTAGATCTCCGCGAAATAAGCGGCATAATTCACCGAAAAGGCGATTATTATCGCAGGGAACCGGAATCCGTCCAGGTTGAGTCCGAAAATATAATAAGGCGCAAAATAAACCACTATGAGCTGGAGCATGAGCGGAGTCCCTCTCATAATGGCTATGTAAAACTTGACCGCTGCCGACAATATCCTGTTTTTTGACATCCTTCCGAATGCGACCAGCAGCCCGAGCGGAAGGGAAAACAGCAGTGTCAGAAGAAAGATTTCCTCTGACACAAGCATTCCCCGGCCCAATTGTGTAAGCATCACACTAAGCTTCATATCGTCCTCAAGTCCCCGGATGTTATTTACCGATACATATTGACTCTTCCATTCCGAAATCGGAATATTCCTTTGCGATCTTTAAGATGGTACCGTCGTCGGCCATTTCCTTAAGCACTGCCTCGACCTCATCCTTAAGCTCGGTATTGCCCTTTAAGAAACCGACTCCGTACTGCTCCGAAGCAAGCTGCTCATCAAGGATCGAATATCCCTGGCCCTTCTTCGCGATCTGGTAATTGGCAACTCCTATATCGATCGCAAGCGCATCGATCGCGCCTGCTTCAAGATCCATGAATCCCGTGTTATAGTCGGCGTACTGGGTAAGTTCCTTAAATGTATCTGCAAGAGCGGAAGAATCACCCTGAAGCGCGGCAAGCGCCGATGAATCTTTCTGGACTCCCACTTTCTTATCCGCAAGATCCGAAAGCGATGCGATACCGGAACTGTCCTTTACAACGAACACCTGCGAGTTGTCGACATAGGGTATCGTCCAGGTATATGCGTCCTCACGTCCCTGGATCGTAAATCCGTTCCAGATACAGTCGATCGCTCCGCTTGAAAGCTCCATATCCTTGGAATCCCAGTCGATCGGCTGCTTTTTGAGTTCCCAGCCCTTACGGTTACATACCTCCTGGGCAAGTTCAAGGTCGAATCCCACATAATTGCCGTCGTCGTCCATATAACCGTACGGCGGGAATTCCGCATCGAAACCCACGGTAAATACACGTTTGCTTCCCGACTTGCCGCCGCAGCCCGCAAGGATCGCAGCCGCAGTAACAAGCAGCATTAAGGTGATAATTGATCTTTTCATAATATTACTCCTTTCACAAAGCGTTCTCGGCAATATCCTTCCTCATGTCGATGACCGCAGCCCTTGCTGCATCGGCATAATTAGATTCGCCGTACTTTGCATATTTTTCGTTGGTATAAGCAGCGATGATGCCTCTTGATGAATTGATCAGCGCGCCAAGCCCGTCCTTGTTAAAGAAATGCTTAAGATCCGCTCCGGTAGCACCCTGTGCACCGTATCCGGGAACCAGGATATACGTATTGGGCATGATATCGCGAAGGACCCTGCCCTGCTCCGGATAGGTCGCGCCGACAACAGCACCGATGTAGCTGTATCCCTCTCCCATCAGGGAACTCCCCCACTCGGCCACTTTCTCGCCAACCAACTCATACAGGGGCCGGTTGCCGGCATCCGCGATCATCCTGTCCTGAAACTCCCCGCTGCTCGGATTGGATGTCTTGACAAGCACAAAAATGCCTTTCTTTTCTTCCCTGCATACGTTTATAAAGGGGGTGACTCCATCCGAACCGAGATAAGGATTGACCGTGACAAAATCCTCATCAAATCCGTAATGGAATGATGAGCCCACGCTCACTTTTCCCAAATGACCGACCGCATAGGCTTCAGAGGTGGAGCCAATGTCTCCCCTCTTGATATCGCCTATGACGACCAGATCCTTATCCTTGCAATAATCGACCGTCTTTTTGAATGCTGCCATTCCGGGAATGCCGAACTGCTCGTACATTGCTGCCTGCGGCTTGACGGCGGGGATAAGATCGTATGTTGCATCGATGATCCCCTTGTTGAACTGCCATATAGCTTCGGCGGCCCCTTCAAGGGTCTCGCCGAATTCTTCGAATGCCTCCCTTTTGATATGTCCGGGTATGAACCTCATCATGGGATCGAGCCCGACGGTTATGGGGGCATTGGTCTGTTTTATGTTCTCAATAAGCTTGTTTATCATCTTACACGACCACCAGCGCCGAATGTTCCTCAACGTACTTCCTGATATTCGAGACGTTGGTATATTTGTTATAGCTGTCGCCCTTGACCTCTACCAGGGTAGGTGCCTGCATTATACCGTACTTCCTTGCAAGTTCGATATTCTCCTCGGCATCTATAAGGACATATTTCTCATTCTTGAGATATTCCTTTGCGAGCTTGCAGTTGGGGCAGGTCTTGGTCGTGAACAGATATTTCACATTGACCGGGCTCATGCTGACCTCGGTGCTTCCGTCGGTCCCCGAAAGCTTTATGACTGCTGCCGTCGGGCGCTTGAGCGAGGAATTCTCGATATCATATACGACACGGTTCTTGTATTCCTGAGCCTTGCCGTCGTTCCAGTTCTGGACCGGCCTGTAATATCCCGTTATGCGGCTGTATACTTCGGTAACGGCGCCGCAATGCGGACAGGTCTTCTGCTCACCGGTAAGATATCCGTGTTCCCTGCATACGGAATATGTGGGAGACATCGTATAATACGGGAGCTTGTAATTCTCGGCGATCTTGCGTACAAGCGATGCCGCAGCCTTCCAGTCGGGAAGCTTCTCACCAAGGAAAGCATGGAATACGGTACCCGACGTATAGAGCGTCTGAAGATCGTCCTGGATATCAAGCGCATCGAATATATCCGGAGTATAGTCGACCGGAAGATGCGAACTGTTCGTATAATAAGGCGTATCACCGGGATTGCCGGCCGTCTTTATGTTTGGCCATCTCTTCTTGTCATGCTTGGCAAGACGGAATGCGGTACTCTCTGCGGGAGTAGCCTCAAGGTTATACAGATCCCCGTACTGCTCCTGATAATCCGACAGGCGGTTGCGCATATGGTTTAATACTTCCTTGGTGAACTCCTGCGTAGCCTTGTCCGTCATGTCGGCACGCAACCAGTTGGCATTGAGTCCGACCTCGTTCATGCCTACGAGACCTATCGTGGAGAAATGGTTGTCAAAGTTGCCAAGGTATCTCTTGGTATAAGGATAGAGACCCTCATCAAGGAGCTTGCTTATAACGCCTCTCTTGATCTTAAGGCTCCTTGCGGATATATCCATGAGGCGGTTGAGCCTCTTGTAAAAGTCATCCTTGTTCGCAGACAGATATGCGATCCTGGGCATATTGATCGTTACAACGCCCACCGAACCCGTGCTCTCGCCCGAACCGAAGAAGCCGCCGGTCTTCTTGCGCAGCTCACGGAGATCGAGGCGGAGCCTGCAGCACATGCTGCGTACATCCGAAGGTTCCATATCACTGTTTATATAGTTCGAGAAATAAGGAGTACCGTACTTGGCGGTCATCTCAAACAGGAGACGGTTGTTCTCGGTATCCGACCAGTCGAAATCCGATGTGATCGAATAGGTAGGTATGGGATACTGGAATCCGCGTCCGTTTGCGTCTCCCTCTATCATCGTCTCGATGAAGGCCTTGTTTATCATATCCATCTCGGCCTTGCAGTCCTTGTACTTGAAATCCATCTCCTTACCGCCCACGATAGCGGGAAGTTCGGCAAGGTCATTGGGAACCGTCCAGTCGAGAGTGATATTCGAGAAAGGCGCCTGAGTTCCCCAGCGGCTGGGGGTATTTACTCCGTATATAAAGGATTCGACGCACTTCTTGACTTCTTCATATGTAAGGCCGTCAACCTTAACGAAGGGAGCCAGATATGTATCAAATGAAGAGAACGCCTGGGCGCCTGCCCATTCATTCTGCATGATGCCGAGGAAATTGACCATCTGGTTGCATAATACGGAAAGATGGGATGCGGGAGCCGAGGTGATCTTGCCGCTTATCCCGCCCAGACCTTCCTTTATGAGCTGCTTTAAAGACCAGCCTGCACAGTAACCCGTGAGCATCGAAAGATCATGGATATGGATATCCGCATTGCGGTGCGCATCCGCGATCTCCTGGTCATATATCTCAGACAGCCAGTAATTGGCAGTCACTGCTCCGGAATTGCTTAAGATAAGTCCGCCAACCGAATAGGTAACGGTGGAGTTCTCCTTTACGCGCCAGTCCTCAACCTTGACATAGCTGTTGACGACTTCCTTGTAATCAAGGATGGTGTTCTTAAGGTTCCTCATCTTTTCACGCTGCTTGCGATATAAGATGTAAGCCTTGGCGACCTCTGTGTACCCTGCCTGCTCAAGCACGGTCTCAACACTGTCCTGGACGTCCTCAACATCAACCTTATCACCGTTTAATTTGCTCTGGAAATCAGATGTGACACGAAGTGCGAGAAGATCGATCATCTCGTTATTGTACTGCTTCTCGCATGCATCGAATGCCTTCATGATGGCATCGCTTATCTTGCTCAGATTAAAATCGGCTATACTGCCGTCCCTCTTGATAACACTAAGCATCCCTTATTCCCCTCCCCTTTTCATCGATATGACTTTCATTTCATCTTCCCCTTTTTATTAGATGAAACAATCCAAGAAAGCTGCTGAAATGCTTTGCTGTGAATTGTGATAAAAAATCCGCGGCTTAGTCTGAATCAGTCAAAACCGCGACTACGGTAAGTATAGCATCGCGTATTTTAAAAGTCAACGTCAAAACACAAGATATAATGTGGTTTTTTTGATACATCCACAAGATGTTGTGGTTTTTATGTCAACCTGCCGGGCCGTAAATATGAAGTCAAAAAAAACCTCATACTCCCCCAAATAATGGGGGCTGAGGTCACTTCGGATCAGTCAAATGATGATCGACCGATATGGTCAATTGTAAATAATGCACAAATCAGAGGAGTGATTTTTATGGGAGAGTCACATAAAAGCCTATCTTGTGCTGAGAAATACGTATTCTCTCTGGGCTTCCTCGTCATCAGGGAACCTTTCGAGGTACTCTTTCATGAGCACTCCGGCCTTTTTGAAATCCAAAAGATATTCATAGGTGACCGCCTCATTGAACATAAGGCTCTGGGTATAGGCCGGATCGTTTAAGGCCATTCCGGCTTCAAACGCCTCAAGTGCTTCATCATACATTTCCCTTTTAAGGTTTATGAGCCCCAGTTCGTTATATATGGAGGCTCCGGCCGAGCCCTTACCGATGTATTCCGAATAGAGATTGGATGCGTAATTAACGTCACCGAGCGCCTCATACGACCTTCCCAGATACAGTATGAGCATATCGGATTCGTTACTGTTCCTTGCATTCTCAAGGCTGTTCCTCGCCTCATCGTAATCGCCGAGATAATAAGAGAACAACCCCGACTGGACCTTGGTCATCTTCCCGTTCTTCTCAAGCGCAGCCTTTATATATCCCTCGGCCTCGGAATCAAATCCCGAAGCCTTAAGTCCTTCATAAATATTTATATACAGGTCGTAGTCCCCGCCCTTTAATTCGACAGCGCGGTCAAAGTCACTTATCGCAGCCTGCTTGTCATTCTTAAGGAGTTCGATCCTGCCGCGCAGATAATGGGCGTCGGCCGCCTTATCGTTAAGTGCGAGGATCGCATCATATGTTGAAAGCGCACCGTCTATGTCGCCGGATTTGTACCGGGCCATGGCGAGGTAATAATTGATATCGTAATCCACCTTGCTTACGATCCCGTTCGAGTAAGAGAGCGCGGTCTTAAACTCCTTTACGGCCTGCTCGTACTCTCCGAGACCCATGTACGCTATTCCCATGCCCCTGTGGTCAAGACGGGCATCCTCGCCCGATGAAAGCGCATTCTCAAAACAGGTCAGCGCCGTCGTGTAATCCTGGGCTTCGATCGCCTGCATGCCCGATGCGGTATTGCCGTCTCCCGCCAGGCCGCCTCTGCAGCCCGTAAGAAATATGACAGCCGATATGAAGATGAACCCGAAACCCGGATGCTTCATGATATCCTCACATTGTATACAAAAATAAACATCCAGATAATTATAACTGACTTTAAAGCGCTTGACAACCCGCGGGGGTAAGTCGTTGAACTTCCGAAGTCAGGGTGTTATAGTGTATCTATGTCTACCGAAAACAAGCTCGAAAAAATCAGATGCTTAAGCGGGAGCACGCTGAAGATCGCAGCATGCCTGTTCATGTTCATAGATCATATGACAGCCATGATAAGACACAGGTTCGGCGGTCCCATCGCGACTCTCGATTACAGGACCATAAGGCGTTTCAACTTCTTTTATAAGCTCGGGAGAGGTGTAGGAAGGCTCGCCTTTCCTATCTTCTGTTTTCTGCTCGTTGAAGGTTTCAGGCACACAAGGAACCCCAAAAGATACCTTACCCTGCTGATCATCGGGGCACTTATATCGGAGCATGCGTTTAACCTGCTGCATTCGGGGCAGAACTTTGACGGGGATGCGCAGAATGTAATGTTCACACTGGCAATATCCCTTGTTGTGATCGCGGCAATAAAGCTTCTTAAGGAAACGCCCGGTCTTTCGAACGCACTGCTATCTGTAGGGATCATGGCGGCGATCGGTGCGGGCGCGATAACGGCCTGGCTCCTTAAAACGGACTACTCCTATAAAGGTGTATTTTCGATCGCACTTATATATCTTCTCAGTTACGACCGTTTACTCTCCTGTCTCGGAGGCGCGATATCCTTTGCCTGGGAAAACTGGGCTCCCGCCGCATTCATTCCGCTGCTTTTATATAACGGAAAAAGAGGACTGAAGATCAAGTATTTCTTCTATCTCTTCTATCCTCTCCACATATACCTTATATATTATGTCGTATACTTCATCCTCCCAAAAACCTTCGGAGTATGATAAAGCTTCATCCCCAAAAACCTTCGGTATAATACAAAACCCCCGGGCCGGCCGGTCCGGGGGTTATAATTTACTTTATTTAACAAGTAAGGCCTGTCTTATCATTCGATCGTAAGACCCTTCCATATATCATCGGGAACAAGTGCAACATAAGTCCTTCCGGTATTTAATACTATCTCATCCCCGTCCTTATCATAATATCTCGTCGGTGTAAGCTCATCCTCCTTCGACCATGTGATGGGGATCACCTTACCTTCGGTGATATAATATCCGTCACGGTTGAAGTCGATCGAGTGGAACATCATGTATCCGTTAGAGTCAAACTGTACATAGCGGCAGTTCTGGATGAGCAGGTTCTTGAACGAAAGCTGCTCGTTGTTATTGCCTGCATCAACATGCTTGATCCCGTACTCGGAATACAGGTAGGTTCCCGATGCGGCATCATAATCAAGATAAGGCTTGTTATGCTTGTAGGGCATCTGGATATGGGTCGCGCTCTTGGCATCGGAATACTGGCTTAAGTCATTGGGCTTGCTTGCCGAAGTAAACTGATAATGCGGACCGGGATAGTAATCATTGTAGGTCTTGCTGTACTTGGAATGGCTTGCGAAATTCTTATCCACATCGCCTTCAAGAATATATTCGGTAAATTCCCTCGACTTGCCGTTATTGACACGCGAGAAAGTTCCGCTGAAGTTCTCTACATAATCCTTTGCAAGATAATCATCGATATAGAAAGGACCTCCGTCATGGCAGATGACAGCATTCCACTCGGGAATGATCTGAAGGTTCGTAGGCCTTACGCTTCGTATGCTTCCGATCTGCTTAACACTGTTATAGTCCTTGAAAAGTACCATGAAACGGGTAACACCGTCATTGGCCGTAGAGTTCGTCATCTCATATACGATATCGGACTGGGATAATCCGTAATGATCGAGCGCCGTCTTCTCGTTATCGACCATTACCGCTATCGGCCTCTGATCCTTAAGGGATTCATCGATCCACTCGTTGGTAAGTTCGCTCCTGTACATTCCCTCGCGGACCTCATCATCCTCTTCGGGAGCCTCGGCAACCTCCTCGGCAGCGGGTTCGGTATTATCATCAGTAACAAGCTGGATGACCGGCTCGTCCGACGTAGTCTCTTCGGGTGCATCGGCCGTATCCTTCTTGCATCCGCCGAGGACCATAGCCGCGGATAAAGCGAGCAAAAGGAAATATTTTTTCTTTCTCATTATATGCCTCCTAAATCTCCTTATTAACCATGATTATAACACCACTTCCAATATTGTACCACAAATGATTGTATTAGTCACCGAAAAAATACACAAGTTTTTGTGATTTTATTT
Source organism: Lachnospiraceae bacterium (assembly GCA_024692905.1). Lineage (GTDB taxonomy): Bacteria > Bacillota > Clostridia > Lachnospirales > Lachnospiraceae > UBA2868. The sequence continues at coordinate 12,883 of JAILLY010000032.1, read as the reverse complement.
GCTTTGTTTAACATATTTGTCCATTATCTCACGCGTATAAACCACGGCTCCTTTTTCATTAAGATGGGAAGAATCACCGAAATACGAGTTGTCATAGCAGGGGATCTCATCCTCAAACACGATGCCCGGATTATCCCTTGCCATCCCCCGGATATAGCTCCTGTATTCCCTGACATAATCATCGTGCAGGGCATCAAAGGATGCGCGGTTCATGGGCGGCTGCAGCAGGGTCGTCTTTATACCGTTTGACGAACACAGCTTTAACAGCCTGTCAAAATAAAATGTTATAAGGAGATGCTCTCCTTCCATGTTCATATGCTCGTAATTGGCCTCGTAATTGATATCATCATTCCCGTTATCGAGCCCGTACAGCGCATGGCCCCTTTCTTCCTTAAGCTTTTCATACAGGGCACGGTTTTTATCATACCTTCCTGCTATCCTTGCATTTATGAGTGCGGGAAGATAACTGTCGGGAAGACCCGCATACATGCTTATAATGTCGAACCTGTCAAGATCGTCAAACACCTTTGCACCGTATGAGCGTCCCTTTGAATAAACTTCCATAGCCTGAGAAAAAGTCAGATGTTTAAAGTACATCGTCCTCGTGCGGTAATTGTCCATGTACGAATAGTGGAAAGGCGCAAACATTATGTAAACTTCCCGCGGAGATCCGTTCTTTTCGATATATTCGGAAAGTGTATAATACATCTCTATCGGAGTGGCTCCTCCGACGCCAAGGTTTACATAATCTTTGCCGAGCATCCCGGGAATGATGTCCGCCTTGGCCCTTGAATCGCCGAGGATCAAAACCCCGGAGCCCTCTGCCTCCCTGCCTGACTGTACCATCTTCGTATAATGCCAGGAAGGATATTCCTCATCCATATATCCAAACGGGCATAACAGGGTATAACCCGTTATGACAAGCAGCGGGATAAGGGCCAGTATGCACTTTAACGCAAAATCAGCATAGCGTTTCATGATCCGTCACCATAAAGGCCGGGCCCGGTAAAGCGGTCCTAAAAGGCCTGATATAAAAATTCCCTGGTCGATAGATTGCAGGATAAAAGTATCAGCGTGAACAAAAGGTAATAAACGCACCATCTTAACCACCGGGGCGTACGGTCCATAAGCGAATATACCGCACATTTTTTCTTCTCGCACATTATGTCAACCGCTATCAGCACCGCGACCGCAATGATCACGATGATAAGGTTCATCACGCCGAGTCCGAGCCCTGCGGCACTTCCGTCAAACAGCCAGGACAGCCTGACCCCGGTGAAGGTACGTCTTATCTCATCAAGGGCAAGCGACAGGTCCGTTGTCCTGAAAAACGTCCAGGTCACGCTTACCAAAAGGAAGGTAAACGCAGTGCGTATGACTCTTAATATCCTGTCATGGCCTTCAAGCTTAAACAGCCTTACGGCCTGCTCCTTTGCGGGTTTAAGAGCATATCCGAGAACCTGGTATATTCCAAATAGCAGTCCCCAGATAAGGAAGTTAGGGGTCGCTCCGTGCCAGATCCCGCTTATTGCAAAAACTATCATGATGTTAAGATAGCGTCTTGCCGTTCCCTTCCTGCTGCCGCCGAGCGGGATATACAGATAATCCCGAAACCAGGTCGAGAGCGATATATGCCATCTGCGCCAGAAATCGGAAACGCTGACCGCAAGATATGGCTGCCTGAAGTTATCCATAAGCTCAAAGCCCATGACTCTTCCGGCTCCGATCGCAATGAAGGTATAGCCTGCAAAGTCACCGTAGATCCTGAAGCTGTATGCAAACATCGCGATGATCATCGGGATACCGGTCATCAGCGGACCGGCCTTGAACCTTGAGAGTTCATATACATTCGTTGTCAGGATATCAAGCCTGGAAACGATGACCATCTTAAGGAAGTAACCCCAGAGCATAAGAAAAAGTCCCTCTTTCACACGTACCGGATCAAAATGATGTTCGCATGAAAGCTGCGGAAGAAGGCGCTTGGACCTCTCTATCGGACCCGAAAGGATGCATGGGAAGAACGAGACAAAAAGCGCATATTTAAGGATATTGTTCTCGGGCTTTGTCTCTTCCCTGTAGCAATCGATGATATAGGTCAGGGACTGGAACGTATAAAACGAGATGCCGGCGGGGATAACGAGTGAGAATTCGTAATCCACCGTAAGCACGGATACCAGGAATCCGGCATATTTAAAATAGATAAGTATCGACAGATTAAGTATGAGGCCTAGTGCGGTGTATATCTTCTTAAGCTTCACCGTGTCAGCATTGTAGACAAGCCTGCCGGCCGACCACGTGATGACCGTTGATATCATAAGGAGTAAGGTGGCCGAAGTGTCCTGGCATGCATAAAAGAAGTAGCTGCAAAACAGGAGCCATATATATCTGAACCTGTGGGGTATGAGGAAATATAGCATAACCGCCACAGGGAAAAACATCAAAAAAGGAAGTGAATTGAACGGCATTCCGTCTCCTCCGCTTAACTTGTAATTCGCATACGATTGTACTATAATAGGAAAATGTAGTCAAACAGCGAGGTATAAAATGTCATCGGATAATTCTCCCAAAAAACTGCCCGCTCCCAAGATGAGCAAGGCCGAAATAAAGCGCGAAGTGATGGAGTGGGTGCTCGTCCTTGAGATCGCAGTCGTCATCGCGGTCGTCGTAAATATGTTCCTGCTGGTAAACGCAGTGATACCGTCCAAATCGATGGAACCGACGATAATGACCGGAGACCGTATCTTCGGCAACCGCCTTGCATACAAGAACAAAGATCCCAAGCGCGGGGATATAGTGATATTCAAGTTTCCCGATGATGAACGCGAGCTGTTCATAAAGCGTATCATCGGAATGCCCGGCGAAACGCTCGAGGTCAAGGACGGCCGCGTATATATAGACGGCGCCGACATGCCTCTTGACGAGCCCTATGTGAAGGTGGATCCCGTCGGTGACTACGGTCCCGTGACCATACCCGAAGGGTGCTATTTCATGATGGGTGATAACAGGAACGAATCTGCGGATTCAAGGTTCTGGATCCATCCGTTCCTTCAGCGCGACAAGATACTCGGCAAGGCCGCATTCAGGTATTATCGCAAGGTTGGTCCGATAAAGTAGCATATCCCGTTTCTTCTTTTCTTCGGATATTGAAATACAGATAAGCCACCGCAAATATCATCATGAATATCGATATGAACTGTGAAGTCGGAAGTCCCATTACGGTACCTCTCTCGGTATCACCTCTGAAGAATTCGATCACGAAACGTCCCGCGCCGTAAAACAAAAGATATAATCCCGAGATGATCCCGCGGTATCTGACTTTCCTTATCATTATTATAAGGAACACCGCAACCGCAAGATCAAAGGCCGCCGACATAAGCTGAGTCGGTATAAGCCTTACTCCCGCCGGTGCAAGACTGCCGTCAGGAAAGATCACCGAAAAATGCGAATTGGTTGCCCTTCCGTAGCAGCATCCCGCAAGAAAACATCCTATACGTCCGATCCCCTGGTTTATCGCGACCGGTCCGGCCACAAGGTCCATATAGGCGATAAAATCAAGCTTTTTTATCCTGCAGTAAATATAGATAGAAAGAATACCGGTGATTATGCCGCCGTAAACGACAAATCCCGAGGATCCGAGCAGGGCGAGCGGATGCCTGATAAACTCCCCGAAATTGACAAGAAGATACAGGAGCTTTCCTCCCATGAAACCGAAAACGATGATGCACATCGCCATATTGATAACGTGGTCCGCCGAAAGGCCGAGCTTATCCGCCATGCGGCAGCCCACATATATCGCAAGTATGAAACCGAGTCCTATCATAAGTCCATAGCCGTGGATTGTGACAGGGCCTATGGAAAACAGATCTATTGCCATTTAAATCCCTCCGTTTTACTGCATTACATTAAGTCCGGTCGTCTCGGGAAGTCCGGTGACTATGTTCATGCACTGGACCGCAGCACCCGATGCGCCCTTTCCGAGGTTGTCAAAGACGGCATTTATGACCATCCTGTCATCATTTCCCGTCACATATATCTTCGCATCATCGCGCCCGCTCATCAAATTGGCGCTTATAAACCCGCCTGTCTCCTCCTCGCTCCCGAAAGGCATTACCTTTATAAAGGCTTCGCCCTCGTAATGTGCAAAAAGAGCGTCCCTTAACTCTGCGGGCGTAAGCTTTTTTTCAAGCAGCCCCGCATGAAGGGGAAGAGTCACGATCATCCCGCTGTAATAATCATCAACAACAGGCACGAACACGGGCTCTTTTGAAAGAGAACATATCTTAGTCATCTCTTTTAAATGCTTATGCTGCTGCGTCAGGGCATATTCTCTCGGAGCATTATACGAATCCGGCTTACCTTCTCCTTCATATACCTCGATCGCCTTCTTACCTGCCCCGCTGTATCCGGAGAGCGCACTCACGGTAACCGGATAATCCTTTGAGATTATCCCTTCTTCAATAAGAGGATAGGTCATCATGACAAATCCCGAAGCATAGCATCCCGGAACCGCTATCCTCTTTCCTTCCCTGATGTTTTTCCTGAACGAAGGAGCAAGTTCGGGAAAGCCGTACGCCCAGCCCGGTTCGGTACGGTGGGCCGTTGAAGCATCTATTATGACTGTGTGATCGTTTGAAGGATCCATAAGCGATACCGCCTCACGGGCAGCATCATCAGGCAGGCATAAAAAGGCGATGTCGGCTTCGTTTAAGTATGATGCCCTGGCCTTATTGTCCTTCCTGAGTTCCTCCGGTATCTTAAGCAGTTGTATATCACTCCTGCCGTTAAGCCTTTCATTGATCCTCAGTCCCGTAGTACCGGCACTGCCGTCTATATATACCCTGGTCATGGTCCCTCCTTATCGGTCCGCAGGCCGGTCCGTACAATTCCGTACCCGGTATGCAAAAAGAAGCCGTGGATAGCTCCACGGCTCCACATGAACCATATTTTATAACAACGGATGTAACTATTCAATAATGAATTCACCCACGATGGACTTAAGCTGCTCTACGCACTGTAAGCTCTCAATGACAAGATCGTTCGTCTCGGAAGTCCTTGATACCATGTCCTCGGTCTTATCTGCAATATCGGTAACGCCGAGTGTTGACTCTCCGACAGTGGAAGTGATGCCCGACATGGCATCCGATATCTTGGATATGGAATCGGCAAGGTTAATTATCGATTCATGTACATCATTCATGCTGCGCTTGAATTCAACGGCATCGGAACTGTACTGCTCGCTGACCTCGGCAAATTCCTTATAATCGTTAAGTACCGTATCCTCAAGGAAGGCCGTGGTCTCCTCGAGACATGATGTCATGTTCGCAACGGCCGCGTTAACTTCACCGACGATTCCGTTGATATCGGTTACGGACTTGGATGTCTGCTCGGCAAGATGTCCGATCTCGGTAGCGACGACGGCGAACCCGCGTCCCGCTTCGCCTGCCCTTGCAGCCTCGATGCTCGCGTTCAGTGCAAGCAGGCTCGTCTGCGAGGATATGGACATGATCGCTTCGGTAAGCTCATTTATCTTGCTGACAGCCTTACTGTCATCAATGGCATTGGCCGAACGTATCTTGACGGAATTATATGTTTCCTGCGTCCTTCTCGTTGCATCGATCGTCTTATCCCTTAATGCGTTGGCGCGGTCCATAACCTCTATGCTAAGGGCGTCTCCGTTCTCCGAAAGCTTCGTGATATCATCGGCTCCGCTCTTCATATATCCGATATTTGCATAGATACTCTCGGTCGTGGCAGCGGTCTCTTCCATTCCTGCGGCAAGTTCCTGGGTCGTCGCGGAATTATCCGTACACATGTTGTTGACCACATTTGTAACATCCTGCAGCTGGTTTACGTTGCCGTCGATCTTCGTGCTGGCATTCTCAATGCTGCCGACTATCTTGGCGAGGTTGGCCCTCATAAGTACAACGGCCCTTGCCATATCACCGCTCTCGTCATGGCGCTTGCAAAGCTTATCCGCTCTCTTGCTCTTTCTGAAATTGAACTCACTCGTCCTCTTTATGACATCCGTGAGCATCTTGATCGGATTTACGATCATAAGGCTTAATACATAGGCTATAGCCACACATATTATGAGCACGATGACTCCGACGATTATTGCGGAATTCCTTATGGAATCGGCCTTGCCCATGACTTCGGCCTTCGATACATCCGCTACAAGGAGCCATCCGCACTTAAGTACCGAGTAAGCAGCCATGCGCGGCTCACCGTTCGGAAGCTTATATTCGAAGTTCCCGGTCCCGCCTTCTTCATGTTTGGCGAAGAACTCGGGAATGGTCACATCCTCTCCCTGGAGATAACCGTTCTTGGAATACTTAACGAAACCTTCTCCCGTCATCAGGATGAAGTTTATCGTATCATAACCCTCTACCGTAACCGGATCCAGTATCTCCGCATAATTCTCGATCATCTGGACCACGCCGCCGGTCTGGGCATCTATCTCGCTCTTCTCACTGTCGGCCATATAGAGAAGAAGGGTCTCGGTCTGGGTATTCATCGACTTCCTAAACCTCGATACGGTCAGGAGCAAAACAACAAATACCGCGATCACCATCGATGCAACGATAAGCATGATGATCTTGAAACAGATTGAATTAAGGAATGAAACGTCACTCTTTTCTTTTGATCTCTTAGCCATGTACTACCCCCTTATCGCATAAGAATGTTAAGAAATATTATACAATAACGGGCCGGTGTATTCAAGAATTTCCGTTAAATATAACAATAAATATGACCGCATCTAACATCCGTACCACTTATCCCAGAAGCTTCCGATCTTTTCGGCAGCGTTATCAACATTTATCATCTCCCTTGACTTCCACTCCCTCGGGAACATCCGTATATACTCGCCCAGAGTAAAACGTTCATCAAGGAGCACGACCACCCCGACATCATCGACTGTCCTTATAACGCGCCCCGCCGCCTGGAGGACCTTGTTCATTCCCGGGTATCTGTACGCATAATCAAATCCGTCAAGTCCCTGCTCATCGTAGGCTTCCTTAAGTATCCTCCGTTCTTCGCATACCATCGGTAGTCCGGTCCCGACAACAAGCGCACCGATAAGGCTGTCGTTCTTAAGATCTATACCCTCGGCAAATATCCCGCCCATCACGCAGAAAGCGATAAGGGTTCCTTCCCCCTTCTCAAATTCGGCAAGAAAATCCTCCCTTTCACTCTCCGTCATAACATTCTTCTGGACTATGATCCTTGCATCCGTATTGGGGTTATCATCGATATATGCATTGTAAACATTAAGAAGGAATGCATGGGACGGGAAGAACACCATATAATTACCGGGCCTTGCACCGCATATCGCGGAAATGTGACCGGCGATCCTGCCATACTGCGTCCTGTTCCTTTTGGTATATTTCGTGCTCACGTCTCCGGCTATGAACAGCCCCAGCTTTCCGGGATCGAAGGCCGAATGTGCATAAACCTCATAATCGCCTTCCTGTGCACCGAGCATATCCTTATAATATCCGACCGGGAGCAGGGTCGCCGAAAAGAAGATCGTGCTCCTGCCTTTTAAAAGACGTTCCCTAAGTGACTTTTTCGGATTTATGCACTTTAACTTTACGAGAAAATCACCCTCTTCGGAATAACCGCAGTATATCCTGTAATCATCCTCACCCATGTTGCCGTACATGTTAAGGAAATGCCTTACGTCAAAGTACATGTCCCACACCTCGTCCATATGGGCGAACTTCTCCTGCTCGTCAAGGAAGGTCTCAAGCCTTCCCATAAGGCGGTTTAACGCCATCACGATATCATCCGCTCCGTCAAGGACGAGCACGTTTTCACATTCCCGTTTTAAGGAAAGAAGCTTCCGGTTCACGTTCCCGAGCGCAGTATCAAGCCGTCTGTCCGTGCCCTTTACAAGCCTCTTTAATTCCAGGATCTTTTCCTTATACATTTCGGCGCTGTACATCTCCATGCCGCGCCCGACAAGATTATGGGCCTCATCCACGAGGAAGATATAACGTCCCTGCACCGCATCGGCAAAGAAACGCCTTAAATATACGTTCGGATCGAAAACATAATTGTAATCGCATATGACCGCATCACAGAAAAGGGACATATCAAGGCTTAGCTCAAACGGACATACCATGTGCCTTTCGGCATATTCCTCGATAACTTCCCTTGTCAGTGAATCTGCCGAGGTGATTAGGTCATACATCGCATCATTGATCCTGTCAAAATGCCCTCTGGCCCTGTCGCAGGCCTCGGGATTACAGTCAGGCTTTTCAAGCGGGCATATCCTTTCCTTTGCGGTGATGATCACCGATTTAAGCCTTAGTCCCTGCTGCCTTAATATATCGAAGCATTCGCTCGCGACGGTCCTCGTTATCGTCTTGGCCGTCAGATAGAAAATCTTGTCCGCGAGTGACTCTCCAAGCGCTTTGACCGACGGAAATACGGTAGACACGGTCTTGCCGGTACCGGTCGGGGCCTCTAAAAAAAGCTTGCGGGAATGATATATCGTCCTGTATACCTGCGCGGTAAGCTCCTTCTGCCCTTCGCGGTACTCAAAAGGGAAGGACACGGCGCCTATCGACTCATCCCGGATCTTCTTAAATTCAAACCGGAACCTTGCCCATCTTTCATACTTTTCCAAAAGGGCAAAAAACCAGGCTGCTATCTCCTTTTTGGTATAAGTTTCGTGGAAATATCTGGTGTCATAACTGATTTGGTTTACATAAGTCATGCGAACGGTGATCTCTTCAAGATCGTTCTGCTCCGAAAAGATCGCGGCATAACACTTGGCCTGCGCAAGATGAACGGGGATCGGTTCCTTTATACGGTCAAGGTCCATATACATGGTCTTTATCTCATCGATAACGTATCCGTCACCGTTTTTTATTATCCCGTCGGCACGGCCCTCAATGACGATATCGAAGCCGTCAAGTTCGATGACTTTCTTAAGATATACCTCGGCGCTGTAATCGCTTCCCATGCGCTGCTGGATCATGCGGTGGATCTTGGCGCCCTCGAGCATGAGAGCGACGTCCTGGCGGCCGCCTTTTTTGCGGTTATCTATATCGCCCGACCTTAATATGAACTCCACAAGATCGCGCACGGATATCGTTATATTGTTCTTCAGAGTTGAACCTTCCATAGATATGATTATAAAAAAATAAGACCGCGGTTACAACCACGGTCTTAAAACGCATATATTATCAGCCTACGGCAAGACGGTTGATCATGCCCTCAAACTCCGAGTCTCTTCCACCGTACTTAACGGTAAGTATCTTGCTGAAATCAAGGCCGAGAACACCCAGCATTGACTTGGCGTCGATGATAAAGTGATTATATGAAATATCAATGTCAAAATCACACTTCGAAGCCTTGCTGACAAACTCGCCGGCATTGTCAAGATCCAGCCTGATCCTGCATTCATTCATCATAATAAACACCCCTTTCCTGTACATACCCCGAATCCCGAAATTCGTTTACTGCACTTTACAACAAACATGTTACCCCTGTCAAGAATCAAGATGTAGTGGTTCCTTCTTACGAAACACACCACATCTTTGTATGTTCGCACAAATACAGGTGCATTCCGCCGTTCCGTTTTATGCATCTTTTACAACGGCTTTTTGCAGGAACTATATACATTATGACGATTTCATAAATTCTTTTCGGACAACGGAAGGATTTTTCGTGCAAGGGTGAAGCAAATATGTTAATATAATATGAAGCATTGCGTCACTTTCGTGACGTATTATGATGAATCCAATCAGTAAAGGAACTCAGATGAAAGGTCTTTTTCGCAGGGACATTTGGAATAAAACCACTCTCTCTTTCAGGAAAGCGTCCGAGATCAAACTGTTCCGGATAATAACCGACAGCCTTGAAGCACTGATACCGGTTTTCCTTATGAGTGCGCTCGTACAGGTATTTTTGTACTTTCCGATACCCGTTTATCAGAATTTCATACATGATGCTTTTTCGGGGATGCTCTTCGATATCTTAAACTACCTCGATTTTGCAAGTTACGGCATGCTCTCGGTCTATATGACTCTGGCGATGGCCGATAATATCAATTCCATCTGCGGCAAGCTGTCCCACAGGCTGCTTGTTATGATCACTGCGCTTTCATCCTTCATGATCGCATCGGGCATATGGTCCGAGGCGGGGGTAAACCTCGACCTTCTCGGGCCCAAGAACATAATGTGCGCGATAATATGCGGTATGATCTCTTCGTATTTATATATCAAACTGCTTGACAGGGTCGTCTTCAACAGCCGCCGCTATGTGGACGGCATAAGCATGAATTTCTCGACCATACTGATCTCCCTGTTCCCGATGATGCTCGTGCTCGAGATCTTCGCGATCGCCGATATCACTGTCATGGCATTCGGGTTTGATAATTTCTATACGCTCATGAACTCGACGCTCATAAAGATGTTCTCGGGGTCGCTCAACAGCCTTGGCAACCTCATACGTCTCGAGATCGTTCAGGATATCATGTGGGCGCTTGGCATACACGGTTCGGATGCGTTAAGCGAGATCAAATACCAGCTCTTTGACGTGGTACTTATGCCCGGCGGAGCCGCAGAAGGAGCCAATCCGATATTATCGGGCGCTTTCATAGATGTCTTTGTGCTTCTTGGCGGATGCGGTTCCACATGGTCGCTCGTCATAGCGCTCATGCTCTTCTCCAAACAGAGGAATGACAGGTTCCTTGCAAGGGTTGCATCGGTGCCTATGATCTTTAACATAAACGAACTCATACTGTTCGGGCTTCCCGTGGTATTCAATCCGATATTTGTCATACCGTTCCTGTTTGCGCCCATCGTCAACATACTCATATCATATTCCGCGATGGCTTCGGGGATCGTTCCGGTAGCAATCAATGCCGTAAACTGGACGACTCCGGTAATCTTCGGAGGATATATGGCAACCGGATCCGTGATGGGATCGCTGCTCCAGATCGTATGTATAGCAGCCGGCGTATTCGTATATATGCCGTTCGTAAAGATAAACGATCATATCAAACAGACAAGCGCGCATGAAAAAGTAACGCTGCTTGAGACCATACTCAAGGATCATGAACGTGACCGCGAACCCGTGGAGCTGCTGACTCTTCCCGGCGATCCCGGTAAGACCGCAAGGACACTTGCGGCGGAGCTTTCGGATTATATCGACAAGGGCGATCTTCTGCTGTATTACCAGCCCCAGTATGACAATGATCATAAGATCATAGGGGCAGAGGCACTGCTTCGCTGGAACCACGATGTATACGGAGCGATATATCCTCCGCTTGCGATCGAACTTGCAGAGGAACTGGGGCGTCTCACCGAGCTTGAAGAAAAGGTATTCCTAACCGTCTTCGGGCATCTTGATGAACTCCTTAAATACAAGCAGGATGATGACTTCCATATATCCATAAACGTCACGGGCATCACGATCCAGACCGATGAATTCGAGGCGTTCCTTAAAAACCTGCATATCATATATCCGGGCAAATGCAAGCACGTTATGGTCGAGATAACCGAGCAGGCAACGCTCAGGGTGGATGAGAGCTTTATCTCACGCCTTACGCGTATCAAGGAACTCGGATATACCTTCGGCATAGATGACTTTTCAATGGGTAATACGTCGATCAAGTATCTTCAGTCCAACATCTTCGATATAGTCAAGCTTGACGGCGGGATCAGCCGTGATATATTTAATACGCGCAGCCGCGAGATCATCTACTCGATATCGCGCCTTACGGAAGGCCTTAACATCAATACCATCGCGGAATACGTCGAGACCGAGGAACAGCGTAAGGCCCTCGAGAATGCGGGCTGCCATTTATATCAGGGATATCTGTACAGTCCTGCCATCCCGCTTTCCGAATTCGGAAAGATGGTGACTAAGGCGGAGGAAAGTGGTATGATATCGGAATACAATGCCGGAAACGAACCGGATTACAAAAAAGGGAGAATGAAATGAGCGAAAACAACGTAAACAATGAAAGCGGCTTTAAGGCCTTTCTCAAAAGAAAAGACATAGTCATTTCATGGAAAAGATATTTTATAGATGCGATGGGGGCGATGGCCAGCGGACTGTTCGCCTCCCTTCTTATAGGAACCATTCTTTCGACACTCGGGACGCAGCTTAACATAGGGATACTGACGGATATGGGCGGTTATGCGAAGGCCGTTGCGGGACCTGCGATGGCAGTTGCGATCGCGTATGCCCTGAAGGCTCCGAACCTGGTTCTTTTTTCCATGCTCGCAGTCGGAAGCGCGGCAAATACACTCGGCGGTGCAGGCGGCCCGCTTGCAGTCCTTGTGATCGCGATAATAGCTACCGAACTCGGTAAGATGGTGAGCAAGGAAACGAAGGTGGACATACTCGTTACTCCGCTTGTCACGATAGGGATCGGCGTACTGCTCGCGATACCTTTGGCACCTGCTATAGGAAACGCCGCGAGCGCAGTCGGAAGGCTCATAATGTGGGCTACGGAGCTTCATCCGTTCATGATGGGCATACTGGTATCCGTGATCGTCGGCATTGCGCTGACTCTTCCCATAAGCTCGGCAGCCATATGCGCTGCTCTCTCACTTACGGGGCTTGCGGGAGGCGCGGCCGTGGCAGGATGCTGCGCACAGATGGTTGGTTTCGCCTTTATGAGTTATAAGGAAAATAAAGTATCGGGTCTTATATCACAGGGCATAGGCACGAGCATGCTCCAAATGGGAAATATAGTCAGGAATCCCAGGATATGGATACCGCCCATCTTAACGTCGGCGATAACGGGGCCGCTTGCCACATGCGTATTCCGCATGCAGATGAACGGCGAGGCGATATCTTCGGGAATGGGCACCTGCGGACTTGTCGGGCAGATAGGTGTATATACCGGATGGGTGAATGA
>JAILLY010000100.1 GCA_024692905.1 Lachnospiraceae bacterium | reverse complement strand
TGAGCTTGAAAAGGAGCCATGAAACTATAAGGGCGACCGCAACGGCACCTACTATCTCCTTAAACATGAGCACGGCAAAATTACTGTCGCTGCTGTGAATGATTATCGAACGAACGAAGATAAAGAGGGTGACACCCGTTCCGTCGTTAAAAAGAGATTCGTTCTCTATAACGGAGCATACGTTCTTTGAAAGACCTATCTTGTTAAGGATGCCTGTGGCCGCGATGGGATCGGTAGGTGAAACGACGCAGCCGAGAAGTATGCACATCCATATATCCATCGGGAGTGAAAAGAGCAGGGCGATGATATAGAAGAGAACTCCGTAGAGGAAGGATGATATAAGCGTCGTAAGCAGGGCGAGGAGACAGATGGGCTTAAGGTTCTCCTTAAACTTGCCCATGTTGACTTTGCCCGCGCCTGCAAAGAGCATGAAGCAGAGCACGCCGTCCATCAGGTATTCCTCGAAGCCGAACCGGCCTAAGTTGTCTATGAAAAGGGTAAGGGCAGGTACAGGAAGTACAAGCCTTAAAATGACCAGTATAAGGGACAGTAAAAGAGAGAATAAGAGCAGGGCTATGTCTGACTGCAGATGAAATATCTTCTCATTGAGTATTCCGATCAGTACTATATATGCAAGCAGGATTATCAGAAATAACAGAATGTTCATTGGTTTCCTCAAACCGGCGATCGTTATTTATTCTAAGGGCACAGTATCTTAACGGCCCTGTTCACGATGCCGATGTTCACTTCAGTGTACTTCCCGCCGTATTCCCCGTCAAGAGTCCATTCGGTTTCACTGTCCATGGAAATAGATATATCGGATGCCTGAAGACAGAGGATCATCGGGGAATCAAGGTCGCGGGTCATAAAGGCCTGCCTTATCATATCGAGTTCCTGGATGTTGTGGGGTGTTTTGACAAACATCAGATCGAGGAGACCGTCGTCCATGCTGGCGCTCTCGGGGATTATGCTGGTAAGACCGCCCACCGATAGGGTATTGCCGGCAAAGCCGAAAATATAATCATCCTCATGGACCGAGCTGCCCGCAGTGATCCTGGCGTGTACGGAAGTCTCGGCAAGATGCATAAGATCGATGCTCTTGACTATCTCAAGCAGATATGCCGCGAACCCGAGCACGTTCTTTAAGTTCTGGTCGGTTGAGTAGCTGGCCTTGGTGAAGAGACCGAAGGCGGCAACATAAGAGAATATATTCCCGTTGAAGATACCCGCATCTATTTTCTTGATCTTGCCGTTTATTATGGTCTCGACCGCTTCGATGGGATTCTTGGATATCATAAGAGATGAGGCAAAGTCATTCACTGTGCCATAGGGTATATAACCGCATGCCACATCTGACCCGTTCTTTATAAGTCCCGCGAAAAGCTCATGGAGCATCCCGTCTCCGCCGCCGGTTACGACAGTATCGTATTCACCCGCATGCTCAGCTATGAAGTCCTGCCCGTCTTCACGTGCAAGGGTAGGATGAACGGTAACATCATAACCGAACCGGGTGAACCTTAAAAGGATCTCCGGCAGCGAAAGAGATATCTCCCCGCGTCCCGAATGGGGATTATATACAAAGAGCATTTTTTTGCGTTTCAGAAGGTCCATAATTCTATCTGCTTTCTTATCTCCGAGGGCACTCCAACCCCTGCCTTATCAAACTTAACGCACAGGTTGTTGAGCATCTTCTGGCGCTGCTTTACATCAGCCTCATGCTTGGCGATGAGCTGCGCGTACTGGGGATTGTCCGACAGTCCCGACACAATGTCATGTGAGAAGGGACAGAAGGTAAAGAGTATGCTCCTTGCCAGCTTGTTCAGCCTGAGCGCATACTGCGATTCGTATTTGATATATTGGTAGTAATCGGAGATAAATACCTTTTTGAAGTTGTTGGCATTGTTCTTAAGCGATACGGATATCTTGTCACGTACCTCGATCGACAGCTGTGAATTCTTCCTGTAGAACTGAAGGTAGTCACAGTAGAGGGCGGTCAGGGAAGGATCTGAGACATCATTCCAGTGAACTCCCTGTTCGGTCTTGCACATCTCCCATCTGAATTCACCGACAAGACGGATCATAGTGTCTTCGAATGATTCTGTATGGAGGATGGAAACGATCATCCTGGCGGGAGTGTTGCGTTTCTTGGAATCTATCTCCTGCCACAGGGATGCACGCGATCCTATGTTGGGCATCAGGATAACGTAGGGAAGAACCTCATCCGTTGTGAAGAAGGAGTTGACACCAGCTTCCGGCATCGAGAATACTCCCTGTCTGCAGAAGGCGGTAAAATCAATCGAACGGATCTTGTTAATCTGCTCGTTGACAACGGCCGGACTTAAGTAGGCCTGGTCGATCGCCTTGGTAACGTTCTCTTTATCGAATACGGGTACAAAGGTGGTTATACGTCCGAAGGTTACACGGTTTCCGATCGAGAAGAGGTTCTTGATCTCGAACTTAAGCCTGTCAAACATGCTCTCAAGAAGCTCCTTTTCGCCCGCTGCCGTGATACGGCCTTCCTTTTTGAGTTCCCTTAAGTAACCGGGATAATCAAGGTCGAATTCATTCTTGGAGGGAACCACGGTACCTTCATAGATAAGACTGAGCCACTCAAAGATCGTGACCACACGTTTATCGGATCCGGGCTTTACAGTAGCTGCTATTGCCGCAAGCTTGTTGGTATGGTCCGCTCCCGCAAGGGTCTCATCCACAAAGCCGAAGAGGAGGAACATCCTGATGCCGAGGGGTATGGCTTCCCAGTTGGTCTTATAGGCCTGTAAGAATACTTCCAGGTAGAGATCGTAGAATTTGGCTGCAAGGTCACGCCTTAGCTTCCTGGTGGCATCCTCGCTTCCGTACCTGTCGGGATTGCCGATAAATTCCTCAAGGTCAGAAGCAAACCCGTCAAAGAGTTCGGGAACGGGTGACGCGAATTCATTTATGGCACTTAAGCAGTTGCTTATCGATTCATCGATAGTCTCAGGTGAAGCATCCGCACCGCCGTTTGTCTTGGCGGCAGCCTTCTCCTTGGTAAGGATCCAATGGTTCTTGAAGTCCCTGGATACGCGGGTGAATTCATTCATGTATTCGATGACTTCCGACATAAAGTCACGTGATTCCAGGGCATACATATTTACGGTCAGCCCGATACCCAGGCCTATACTGGGAACGGCATAGAAGTCTTTTTTGAACTTGGCCTCGTTGGCGTAGAGATCTTCAACGAAATCCCTGTGCCAGCCCTTGGCCTTATCAAGCATTCCGGGAGCTTCAAATGAGCTTAGTTCGTCAAAAGAACGCGGTGTGATCCCTGCGGATATGGCAACCGAAGGATATTCCTCAAGAGCCGACTTAAGCCTGGCATGCTCGGTCCTTGCGAACTCCATGGTATCAAGTACCGCACTCTGCATGTTCTTGGCAAAGCGCACGCTGGCCGCAACCAGGGTGGACAGAAGCTTGGGATTGCCCTTAAAGAGGGCTACCAGAGAGGCTTCAGTTTCGTAGGGATATGAGTAAACGGTCGCTTCCTCAGCTACTTCATAGGTGAAGATGTATTTATCACCCGGGAATTCTCCGATGCCGATGATGCTTCCCGGAAGAAGATCTATGGTGCAGTAATCGCCGTTTGCACGGACCACTCCTTTGGTTATTATGTCAAGGGTCTGAACCGAATCTTTAAAGCTTTCGTATATGACTGTTCCTGCCGGAATTGTTCTGCTTGTCATTGGGTGCTCCTGGGTAATATAGTTATTTCCGTACCATTCTAAATATTATAGCATAAATGCCAAAATCATGTTATAT
>JAILLY010000086.1 GCA_024692905.1 Lachnospiraceae bacterium | reverse complement strand
TCGCTGTTCCACGTGCTTGACAGCATCTGAATATACTTAGGCATCTTATACCCCTCAGGTTTACTGCTTAAAAGTGTCGCTAAATGCGATAAAACCGACAATGAAATCGTTTTCGCAACATTCCCTTTTATAATATCATATAATGTCATTTGTGACAATTTTATATTGAATATCATTTCTCTTACGGGCTTGATATGCCTGCGCCCCGCAGATATAATATAATAGGGTAGTTTCATATGTTGTCGATCATTGTCGGGAGGTGCCGGATATGAACAAATGGATGGTTTTACGAAGGCTTTCTGTTCTCTGCTTTGCGATGCTTGTAATGATCGTTCCTGCAAAAACCGTATGGGCGGATGATCCGGCAGGGCCGCTTAAGGTGTTAAAACCGCAGGATGGTGTCTATACATATACGAAGACCGATGCCGAAGCCGGCACGGATTACGTTCTTTATGCCGTCGACGGTGTTGACGGTGCCGACAATGTCCTTGACTGGGACTCTCTTACCGGAAGGCTTAAATACGTTGATCAGAAAAAGGCAGACGGAGCCTCTCTTTCTTTTGAGATCCCTCAGAACACGATAAACGGAAACGGTACCTTCTATATAGGCGACGGGGCAGAGAATGACTGTCTTATCGCAGGGTACCTTACACAATATGATGAGGCATGGGCTGATAACGGTCAGTCCGTGTTTTATTTTTCCGATGAGCAATTTGCGACCGGTCTTAAGACGGAATACAGGTTAAGCAGCGATCGCAGTACGCAGGATATCGTGAATACCCTGCCTAAGACCGCATATCTTAAGCTGCAGACGGCAGCGCCCGATGAAAGCGGGGCAGCCGGAACTTATCTGGCCGTTCCCGTTACGCTTGAATGGGCGGCTCCGGAAGGCGTGGAAGGTTTCCATGCGGCCACCGACAATGAACTGTTTTTTACTGCGACCGTAACGTTTAAAACGGAAAGTGCCGCGGGTAAAACCGGAGCTGCATGGGCCGGTGTTTTCTCCGTACCGGAGCTTAAGGCAAGGATAACCGGGCCCGACAAACCGGATCCGAAGCCGCAGCAATATCACAGGATAAGCGTGCAGAACGGGGCGGAGGCCTTCCTGTACACTTCGGCAACGCTGGACAATTCTGCCAACTCGGCATGCAACGGCGAGATGGTCATCATCCGGTGGAAGAGGAATTATTATTACGATAACACTTCAGATGACGGTTATAAATTTGTGAAATGGGTCATCACCGGGGCCGACCCGGAGAATGAATCCAGCCCGCAGACAGGATTTACCATGGGCGATACCGATGTGACCGTTGGATTTATCGAGCAAAAGATAATGGAACAGGAAAGCGGAGAAGAGGAACCTGAAAACAGGGATAAGACCACAAAACTTTCGAAACTTAAATATCCCAAAACTTCGCTTACGATGGTGAAGGGAAGCAGCATTGCGAATCCCGCCGAAACGGCTCCCGCAAAGGGCGTTTCCTTGGAGCAGATGCCGGATGTCATTTATGTTACGGATAATAAAGAGATAGTTTCTGCGGATAAGTACGGGACGTTTTACGCAAACGACGTGGGAGATACGGTTGTCACCGCGTATTGCGGGAATAAGAAGGCAACATGCAAAGTCACCGTTATAAGTCCCACGGAAAAGCTCGTGATCCTTGACGGAAACGGGAGATCAAGGCCTGATGTTTACGGTCAGACGGTATTCTATCAGGACTGGGAAAAGAAACCGGAGCAGACCATAATGATAAAGGCCGGAGAACAGATGACTCTGAAGGCCCAGATCATACCCTGCGACAGTACGGATGTAAAAAACGTGACATGGAACGTCTATGCCTGGCCGACGCCGCTTCGGGACAAGAGCGGAAACCCGTATTACAAAACAGATAAGAACGGTAATCTCGTTTATAAGAAGGACAGCACATATCTTACTATAAAAGACGGAGTGATCAGTGCAAAGGAAGCAAATCAGCCAAACTACACCCCCGTTCTTGTTTCCGCAACGGTAAAGAGAACGGTCATAGATCCTTTGACAGGCAAGACAAAAACCGTGGACCTTACTTCCATGGTGCCGGTTTATGTTCATCCCATCATACCCGATAAAGCAAGCAACAAAGAAGATAAGACGCATACGCTCTCGCTGAAGAAAACGGCCGTGAGCATGGTGACAACACCGGGGAATAACACTTTCGCCCTGGATGTGACTGTGGCATCAAAACAGAAGACAGATGCCGTGGTTGAAAACTATATCATCGAGTGCGAATCAACAAACGCCAATGTGGTAAGCGTGGATGATCTGACGGATCTTGCCCCGGCGGATACAAAAGGAAAGAAGGGAACGGCAACCATGCGGATCCGGGCAAACAATCCGGGGTTTGCATATATCATTGTTAAGAGCAGGAATAAGGCGCATCAGGGTGCGCCGAACATACAACGTTGTAAAGTAACGGTTACGCAGCCGGTAACCGGTGTTTCTGCAGTGAGCGGTACCCTTAAGATAAGCACCGGACCCATCAAAGTGTATAACAAAAAGACAAGGGTCTACGAGGATTCGGAAACCCCCGAGAAGATCCTGACAATGCGTAAAGGTTCCTGCGGTACGATCGAAACGCTGGTCACGCCGTATGACGCGACCGATCTTAAAAATGTTAAGATCAGTGCTTCGGGAGGGGTGAAGATCAAAAACGGAGTTATCAGCGCCACGACCCTTACCAAGCCGGAAAAGGGAGGTTACGCGAAGGTCACCGTAACCTGCGGCAAGTTAAAGGATACGGTCTATATCACGGTAGTGAAATAACAGGAAAGGAGAGCAAAATATGAAGCGTATAAAAGAAGATCATAATATCAAAAGAATACTGATGACCTGCTCATTTGCATTATTGCTCCCCGTGATCCTTACCTCCGTGATCCTTTTAAGTGTCAGTGCGGGAGCGGATATCACATTAACGTCACCCGATAAGTTTTACGGCCGGGATAAATGTCTTACGGTCACAGTCACCGGAAACGCGGACGGTCACGAGATCGGCCTGATCGCCGAAGGGATATCGGACGGAGCCGCGGCCGAGCGCAGGTTTGAGACTATAAGCTGTTCCGGGGATGTGAAGTTTGATGCTTTCACCAGAGGAGATCTGTTTAAGTTCAGGGTCATTGCCGTTGATAAGAGCACGCTGGCGCCTGTATGCGGCTCCCTGACCCTGACCCGCGAACCGGGTGATGATGAGATAGATACGAACGTAAGCAATGTAAATATACCCGCGCTGCCGGCCGGAACATCCACGGCGCTTAAGGCGGTCACAAAGGATCTGATCCTTGCGCAGAGGGCTCTTGCGTCTCTTGAGGCTTTGAGCAGTAACACAGTCACCCTCGAATACACCGAAGATGTTGTGTCGGAGGAAACGGACGGGGACGGAGTGACTGTTACCGTGGTCACACAGGAAACAAAGACCGCGGAATTTACGGTTTATGATGCGATCTCCGTTAACGATGCCGCTTATACGACAGCAGGCGGCCGGCTTGATGCCATGGTAGAAGCATATGAGAAATTACGCACCTCCGCCGCCGTACTGTATCAGCTTGCCGGTGAAAATACGCAGCTTAAATCTTATGCGCTTCAGGCCGGAGATATCGCGACGGAGGCTCTCGGTGAGGTGTATGCGATCGAAAGCGATTTTACGACGAAACGGCAGAACAGGGATCAGGCAAGTACCGGGTTCCTTGCGCACACCGCGAAGATTGATGACGCGCATAAGATCATAAGGATAAGCGGCGGTACCGCAGTACTTATTGACGGCGGCTTCTGCACATATCCCAAGGGGGCGGATCTTGCCCTTGTATCGGATGCCAATTCATCAGCGGTCATCCTTGAACCCGACAACGGCAAGGTGACAAACGGAACGGCGGTAAGGTCCGATTTTGCAGCGGACATGAGTAAGATCGTCATAACATCGGGGGATGATGCCGCGGAGCTTGCAACGATCACATCGGGGGTTGATCCGTGCTTCAGAAAATACGACGGATTTGAAGCATCGGAAAACACTCTTGCAACGGTGCTGACGACACTTGAATATGTGGAGGCGGAAAGCAGCGAAACAGCCGTTAATATGCTGACCGCGTATGCGAAGACGCAGTTTGCGACGGCATCTTACGGGACTCATGAGACTTATGATGAGATCGTGGAAGCCTTCTTATCATCGGCGGATGATTCCGAGGCAACACTGGCCGCGCTTGCGGGCGGAAGCCTTGAGGCTGCGGATGATGCCTTTGAAGACGATCTTACGGCCGAATATAACGGCAGAAGAGGATACACGGAGTACTGGAGCTGCGGAAATCCGGCAGATCTTTATATGGATTATTACGGAATACACTGTACAGTAGATGCGAATGGAAACCTGATCGGCAAGTATGAAGGTTTCGAATATGGAGTGAAGGACACAGAGCTCTATTTTGTTTCTCCCGTGCCGGATAAGAACGGTGACCATATTCCGGATTCGAGAGCGGGATGTGTATACGAAAAGATCTGGCGTCTTACTGATTATACGGATCCGTATGAATTTGACGAACTCGCACATCAGCCCGGATATGATCCTTCGGCTATAAGGACGCATCTTTATGAGACATATGAGTACAGCACGACTACGAAAACAAGATCGGGCGGTCCTTCAAACCTGCACGCTTCTTCATATGATATCGAGTCTGCGGACGAGGAAGTCCTGTTATCGGATGATGATAACGATGAAAGGCTTGGTTCAATGGCGGGTGCAAATGATTACGACGATCCTGAGGGTGAACCGTCGGTCCAGGTATGCCACTTTAAGAGATATTATGATAACGCTTCCACGAAGCTGGAGATAGAGAGCGTGGCAGTATATAATCCGGCCATCTGGGAGTACTATAAGAGTATCGGAATGAGATGGGATCAGGCCAGGAGCCGCTGCTATGACATATTAAGGCAGAAGGATTACGCACAAAACGGCTGGGTTAAGAGGGAGTATACATATGTGGGATCGATGCCCGGATATGATTTTAATGATGTGGTCGTTGTAAAGGATTATGATCTGACCGGTGATTCACCGATGCTTGCGTATGAATATCATGAATCCGCGATGGGTATGTTCCCTACGTACTATGCGTATCTGTTCCAGAACTTTGACTGGAGATCGGCATCCAGGGCTTATTATACACCGGACTACTTTGCGAGCTGGAACGACCGTACAAAACGTGTACCGGCGGATAAGCGGGAACTGTTCTACGGCAAGACCTGGTATTACCGCTCCTCGGACGGAAGCATGACAGGTTATAACTTCCTCGGCAGCTGGAAGGATCCGGAAGAATATGAATCCATTCAGTTCCATGGCGCGGATCATAACAGTTTCCTCAACGACAATTTCCTGATAGATGATGCAGACAAGAATGTCGGTATCTGGCATTTCGTGCTCCGTGAGGATAATACCATTAAGAGTTCATATGAGTTGATCTACAGAAGGGATGAAAATGACTGAGCCGAAAGCATATATTTTATGTGGCACAGTTTCCCATAATATGCTATATTCATTATGCACGCTTAAATGCGTGAACAGATCATTCATATTTTAAGTTATTTCAGGAGGTAATAATCATGAATCTTTCACCGCTTCAGAAGGCGAGATACGAATACGTTCCCAAGCTCCCCGGGATGTTGAGGAACGGTATCTCGGAAATATGTGTTAAGGACGGCGCCGCCACTCAGAGCGTTGCCGATCAGGACAAGATAAAGGCCCTGTTCCCCAATACTTACGGCAAGAATGAGATCACCTTTGCCAAGGGTACCAATACGTCGGCTGCCAAGAAGCAGGTCGTCGGTGTCATCCTTTCCGGAGGTCAGGCACCCGGCGGACATAACGTTGTTTGCGGCCTTTATGACGCTCTTAAGGCAACCGATAAGAATAATGTTCTTCTCGGGTTCAAGGGCGGTCCCAGCGGACTTATAGATAATGATTATATAGAGTTCACCGATGCCTACATCGATGAATACAGGAACACCGGCGGTTTCGATATCATCGGTTCCGGACGTACCAAGTTAGAGACAAAGGAGCAGTTCGAGATCGTTACCGAAGTTGCGAAGAAGCACGGCCTTACCGCCATCGTTATAATCGGTGGTGATGACTCTAATACGAACGCCGCAGTGCTTGCCGAGTATATGGCTGCCAATAACACCGGCGTGCAGGTCATCGGATGCCCCAAGACCATAGACGGCGATCTTAAGAATGAAGATATCGAGGCTTCCTTCGGATTCGATACGGCTACCAAGACATATTCGGAGCTCATCGGAAATATCGAAAGGGATGCCAATTCGGCCAAGAAGTACTGGCATTTCATAAAGGTCATGGGAAGGAGCGCAAGTCACGTTGCACTTGAGTGTGCGCTTGAGACCCAGCCCAACATCTGCCTTATAGGTGAGGAAGTTGCGGCTAAGAAGATGTCACTTGCCCAGATCACGAGCTATATCGCCGATGCCGTTGAGAAGCGCGGAAACAACGGCGAGAACTTCGGTGTTGCCATAATACCCGAGGGTATCGTTGAGTTCGTTCCCGAGTTCTCGGCACTCATCGCTGAGATAAACGAGCTCCTTGCCGGAAAGAAGACCGAGGAGTTCAATGCTCTTCCCGACTGGAACGCCAAGTATGACTTTATTAAGAAAGGCCTTACGGCAGAATCATTCAAGGTGTTTGACATACTTCCCCAGGGAATACAGCAGCAGCTCTTCCTTGAAAGGGATCCTCACGGCAACGTACAGGTTTCCCTCATCGAGTCTGAGAAGCTCTTCTCCGAGATGGTAAGAAGCGAACTTGACAAGAGGAAGGCTGCAGGCACATACAAGGGTAAGTTCGGTGCACAGCATCACTTCTTCGGATACGAAGGAAGGTGTGCATTCCCTTCAAACTTCGATGCGGATTACTGCTACTCACTCGGCTACAATGCATTCATGCTGATCCAGTACGGTTATACCGGATATCTTTCAAAGGTAAGCAACTTAAGCAAGCCCGCTGAAGAGTGGAACGCAGGCGGCATGCCCATAACGAAGATGATGAACATCGAGAGAAGGAACGGAGAGGACAAGCCCGTTATCCGCAAGGCTCTCGTTGAACTTGACGGTGCTCCGTTTAAGTATTTCGCATCCAAGAGGGAAGAGTGGGCGGTAAAGACCTGCTTCACCTATCCCGGAGCCATCCAGTATTACGGACCTTCGGAAGTATGCGACTTAACGACCAGGACACTCGCACTCGAGAAGGGCTGAACCCGGTTCGTGTTTAATTGATAAACCCCGTGATATGTGGTATTTTATACTATGTATCACGGGGTTTTTAAGGAGGGAAGATAATGAGGGAAAGCGGAATACTGTTTCCGGTATTTTCCATACCGTCAAGGTTTGGGATCGGATGTTTTTCAAAGGAAGCATACGAGTTTGTTGATTTTCTTTACGGAGCTGCCCAGGGATACTGGCAGATACTCCCGGTCGGCCCGACGGGCTACGGTGATTCTCCCTACCAGCCTTTTTCGGCATTCGCGGGCAATCCCTATTTCATATCACTCGAGACTCTCATTGAGGAAGGACTTCTTTCGTGGGATGAGTGCTGCAGTGCGGATTTCGGAAATGATGAAACGAAGGTCGACTACGGGGCAATGTATGCAAACCGCGACACCCTGTTAAAGAAGGCATACGGGCGCTTTACGGAAGCCGGAAACGAGCAGGCGGAGCTTAAGGCCTTCATCAAACGGGAATCATCATGGCTTGAAGATTACGCATATTTCATGGCGATAAAGAATAAATCCGGCGGGGCTCCCTGGTATGAATGGGATGACTCTCTTAAAAAGAGGAAGCCCGCCGCCCTTAAGGAGATCGCAAAGGAACTTAAGGACGACATAGAGTTCGTATATTTCAAGCAGTATGAATTCGATAAACAATGGCGTAAGCTCAGGGAATACGCCAATGAAAAGAACGTTAAGATAATAGGGGACCTTCCGTTCTACGTATCGCTCGACAGCGCCGACTGCTGGGCGCATCCGGATGTGTTCCTTATGGATAAGGACTTAAATCCCACCGTTGTTGCGGGATGCGCGCCGGATGCTTTTTCGCGCACGGGGCAGCTTTGGGGGAATCCCATATATGACTGGAAGGCCCTTAAGAAGACCGGCTATGACTGGTGGGCCCGCCGCATAGAGAGGAATTATGATTTTTACGATGTCATAAGGATCGACCATTTCCACGGCTTCTGCGAATATTACGCGGTTCCGTTCGGTGAAAAGACCGCCGAGCACGGCTCGATGTGCAAGGGGCCCGGGATGGATCTTTTCAATGCGCTTAAGGATAGGTTTGACAGGTTAAGGATCATAGCCGAGGATCTCGGGAACAATACGCCCGAGAATGAAGCCCTTCTTGAAGAATCAGGCTTTCCGGGTATGAAGGTGCTCCAGTACGGATTTACAAGCTGGGACAGTTATTATGTAAACCACAGGCATATAAATAATTGCGTCGTATACACGGGCACCCACGATAATACCCCGACGAGGGCATGGGTTGAGGAGATAAACGAAGGTGAAAGGGATTACTGCCGCAGATATATAAATTCCATGAACTCCGATTACGGAGCGCTCACATGGGACATAATAAGGGAGGCATACCGTTCGGTCGCCGACCTGTGCATCATCCCGCTGCAGGATTACCTTTGCTTCGGCCGCGAAGCAAGGATCAATACTCCGGGTACGGCAGAAGGCAACTGGGAATGGAGGCTTAGGCCCAATTTCCTCTCGGAGGAGCTTAAGATGAGCATAAGAGGACTTGCGGAATTATACGGCAGGGTTCCGCGTGAGCCCGTTAAGCAGTAAGGAAACGATCATTTAAATGTAAGGAGATCTGTTGATGAGAGGTATATACACATCGGTAAACGACCTGCGCAAGCGTGTGTACGCTGAGGTGGCGAAACTTTCATATGATTACAGGGACGGGGATCTGTCGCAGATGGATGAGATACCCTACCGCATCATCCCCGGGGAGATGACGGTGTACCGCGACAGCGTGTTCATCGAGCGTGCCATCGTAAGGGAAAGGATGCGTCTTGCGATGGGACTGTCCTTACGTACCGCCGCGGAACAGGCGCCGGTGACCCAGGGGGCGGAGGAGTGCGTCAAGCCCGAAAAGTATTACCAGCCTCCGCTCATAGACATAATCAAGTTTGCATGCCATGCCTGTCCCGATAATGAAGTCAGGGTAACGGAGGTATGCCAGGGATGCTTTGCCCACGCCTGCAAGGAGGTATGTCCGGTCGGAGCGATAACCATAAAGCATCACAGATCCGTGATAGATGAGGAAAAGTGCATCAAGTGCGGGAAATGTGTCGCGGCCTGCCCTTATAATGCCATAGTGAAACTTGAGAGGCCCTGCGTTAAGGCCTGCGGGATGCAGGCTATAGGTTCGGATGAGTACGGACGAGCAAACATCGATCAGGACAAATGCGTATCCTGCGGAATGTGCCTTGCAAACTGCCCGTTCGGTGCTATAGCCGACAAGGCCCAGATATTCCAGGTCATCCAGGCGATAAAGAGCGATGTGCCGGTATATGCCGCGATAGCACCTGCGGCAACGGGACAGTTCGGACCTGATTTCACACCGGAAAAGATGAGGCCGGCGTTTAGGGCGCTCGGCTTTGAAGATGTAATAGAGGTTGCCATAGGTGCCGATCTGTGTACCCTGATGGAAGCCAAGGACTTTGTTGAAAACGTTCCGGATAAGATACCCTTCATGGGTACATCCTGCTGTCCGGCATGGTCCGTCATGGCCAAGAAGCTCTTCCCCGAGCAGGCGGGATGTATCTCGATGGCACTTACGCCCATGGTACTGACCGGGCGTCTCATCAAGCAGAAGCATCCGGAATGCAAGGTGGCTTTCATCGGTCCTTGCGCCGCAAAGAAGCTTGAGGCTTCGCGCAGGACCATAAGGAGCGATGTGGATTTCGTGCTGACCTTTGAAGAGGTCATGGGAATGTTTGAGGCCAAGGATATTGACTTTAAGGAACTTCCCGATGATGATACGATGCACGGTGCAAGCGGTGACGGCCGCGGGTTTGCGGTAAGCGGCGGCGTTGCGTCGGCTGTGGTCAACTGTATCAAGGATATGTACCCCGATAAGGAGATAAATGTCGTAAATGCGGAAGGACTGGCCGAATGCCGCAAGATGATGGCACTTGCCAAGGCGGGTAAGTATGACGGATATCTGCTCGAGGGCATGGCCTGCCCGGGCGGATGCATAGCGGGAGCCGGTACGGTGCAGCCCATTGCAAAGTCAGCCGCATCGGTAAAAAAACACGTGAGCGTTTCAACAAACGCCCACGCGTACCAAAGCGATTACCGCGAACTGCTCGAGATACTCGAAGAGAACGACCTGAAGAAGAATCCCGATATGGGATAAAAACGGGACATATTACCTACAGCTCTTTCATGATCGCCGCAAGCAGATCGTCATATTCATCAAACGCGGGAAACTGCGGATGATCCTTTATGATCTGTTCGGTGCTCCTGAATAAGAAGCCGGCCCTGCTTGCTTCTATCATGCCAAGATCGTTGAAGGAATCGCCTGCGGCTATGGTATCAAACCCCATGGCCTGAAGCCCCTTCACGGTTGTGAGCTTGCTCTTTTCGCAGCGCATCTTAAAGCCGGTTATCTCTCCGCTGTCCGCTGCGATGAGCTCATTGCAGAATAATGAAGGATATCCGAGCTTCTTCATGAGAGGCATGGCAAACTGATAAAAAGTATCGCTCAATATGATGACCTGGGTGACGCTCCTTAACTTATCGAGGAATTCCCGGGCACCCGGATAAGGGTCGATCTTTTCGATCGTTTCCTTGATCTCCTTAAGTCCGAGACCGTGCTCCTTTAAGATCCCGATACGGAACTTCATGAGCTTATCGTAATCGGGTTCGTCCCTTGTGGTCCTTTTGAGTTCGGGGATCCCGGTCGCTTCCGAGAATGCGATCCATATTTCCGGGACAAGGACGCCTTCCATGTCAAGACAGACAATGTTCATATTATGTAAACCTCCATTCGGTTTTGATCTTTCTTTTGCTTTTGTTTATGATAGTATATCACAATGTGTGCTAAATAAAAATCAAAAAAAGTATCACAGAGACTAAAACATGTGATATAATTAAATTTCAGGGGAGAAAGATTCGAGGTATTTATGTACGATCGTAAGAAATCTATTATAAAATGGTATGAGTATGATGCGACGAAGCTGTATATGACGGCAGAGTCGGAAGATGTTACCGAAGAAGAAAACAAAGATGCAGATAAGGCTGCAGACGGGGCGGAACCTATGGGTAATGCCGACGGTGCGGCGGCGGCATCCGGATCCGGCGATCCCGCGCTTGACGATGAGGTATCAAGGATCATGGCTGCCTTCTCAAATGCCAAACAGGACAGCGTCGATGAGGTATTCGCGATGATGTCGGAGGGACCCGATGAAGAGTATATTCGAACAGCTGGATGAGACAGTTAAGGAACACGGATTCGTACCTGACGGATTCGGGTTTTTGAATGCCTTAAAGCCGG
Source organism: Lachnospiraceae bacterium (assembly GCA_024692905.1). Taxonomy (GTDB): domain Bacteria; phylum Bacillota; class Clostridia; order Lachnospirales; family Lachnospiraceae; genus UBA2868. Next base: position 21,230 of record JAILLY010000086.1, on the reverse strand, counting down.
GCGAGATCCTTCCGCTTTACCCGGGTGAGAAAGAAGGCCTTATGAACCATGCAAAGGGCCTGGCACCCGCAGAGGAGGTCGACAGGGCATTCAACGTTATCAGGGAGAACGTCAAGATAAACGCAAGGCTTGCCGTTCATAACTTTGATGATAACGATCTTGGATTTAAGGTAGCCGATATAAGAGGCCAGCTGCTTAAAAAGATAATCGACGGCATCAAGGAATTCGATCCTCATAAGCTTTCGACCCTGGCTTACTCGCTCGTTATGTTCGGCGAGAAGATCGAAACGGTCAAGCTTGGTCTGCTTATTCTCGTACTTTTTGATTTTGCCGATGACGAGGTCATAAGGAAGCATCTTATCACGATCGGCATGCATGAGGAATTCACCGGGTATGTCATTGCAAACGCCAAGGGATGGCCCCCGGAGATAAGGAATCACGTATATTATACATATGCCAGGAAGCTTAAGGGCTGGGGTAAGATAAACGCGATGGAATACATCGAACCCGTGAATGATGAGGTAAGGAGATGGATACTCTGTCACGGGTGCGAAAACGATATATCATACGGTATGCTGGCTATCACAGCATATGAGAAATCATCCCTTAAGAAGCGCTTAAAAAGGGGCGGACTTGACAACGAAGAGATGCAGGGTGCAAGGGATATAATGCGCGGGCTCCTTATGGAAAGCGGGGAGCGCTCACTTGCGGGGATCAAGGAACCCGAGGATTTTGTGGATGCATATCTTAAGGAGCAGGTTTCACACAGTGTCGGGCTTGAGGATCTCTCAAACCTGCTTAAGATAAGGTCATTCTTTACGGCAGGGGAACAGGGAGAAGACACCGAAGCGGCGCTTAAGCTCATTGAAAGGATATTAAGCCTTTCCGATGCCGAGGAGATGATAAGGGGCGGACTTGCCGAACATCCGGATATCGCGGTCTCTGCGGCTTCCGACTGCGGCATAGATATCTCCGACGATCTTCTGGCGCTCATGATGAGTGACTTTGACAGATATTATATCTACGCTCCCTACTTTATGGAGGAAGGCCGCGACCTCGGAGACTTTGTCACCATCTGTGAGGACAAGATCGAGACGAAGGCCGTAAATAAGGAGGCGGGATCGACCTCTGCGGATGTATGGGAACTTGATACCGTGATCGGATATCTTAAGGACAGGCCCGGAATGGGCTCCAAGATAATACTTGAAGGCATCGTTTCCGAAAACAGTATATGCAGGGAAGCTGCAGCGGATGTCATGAAGAGCTGGGAAGGAGCGCTTGGCAGGAACATAAAGAAGATAGACAGCGACCTGTTCCACGCGGTTAAGAAAGCCAGGAAAAAGGAAACGGACGAGGAACTTAAGAAGGCCTGGGATCTGGTTGTGGATTACAAATAGGAGGATCATATGAAGGAAAGCTACGTATTTCTGGCAGACGGTTTTGAGGAAGTTGAAGCGCTTACAGTGGTTGACCTGTTAAGGCGTGTGAACATAGCGGTCAAGACGGTATCGATAAGCGGCGAATACAAAGTCACGGGTTCTCACGGAATAACCGTTACGGCGGATAAGCTTATCGCAAACGTTAAGTTAAATGATGCGGCTCTGCTCGTTTTGCCCGGAGGGATGCCGGGAACGCTTAACTTAAAGGAATGCGAACCACTCATGGAAATGGTAAAGGAATTCGCATGCACGAACCGCCGCATCGCTGCTATCTGTGCGGCGCCCACCATACTCGGAAGCCTTGGGCTTTTAAAGGGCAAAAAGGCCTGCTGTTATCCCGGCATGGAAGAGCAGCTGGTGGATGCGATAGTATCGAAGGATGAAGTGGTCACGGACGGCAATATAACGACTTCAAGGGGAGTCGGTACGGCCATACCGTTTGCGCTCGAACTGGTGAGGATATTTGATTCCGCGACAGAAGCGGGAGCGCTTAAGAACAAGATAGTATACGGTCATTGAACCGTTTAAAAAGGGGCAGGTTTGAAACCTGCCTTTTTTTACTGGAATTTGCGCCATACTTATGATATACTTGCGTCTGTATGGATATTTATGAATCATTTTTACCGCAGGAGGTTTTATTCAGATGAGTTTACAGGTTGAAAAGTTGGAACATAACATGGCGAAGCTTACGATAGAAGCATCGGCTGAGGAATTCGACAAGGCGATGACCGCAGCATATAAGAAGAACAGGAACAAGATGAGTGTTCCCGGCTTCCGTAAGGGCAAGGTTCCCCAGCAGATGATCGAGAAGATGTACGGTCCCGAAGTATTCTATGAGGATGCAGCCAATGCCATTATCCCCGATGCATACGAGAAAGAGATCTCTGAGCATAAGGAAATAGAAGTAGTATCGCAGCCCAAGATCGAGGTAACACAGTGCGAGAAGGGCAAGCCCTTCATCTTCACCGCCGAGGTGGCACTTAAGCCCACGGTCGAGCTTGGCAAGTACAAGGGCGTCAAGATCGACAAGATCGACAGGGAAGTGACCGATGAGGACGTTGATAAGGAGATCGAAAAGGAACGTGAAGCCAACGCACGTACCATAAGCGTTGAAGACCGTCCCGTTAAGGATAAGGATATGACGATAATCGACTTCGAGGGATTCGTTGACGGCGAGACGTTCGAAGGCGGAAAGGGTGAGAATTATCCGCTCACCATAGGCTCGGGAGCATTCATCCCCGGCTTTGAGGACCAGCTCATAGGCGCAAAGATCGGCGAGGAGACCGAGGTTAAGGTGACTTTCCCCGAGGATTACCAGGCTGAAAACTTAAAGGGTAAGGATGCCGTATTCAAGGTAACCGTTCATGAGATAAAGGAAAAGGAGCTTCCCGAGCTTGATGATGAGTTCGCAAGCGAGGTTTCCGAATTCGATACCCTTGATGAATATAAGGAAGACGTAAAGAAGAAGCTTACCGAGAAGAAGGAAGCCGATGCCAAGACCAAGAAGGAGGATGCCGTTATCGAGGCTATCGTAAATGACTCGAAGATGGATATCCCCGATGCGATGATAGACACCCACGCACGCCAGATGGCACAGGATTATGCCGGAAGGCTTCAGCAGCAGGGCCTGTCGCTTGAGCAGTACTTCCAGTTCACCGGAATGGATATGGATAAGTTCCTTGAGCAGATGAAGCCCGGTGCAAAGAAGCGCATCGAATCAAGGCTTGTACTTGAGGCTGTTGCTGCCGAGGAGAAGTTTGAGATAAGCGATGAGGAATACGAGCATGAGCTTGAGCGCATGGCCGAGATGTACCAGATGGAGGCCGGCAAGCTTAAGGAAATCGTAAGCGACTATGAGAAGGAGCAGATCATAGAGGATCTCAAGATGCAGAAGGCAGTTGACTTTGTTACGGATAACGCAGCAGAGAAGAAGAAATAGGAGAATCAGTGATGAGTTTAGTACCTGTAGTAGTTGAACAGACAAGCCGCGGCGAGCGGTCATATGATATCTTTTCAAGGCTCCTTAAGGAGAGGATAGTGATCTTAAGTGAGGAGGTCAATCCGACGACTTCGTCCCTTATAGTTGCACAGATGATGTTCCTTGAGGCTGAGGATCCCGACAAGGATATCCACTTCTACATAAACAGTCCCGGCGGTTCGGTATCGGACGGCTACGCCATATATGATACGATGCATTACGTTAAGTGTGATGTTGCAACTTACTGCATGGGCATGGCTGCGAGCATGGGCGCGTTCCTTCTCGCGGGCGGCACGAAGGGCAAGAGGTTCGCTCTTCCAAACGCCGAGGTCATGATCCATCAGCCACTTGGAGGCGCAAAGGGCCAGGCTACGGAGATCGAGATAGCGGCCAAGCAGATACTGCGCACCAAGGCTAACTTAAACAGGATACTTGCCGAGAATACCGGCAAGCCGATCGAGATAATAGCAAAGGATACCGAGCGCGATAACTGGATGACCGCCGAGGAAGCCCTCGAGTACGGTCTGATAGATAAGATAATCACTACCAGGAGCTGATCCTTTGGGGATGGATCTAAAAGGGGGAGAAGATGGCAAACAGGATTGATGACCGAATAAGATGTTCTTTCTGCAATAAGCCGGAGAATCAAGTGCGCAAGCTCATAGCCGGCCCTGCGGGAGCATATATCTGTGACGAGTGCATAGAGATATGCATGGATATAATACGTGATGAGTTCGGCGAGGAGCCCTTTGACGATGAGGTTGAAGGAGGCGAGGGAAGCCTTCATATCAATCTGCTGAAGCCCAAGGAGATAAAGAAGTTCCTCGATGAAAACGTCATCGGCCAGGAGGAAGCCAAGAAGGTACTGTCCGTTGCGGTTTACAATCACTATAAACGTGTGACCGCGGGCGAAAGCGCCGATGTCGATCTGCAGAAGAGCAATATAATCATGATCGGTCCTACCGGTTCGGGTAAGACACTGCTTGCCCAGACCCTTGCGAAGATCATAAACGTTCCCTTCTGTATCGCGGATGCGACCGCACTTACCGAGGCCGGATATGTCGGTGAAGATGTTGAGAACATACTCCTTAAGCTTATCCAGGCTGCCGATTATGATATCAAGAAGGCCGAATTCGGTATCATTTACATTGATGAGATAGATAAGATAACCAGGAAGTCCGAGAACGTATCCATTACCCGTGACGTATCGGGTGAAGGCGTTCAGCAGGCACTGCTTAAGATAATCGAAGGAACCCAGGCTTCGGTACCGCCCCAGGGCGGCAGGAAGCATCCCCATCAGGAGCTCATACAGATCGATACGACAAACATTCTGTTCATTTGCGGCGGCGCTTTCGAGGGTCTTGATAAGATCGTTGAGAACCGTCTTGACAAGAAGTCTATCGGATTCGGTGCCGAGATCAAGAATAAGAATGAGAGCGATGTCAACGTCCTTCTTAAGCAGGTCCAGCCCGAGGATCTTGTCAAATACGGTATAATACCCGAGTTTGTCGGACGTGTTCCGATCGGAGTATCGCTTGAGGGCCTTGACGAGGATGCACTCGTAAGGGTACTTACCGAGCCCAGAAACGCGATCATAAAGCAGTATGAGAAGCTGTTTGAAATGGACGGCGTCGATCTTAAGTTTGAGCCGGACGCCATAAGGGCGATAGCCAAAAAGGCACATGAACGCAAGACCGGAGCCCGCGGACTCAGGTCGATACTTGAGAAGCTCATGTTAGAGCTGATGTTTGAGATACCTTCGGACGGAAGGATTGATAAGGTTGTCATTACCGGTTCCGCCGTTGACGGCGAAAGCGATCCCCTGATAATGAGAAGGGGGCGCAAGCTCAAGAAGGCGGAGTAGCACTATAAGGGGTGCAACATGTCTGTACGTGCATATAAGAAGCATATTCCCATGGTGACCGTGAGGGGGCTCGCGGTCATACCCGGGATGATCATCCATTTTGACATAGTAAAGGAAGGGGCCATAAACGCAGTAGAACGCGCAATGGTCCAAAAGGGGCAGCAGATATTCATAGTCATGCAGAAGGAATCGCTTGCGGAGATGCCTGATGAGGTATCATCCGAAGATGATGTATGCCCGGTCGGATGCATCTGCTCCATAAGGCAGGTGCTCAAACTTCCCAACAAGACGATAAGGATACTTGTCGAAGGCATAAGACGCGGAAGGCTTGAAAGCATCGAGACGGAAGGAGCATGCCTTACGGGTGTGGTCAAGCCCATCATCTGCAGGGATACGGAAGGCTACGAAGCTGTGACGGATCCCGACAGGGTGGCCGTTATCCAGTCCTTTATGTCCACGATGAAGGAATATTTAAGGTATAATCCCAAGGTCGAGAAGATATTAAGCAAATGCAAGGTATCAGACATTTCATTTGCAGAGCTCTTGGATATGTACGCTGCTCATCTTCCCATGACAGCTCCCGACCGCCAGAAACTGCTCGAGGCCTGCGGTGAGAACGAGAGGGCCGTGGTATTCATGGCGATACTTGAAAATGAGATAAACATCCTAAGGGTGCGCCAGGACCTGCAGGAGCAGGTAAGGGAGCGCGTTGACAAGAATCAGAAAGAGTACATACTGCGCGAGCAGTTAAAGGCGATAAAGGAGGAGCTCGGCGACGGGCATTCCCTGACGGACGAGGAGGAATATCTTGAGAGCATCAGTAAACTCAAGGCTTCCGCAGAGGTTAAGGAAAGGCTCAAAAAGGAGGTTGACCGGCTTGGTCAAGTATCTTTTTATTCCTCCGAAAGCGGCGTTATCCGCGCTTATATAGAAACCCTTCTTGAGATGCCCTGGGATAAGGTCTCAAGGGATAACAAGGATCTTAACCGGGCCGAAAGGATACTTGAAGAGGATCATTACGGGCTTAAGGATGTCAAGGAGAGGATGCTTGAGTTCCTCGCCGTAAGGACTCTTGCAAAGGCGGGAGACAGTCCGATAGTCTGCCTTGTGGGACCTCCGGGAACGGGTAAGACCAGCATAGCAAGGTCGGTCGCCCGTGCTCTTGGCAGGAAATATGTAAGGATAAGCTTGGGCGGCATCAGGGATGAAGCCGAGATCAGGGGACACCGCAAGACATATGTGGGCGCGATGCCCGGAAGGATAGCGATGGCGCTTAAGAATGCGGGCGTCAAAAACCCGCTCATCCTTCTTGATGAGATAGACAAGACGAGCAGTGATTACAGGGGAGATACCGCATCTGCCCTTCTCGAAGTACTTGACGGAGAACAGAACTGCAGGTTCATGGATCATTATATCGAACTTCCGATAGACCTTTCCAATGTGCTGTTCATAGCTACCGCCAATTCGGCTTCGGATATACCAAGGCCCCTGCTTGACAGGATGGAGCTTATAGAGGTATCAAGCTATACCGAAAACGAGAAGCTCCATATAGCAAAGGAGCATCTTATTCCCAAGCAGTTTGAAAAGAACGGGATCGCTCCGGGCAAGCTTGCGATAGCTGATAAGGCACTTGAACTGATCATAAGGGGATACACGAGGGAAGCCGGAGTAAGGAATTTGGAGCGCAAGATAGGCCAGATCGCAAGAAAGGCCGCAAAGGAGATCTTAAGCGGCGGCAAAAAGAGTGTTAAAGTCACTGCCGCAAACCTTGAGAAATACCTCGGCATTCCCAAATATGAGCCCGAAAAGGCAAATGACGAGGATCAGGTCGGTATCGTAACGGGACTTGCATGGACTTCGGTAGGCGGTGATACCCTCCAGATCGAAGTAAATGTCATGCCGGGCAAGGGAGAATTAAAGCTTACGGGCCAGCTTGGAGATGTCATGAAAGAGTCGGCCCAGACCGGAGTCAGCTATATAAGGTCGATAAGCGCACAGCATGGCATAAAGGCGGATTATTTCGCCAAACATGATATCCACGTTCATATACCCCAGGGTTCGGTACCCAAGGACGGCCCGAGCGCCGGTATCACCATGGCTACCGCGATCTATTCGGCGATCACGGGAGTTAAGGTAAAGGCGGACCTTGCAATGACCGGTGAAGTGACTCTTCGCGGACGCGTGCTTCCCATAGGCGGGCTTAAGGAGAAGACCCTGGCGGCAAAGAATGCGGGCATAAAGACAGTGCTTGTCCCCTTAAAGAACAAAAAAGACATAAGCGAACTGGATGAAGAGATAACGCGCGGGCTTAAGATCATATATGTGGAAACCATGGAAGACGTACTTAAGTACGCGATCGCGGACACAAGGAAGACCGGACGTACCCGTAAGGCAGGATCATGAAGATAAAGAGTGTCACACTTGAAACCGTATGCGGAATAACCAGCAGATTTCCCGATAATCCCTATCCGGAGATAGCCTTCGCCGGAAGGAGTAACGTCGGCAAGTCTTCGCTTATAAATGCGCTGATGAACCGTAAGTCCCTGGCGAGGACTTCATCGCAGCCGGGTAAGACACAGACCGTCAATTTCTATAATATAAACAATGAACTGTATTTCGTGGATCTTCCGGGATACGGCTATGCCAGGGTCAGCAAGGATGTAAAGGAGAAGTGGGCGAAGATGATAGGACGTTATCTTCGCACTTCAAAGCAGTTAAAGACAGTATTCCAGCTCATCGATATAAGGCATGAGCCGTCTGCAAACGATGTTGAAACATATAAGAGCATGACAGGATCGGGGATAAACCCGATAATAATCGCGACCAAGGCTGACAAGATAAAAAGAAGCCAGCTTTCATCGGCCGTAAAGATCATAAGGAGTAAGCTGGGATGCACCCCGGATACCCTTATCATCCCTTTTTCGGCCGTGACTAAACAGGGAAGGGAGGAAATATATGAAGCAATCGACCAAATACTTGAAGATAACGATTAATATCGTATCCGTTGTCATCATATTCCTTTTCTGTTTCCTGCTGCTCCCGAAGCTCATGGTATTTTTCATGCCCTTCGTTATAGCGGCCGTCATCGCGATGATCGCAAACCCTGTTGTCAGGTTCCTTGAAAGAAAGGTGAAGATAGTCCGCAAGGCAGGCACAGCCTTCGTTATGATAGTTGTCATCGCGCTCATAGTTTTCCTGGGTTATCTTGTGATCGCAAGGATAACGGAGGAGATCGTGAGTCTTGCTTACGATGCGCCTAAGCTGTGGGCCAGTACCGAACAGACGTTAAAGTCACTCACGGGCGTTTATAACAGCTATTTAAACCTGATGCCCGAAGGCGTGCATAAGTGGTTTGATGATATCACGGTAAGTGCCGGCAAGGATCTGGGTGAATGGTCGAGCGGGCTTGGTACATCCGCTGCCCACATGACCTCGTCCATCGCGCAGAATATACCGCTCCTGCTGATCAGCGTTATAATGACCATACTTGCATCCTACTTCTTCCTTGCCGAGCGTGAATACGTGGTAAGGCTTATGGGAAGGGTCCTTCCAAAGTCATTCATAAGGAGATGGTATGTTGTATACGGCATGATGAAGGATGCCGTCGGAGGATATTTTAAGGCACAGTTTAAGATAATGGCGATAGTATATGTGGTACTGATCGCGGGACTCCTTATCCTTGGGTGCGAAAATGCCCTGCTTCTTGCGCTGCTCATCGCTTTTCTTGATTTTCTCCCGTTCTTCGGTACCGGAACGGTGATGATCCCGTGGGCACTTATAAAGCTGCTTCAGTCTGATTACAGGATGGCTGCGGGACTGCTCATAACCTGGGGAGCATCTCAGCTTATAAGGCAGCTTGTCCAGCCTAAGTTCGTATCGGATTCAATAGGACTTGCTCCCATACCGACCCTGCTTCTTTTGTATCTCGGTTTCAGGCTCGGAGGCCCTGCCGGACTCATACTTGCGGTCCCGCTCGGGATGATAGTGATCAATCTTTACAGGGCCGGAGTTTTCAGTAATTTCATATACAGTATCCAGCTTGTTTTTGCGGATATATCAAGGCTCCGCCGTTTCTCGGACGAGGAGCTTGAGAGCGAGGGGATAAAACCCCATGACACTTCGGAGCATAAAGGCTCCGGGAACAAAGATACCGAACATAAAGGACCGGATCATAAAGGACCCGAACATAAAGGTTTTTGGCATAAAGGCAGGAAGGACAGTACCCGGAATGGTTAGTCTGTTTATCAGATTGCTGGTAAGCAATTACAATAACACATCGGATGAGAGAGTAAGGCAGGGTTACGGTGTCGTATGCGGAGGCATGGGCATCGTGCTCAATATACTGCTCTGCTGTGTCAAGGCGTTCATCGGAATGATGTCCGGTTCGATCGCCATAATCACCGACGCGGTAAATAACCTTACCGATGCAGGCTCGTCCCTTATCAGCATAGTCAGCTTCAAGATGGCGGGGCGCAAGCCCGATCCCGAGCATCCTTTCGGCCACGGACGCATCGAATACGTTGCGGGTCTTATCATATCCATAATCATCATCGTCCTCGGTGTTGAAATGGGCAAGACTTCGGTCACGAGGATCATCGACCCCATTGATATCTACACTACCAAGTCGGTATTCCTGTGCCTTGAGATATCGATCGGTGTGAAGATATATATGTATCTTTATAATAAACGTTTCGGAGACAGGATACAGTCACCCGCCATGCTCGCGACCGCTGTCGACAGTTTCACCGACGCGATAGCAACGACCGGTGTTCTGCTTTCCGTTATAGTATTTGAATACAGCGGTATCGTGATCGACGGATGGTGCGGACTTGTTGTATCCATATTCATAATCTATTCCGGTATCACTTCGGTAAAGGCTACGGTGGACCCGCTCCTTGGCTCAAAGCCCGATCCCGAATATGTGAAGGTGATCGAGAAATACGTACTTGCCCAGAAGGATGTCCTTGGCATGCATGATCTGATCATACATAATTACGGCCCCGGAAGGAGCATGATATCGCTCCATGTTGAGGTGCCCGCCAATGCTGATATCGTTGAGGCTCATGATTCCGTGGATAATATAGAGCGCAAGTTAAAAGAGGTGTTAAACTGTGAATGCGTGATCCATATGGATCCCATCGTGACGGACAGTGCGCTGACTTCCAAAATGCGTGACTACACGGAGATCGTGGTGAACAAGGTGGACCCGTCTCTCAGGATACACGATTTCAGGATGGTGCGCGGTACGACCCACACGAACCTCATTTTTGACCTTGAGATACCGCACGGCCTTCCGATGAGCGATGAGGCGGTAGTGGATAAGGTAAGGCAGCTTGTCTCCGAGCTTCCCGGGAATCATTATGCCCTTATAAATGTAAGCAAACCTTATGTTTAAGAACACATGTTGCATTTTTGACTGAAATGTGTTTTAATAACCATGGTTGTAGTTATTCGTTGTAACATATAAACTCACTTCGCGTTAAATCCCGATGGTGAACTGATAATTGAATTTATGATCTTTCCGTATTATTTTCCGGTTTAATCTTATGTATCTTCATATAATGTAAAGGGGGAACTATGAACAACAGAGCAAAGTATGAAACGCTGGCGCTTGTGGTACTCAAGGACCTTGCGAAGGCACGCGGCATCAAGGGTATTACCTCTATGAAGAAGGCCGACGTGGTTGAAGCCATGGTCAAAAAGGACGAAGAGGATGAGGCAAACGGCGTGGATAATTCCGCAACGGGTGCAGCTGCAGGCTCGGGCAAGGCATCAGCCGGTACGGTAAAGGCTGAGGCGGATAAAGAGGCTGCGAAAGAGACGGATGATAAGCCTGAGGAGAAGCAGGATACGAAACCCGTCGGGAAGCCCGATAAGGCGGAAAAGGCCGAGAAGTCCGAAAAGTCAGAGAAGCCCGAGAAGGCCGAAAAGCCCGAAAAACCCGAAGAAAAGGCAGCCGCTCAGGGCAGCGAAAAGACCGGTGAAGCAAACGCCTCCGACCTTGAGATATCGGAGGAGAAGAAGAGCCTTGACAGCGGCCAGGAAGCGACCGGTATACTTGAAGTCCTTTCGGACGGATACGGCTTTATAAGGAGTGAGAATTATCTTCCCGGTGAGAATGATGTATACGTGGCACCCAGCCAGATACGCAGGTTCTCTCTTAAGACCGGAGATATAATAACCGGAAATACGAGGGTAAGGAACGCAAACGACAAGTTCGGTGCACTGCTGTTCGTCAAGACGATAAACGGCATGAGTCCTTCGGAGCATGTAAGGCGTTCCAACTTCGAGGAACTGACGCCAATCTTTCCCGATGAGAGGTTAAGGCTTGAACGTCCCGGCGGAAGCGTAGCGATGAGGATCATGGATCTTATGTCCCCTGTCGGAAAGGGACAGAGGGGAATGATCGTATCACCGCCCAAGGCAGGTAAGACGACCCTTCTTAAGGATGTTGCAAGGTCCGTGACCATGAACAATCCGGAAATGCATCTTATAATACTGCTCATAGACGAGCGTCCCGAGGAAGTTACCGATATAAAGGAAGCCATTCAGGGCGAGAATGTCGAAGTCATCTATTCGACCTTCGATGAACTTCCCGAACATCATAAAAGGGTATCCGAGATGGTCATCGAGAGGGCAAAGCGTCTCGTTGAATGCGGCAAAGACGTTATAATCCTGCTCGATTCGATCACCAGGCTCACAAGGGCTTACAATATGACTGTTCCACCCAGCGGACGTACGCTTTCGGGCGGACTCGATCCGGCGGCGCTCCATATGCCCAAGCGTTTCTTCGGTGCCGCAAGGAACATGCGTGAGGGCGGAAGCCTTACGATACTTGCAACGGCGCTCATTGAGACCGGAAGCAAGATGGATGATGTCGTATACGAGGAATTCAAGGGCACAGGCAACATGGAAATGGTTCTTGACCGCAAGCTCTCCGAGAAGAGGGTATTCCCCGCGATCGATATACCCAAGTCCGGCACCAGGCGTGAAGACCTCCTGCTCGAGCCCGAGGAACTTGAGGCCATAAACATCATACGTAAGGCGCTCAACGGACTTAAGGCCGACGAAGCCGTCGAGAAGGTGCTCGAAATGTTTGTCAGGACCAGGAGCAACAGTGATTTTGTACAGATAGTTAAAAAGATGAGGGTCATTTAAGTCCTTTATCATAAAACACTTGCATACTTACGGCGGTTATGGTATTATTACATAGCTGTCGCGCAGACAGTATCAATCATTTGGAATACGTAACCGGGCAGTGTCCGCGGATACGAATACAGGATCATAGGATAAGAGGTGAGATCATGAAGGAAGGAATACATCCCAATTATCAGCAGGCTACCGTTACCTGCAACTGCGGAAACACATTTGTAACGGGATCGACAAAGCCTGAGCTGCATGTCGAGATCTGCAGCAAGTGCCATTCGTTTTACACGGGTCAGCAGAAGAGTGCCAGGGTAGACGGACGTATTGAGAAGTTCAACAAGAAATACGGTGTTTCAGGCAAATAAGGGTTTTAAGGGCCGGGGCATTTACCCTGGCCCTTTTTTCAACATAAACTGCTCTGTTTTTGAGGTGAAGACAAGATGAAGAAGAAGCGCAGTGACCATTATTCCGGGATCGGCGGCCAGGCCGTCATCGAAGGGATAATGATGAAGAATAAGGACCGCTATTCGGTCGCCGTCAGGACACAGGACGGTGAGGTGAATGTCGCGATCGAGGAATATGATTCTGTCGCGCCTGCGGCAATACTTAACAAGATCCCTTTCATTAGGGGTATTTTCAGCTTTTTGGATTCGCTGATCCTTGGGACCAGGACACTTAACTATTCCGCTTCCTTTTATGAGAATGAGGGAGAGTCAAAGGATTCGGGCGCCTTCGGCAAGATCGCGTCCGTTATTACCGTGATCATTTCAATAGCGCTGGCTGTTGCGCTTTTCATGCTGCTTCCTTATTTCCTTTCGCAGCTTATCAGGAGATGGATAATAAACGATACCGTGCTCGCGGTATTTGAGGGCGTTATAAGGATAGTTATCTTCGTGCTGTATCTTCTGGCCATATCGGCCCTTAAGGATATAAGGCGCGTTTTCATGTACCACGGTGCCGAGCATAAGTGCATCAACTGTCTTGAGCACGGACTTCCTCTTACCATTGAGAACGTTGCCTCATCATCAAGGCAGCATAAGAGGTGCGGAACGAGTTTTTTGTTCTTTGTCGTGCTCGTAAGTGTTGTGCTGTTCGTGTTCATCCGTGTTCCGGATCCCGTCATGAGGGTCGTATTAAGGATAGTGCTCATTCCCGTTATCGCAGGGATATCTTATGAGATAATAAGGCTTGCGGGAAGGTCGGATAATATCATCATAAGGATATTGTCGGCACCGGGGATGATGCTCCAGAAACTCACTACCCGTGAGCCGGATGATGAGATGATCGAGGTTGCAATGCTCGCGGTCGATGCGGTATTTGACTGGCGCGGGTATTTATATGAGGAATTCGGCATCGCGTTATGACCATTGGAAGTCTTAGGAATGAAGGAATGAAACGGCTCAGTGAGGCGCAAGTTGCGGATGCTTCGATAGACGCTGCCCTTCTTCTTGAGCATGTTATGGATATAAGCCGCAGTTATCTCCTTGCCCATCCGGATGAAGAAGCGGATGAGGCGGTTTGTGAGGCTTATCTTTCGCTTATAGGCAGGCGCTGTGAACATGTTCCGCCGCAGCACCTTACCGGCACTCAGGAATTCATGGGACTTGTATTTAAGGTGGATAAGGACGTGCTCATCCCGAGGCAGGATACGGAATGTCTTGTTGAGGAAGCGATGATAGAGACCGGGGACGGAATGAGGGTGCTTGACCTATGTACGGGCTCGGGCTGCATACTTATTAGCCTTATGAGATATAAGAATGATATATACGGGGTAGGGACCGATATATCTGCGGATGCACTTAAGGTCGCGGCAGATAATGCAAGGACAAACGGCGTATCTGCGGTATTTAAACAGGGCGATCTTTACGGTGCGCTTGAGGATGAGGATAAGTTCGATATCATAATATCAAACCCGCCCTATATACGCAGTGATGTGATACCTTCGCTTATGGAGGAAGTAAGGCTGTATGAGCCGCATACGGCGCTTGACGGCGGGCCCGACGGGCTTGACTTTTACAGAAGGATAATAGACGGGGCGGCCGCATGGCTCATCCCCGGAGGATGTATACTTTTTGAGATCGGGTTCGACCAGGCGGAAGAGGTTTCGGACCTTCTTAAGGAAGCCGGATACACCGGTATCAGCGTTATAAAGGATCTTGCCGGAAATGACCGTGTGGTCAAGGCAAGAAGCAGGAGTCTGTAGCAGGGGCTGAAAGTAGGATCAGGAGCATAATATGTTCGACAAATTGGAAGATCTTATACTGAGATATGAGGACATAATGAACGAGTTGAATGAACCGGGGGTCGCAAATGACCAGAACCGGTTCCGTGCGCTTATGAAGGAGCAAAGCGATCTGACTCCCATAATCGATACGTATAAGGAATATAAAAAGAATAAGCAGGATATAGAGGATTCGCTTGCGATGCTTTCCGAGGAATCCGATGACGATATGAAGGAGATGTTAAAGGAGGAACTTGCATCTGCGAGGAAGAACGTCGCCGAACTTGAGGATAAGCTAAAGATCCTCCTCCTTCCCAAGGATCCCAATGATGACAAGAACGTTATCGTGGAGATAAGGGCAGGAGCCGGCGGAGACGAAGCGGCTCTTTTTGCTGCCGAGATATACAGGATGTATGTTCATTATGCCGAGGGCCGGCGATGGAAGGTCGAGACCCTCGAAGTCGAGGAGATCGGCATCGGCGGAATGAAGAGCGTCACCTTCATGATCACGGGCCAGAGAGCTTATTCGGTCATGAAATACGAGAGCGGCGTGCACCGCGTTCAGCGTGTGCCCGAGACCGAATCGGGCGGAAGGATACATACCTCGACCATAACCGTTGCGGTCATGCCCGAAGCCGAAGAGGTTGATATCCATATCGATGAGAAGGATATAAGGATCGACGTTATGCGTGCATCCGGAAATGGCGGACAGTGCGTAAACACCACGGACTCGGCGGTGCGTCTGACCCATTATCCCACCGGTATCGTGATCTATTCGCAGACGGAAAAGTCGCAGCTCCAGAATAAGGAGAAGGCGTTTGCTCTCCTTCGTGCCAAGCTGTATGACATGGAGCAGCAGAAGGCGCATGATGCGGAGGCTGAATTAAGGAAGAGCCAGATAGGCACGGGTGACCGTTCCGAGAAGATAAGGACGTATAACTTCCCGCAGGGAAGGGTTACCGATCACAGGATAAACCTTACGTTGTATAAACTTGATAAGATAATGAACGGAGATATCCAGGAGATACTGGATGCCTGTATCGCGGCAGATCAGGCCGCAAGGTTATCAAAGATGCAGGATTCTTAAATGTTATAGAGTCCTTTGTATGTATGGGGATAAGCTTTTGGCACTGAAGATCCCCGGGTTTTATGACTTTAAGTCGTATACATATCCTTCGGCCAGTTTGGATGTGATATCTTCATAAGGAAGGGGCTTGTCATACAGATAGCCCTGTATCGTATTACAGCTCATTTCGCTGAGTATCTTTGCCTGCTCGGCAGTCTCACAGCCCTCTGCTATGACATCCATCCCGAGTCCCGTCACCATTGAGAGGATCGAGGAAAGGATGATCCTGTCTTTGCCGTCCCTGTCGGTTATGTTATCTATAAATGACTTGTCTATCTTAATAACGCTTACATGGAGGTCCTTTAACAGGCTGAGTGAGGAATAACCCGTACCGAAATCATCGATCGAGGTGCGGATGCCGTGTGAGTTTAAGTCATCAACAAAGCTTTGTAATGTCTTATTATCCTCGCCGCTTGCACTTTCGGTAAGCTCGATCTCAAGATACTGGGGGTTGATCTCATGTTTTATGACCACCGACATGATATCATCCACGAGATGTTCGTTTTTAAGATGGTGCCTGCTGAAGTTTACCGATACCCTTATCGGAATGATACCGTTATTTACCCATTTGCCGATATCCTCGCACACACGCTCCAGTACATAAAAGTCAAGATCGCATATCATACCTTCGGACTCGAGTATCGGTATAAAGTCTGCCGGTGTTATGAGTTCGCCGTTGTGCTTCCATCTCACAAGCGCTTCGCATCCGCGGATTATCCCTGTCGTATAATCCACCTTGGGCTGGTAATATACGACAAATTCATGGCGGGCAAGCGCAGTCTGGAAATAGGAGATGATCTCCCTTTCCCTGTTGGCTCTTGCAAGTATCTTGAAGGTAAACCATACACAGTCGGCGTCACTGACTTTTTTGGCATAGTCAAGCGAGATGTCTGCGCGGTTTATCGCTTCATTTATATTTTCGGACGGTGATGCCATAGGATATATGCCCGAACGCGCATTTATGGTGAGCGTTTTTGTCTGCTTGCCGATAGCGACCGGTATGCTGACCCCGGAGATGCTCTCAAGATAATTCGATACGTTTTCGTTTTTGAGTATTGCGACAAAATTATCGCCGCCGAATCGTGCGATCAGTTCGCCGGGCCCGTACAGATTTGCGAGACGGTGGCCGTATTCCTTTAGGACGGTGTCTCCCGCGTTGCTTCCGAGAGTCTGGTTTATATAACCGAAACTCCTTAAGTTTGAGAAGATTATCGTATACTGGTCAAGTATTCCCTTAAAGCCCAGATCATGCGTAAATTTGGTGAAATATGCGGTATTAGGCAGTGACGTAAGATGGTCGGTGAGCTGGCGCTTATTGACCTGTTCCGTAAGCCTTGCCTTATACATTATGATATAGAGGTTTTTGATAAGATGGTCGAGAGCGCCCTTATCGTCATCTGTCCACGTGTAGTCCTTTACGGGAAATACCGCGAAACTGACGCTG
The DNA here is from genome assembly GCA_024692905.1 of Lachnospiraceae bacterium. Lineage (GTDB taxonomy): Bacteria > Bacillota > Clostridia > Lachnospirales > Lachnospiraceae > UBA2868. The sequence continues at coordinate 4,012 of JAILLY010000086.1, read as the reverse complement.
CTCTTACCGGCTGATCTTATGACTCTGGTATGTGCCATGTAGCCGAAGCCGTCAGGCACTTCATACATCACCCGCGAGATATTGTATCCTGCCGGATCCTGAGCACTCGGCATTATTTCTATCCTTACCTCGAATTTGCCGATATGTGCTTCGCCGGCAATATAGCCAAGCGCCCCGGGGATCAGGTTTAAAATATCGTCACTTGATACCGTTTCCGCCTGAAGGGCGTTATAAAACCGTCTGTAGTTTTCGGTGCATAGGGTGGTCATATTCTTGCGCTCCGTATATATGTTCATATATAATAAAAGCAACGGTTCTGCCCGGATACACGGTACGGATAAAACCGCCGGTTCCGAACCGGGGGTCACGGCCCCGTACCTTACGGGGTATTATTGATTTTACCATGTATAAATATAAAAAACAATCAGAAGGGAATTCACGGATCATGCAAAATATACTCGATCACGATACGGTTGCGTTTGATGAGCAATCAGGGACTCTTGATATCATCGACCAGACACTTCTTCCCGGTGAGACGAAGATAATTAAGCTTAAAGATATAAAAGATATATGGGAGGCGATATATCTTCTCAAGGTGCGCGGAGCCCCGGCGATAGGGGTTGCCGCTGCGATCGGGATATATGTTGTCATGCTTTCGGAAGATACTTCGGATGCGGGTGACTTTGCCCGTAAGTTCCATGAACATAAGGAATATCTGGTGTCTGCGAGGCCGACCGCAGTGAACCTTTCATGGGCCCTTGAGAGGATGGAGAAGGTGTGCCTTGCAAATAAGGCAGCAGGCGTGGAAACGATGCTTAAGGCGCTTAAGGCTGAGGCGCTTGAGATCAGGGCTGAGGATGAGGATATGTGCCTTAAGATCGGCGAGAATGCGCTGACTCTTCTCAAAAAGGGCGCCGGGCTCCTTACCCACTGCAATGCCGGGCAGCTTGCGACGTCTAAGTACGGGACCGCGACCTCGGCCATGTATCTTGGCCATAAAAGAGGATACGGATTTAAGATATACTGCGATGAGACACGTCCGCTCCTGCAGGGCGCCAGGCTTACGGCTTACGAACTGGCTTCGGCAGGGATGGATGTGACCTTATGCTGCGATAACATGGTCTCGTCTCTTATGAGGCAGGGGCTTATAGATGCGGTGTTCGTCGGCTGTGACAGGGTGGCGGCGAACGGTGATGTTGCGAATAAGATCGGAACCTCCGTGGTCGCTGCGATTGCGGCGCGTTACGGCGTGCCGTTTTATGTATGCGCTCCGTCCTCGACCATCGATCCGGGTACGGCTTCGGGCGATGATATCGTGATAGAGCAGCGCCCGGGCGAGGAGGTCACCGAGATGTGGTACGCAAAAAGGATGGCTCCGGAGGGCATCAAGGTTTATAACCCGGCATTCGACATAACAGATCATGAACTCATTACTGCGATCATAACGGAGAAGGGTATCCTGCGCCCGCCGTATGATCTTAAATCTCTCTGAAATACGTCTGACATAGTTATGTTAACCAATACTAACCGGCCTCCGTTACGGCGTGACGGAATGATCAAAAATAACACATTTTAAATACCTGACATAATTGACACGGGTGGATGCAGAAGCGTAAAATTAACTACATCTCACCCGTTATTTTAATGTGTATTTCAGGGTGAAAACGGTACGAAAAGATCCGGGCGGAAATAATGATGTGAAAGGAGAAGACTTATGGGTAAAAGACTGCTTAGGAAGCTGCTTGGCATAACGCTTGCGGCAGCAATGGTATTCACATCGGCAGTACCCGCTTCCGCGTATAACGGCGAAGTGGATATTGATCTTGATGAAGCTATCGCGGCAGAGTCATCTGTCGACGATATCGGGGAGGAAGATATTCTCGATACAGGTGCGGGGGAACCTGTTGAGCAGGCCGTGCAGGAGGTAAAAATAGAAACAGATCCTGCTGAGGATGCTTCGATCATAGAAGAAGATATAGAAGAGGAAAGGGTCGGTGACGAGCCGGTCATCTCCGTGACTGAGTTCGAGGATGGGATAATCCCGGGAACGAAGGACGGAGCAACGAGCGTGGGCGCCTATACGATCGTGGATCCGACCGACGGCAATGACGGAACCATTACGGGTAATCTCGAATTCAGTTCCGGCAATTACCCGACGGTACCGAACAAGCTCGTCAGCTGGCATCCCTTTGAGACATCGGGATACTATGCGGCGTTCAAGGCTACCGCTGCCGAGGGTTATACTATCGGTTATTTATTTGATGACTATTATGAAGATTCCATAATATGGGAAAAAGACGGAATAGATGCTTCGGGAAGGGAATATCTGGACTTTGCTTTTTTAAGGCCGTGGATATTTGAAGGCAGATATCTGAACATTGCCGCAAAAACCGGTACAGATGCCCCTGTAGTTAAAAGATATAAGCTTCATTTCACCTATGAAAGCGGTCCCATGGATGCGGAGTTTGATGATTCGACAGATCTGCTGGGCAAGAAGGCATCCGACCTGCAGGGTGATATAAGCTTTACATTTGATCCCGTACCCGCTAATAACGAACAGTTTGATGAAGATGAATTCGGGGATGGCTCGTATTATGGCGGTACCGGAACCATATCGGGTACAGTAAAGTACCAGGATGAATATGCGGGATGGAGTTCGGATGCGGAAGGATATTACCTTGCATTCCATTTGAAGGACGACAGGGATGTTCTGAAGAAGGATACCGTTGAAGTTTCGGATCCTGAAGATGAAGGTGTCGAAATATATGTAGCCACTTCGAAAGGCGAAGAATATGTAGAAGGAAAAGATTACGGCTGGAGAAAGCTTGATACCGATAACATCGGTATCTGGGAAGTGACCGATCCCGAAAACAAGAAGATCGTAGTCAAGAAGACATTAAAACTCGATACCGAAGCACGCGGCGAGTTTGGTACACCGCGTGAGATCATAAAACATCCGGAAGATAAAAATGTTTACTATATTTATGATATTTCGGGACTTGAAGTTGAAAAAGTCATTAAATTTGATAAGAATAACGCTGGCGCGACCGGTGAAATGGCAATGATGAGGGATGTCAACGATGAAACCGACAGCCTCATTGCCAATAATTTCTCGCTTGAAGGATATGCCTTCGCAGGCTGGTCACTTACTCCGGATGGTGAGGTTCAGTTTGAAGATCAGGCTGAAGTGAGTGAGATAGTTGCCGCTGATGCGGACGCTTTTTCACACGGCGTTCTGACACTGTATGCCAAATATGCTCCTATAAACCTGCAGGTAACCGGTCTTCAAAAGGCATCTGCATGGCCCGGAGCTACTGAAATAGGAACGGTGACTGTTACTGAACCTGATGCCGAAAACGGGAATGTCGGTACGATAAGCGGACTACTCAGTTACAGTACCGGCAATTATGCGCCTGCAGTCGGTGAAGATGTCAGCTGGCATCCTTTTGAGACTTCGGGTTATTTCCTTGGGTTCAAGGCTGAGGCGGAAGGATGTGAGGTTGGATACAGTTTCTCTGATTCCGGTGATCTTAACTATGGACCCGGCAGAAACGGGGAGCTCACATTCGCGCTGACCCAGCCATGGCTCCGTAACGGCAAGAACGTAAGGATAGGTGCCAGGAATAACGGTAAGGAAGTAATAAAGACATATAAGATGGAGGTTACCGGTTATACCGGAGGCCCCCTTGATGCGGATGCGGCCAATCTTCCGGATTCAAGTCTACTCGGGAAGACGGCAGCAGCCCTTCAGGATATAAGCGCGATAACGTTTGATCCGGTTCCCAAGAACGATTCGGGAATGTTTGATGCCGCGGATGATGATTTCCAGGAAGGATCCAAATACGGCGGCACCGGTACGGTAACGGGAACCCTTAAGTATCAGGAGAGTTATCCCGAATGGGGTAACAGTGAGGGCGGTTATTATTTCGCCTATCATATAAACGCGGATTATAAGTATGAAGACGGGACGACCTTAAGCGACCAATATAAGACGAAGATCTATGTTGCAACA
>JAILLY010000022.1 GCA_024692905.1 Lachnospiraceae bacterium | reverse complement strand
GAAGAAGATTCCCGTATTGTTAAATTGGAAGCGATAGTTCTTGATAAGGACGGTTCAGATGACGGTCTGACCTCGGAAGTAAAGTGGACTTCCGGAAACCCGAAGGTAGCGACTGTAATGTCTGTTGAGCATGGAGAGGTGCTGCTTAAGATCCATTCGGCAGGCACGGCAGTGATAACTGCAACGGCGCTTGACGGAAGCGGTAAGAGCGGAAAGGTGACTTTAAATGTATCTAACCTGGTAAGCAATATTGCCATATCGGGCGAAGAAACGATACAGGCGGGCAAGAGTCAGGCCTATACGGTACAGGTATCACCCGTAAGGGCGAATGATAAGAGCGTCACATGGACCGTATCATCGGTAGAACTTCCTGACGGTCTTCCGGATGTGCAGAAGGAAAAGTATGATAAGATCAAGAAACCTGTGACTGTATCAAACGGTAAACTTAATGTAAACAAGGATGTACCTTCGGGAACGACCATCACCATCACTGCCGAGAGCAAAGACGGCAGCTATGTAAAAGGAACCAAAACAGTAACGGTACAGTAGATTTAAGGGACCGGGGGACGGTTCTGTGGTCCACTACAAAAAGGGACCACAGAACCGTCCCCCGGTCCCTCTTAGTTGAAAATAATCATGCATGATGATAAACTGATTGTGGATCGCAGGAAGCAACAGGTTTTGATGCAGTTTCCGATCACATGATCCGTGATTATGTCATGCAAGGTATGAGAGATAAAAGATCGCTTCGGACAATTGTATATTTTACTTCAGCGTGTTTTGTTTACACATCAACCATGAGCATGCTGAACCGTGATATAGCAGGCAGCATTGAAGGAAGACATATGTTCCTTTATATGCTGCAGTCTTTTGCCCTTTCGTTCGGTATGATACTGTACCCTTTTCTCAGGCAGACCATAGGTGTTAAAGTCAGGCTCGTACGGGTATTGCTTGTTATATCGGGACTTGGCTATGGCCTGGGATTGCTGTCCACGGGAAATATAGGAAGCTACGGACATGCCGTGACGCTCATGATCCTGCTCCCCGTGACGATGGGATTCTGTCAGGGAGCGGCATATGTAAGGCTTGCCCGAGATATGTATGATTCGGAACTCATCGGACGTATACTGGGTATTTCCCTGGGCTTATCGATCGTATTTCAGTATTTCCTTCAGATAAGATATGATACCGGTCTGTTTCTCTATATATTAATGTTCTGTCTTAATACCGGGATAATAATATGGGAGACGGTTGCCGGCGAACAGGTTTCCGTGACGGAACCGACCGCTCCTGCAGGGAATAAAAAGGATCTGACATTTCTGCGGCTTATACTGATCGCTTCCTGTCTTGATATCCTGGCCGTATATCTTGACGGACAGATGGAACGCCTCCTTAATACCTCTGACTTTTTCGCCCGGCCGCGGCTCCTGTATGCTGCGGGATTTGTTGCCATGGGCTTTTTGTGGGATATGAAGAAGGCGGAGAAGGCAACCGTGATCATGATGATATTTGCGGTAATGGCCGTCCTGATGCCGGCGCTTCTTATGGAGGAACGGTTTTATCTGTTTGACATATGCTTCTTCTATTTTTATCTCGGGCTGTGTGTTGTATATAATACTTCCAGATTCATTAAGTATGCGGCTGACAGCGGAAACATGTATGCTGCGCCTGCTTACAGAGTAATGGACAACCTGCTGACGGGCCTGCTTGTGCTGGCCGGTTTCTCAAAACTTCCGCAGCTGTCGGCTCTTATAATCGACACACTTCTGCTGGCGCTGATCGTATTTTTGGTATGGCGGGAGGGAACCATGACCCGCCGCGTAAGGACGGAGAAAACACTATGCGACAGAAAAGACGCTTTTGCGATCAGATACAGGCTGACCGACAGAGAGAAGGAAGTGTTTGAACTTCTTATCACAAAGGATGAAAAGGGAGATGATATGGCGAAGGAACTCGGAGTATCAAGGCGAGGGTTCGTCAGCCTGACATCATCTATTTATAAAAAGACCGACACAGGCTCCCGCGTAGCTTTGCTGCAGAAGTATATGTCGGAGTGAGACCGGTCATGCTGTTACATATTTCTTGATCGAATTAAAATCATCAAATTTCTTGATCTCTTCCTCTTCAATGTCATACATGCACTGAAGATTCAACCAAAAATCAGGAGTCGTACCGAAGAAACGTGATAACCTGATGGCTGTATCGGCGGTAACGGCTCTTTTTCCCCGGATTATGGAAGAAATCCTTGATTGAGGTATGCCTATCTCTTTTGCGAGGCTGTAAGCTGAGATATTCATGGGGTCGAGAAACTCTTCTTTTAGTATCTCGCCGGGATGTATGTTATTCAGTGTTTTAGTGGTAATCTGTGATCCTGACATCATATGCTCCTCCATTTTCGTAAAGAAATACTATTCGCCACTGGTCATTTATACGGATTGACCAATAATCGGACAGATTTCCTTTAAGGCGTTCCAGTCTGTTGCCGGGCGGAATTCTAAGATCATCGATTGTTTTTGCTGCCGCGATCATTCTGAGCTTGCGACGTGCCGTATTTTGTATATCGGAAGGCAGCTTAGTGCTCTTGACACCTTGGAATATCAGTTCGGTTTCTTTGCCGGAAAAAGAATTTATCATACTTATATACTAACGCGAAACGGAAGTATTGTCAACGGTGCATGGCGATCGCAAAGATAAAAAAAGTTTGCTCAGGTGAGTAGTATACAGGTTTCGAACATGGGTGTTACAATTCATAGGTATTGTGACGCCCATGTCTTTTTTTAACTAAGGGGCTTGTCCGATACTGATCAAGAGATATAAGAGAGGTATGATTATGGGTAAAAGATCGTTCGTACGGAGAATCATGAGCACTGCGTTGACTGTTACGGTCATTGCGACGGCATCGCCGGTTAACGTATTTGCTGAGTCTGACATACTTTTTGATGAGATAGTCTTTGACGAAGTGTCTGAGGAAGTGTCTGAGGAATTATCTGACGATGTTGTCGTGGATGAAGTATCAGATCAGTTCGTCGATGAAGACCCCCCTGAAATCACTGTGGAAGATGATAGCGCGATTTGTCGCGAAAAAGCTCCTGCGGATCCGGCAGGCGGCTCATATATTAGTCCCCTTAACGGAGCATATTATATAAATGGCGGAACAGTCAAACTGAACGGGCTTAAGACCGTCGATAATTACATGCCGGATTACGAAAAACTTCATACCGCCGTCTATGAGGATCAGATGTATGAGTATCACGGCGGCAAGATTTACATCGGAAACGAAGTGATACTGCCGGGTAGCAAACTGCCCGAAAGTGCGGTCGTGACCGAAACGGCGGCCGACGCGGAAGGGAACGATGCCAACGGGGATGCGGTATCACCCGTAGTGCATACCGGTCTTGCATTCGACGGGCAAAAGTCATACGTATATAATTTAAAGGATATTCCGGCAGAGGTTTTGTCCTGCTTTGATCCCAAAGACTATGATGTCCTTGATCAAAACTACGCAGATGTGACTTTTCCGAAGAATCATAAGTTCTATGCCTGGGAATACGAAAAGGATGCCAATGGATCATACACGAGAAAAAGTGTCAGGGAGATCCCTTCCGCTGATATCTCATGGGATGAGAGCGCTTATGTGAGTCGTGAAGATAATGACGGAAACGTAAGCAATGTATATTCCTTCTCCGGAAGCGTACGCCTTTCTCCGGACGGAGATAATCCGGTAGCGATCGTTGCATACCTCTATGATGCCTGGGATGGTCACCAGATAGCTGAATACAGTAAAGGCAATGATGAGATAGTTAATGCGATAGGACAGACTGAGTATTCGGGCGACAGATCAAGCTTTCATAATTATTTCGGATGCGGTGTACTCTCGGCGGATGATGAGGATATGGAAACATATCGTCCCGTAAGGGAGAGAGCCGATCATTTCACTGACGGTTTTTCCCTTTATCCGTTTTATTATCATAAGGATTTATCGAACCACAGGCTGACACTGTACGGTTTTCACTCACGTATGGGACAGTTCATGAGCGGATACAGTGATCTGAGCGTAGATGACTATTATCTTGATACGTTAAGGATCCCGGCTGCATGGACGGATCCGGATACGTCTATAGAATATGATGTTGCCATCGCTTCCGTAAGCGACGGAGCATGCAGCATCGACCCCGGCTATGCCGGAACCGTCATTATAAGTGATGGAGTAGCTTTTCCCAACGACTGCTCGGGCCTTTTTGGCCTCGGAAGCATGTACCTTCAGAATTTCATCGTTGAAGGTGCTCCGGCCTCGGTCGGTTCAAATATCACAAACATGTCCGATATGTTCTCGTATGGGCATACTATATACTCAACACCGTTAAATACTGTCGATGTCGCTGCACTTAATACCTCTAATGTCACGGACATGAGCCATATGTTTGAAGGTGTCGAGGTATCGTCTCTTGATGTGTCCCATTTTGACGTATCACATGTAACTGATTTTTCCTATATGTTCCATGACTGTGCAGCCACATCCCTTGATGTCAGCGGATGGGAAGCCGGTAAGAGTACCGGCGCCGCATCGATAGATATGTCCCATATGTTTGAGGGAGAAGGGCAATTCAATGAAGGCAGCAGACTTAAAAGGGGTGTGGCTGCCATGGGACAGCTGAGGGGAACCCTTGATCTGTCCGGATTTAAGTTCGACTATGTAACGGATATGGCCAATATGTTTGCCAACCAGGGATATATCACAAAGATCATTTTCCCGGAGAATATCAATACCTCCAGGGTAACGGATATGAAATATCTCTTCTCGAGCTGTTCGTCTCTTGCACAGATCCGTAACATTGAGAGATTCAATACATCATCGGTCACAGATATGGGAGGTATGTTCGGTGCATGGAACGTACCGGCATTTATTGAGACCCGAGCCGGTGATTACAGCGGACCATGGCTTTATGAGCTTATGGATATGACAAGGGAAGAAGCGGTAGATACTTACGGCGGAACGAAGAGTCAAAATGACGGCCCTGCCCTTACATCACTTGATCTTAGCGGCTGGAACACCTCCAGGGTAAAGAACATGGCAGGAATGTTCTCAATGCCGAAGCTGACAACGCTTACTCTGTCGGATGGTTTTCACACCGAACAGGTCCGCAACATGAGCGGGATGTTTACATTCCCCGTAATGACGGACACTAACTTCCTTTCATATATTTCGATCAGGGATGCGAGACTTGCCAATATGATGATCGATATGCC
>JAILLY010000064.1 GCA_024692905.1 Lachnospiraceae bacterium | reverse complement strand
TGTCAGGAACTTCAGTAAGCGGTCAGGATGCCGGAGGTTTTTCCGGCATGGATTCGGTGGACGAGAAGGCTTATATAAACAGCCTTCCCTATGTTAGTTCAATGACTCCCGATTATTCTGATAACAAGATTCCCGGCGAGTTGGCATCGGCAAAGGTCGTTGGCGGTGAAGCAATGCTTATGATGCCGAGGGATGTAAGAGTAAGGGGCTTTGATCCTTCCGTTGCAGAAAGCGAGGACGGTGTTCCTTACGAATATTCGTCAGGAAGTCCCGATGATCCTGTCGTTGTACTTGGCGGTACTGTGGCCGGTCATAACGGAAGTAATACTGACGTAAATATTCCATCGGGTGTAAAGAGGATCGGAAACCGTTCGTTTTACAAGGATCAGGCTATGCAGTCGGTTTCGCTTCCCGCAGGACTTGAGAGCATAGGTGATTTTGCTTTTGCAAGATCAGGCCTTGAAAGTGTAAACATACCCGAGGGTACGAAGGAATTAGGGTATGCTGCCTTTTATAACTGTGAGAACTTAAATGATGTAAACATACCTTCAACGGTACAGCGGATAGAGCTTGGAGCTTTTGACGGTACTCCCTGGCTGTCGGCAGTAATGACCAATACCGGTTCGGATAATATCATTGTCGGTGACGGTGTACTTTTAAAATATACAGGACAGGGCGGAAGCGTCCGGATCCCTGACGGTGTAAAGGTCATTGCACCGGGAAGCTTTCAGGGAAATACAAATATTACCGATGTTTATCTTCCCGAGGGTGTAACGTTAATAGGAGAGGATGCATTCAACGGCTGCAGCAGCCTTAAGGATGTATCAATGCCCGGGACCCTTACTGATATAGAAGACAGGGCATTCAACGGCTGCGACATTAAGAACGTGGTGATCCCTGCAAGTGTTAAAAGAATTGGACTTGGGGCTTTTGACAGGTCGGGAAATTCAAATGAGGAAGCTCCGGGTGCGGTTATATTTACCGGTGGAGAGCTTCCGGTTCTTTCATACAAAAATACCGCGACCAGGCTATCGGCATCGGATCTAAGGACAATGGCATTTGCGGGATATGATAATGCCGTGATAGGAAGTGATGTGAGCATTACCGATTCTTCGGTCCTGTTTCCGAAGCAGTACGGTTTCAGGGGACAGGTTTACACGCTGACAGGAGGGGAATCAGGAGCGGGAGGAACGCTTAAGCTTATACAGGCGGACACGGAAGCGGATCCTGAAACTTATCAGGCTCTTATAGATCCCCATGTTACGGTAAACGGTGAACCTTACATAATGACAGGGGTAAGCAACAGTGCTTTTGATTCCTATCTGAATGTATATGACTGGAGTAAGGGGAGGACAAGCTCAGTTGCCATTTCGGGCAACACTTCTCCCGAGCTGGATGAGATGCTTGAAAGCATAAATACGGCCCTTGGCAGCCAGTCGGTACCAGAAAGGGTTAAACCCGATGAGAACGGAACGATACCTATAAGGGTGAATATGGATCCTTCGCTGAGTGCGGATAAGGATGAACCGATCGCCTTAATTACAGGTGCAGCAGGCGAATTTCATATAAACGTAAGCAGTGCCGATGAAGCTTCGGTAACGGCAATGACCGCCCTGGGATCGAGATACGGATATACGGAAGGCATGATATGCATCCCGATAAATATATCGATGTATGATGACACTACAGGGGTGCCGATACGAAGGCTTTCCGGAAGAAAGGTGGATATGGAACTCCCGATACCTACTGAACTTACGCTTCAGGGGGATATCAGGGTCGGAGCCCTTGATGATAACGGAATGCTTAATGAGATATCAAGTGAGATCGTTAATCACGGCGGGAATGATAAGATAAGGTTTGTGGCCTCTCATTTTTCCACGTATGTTTTTTATTCGGGCATACGGGCCGAGGAGGTACTGAATGAGGAGGCAATGGCGGCAAACACTCAAAGTGCTGTGGTGAGGACGCTCAACAGGAATGTCGGGATCATGAGTGTTAAGTGGTATATTGCCGTTATCTTAATATCAATGGCGGCGATACTGTTTCTTTACAAAGGAAAGTCACGTACTTGAAAATTGAGCTTTTATAAAATAAAATATGTTTCATAGGTCCGGCGGGATCAATTCTAAAGAACCGAGGTTAAAGACATGAAAACAGAAAACAGGGCTGTCAGGATGAATAACAGCAACAACCTCCTGGAGCTCGAAGAGCATATGTACATTCTGGCCGATGTTGAATCGCCGAATGTGTTCAGGAATCTTTTCCCATATGAGGAAGTACCTAAGATAGCATTTAATGACAGGATAGTCCCCCACAATATGCCGAAGGAGATATGGATCACCGACACTACGTTCCGTGACGGCCAGCAGAGCAGGGCACCATATACCACGGACCAGATAGTGACTATATATGATTTTCTTCACAGGCTGGGAGGCCCCAACGGTATGATAAGGGCCTGCGAGTTCTTCCTTTACAGCAAGAAGGACAGGGATGCAGTATATAAGTGCATGGAGCGCGGCTATCAGTTTCCCGAGATAACAAGCTGGATACGCGCAAGCAAGGAGGATTTTAAACTGGTCAAGGAGATCGGCATGAAGGAAACCGGTATTCTTGTCAGCTGTTCCGATTATCATATATTCTACAAGCTTAAGATGAACAGGCGCCAGGCCATGGATCATTATCTAAATGTAGTAAAGGAGTGCCTTGAGGAGGGTATAAGCCCAAGGTGCCATCTTGAGGATATAACAAGGGCGGATATTTACGGCTATGTTATTCCTTTCTGCCTTGAACTTATGCGTCTTTCCGATGAATACAAGATACCGATAAAGGTAAGGGCCTGCGATACGATGGGCTACGGTGTCAATTATCCAGGCGCCGTGATACCGCGTTCCGTACAGGGCATAATATACGGCCTTAACAAGCATGCCGGAGTAAGTCCGCATCTGCTCGAGTGGCACGGACATAATGATTTTTATAAGGCTGTATCAAATTCTACAACGGCCTGGCTTTATGGATGCGCAGGTGTTAACTGCTCTCTGTTCGGTATAGGCGAGAGGACGGGTAACACACCTCTTGAGGCCATGGTATTTGAATATGCGCAATTAAAGGGTGACCTTAACGGTATGGATACCACGGTCATAACAGAGCTTGCCGAATATTACGAGAAGGAGATAGGATATCACATTCCTCCGCGTACTCCTTTTGTAGGCGAGAACTTTAATGTGACCAGGGCAGGCATACATGCGGACGGCCTGCTTAAAAATGAGGAAATATATAATATTTTTGACACGGAGAAGTTCTTAAACAGACCGGTTTTATGTGCCGTTTCGAATACATCCGGCCTTGCGGGGATAGCACACTGGATAAATACGTATTATAAGCTGCCGGAAGAGAAGCATGTAGATAAGAATTCGGAACTTGTAAAAAGGATAAAGGAAATAGTAGACAGCGAATACGAAGGCGGACGTGTGACCGTTATGACAAACGATGAGCTTGTGAGCATAATATCACAGACCTGTACTGACCTTGGGATACCGCAGATGATGCCGCCCAAAGGAAGGATGACCGCAAAATCAAATACAGACGAGGAGAAATGAGATGAGCCTGATAGAAATGAAAACGCCGATAGTCGAGATGGACGGCGATGAGATGACCAGAATACTGTGGAAGATGATAAAGGATGAGCTTCTGACTCCTTTTATCGACCTTAGGACCGAATACTACGATCTGGGTCTTGAGCACAGGAACGAGACAGACGATCAGGTGACGAAGGATTCTGCCGTTGCTACTGCAAAATACGGTGTAGCAGTAAAATGCGCGACAATAACGCCCAACGCAGCGAGGATGAGTGAGTATAACTTAAAGGAGATGTGGAAGAGTCCCAACGGAACAATAAGGGCCATGTTAAACGGCACGGTATTCCGTGCTCCGATTATCGTTAAGGGTATCGATCCCTATGTTAAGAACTGGAAAAAACCCATCACCATAGCAAGGCATGCTTATGGCGATATTTACCTTAATTCGGAAATACGGATAGAGGGCGCAGGCAAGGCGGAGCTTGTATTTACGGCATCCGACGGAACAAAGACCACGCAGCTCATACATGAGTTTGATGAAAAGGGCGGCATAGTACAGGGAGTACATAACTGTACCGGTTCGATAGAAGCATTTGCAAGGTGCTGCTTTAATTATGCATTGGACTCAAAACAGGATCTGTGGTTTGGTGCAAAGGATACCATCTCCAAAAAATACGATCACCATTTCAAAGATATATTCAATGATATTTATGAAAAGGAATACAAGGAGAAGTTTGAAGCGGCGGGCATCGAATTCTTCTACACGCTCATAGACGATATAGTCGCAAGGATAATGCGTTCCGAAGGCGGGATGATATGGGCTTGCAAGAATTATGACGGTGATGTCATGAGCGATATGGTATCGAGTGCATTCGGTTCCCTTGCGATGATGACGTCGGTATTGGTATCACCCGACGGCGTATATGAGTATGAAGCGGCTCACGGCACCGTACAGCGCCATTATTACAAGCATCTTAAAGGCGAGGAGACTTCCACAAATTCGGTCGCTACGATCTTTGCATGGACGGGAGCATTAAGGAAGCGCGGAGAGCTTGACGGAATAAATGCTCTGGTTGATTTTGCAGACAGACTTGAAAAGGCCACGATAGAGACAATTGAATCGGGAAGGATGACCAAGGATCTGGCGCTTATCACGACAATTGAGTCACCCAGGGTTTTAAACAGCCTTGACTTTATAAAAGAGATAAGAAAGACACTTGAATCATATGAGTGATCTTTTACATAAGTGAGGTGTTCGTTTGGAAACGAAAGAGATTTCACGTGCGGTAATAAGCAGACTGCCGAGATATTATCGTTATCTGGGAGAACTAAACGACGAAGGTGTAGAGAGGATATCTTCGCAGGAATTATCAACACTCATGAAGGTTACGGCCTCCCAGATCAGACAGGACCTTAACAATTTCGGTGGTTTCGGGCAACAGGGCTACGGATACAATGTAAAGTACCTGTATGATGAAATAGGAAGCATACTGGGACTTGACAAAAAGCATAACCTGATACTCATAGGAGCCGGAAATCTGGGCCAGGCACTTGCAAATTACGTGAATTTTGAAAAGCGCGGTTTTATCATCAAGGGAATATTTGACAGCAACGAAAAGATCCACGGCAAGGTAATAAGGGGCATCAGGGTACAGCCGATGGAGGAAATCGAGTCCTTCATGGCAGAAAACGACATCGATATAGCTGTGCTTACAATACCAAAGACCGGTGCCGTAAAGGTAGCGGAGCAGCTTGTATCCTTCGGAATAAGGGGGATATGGAATTTTGCTCATATCGACCTTAATGTTCCCGAAGAAATAGAAGTTGAAAATGTGCATCTGTCCGAAAGCCTTATGCGGCTTTCGTATAAGTTAAAAGGAGAGCAGAATGCCCATATCAGAAGAAAAGTTTAGAAATGCGATAAAAGACAAACACATACCAGTCCTTATACTGGACAACAAATGGCATAAGCTGTTTAAAAGATCCGGTACCACACCCGATATCGAGCGTCTTGAAAAAGAACTTGCCGAGCTGCTTAAAAAGCAGGGAAGGCTTAACACTGACATTAAGGGCCTTAAAAAGATAAAGGGCGACCTTATGAACAATATCGTCAGCAGCATGGATGAAAAAGACGATATGTCGGAGAAGAAGGTAAGCGACAGCAAGCGCCTGATAAACGAGTCAAACGACAAGATAGATGCGCTTGAGGACGAGCTGCTTGAGCTTCCTAGGGAAATAGATGCTGTAAATAAGGAGCTCATGATCCAGACCATGGAGCTTTGTTATGAAACTCTTTCGCAGAACACCGACGAGATAGAGAGCATAGCCGAATGGATCCATGACATAAGGATACAGCTTAAGAAGAACATCATAAAGAAGCAGGAAATGGAATTCAGGAATGCCGATCTTTATACCTATATGCATGATATCTTCGGGCCGGATGTAATGGGGCTGTTTGATCTGCGTTACGAGCCTACCCTCAAGAAGCCCGAACAAAAGGAAGAGACAAAGGAAGAATCAAAGGATAAGAAGGAAGAATAAAAGTGGAATATATACTTACAGCCGATGAAATGAAGAACTGCGACGAATATACCATAAAGCACTTCCACGTTCCCTCAGCGGTACTTATGGAGCGGGCTGCGCTTAAATGTGTGGCTGCGATCATGCATGACAAGTTCAACTTAAAAAGGGTGCTTGTCGTTTGCGGAAGCGGAAACAACGGTGGTGACGGTTTGGCGATCGCGAGGATACTGCATGAGCGTAAGGTAAACACGGATGTCCTTATGGCGGGTTCCCTGGTTCACATGAGCCCCGAGACCAAGGCAAATTACGAAAGCTGCGTAAGCTACGGTATCCCCATGCGTTCTTCGGTAAAGGATGATGAGTATACGCTCATAATAGACGCTATTTTCGGCATAGGATTGAACCGTAAGCTTGAGCGGGATACGGCCGC
>JAILLY010000113.1 GCA_024692905.1 Lachnospiraceae bacterium | reverse complement strand
TTCATCCAAAAATATATTGGAGATCAACAAGGATTACACGGTAAGCTACAACAACACGAACTTAAACGCCGGCAATATGGTCATGACGTTTACGTTTATGGGCGGATATACCGGAACACTGACCAAAAAGTTTAAGATCGCCCCCGTAACAAAACCGGCTTCTGCTGATTTTGACTTTAACGATAAGTTTGACGATGAAATAGCCGGAGTACCTTTCGTTAAGGGAGGTGCCGTCCTGTCTGAAGATGCGTTGTCATCCATAAAGATCCGGGGTATCGATGCGTTTATCGGGGATGATTATACCGTATCATATAAGAATAACAAAAAGCCATGCAATGGTACTGATAAGAACGCCGCTACAGTTGTGATCACGGGTAAGGGAAACTTTAAGTTTATCGAGACGTGCACATTTACGATCCTGCCGCAGGACATGGAGGACACGGCCATTGACGTTCAGGTTCCGAATATGATAAGCACCGGTAAGACCGGCGGGTTTAACGTGATCCCGATCATTACCGATACAAGGTCCGGGATGCCGCTTGAGAAAAAGGATTATACGGTTAAATATCTGTACGGTGAATCCAAAACCGTATATAATACAAAGGAAAAGCGTGGAATTCAGAGGAAAAAAGGAAATCCCATCGATAAGAATGATGTGATCATAGAAGATACGAAGCTTTGCGTAAGGATCACGGGAAACGGCGCAAACGGATTTAACGGATACAGGGAAGAGTCATATACCGCCGTAAATTATGATCTCTCCAGACTTAAGGTTAAGGTAGACGATTCGGGTAAATACTACACCGGCGAGCCGGTCACTGTCTCTAACGAGGATATAACCTTTACGGTTCCTGCAGGCCAGCCGGATATTGAGTTTGAAATACTTGAACATACATATAAAAACAATATCAAAAAAGGAACTGCGTCCGTGACTGTTAAGGGGACAGGCTCCTACGGCGGAGTAAAAACGATCACCTTTAAGATAGGACAGAAAAGATTTTAAACAATGAGTGATACCGGAGAAAAGAAAAGCATCTTTACGATATATCCCGTAGTTGTCGCGAGTGCGATGTTCTGCTGCATACTGTGGGGATCGGCAACGCCTGCCATCAAGATCGCCTATGAGCTCTTCGGGATAGGATCCGATGATGTGGCGTCAAGGCTCATGCTGGCCGGAGCCAGGTTTATGCTCGCGGGGATAATGACTGTTATATTCGGGTCGCTTATCTTAAGGAAACCATTGTATCCGAAAAAAAGCACGATCAAATATGTCCTGTTTTTGTCCCTTTTTCAAACTATAGGCCAGTACTACTTTTTCTTCATGGCACTTGCACATACTTCGGGAGTGAGGGGATCGCTAATAAATGCTTCGGGCAATTTCTTTGCGATCCTGTTTGCCATATACATATTTAGAACCGAGAAGCCGGCCATCCGGAAGATCATAGGATGCCTGGTCGGATTTGCGGGTATAGTTTTAATTATCGGAAACGGCGCCGACATCTTAAGCGGCAGCGTCAGTTTAAAGGGCGAAGGCGCAATGCTTGCCGCGGCATTCTTCTATGCAGTAAGCGGGTGTCTTATCAGTATCTTTTCCAAATATGAAAATCCGGTTATCCTAAGCGGGTATCAGTTCATGGCGGGCGGCCTGGTGCTTTACATCATTGGCTCTGCAATGGGAGGTGCACTTGTGTTTGGAAGCCCCGCGTGCATCGGGAATCTCATCTATATGGGCTTTATCTCGGCTGGTGCTTACACACTGTGGGGCGTGCTTCTTAAATATAATCCCGTCAGCCGCGTTTCTATACTCGGGTTTATGAACCCTGTTATGGGTGTGGTCCTGTCGGCTCTGTTCCTCGGAGAGATAAGGGAAGCATTTTCCTTAAAAGGACTTCTTGCGCTTTTTCTTATCGTGATGGGTATAATCATTGTGAATAGTAGAGAAAATCGGAAAACAGACTTGACTACTCCGAAAAAAGTGTAGGATTATAAAGAGAGATCAAAAGTATAAATAGTATAATTTGTGATAGGAGATTCATGGTATGAGAGCTGTTGATTCGGTAAGCCTTGTCAGATGGGAAGACCAGCTTAATCTTTGCAGGCAGAGCGTTGAGCCTATTGAGCATGGTAAATATTCAGTCATAGTGGAGAACAGGAAGAATACTCTTACGGGCGATGTACGCGTCGTTATCGAAGATGGTTCCCGGGAGGCTTGGCGGGCTTTTTTTGAGAAGGTTGTCGACAAGATTGAAGGACTTCATTTAGGGGAGGATGCTAATCTTGATGTCATAGGCATTGCGTTTTTTGGTGATGATGACGGTCAGGATGATGATCTTCCTCTTGGTGAAGGTTGATAAGCGGTTACCAGTTCATGGTGGGCGGCCTGGTACTTTCGGCACTGTCCTAAAAAGGCATTCTTGCGCTGCTTCTTATCGTGCGGGAATAATCATCGTGAACAGCAGGAAAAAGAGGAAGAATGATGAAAGCTTACAGTGAGTTATATATTGAGGCGGCGCAGAGGACGCTGGGATATATGCTCCAATATGCCGTATATGACCTTCGCATGGATCTCACTACCTTCTACAGGCAGTTTACCGGCTCGCGGATAGCATACGGTTTCGGGCAGGGTGAACCTAAGTATACTGTCGGTATGTCGGGGATAGAACTGGCCAGAGAAGTCATTTATTTAACTACCGGCGAATATATCGACACGAAGCCTGAATATTTTATGGACAAAACGCCCGAATACTGGGCGGGATGGGCAGTTGCATATTACGAATGGTTCACTGCGACTGCTTTTGACAGGATAGATGAAGTTGTTCCGATAGCTGAGATAAGAGACATGTATAACCCGTATCACGAAGCGGATATCACCAAGTTTGTCGATGAGATGGACAGGCGGATGGCGGAGCGCTCATCTGCCGCATGGAAGATCTGATAGGATGATCCGCATCGGACGTAAGGGACAATGGGGACTAAGCCCCCGTTGTCTCTTGTTTTTTACCGTTTTTGTGGTACAATGGGATTTGCGAAATTACGGACGGAGGACGGCTTTATGATACCCAAAGATCCAAACATGCTTGTGAGTTATATTAACCTTGGTCTTCGCGACAAGTACGAAGACTTTGAGGATATGGCTGCGAGCGAAGGCTTTGATGCGGCCGAGATAAAGGGCAGGCTCGAAGCGGCAGGGTATGAGTATAACGGCCAAAGCTTCGTGCGCAGGGTTAATTAATTACGCACCGGAATGGTGCGTATGTTCTATATGCAGTATAGGAGGTAAAGATGAGACAGAAACCTGTAGTTTTAATGGTGCTTGACGGTTACGGCATTTCCGATAACCACGAAGCAAATGCGATCTATATGGCGAACACGCCTGTGATGGACAAGCTGATGGCTGAGTGCCCTTTTC
>JAILLY010000102.1 GCA_024692905.1 Lachnospiraceae bacterium | reverse complement strand
GCCCGAAAAAGCATTTGTACCAATCGTTTTTACCGTATCGGGGATCGTTAGTCTCTCAAGCTTGTCGGCATATTCGCTCGACCTGACGAAAGCATTGTCGGCTATCGAAGTGATCTGCTGGTCACCTATCACGGAGGGGATCACGAGACTTGCCTTGGAATCCTTGGTCGGCTCGATGGAATTGATCGTCCCATCCGAGAAATTAAACATATAATCTCCAAGGGTAAGCTCATAGACCTTATTGTTGTTATCATCATAATACATATATGTATTCGAGAATTTTTTTGCACTGACATGTGCAGCGGTCTCGTTCGTGACTGTCGGATAGGGATTTTCTCCCCATATTACAAACGAATCCGCTACCGTGATCGAATTATATGAAGGATCGGCTTCCATCGCATAATCAAGGGTCGACCTGGTAACAAACTGCCAGTCATCATACGGCGCGGCACTGTAAGTGCCCATAAACCTGACATATTCAAGGCTGTTGCACTTCTGGAACATGTATCTTCCGAGATTACGTATAGGGCCGGAGGAGTATGCCGGCTTGCCGTATTCAGAGGGAAGCACTACCTTTTTAAGGTTGACACATCCCGCGAAAAGGCCTTCATATGTGTAATCCTCCGCGCCTCCCTTTTCAAGGCTGCGCAGATTCCTGTACATATACATCTCGTTCAGTGAGGAGCAGTTTGCAAAGGCATAATGCCCTATATAAACTATGTTGCTCCCGCCGGTGCCCGCATATCTGCTGAATATGCCCATCGTTGAATCAATACTGTCATTAAAGTTGTAGCAGCCGTAATAAGCGCCTGCACCTATCTTAAGATCCGGATTATTCGGAAGCGTCATAGATGTGAACGCGCAGTTTGCAAAGGCACCGTCCGCAATGATGCTTAAGTATGAACAATCATCTATATTGAGGGAATTAAGGTTGACACAACCGGAAAAACACTCACGGCCTATGGTCTTGACCTTATTGCCGACTCTTACGGTGGTAAGGTTCGAGCAGTTCTTGAAAGTCCTGTTGCCGAGGTCATAAAGCTCCGTGGGGATACTTATCGTCTGAGCCTTGGTATCCATGAATGCCTCATCGCAGATATAGTCTATGCTGCTCTTTGTAAAGCACAGATTATCGATATACTGCTCTGAGCCTGCTTTTGCTCCGAAATGTCCTATCCAGTCATTGCTTGCCGGATCCGGATGGGTGTTGGCCCATTCGGCCTGTTCCTCATCTTTGGGATCGTAATTTACTGTCTGTTTCTTGATATGGAGTATGTTGTAATTGTTTCCGAGCTTATCTTCGTAGTTGCTGTATTCCTCTACACAGTAAAGAACATCATCACCCGTTCCCCTCTCGTAATAGCTGACAAGTTCGGCCTCGGGTTTGGAATTATAACATACGCTCTTGGTAAGGTCTATCGAATCGGGATTATAGTCGTTATTGTATCCGACATATTTGATCAGCGCCACATACTTGGCATTCATACCGTCGACATTAACGGTCTTGGTACCCATCTTTAATACCGGCACCGCATAAGATCCGGTCATGCCGTCGTAATTTATAGAATAATACGTATGCTTGGAACCGTTATACTCGGTAACCGTAGTCTCTTCAAGCAGTGGGAACGCCATATAGATATCCGTTGAAGCATCGGCCGTGACCGAGGTGACGGATTCATCCATAATTGCATGATCGCTCAGCACGGAATCAAGTGACAATACATCGATCGAAGGATTGATATAAGCCTGAGTCTTCTGCTGTGTCGGTATAAGCGATATGATCAGCGCCGACACGAGCAGAAGTGACGCTATCGTCATCCTTGCCCGCTTTCTCAAACGAAATCTTCTTTTCTTTCCGGTCTTCTTACTCATTTCGATCCCCTTATCTAACCTTAATCAATCTTTTTGGCTACCACCACAAAGCGCTCGGCATCCTGCGAATAATCACAGGTTGAAAGCGTAATGAGGCTGTCTCCGTAGTAAGACTCAACTCCCGTTTCATATAATGACATCGCTGCCATCTCATCCATGTTGGACTTGTATTCCTGCATGGAATTGGCATCAATGAACTGATAGTACTTAAAGGCAACCTCCGATTCCTCATGGACCACATCGTTAAACACATACATTACCCTGTATGTACCCTTTTCATAGAGGGTATCAAATGTTATCTCGGGGTGCTTCTCATAAAAGCTCCTGTTCTTATACTTATCAAGCGTTCCGAACATCTTGCCCGATTTCATGTTATGCCCGTAGATTATTATGTTCTGGCTTCTCGGCCATATACTGCAGTCCTTATCGATGAAGAGGGAGCCGTTCTTGTCTTTCTCCTGATCAAAATTATGATCAAGATAGTATTCCTCATTGGCCGACTGCATGACGGGATAATCGATATCCGTGCCGTCTATCCTGATCCAGCCCACTATGCTCCTGTTCTTAAGATACAGTGCGTTAAACTCCTCAAGTATCTCCGGGGGCGGCTCCTGCTTATCAAGAGTAACGGAAACGGAACCCTGAGGTGCCTTCACTACAGTCCTCAGATCCTCGTTATCCTTGATATCCGAAAGCTTTTTAAAATCAGACGAAGAGCTGTCCGACATATATATGTAATACACAAAATATCCAAGGCAGAAAAGTGCAGCGATACCGCAGATAAGACGGATCATGCGCCGCAGGCGTTCTTTCCTGTCAGGTTTTTTTCTGCTCATAAAAAATACCCTTATATGATAATTAATTATTCCCCCGCGGATTCATGCCCTTTGCAAAGGGGCACAAACATACACATTCATTTTACTATATATTGCGGAAAAATCAAGAGATAATCATAGATATTGTATGCCGCCGTTTGCGGCCAAAAAAGAAGGAGGCTTATGCCTCCTTCCGTATCATTTTACCACAATGTTTATTATCTTACCCGGAACATATATTTCCTTTATGACCGTCTTTCCTTCGATGAGATTTGCGACAGCCCCGATCTTCCTTGCCTTTTCAAGTGCGGAGTCCTTATCTTCATCGACTGCCAGTTCAACCGTTCCCCGTACCTTGCCGTTTACCTGTATACCGATCTCGACCGTATCGTCCTTGCACAACGCTTCATCATATACGGGCCAGGGCTCATAAGCAAGTGTTTTGTCATGCCCGAGGCTTTCCCATATCTCCTCACCGGCATGCGGACATATGCACGAGAACATCTTTATGAAATTGTCGGCATAAACCCTTGGACATTTATTTTCCTTATACAGGGCATTTATGAAGATCATCATCTGGGAAATGGCAGTATTAAATGCCAGCTTCTCAAAATCATCCGTAACCTTCTTTACCGTCTTATGATATACCTTATCAAGTGCGTGGACTTCCTCATCGGTAATGTTTTCCGCTGTGGTGAAGAAAGTGAACACACGGTTTATAAATCTCCTTGCACCTTCAACACCCTGCTGGCTCCAGGGCTTGCTCACTTCAAGCGGCCCCATGAACATTTCATACAGCCTTAATGTATCAGCTCCGTATTCCCTTACGATATCACTTGGATTAACTACGTATTCAGGAAAACGCTTACCCATCTTTATGCCATTCTCGCCAAGTATCATTCCCTGGTGTACAAGCTTTTTAAACGGTTCCTTTGTCGGCGCAAGTCCCTTATCATAAAGATATCTGTTCCATATCCTCGAATACATCAGATGACCGACAGCGTGTTCCGGACCTCCTATATATAAGTCAACGGGCATCCAGTGTTTAAGGAGTTCCTGATCCGCAAATACCTCATCATTGTCCGGATCTATATATCTTAAGAAATACCAGCTCGATCCGGCCGATCCGGGCATTGTTGATGTCTCCCTGACTCCCTTTATCCCGTTATGGTCGTATTTCTTCCATTCCTCGGCATTTTCAAGAGGAGCCTTTCCGTTTTTGCCCTTATAATCTTCAAGTTCGGGAAGTATCAGAGGCAATTCATCGTCATCAAGCACATGGATCCCGCCATCATCCGTATGTACTACCGGGACCGGCTCGCCCCAGTAACGCTGACGGGCGAATATCCATTCTCTGAAATGGTAATTTACCGTTCTTCTGGCGACACCCATACCGACAAGCTTATCCGTTATCGCTTCTTTGGCCTCTTCAACTGTCATTCCCGTGAACTCTTCGGAATTAATGAGTCTGCAGCCTTTTCCGAGATAATCCTGCTTCTCGAAAGCGCATTCACTGACATCACGTCCGTCAATAACCTGCTGCATGGGGATATTATGGGCAACAGCATACTCAAAGTCACGCTGGTCATGTGAAGGCACAGCCATAACGGCACCCGTTCCGTAACTTGCAAGAACAAAATCACCGATAAAGAGCCGGGCTTCCTTTCCGTTTGCGGGGTTTATACATTTAAGACCTTTAAGCTCGCAGCCGGATTTGGTCTTATTGAGCTCGGTCCTGTCCATATCGTTCTTTTTGAGGGTCTCATCGATATAAGCCCGGACTTCTTCCCTGTTCTCAATCCTTGGCATAAGATCCTGAACGATCTTTCCGTCCGGGGCAAGTACCATGAACGTGATACCGTAAATGGTCTCTATACATGTGGTATATATTGAAAACTTACCGCCGCCTACGATCTCAAAATCAACCTCAACACCCTCCGAACGGCCTATCCAGTTGCGCTGTATTTCCTTAGTCGAAACCGGCCAGTCGATCTCATCAAGTCCCTCAAGAAGCTTCTCCGCAAAAGCAGGCTGGTCAATGACCCACTGCTTCATGTTCTTACGGATCACGGGATAGCCGCCGCGCTCTGACTTGCCGTCCACGACCTCATCATTTGAAAGCACTGTGCCAAGCTCCTCGCACCAGTTTACGGGCATATCTATGTATTTGGCATAACCGTCAAGATAAAGCTGCTTAAAAATCCACTGAGTCCATTTATAGAACTTGGGGTCGCTCGTTGCAACCATCTTGGACCAGTCATAATCAAATCCGAGTTCCTTAAGCTGCTTGGAGAACGTCTTGATATTCTCCTGTGTGAAACCGTTCGGATGATTACCGGTATTTACGGCATACTGTTCGGCAGGGAGTCCGAATGAATCATATCCCATGGGATGCAATACGTTGAATCCCTGCATTCTTTTCATTCTGGACATGATGTCTGTAGCGGTATATCCTTCCGGATGACCCGCATGAAGACCTACACCTGAGGGATATGGGAACATATCAAGCGCGTAATACTTGGGTTTTGAAAAATCCCAAACATCCGTCTTAAATGTCTCATTTTTCTCCCAATATTCCTGCCATTTCTTTTCTACGGCTCTGTGATTGTACTGTTTGGCCATGTCTCTGCCTTTCTTTCAATAAAAAAGTTACATTTTCACGTATATTTAAGTATTTTAACCATGTGTTCATATCATGTCAAGGAAATATGGGATGATGTATACTCAATCTTAACATTCACATCGTTAAAAAGAGCCGGGGTATGTTCCCCGGCTCCTGATGTTCACATGATATACTCAGTCTTCTCCGCCTTCGTCTGTGAGCTTGCTCGCTCTTGCGGCAACCTCCTTCTCCTGAACGTCACCTGGAGCCTGCTCATAACGCAGGAATTCATATTCATATACACCGCGTCCGCCGGTCATCGAACGAAGTACGGTACAATACCCGTATAATCCGGTCATGGGTATCTCTGCCTCGACAGTCTGCTTTCCTCCGCCTATGGGATTCATACCGAGCACACGTCCGCGTCTCTTGTTAAGATCTCCCATAACATCACCGGTGTATTCGTCGGGAACGGTCACCTTAAGGGATGCGATCGGCTCAAGCAATACGGGGCCGGCTTCCATAAAGCCCTTCTTGAAGGCCTGGATGGTAGCCATCTTGAATGCCTGCTCCGATGAATCAACCGGATGATAAGATCCGTCATAGAGGATTGCCTTTACGCCGACTACGGGATATGCGGCCATGGGACCCTTAAGTACCGACTCTGCAAGGCCCTTCTCGACAGCCGGGAAGTAGTTCTTGGGAACGGCACCGCCGACAACTATCTGTTCGAACTCATAAGGCTTTTCCATGTCACCCGAAGGCTCGAATTTCATCTTAACATGGCCATACTGTCCGTGTCCGCCTGACTGTTTCTTATACTTGGCATCGACATCACTCGTCTTCCTGATCGTTTCACGATATGCAACCTTGGGCTCGGTGAGTTCGATCTCAACCTTATATTCGGAAAGAAGCTTGCTCGCAACGATCTCAAGATGCTGGTCGCCCATACCGTAAAGCAGTGTCTGCCTGTTCTCGGCATCGTTGACATTCTTGAGCGTAAGGTCTTCATGCATCATCTTCTGGAGCGCACCTGATATCTTATCGATATCAGCCTTATTCTTGGCCTTATATCTCATGCATGTGTAAGGCTTGCTTATCTCGGTACGTGCATACTGGATGGTAGTTGCCTTCGTTGAAAGCGTATCACCGGTCCTTGCTGCGGTAAGCTTTGCGATCGCACCGATATCTCCGGCATGGAGTTCCTTGATCTCGATCGGCTTATTGCCGCGAAGAACATATAACTTACTGATCTTCTCTTCAACATCCTTATCATTATTGTAGAGAGTATCATCTGCCTTGATAACGCCGGAGCAGACCTTTATAAGCGAATACTTACCGATAAAAGGATCGACTATGGTCTTCCAGATTATTGCCGACTTGGGCTTGCTGAAATCATAATTTGCTTCGAATATCTCGTTCGTCTTGACGTTAATGCCCGCAAGGCTCCTGGTATCAGGGCTCTTGAAATACTTGATTATATCATCAACAAGCGTATATACACCCTGGCAAAGAACCGATGAACCGCAGGTTACCGGAACTATGCTGCCGTCGTTTATGTTTGCCTTAAGAGCTGCCCTTATCTCGTCATCAGAGAATGTCTCTCCGCCGAAATACCTCTCCATAAACTCTTCACTGGTCTCGGCAACGGCTTCCATGAGGATATCCTTGAACTTGGTAAGGTTCTCCTTGTTATAATCGGGAACGTCGCATTCCGTAGCCTTACCGTCGGCGCCCCATTTATATGCGGTTTCGGATACGACATTAACATATCCTACAAATTTCTCGCTCTCCCTTATCGGCAGATGGAACGGAGCGATCTTCTTGCCGTATTTGGCGGTAAGATCCTCAACAACCTGCCTGAAACTTGCGTTATCCACATCCATATCGGTAACGAAGATGATCCTTGGCAGATTATACTTGTCGCACATCTCCCAGGCCTTTTCGGTACCGACTTCAATACCTGCCTTGCCGGATACGACTATAATGGCACCTGCCGCCGCAGCCACCGCTTCTTCAACTTCTCCGACAAAATCGAAATATCCGGGGGTATCAAGAACATTGATCTTATAACCTTCCCATTCAATGGGGATCACCGATGTGTTAATAGAGAACTGTCTTTTCTGTTCCTCTTTATCATAATCACTGATGGTATTTCCGTCACTTACCTTCCCCATCCTTGTCGTGACTCCCGAAAGGTAAGCCATCGCCTCGACCAGCGTAGTCTTGCCGCAGCCTCCGTGACCGAGCAATACAACATTTCTGATCTTATCGCCGGTATAAACATTCATAAAAAGTAACCTCCAATATGTTATTAACCGTACGGCTGACCCGAAACGGCTTCATATAAGATTTTACTAAAAATAATACCGACATGCAACTGTTTTTGTGAATTATTGACGATTGATGAGGGTCTTTCCGGTCATTTCTTTCGGGCACGGGATACCCATGATCTCAAGAAGCGTAGGTGCGATGTCGGCTAGGCATCCGGCCTCTCTGAGCTTTATATCGTCACCTGCATTTATGAGTATGAACGGTACCGGATAAGATGTATGGCATCTGTATGGTTTTCCGGTTTCCTGATCGGAAAGCTGTTCCACCTTGCCGTGTGTCGAGCATATGAACAACGCAAGATCGTTATCGTATGCAGCCTGAATGATCCTGCCGGTGCAGGCATCGATCTCGGTACAGGCGGTGACGGCCGCATCCATATCCGCAGTGTGGCCGATGATATCGGCACTTGATATATCACAGAGCATAAAGTCATAACGTCCTTCGTTCATCGCACTGATAAGCTTATCGGTTATGGCTTTTGTCACGGCATTCGCCCCGGGGATCTCCCTGCCTTTGGCAGTTTTAACAAATAACCTCTCAATACCTTCGGATTCGATGTTCATCCCGCAGTCGAAAAATGAAGTGACGTTTGCCTTGTTCTCGGTTCCGGTAAGGCGCAGCTGCCTTAAGCCGAGGTAAGCCAGATACTCGCCAAATGTATTATATACGGGCTGTCTCGGAAATGCGGTGATCTTATTTCCGATAAGATGGTCCGGATCGTCAAAACAGACAAACCTTATATCGGGACGGCGCTCTCTTTTGAACATCCTGAATTCATCCTCGCAGAACGCCCTTGTAAGCTCCCTCGATCTGTCGGGCCTCAGATTACAGAATATCACGGCATCCCTGTCATTCACTTCCCCTACGGGGACACCTCCGTTTACGATCACGGTGGGTTTTATAAATTCATCGCTTTCACCGTTTTCATATGCATTCTGTACGGCTTCGGCAGCATTTGCCGCCTTATTGCCCTCACCCTGGGTTATGGCAAGATAAGCAAGCTTGACACGGTCATAATTGTCATCACGGTCCATCGCATAATATCTTCCGCTGACGGTGGCTATCTCGCCGGTGCTCAGTTCGCGCATTTTCTGCTGAAGCAGCTCAATTGCATAAAGTCCCGTATCCGGCCTTTCGTCACGTCCGTCCGTTATACAGTGCAGATATACTTTATTGAAGGAATTATCCGCGGCAAACTTAAGGAGAGCATACAGATGATCTATATGTCCGTGTATGCCGTTGCCGGATATCATACCTATGATGTGGAGATTGGAATCGTTGCGTCTGCAGTAAGAAAGCGTCTCAAGCAGTACTTCATTATCAAAAAAAGCACCGCTTTCGATCTCCTTGTCTATCCTTGTAAGCTGCTGGTATACGATCCGGCCCGCACCGATATTCTCAAACCCGGCCATTGCATTACCGGACCTTCCGTTCGGAAGGCCGACAGCCATTCCGGCACTGAGCCCGCGTACGCACTTATTATCATCAATAAGCCTGTCCAGCACCGGGGTGTTTGCATGATATAAGGCATTATATGCTGTTTTGTCAGTGATCCCGATGCCGTCAAGCACGAGCAGGACCGTCCTTTTATACATAGTAAGACTCCTGCATTAATTATCCTTTGATGCCTGTTCGAACATCTCATATATACGTATCTTACCGGAATCATTCTCGTTCATTCCGGTAAAAGTCGCACCGTACATGTTCTTTTTGCTGTCAAACCTTGTGATATTTACGAATGTATGGATAACATCTTTCGTCCATATCATTAGATCCATCTCATAGATCGCATTCATTGTAAGGGGGGTCTCACAGGAAAACCCTATGCCGCCCTTACTTATATCGATGATGTCAACGGGTACCTTCTCACCTTCCGCATCTCCGAGCCTTTTCATGACAAGATGAGCATTAAGTACCATCCGCCTGTTTCTTCTTTTTTCTTCCATTGTGTACCCTCCCTTGATCTTATACGTTTACCGGCAACCATTATGATACATCCGAATAAAAGTTTCAGCTTATAAACATGGCATCACCGAACGAGAAGAACCTGTACCTTTCTTCGATCGCCGTCCTGTAAGCATTAAGAACGTTTTCTCTTCCTGCAAGAGCGCTCACCAGCATAAGAAGAGTCGACTCGGGCAGATGGAAATTTGTGATAAGGCAGTCAAGTGCCTTAAACCTGTAGCCCGGATATATAAATATATCCGTTTCCCCCGAAGAAGGAATGACTCTTCCGCTCTCATCCGCGGCACTTTCTATGGTGCGGCAGCTTGTTGTACCGACGCATACTATCCTGCCCCCGTTCTCTTTTGCGCCGTTTATCTTATCAGCCGCCTCTTTGCTGATATTATATGTTTCCGAATGCATATGATGATCGGTGATATTATCCGCCTTTACAGGCCGGAATGTTCCGAGTCCGACATGAAGAGTCACATAAGCGGTTATTATACCCTTATCCTCAAGCTCACCGATGAGATCCTTCGTAAAGTGAAGGCCGGCCGTGGGAGCGGCTGCCGATCCGTCATATCTCGCATACACGGTCTGGTATCTGTCCCTGTCCTTAAGTTTATGCGTTATATAAGGCGGCAGGGGCATCTGACCGAGCTTATCGAGTATCTCCTCAAATATCCCGTCATAGAAAAACCTTACTATACGGTTGCCCTCGTCGATAACATCCGTGATCTCACATCTTAAAAGACCTTCGCCGAAGGAAACACGCGCGCCGGGTTTTAACTTCCTTCCCGGCTTTACTATCGCTTCCCATTCATCGTTAATGCGTCTTTTAAGGAGGAGGATTTCAACATGGGCTCCGGTATCCTCCTTTGTCCCCAGAAGCCTTGCCGGTATGACCTTTGTGTTATTAAGCACAAGACAGTCACCCGGTTTAAGATGATCGCCTATATTCTTAAAGACATCATGCCTTATGGCACCGGTCTTTTTGTCAAGTACCAAAAGCCGTGAAGACGATCTGTCTTCAAGCGGATCCTGTGCGATAAGTTCTTCCGGAAGATCAAAATAAAAATCCGAGGTTTTAAGTGAAGTATCAGCCATCAGATCCCTTTACCCTTAAGAAAAGCCCTGTAGCATCTGTATGCCTCATACAGATCGGCCTTGCTGATGCATTCCCACGGAGCATGCATGTTAAGTACTGCAACTCCCGAGTCGATAACGTTCATACCGTAAAGCGCAAGAATATACGCTATGGTTCCGCCGCCGCCCTGGTCGACCTTACCGAGTTCGGCTGTCTGGTAGTTTACACGGTCCTTATCGAGTATATCCCGAAGATAGGCGATATATTCTGCATTCGCATCATTCGAACCCGATTTGCCCCGCGAACCCGTGAATTTATTGAATACAACACCGTTCCCGAGGTAACATACGTTTTTCTTGTCAAAGGCGGAAGCATATGTGGGATCGAACCCGGCACTCACATCCGAACTGAGCATACATGATGCGGCCAGACATCTCCTAAGATCCAGTTCACTGTATTCCCCGTATAATGCCATGAGCTCGGCAACACAGTTCTCAAAAAACCTTGAACGCATGCCTGTTGCACCGACACTGCCTATCTCCTCCTTGTCAACAAGGATACAGCAGGCGGTCTTTTCAACCGCGGCGGTATCAAAAAGAGCCTTTAACGACGGATAGGCGCATACCCTGTCATCGTGTCCGTAGCCAAGTATCATGCTGCGGTCAAGCCCCGCTTCTCTTGCCCTTCCCGCAGGAACGACCTCAAGTTCCGCCGACGTAAAGTCTTCTTCTTCAACGCCGTAGGTTTCCTTAAGTATATTTAATATATTGTTTTTAACCTTATCCTTATCATTCTTCTTATCGTTGTCCGAAGCAGCCTTTGTACGGCCTTTGATAACAAGCGGCCTGTTGCCGGCTATGATATCGAGAGCCTCGCCTTCAACGACCTTTGAACCCTTCTTGTCCATCTGTTCCTGGGCAAGATGTATCAAAAGATCCGAAACGAAAAATACGGGATCGTCTGATTCTTCACCTATATTGACAATAACCGTGGTACCGTCCTTTTTAACGATAACACCGTGAAGAGCAAGCGGTATCGTCACCCACTGGTATTTCTTCACTCCGCCGTAATAATGGGTGTCAAGATACCCGAGTCCTCCGTCTTCGTATAACGGATTCTGCTTAAGATCGAGCCTTGGAGAATCAATATGTGCGCCGAGTATGTTCATGCCTTCGCAAAGCGGACGCTTTCCGAGTTTGAACAGAGCTGCCGTCTTGTTCATCCATACGGCATATACCTTATCTCCGGCTGACGGTTTTTTACCCTTGCGGATATATTCATTAAGCTCTGTATAGCCTTCCTTTTCGGCTTCGTTTATGATGTAGTCCACGCATTCGCGTTCCGTCTTGTTATCACTCAGGAAATCAATGTAACCGGCACTCAGTTTATCCAGTTCCTTAAGCTGCGCGGCCGTATATGTCTCCCATGCATTCTTTCTTTCCATGACAACCCCTTTCCTGCTTACTGTATTACCGGTCGAGAGGACCGGGTTCAGCTTCTTAAAGTAACATCATATTTATCCTTGAGGTTTGAAAGAAGCGTTGAAACGAATCCGTCAACGGTTCCTGTCTTAAACTCTTCTTCGCCGGGAGTATATACGACCGAAAAAGCCATACTCTTCTTATCGGCCCCCAGCTGCATTCCCTCATATACATCAAAGAGTTCAACTGCGGTTACATATTCACAGCTGTTCTTTATCTCGTTTTCTATCTGCGCGCAGGTGATATCCTTACCCATTACGAAACAAAGATCGCGTTTTTCCTCCTGGAATTTGGGAAGCGGCTTAAATGTCTGACTCTTCCCGTAATATTTCCCGAGCATATGAAGTGAGATCTCCGCAACAAAAGAATCAACCCTCATATCAAGCTCATCTATGAGCTCGTATCCTACCTGGCCGAGATAACCGACCGCCTCACCTTCGCAGACGATCTGCGCCGTACGGTAAGGATGAAGGAAAGGCTTTTGCGCAGCCTCATACTCAAACGCGATCCCGAGCGTCCCGGCAACCGTATCAACAAGACTCTTTAATGAAAAGAAGTCTTCATTTTCACCAAAACAGCCTATGCATACGGTCTCAAGTTCATCCGGATATTCCTTAAGAGGAAGCTCCTTTGGAACAAACCTGTTCCCGACCTCGAATAGCCGTCCTTTAAGAATGCCTTTCTTCTGGTTGTTCTGCATGGCCAGGATCATCTGGGGCGCAAGAGTCGTCCTCATGAGCGACAGGTCTTCATTTATGGGATTCATTATCTTTATGGCTTTCCTTTCGGGAGCATCGGCAGGAAAACCAAGCATATCAAGATATGCCGGGGAAAAGAACGAGTAATGTACCCCTTCGTCCGCTCCTGCGGCACACAGGGCGCGTTTCAGCTTAAGCTCCGTCCTCTGATAAAGATCATATCCGCCGGGAGTCACCTGCGCCGTAGGCATGAATGTCGGAACGATATGATCATATCCGTACATCCTTATCACTTCCTCGGCAACATCCTGACAGGATTCCATATCCTCCCTGTATGCGGGTATGCTGAGCGTAAGCTCGTCACCGTTTATCTTCGGAGAAAAGTTAAGATTGCCAAGTATGCGGATGATCTCATCTTCGGGTACAGTGATACCGAGGATCGAATTGACTTTGGATACGCTCACCTTAAGTTCGGAAGGCTCGATAGAGTTACCGCTGTTACGGTCGACATGAGTCGAGCTCACCTTGCCGCAGTTAAGCTCCTGTGTAAGATGGAGAGCACGTTTCATGGCCATTACAGTGGTATATTCATCAACACCCTTTGAAAACCTTGCGGATGAATCCGAAACTTTGCCAAGCGAACGTGAACTCTTTCTGATGTTATCCCTTGCAAATTTTGCGGCTTCAAAAAGCACCTCGTTAGTGGTATCGAGTATCTCCGAATTAAGGCCTCCCATGATACCGGCAAGAGCAACCGGCTTATCGCCGTCGCAGATCACAAGATTGTTCGGACCAAGCGTAAGCTCCTTTTCATCAAGAGTCACTATCTGCTCGCCTTCATGAGCACGTCTTACATTTATCTGATCACCCTTAAGATATGCATAATCAAATGCATGCATCGGCTGGCCAAGTTCATGAAGGATATAGTTGGTTATGTCAACCAGATTTGAGATCGGGGTCTGACCGATAAGCGCAAGACGCCTGCGCATCCAGGCCGGTGACTGTTCGATCTTCACATCGTATATATAATGTCCTATATATCTGGGACAGATATCGGGTGCATCTATGTTTACGGTGAACCCGTCCTTCTTTACATCCGTCTGCGTATAACTGAGATCAGGCTCGTGCAGAGGGCTTCCGAGCACCGCCGAAACCTCTCTTGCTATCCCGAATATGCTCTGACAGTCGGGCCTGTTTGCCGTGATCGCAATATCAAAGATCCAGTCATCAAGACCGGTCAGAGGCTTTACGTCGGCCCCGGGTACCGCATCATCCGGAAGTACGAGCAATCCGTTATATCCCGCTCCCTCATACAGATCCTCGGTAAGTCCGATCTCAACACCGGAACACAGCATGCCGAATGAATCATACCCTCTGAGCTTACCCTGTCCTATCGTCATTACGCCTTCTACGGTCTTATGATCCTTTGCGGTGGCATATACGGTCGCTCCTATGAGAGCAAGAGGGTATTTACCGCCTGCCTTTACATTATCCGCTCCGCAGCATATCTGAAGGATCCCCGCGTCACCGGCATTTACCTTGCATAAGTGCAGGTGGGTATCGGGTATGGCTTCACATTCGACAACTTCACCGACAACAACATTGCTTATGTCATGCCCTGTTTCATACTTCTCTTCAACCTCAAATCCGCAGGAGAACAGCTTCTCCTCGAGCACATCGGGCGTGACATCTATATCCACATAATCCTTAAGCCAACTTAAAGGTACTAACATTTCCGATCTCCTTTATCCCTGATTATTCCCTTATCTGCTCCAGTACTCTTAAATCCGATTCAAACAGGAGCTTGATATTATTGATCCCGTACTTGAGCATCGCAATACGTTCGATACCGATACCGAAAGCGAATCCGCTGTATTCATCGGGATCGATGCCGCAGCCTTTTAAAACCTTGCTGTTTACGACGCCTGCGCCGAGAACCTCGATCCATCCGGTTCCTTTACACAGCTTGCATCCCCTGCCGTGGCACTGGAAGCAGCTTACATCAACCTCTACCGAAGGCTCGGTGAACGGAAAATACGAAGGACGGAGCCTTGTGCTGACATCCTCTCCGAATATCTTTTTAACAAATACATCGAGCATACCCTTTAAGTCACACAGAGTGATCCCCTTATCCACGACAAGGCCTTCCATCTGCGAGAACATGGGTGAGTGTGTCGCATCATCATCTGACCTGAACACCTTGCCCGGTGATATGATCTTGATCGGAGGAGACTGCTTTTCCATAACATGTATCTGGCCTGCGGAGGTCTGTGTACGCAGAAGGAACTTATCCGAAAGATAAAACGTATCCTGCATATCCCTGGCCGGATGATCGTCCGGTGTATTCAAGGCGGTGAAATTATAATAATCCGTCTCTATCTCGGTGCCTTCATATATCTGAAAGCCCATCGAGCCGAATATGTCGACTATCTGCTCCCTTATCAGTGTATTTGGATGAAGATAACCCTGTTTATGCATTTTGGCGGGCATGGTAACGTCAATCTTCTCGGCTTCGTAACGGAGCCTCATTTCCTCGCGCTTAAACTTCTCATCCATCTCGTCAAACAGCCCCTGCGCCCAGGTTTTGACTTCATTGACCTTTTTACCGTATTCCGCCCTGAGTTCGGCAGGTATCTTGCCCATTTCACGCATCAGGCTTCCGACTTTACCGGTCTTAGAATCAAATATGGTCTTTTTGTACTCAAACACGCTCTTTGAACTGCCAAGCCTGTCGAGTTCGCTCCTTATCTCAGATTTTATGGCCGAAAGTTTTTCGCTGAGTTCATTAAGATCCGCCATTTTAAGCCTCCTGAATCAATTATATTTCCACAAAAAAAATACCCCCGAAATGCCGACTCTTGAATTTTGACTCCTAGCAATATGCCAGGTGGGTTACCGCAATCAGATTTCTGCCTTCCACCGGAAAAATGAGGCCTGACGTACGTCTGAAGATATAGGATTCCCTTTTAAAGTGATGTAGGTTCAAAATATCAAGATATATCGAACACTTCAGGTTAATGATATTATAAGCCAAAAACGTGATTATTTCAAGTTTTTGTGGCCATCAATATATTATCTCAACCTCTTTTCCTTCCCATGTCTTAAGTTTGACATGATCCTCATCACTTTCTTCTATGTATTTCGGAAGAAGAGGTATCTTGCCGAGCCCGTGAGGCGCATTAAGTATATACTGCGGGATCGCAAGGCCGGACGTATGTCCCCTTAAATATTTCATGATCTTAAGCCCCTCTTCGACGGTTATCTCAAAATGCTTGGTCCCGAGAACCTGCTTGGGGTGGAATATGTAATAAGGGCGTACCCTTGCCTTAAGGAGACCTTCATTTAAGAGCTGGACTATATACTTATCGTTATTGATCCCCTTTAAGAATACCATCTGGTTTCCGATGGGTATACCGGCATCGGCAAGCATCCCGCATGCTCTTACGGCATCTTCCGTAAGTTCACCCGGATGGTTGAACTGGGTATTGATGAAAAACGGATGATACTTTTTCAGCATGGCGCACAGCTGGGGTGTGATGCGCTGAGGCATGGTCACGGGAAGCCTTGTCCCGAGCCT
Organism: Lachnospiraceae bacterium; assembly: GCA_024692905.1. Classification (GTDB taxonomy): domain Bacteria; phylum Bacillota; class Clostridia; order Lachnospirales; family Lachnospiraceae; genus UBA2868. The sequence continues at coordinate 240,023 of JAILLY010000102.1, read as the reverse complement.
GATGATCTCAACATGTTCAATAGCACGGACTTTTCGTATGATGTTCTCGAGCATCTCATCGGGGAGCATAAGCGGATCGCCTCCGGTTATAAGAACATCCCTTATCTCGCGTGTATTTTTGATATATTCGATAGCCGCCGCAATGTTCTCTTCCGATTCGATCCGGTCGCATTCTCCTATCCTCCTGCGCCTCTGGCAATGACGGCAGAACATGGCACAGGAACTTGTCACGTTTATTATGAGACGGTTGGGATATCTTCTGGTTATGCACGGAGCAGGATTTGTATATTCCTCACTCATCGGATCGAGCTCACCGCTTGCATCATTCTCATCGGCGCTCGGAAGAGCCATCATATTTATCGGATAACTCATGTCTTCATAATCCATGAGCGAAAGATAATAAGGAGTCGTGGCCCAGCGGAACTTTGCCGAGATCTCCTCAAACATCTTATACTGTTTTTCGGAAAGTTTTATGAACTTGGACAAAAGGGATACCGAACTTATCCTGTGGCGGAGCTGCCAGTGCCAGTCATTCCAGTCATCCTCTCCGGCCTCGAAATAATTGAGCAGTTCTTCCTTGTGCTTCTTGGATAAGACATCACGCCTCTCGGCCGTCTCCCTCAAAAAATCATCCTTAAATGCAAGATAATCCTCAATCTCGTTATATAATTCATCCGCTCTCTCAAGCGATATACGTCTCTTTTCGTCCATGGTCTCCATCACTGTTTCCGGTCCTTAAGAAGATTTTCCCATTCACCGATTATATTTCTGTCCTCAAAATAATCAATCCTCATAGACTTCCGGACACGGGAAAGAACCGCATCGGTCTTTTTGCGCGCCCTTATGATACCGTCATTTAAGATATCATAAACGTCACCTATGTTTTCTTCCCATTTCGCCCTGCTTTCACGGATAGGCACAAGGGTCTTTTCAAGGACCGAGATAAGGAATTTCTTGCAGGTCCCGTCCCCGAGTCCTCCCCTCATGTAATGCTCCTTCATTTCATCAAGGCAGGAGTAATCCGGAAGGAACTGTGCAAAATCATCATCCGTGCAAAGTGCATCAAGATATGTGAACACAACATTTCCTTCTATATGTCCCGGATCCTCAATCCTTAAATGCTGCGGATCGGTAAACATCTTTCCGTTCACCTGCTTCTTTACAGTACCCGGTGTGTCGGAAAGATATATACAGTTGCCCAGCGACTTGCTCATCTTGGCCTTGCCGTCAACTCCGGGAAGCCTTCTCTGCGTCTCATTCTCGGGTATCACCGCGCGGGGAAGAACAAGGGTATCTCCGTAAGTCTTATTGAACTTCTCCACTATCTCCCTTGTCTGCTCGATCATCGGGAGCTGGTCTTCTCCCACAGGCACAACAGTCGCATCAAACGCAGTAATATCCGCCGCCTGGGAAATGGGATAGCAGAAAAATCCCACGGGAAGTCCTTCGTCGGCAAACCCCCGCATCTGTATCTCGGATTTAACGGTGGGATTTCGGGATACACGCGCGGTCGTCACAAGATTCATATAATAAAACGTGAGCGAATGAAGTGCGGGCAGCGCCGACTGGATACATATCGTAACCTTGTCGGGATCAAGTCCGACCGAAAGATAATCAAGTACCACGTTTATGATATTATCCCTGATCTTGCCAGGATTATCGGCATTGTCCGTCAATGCCTGGTCATCCGCTATGAGTATGTTTATATCATCATATTCACCGCTGTTCTGAAGTTCGACACGTCTTTTAAGCGAACCCACATAATGTCCAAGATGAAGCCTGCCCGTAGGCCTGTCCCCGGTGAGGATTATCTTTTTATTACTCTCCATGAAAAAACCTCCTGCACGTTTATTATCAAAACGCATTGAATTTTATTGATAAAGCCTTACCGTCTCCGGTCACTGACCTTATAATCCTTCTTTATACAGTCCCCCAGATAAGAGGAGAACTTTACCGCACCGTTTGCGTTAAGATGACTTCCGCCGTCCGGCGTGTCGGTGCTGTAATCAAGTCCGATATCATCGTTAAGATCGTCAAAATTAATATATGATACTCCGTATTCTGCCGCGATCGCACTGATCTGCTCATCATAATCCCTGCTCCAGTTTGATGAGTGCGCGGGAACCTTGAAGAGCATAACCTGTATCCCGTTTTTTTCACATAATTCGATGGCCTTGCGGAGATAATAGATGTTTTTTGGCGAAATTGACGTATCACCTTCGCGTGTATAAACCAGCTCTCCTTCTTCGGCGCTCTCCACTTCATCATCGGGAAGATAACCTTTAACAGTCACCGGTTTATTGTAATACGCATAACGGAAATCATCAAGGGTCAGCTCCTTCCATCTTGAATGGAACCGGAATAACGGCATGATATAATCTGCCATCTTTTCATCCTCACCCATTGAAGCTTTTATACAGTTGATCTTGGATAAGGACATCCGCATCCCGTCGAGTGCCTTTCTCGTACTCGGCTCTTCGACAAAATCATCGCCGTATTTGATAAAAGTCATATCAATACATACAAGTTCGGGTTTATGGCATCTTATGGCATCCTCTATCATATAATAGGATATCCACATTGTCTGTGATGCATTGGCCCGAAGATATGCCGATATCCCCTGCTCATCAAAAAGTACCCGCGGATCTATCCCGCTGTGGACCGTGGATGAGCCGGCAAAGATGACATCTGTGTCCTTCGCGTATCTGTAGTATTCCTGTGTGATCCTGCCGTCCTGATTCTCATTAACATACTTGGGCAGGAATATCCTGTTTAAGGTGATCACTAAGAATACTGTCAATATGATCTTAAAAACAACGCTGACCGTTTTTTTGATCCACTCTCTTGCTCTCATGTTTATCCTTAACTCAGAACGCTCCGTAAATAAAGCTTGCAGCATCATACCCCGGTCCGTAATATCCGAATACGGATACTGCGATAACGAGCAGTGAAAGTATTGCCCACTGCGCAGGGACCGGGAGCCTGAAAATACGTTTTCTTACACTCCCCCGCCGCTGGATAAGATCAAATACAAACATTATGACTATTGCTGTGACCGCGACGGTGAAATCCTCAAAAGGAAGCGAGAGTTCATCAAACACTCTCTCGATCCTGAAACTGCCCCAGTCCTTAAATATCAGTTTAAAGGCGTTGAAAGCCGACGGAACGTCCTTGCTTATATCAAATATGCGAAGGAATGACATAAGCCAGAAGGTCTTTATGACGCGGTAGGATCTCATTAACACACCGCCCTCGTCAAGCCTTAACTTTAAAACGATCTTTTGGGAAAGCGGTTCAAGCTCGGTCCCCAAAACGATGAACAAAAAGTTAAACAGTCCCCATACAACATATCTGTTCTGGGAGCCGTGCCACATTCCCGTGGTAAACCATACTATGAACATCGGTATGTATATCGGTATCCTCTTTCCGATCTTCTCCATACCGTGTTCCCTTACCGTCTTTCCGAGTCTGATTATACCCTTATTCAGTGACAGCGGGTAAAAGATATAATCCTTGAACCATGTACCGAGCGTCATATGCCATCTCTGCCAGTATTCGGATATCGACTTTGAGAAGAAAGGCCTTTCAAAATTCTCATGAAGCGTTATCCCGAACATTTCGGCCACGCCGAGTGCAACGTCGATACCTCCGGAAAAATCACCGTATATCTGCATCGAATAAAAAAACACCGCAAGAAGTATGTAAGGCCCTCTGTAAGTATCCCTCTGTGCGATGGTACCGGAAACATAGCCGGCCAGCCTGTCGGCTATGACAAGCTTTTTGAAAAGGCCCCACATTATACGGTAAAAGCCTGACTTTATACGCGTAAAATCAAAGTCCTTTTCGGCAAAGAGCTCCGGTGCGAGTTCTCCGAACCTGCTGATCGGTCCCTGGACTATCTGAGGGAAAAACGAAACAAAAAGAGCGAACTTAAACGGGTTGCGTTCGTGTTCATATTTGCCGTAATAGATATCGATAAGATATCCCATGGTCTGAAAAGTGTAAAAAGATATACCGAGCGGAAGTATGAAATTCCTGAAAGGTATGAAATCCGTACGCCCGAACCTGCTCAACCTGAACAGATTAATATATGCGATAGTCCAGTCGGCATATTTTAAATACACTAAAATACCAAAGTTGATAAGAAGTCCGGCGGCAAGGATCAGTTTCTGCTTCTTTTTTATACCTGCTTTATAGGACTTCTTTTCTTCTTTGGTAAGACTTTCCTTATGTTCTTTAAGATATTCCTTCTGCTTTGTTCCCTGCTTTCCGATGAGCATCGCGCAGATAAATGCGGATACCGTGGTCACGAGGATATATATAAGATTTGTAATACCCGTGATACCGTAGAAGATATAACTTGCGATCAGCAGTACCGTCCATCTTGTTTTTTTCGGAAATATATAATATACAAGCAGTACCGCCGTAACGAACAGAGCAAAATCGATAGTGATAAAGGACATCTTTATTTACTCTTCCTCTAATGAACGTACCAGATCATATATCGCGCGGGCCGAATTGAAGTTTTCGGGAACCATGTGTTCCGCGGTTATCTCAATATCAAATTCATCCATGAGTTCGCCGACAATATTAACGACATCAAATGAATCAAATATCCTTTTGTCTATAAGACCGGTCTCGGTCTCATAATCAACTTCGGGATGAACACCCTTTAATATACTGATGACTGTTTCCATATATCCTCCTTATATGTACCCGTCATTCCTGACCGGCTTCATTTACACTTGTATCCGAAAGCGGGGTAAGATCAAACCTTACATATTCAAACCTGGAACGGTAATCATCAAACTCCTCTTTTGCAACAGGCTCCCATACATCTTCTTCACCGAAAGAAACAAACCACGGAGCATCCTCATCCTCATATGTGTCTTCCTTCAGACCAAGCTGAGGCATTAGATTTACGGTGTTTGGCTCTATGTCATACGATTCCCATCCGCTCATACCGGCTCCGCCCGAATACTCATTGCAGATCATCCCGTATTCAAGCGCATAATAGCGGTCCCTCATGGTGCCGCTTACGACATGTGCGCATTTGCGGTCGACCATCGTATATATATCATATATGGTGCCTTTAAGATCGTCCGTTAGTATCTCGCCGATCAGAAGTTCGTCAATACCGTCACAGTTAACGTCCCGATAGGCATACCCGATATGTGCAAGAGGATCGTCTTTTGTCTGCATGATCTCTGCGTACTGCGGACTCATGTCTTCTTCTTCAAGCCTGCCCGCATCCCACTTTTCGTTAACGGCCGTTATATGCTTTAAAAGAACTTCATCATACATGCCCTCTCCGTCGCAGCCGGCTCTCCAGACGAAACTGCCTTCCACGAGCGGCTTTATCGACTTGATCATATCCTCCGCGCCGTTATAAAGCGCTTCATAGGTCTTTGGCATATGATCCTCATATTTCGTGTAATCATACTGGATGTCGGATGCATAAGACCTGACTATATCATAAAGCGTTTCACCGTCATCACTTATTATCTCACCGACCTTCATATCCATGCCGCCGGCATATTCGGACGGATCGGTATATGCATATACGGAAAAAACAAATCCGCCGAAATCGGCTTCCATGGCTTCCTTGTCATATACGGAATAACCGTTGGGACCGCTCATGACAACATAGGTGCCGTCATATTCCTCAGGTATCGTCAAAGCGAATACGGAATTGTCATCTTCCAGGGTATCCTCCCCGGCTTCAGCGGTATCCTTTGTCCTGTTATTAAGATTAATGTTTACGTTTATAACATCCGAATTTTCACATCCTGCAAGGAATGCACACGCAAACACCGTCACTGCCGTCATCACAAAAAACTTCCATGATCTCATCATCATATAAACTCCTTAAATCATTTCCTTAAGCTTAACCCTGTCGATCTTGCCGCTTCTTAACAACGGCATTTCATCAAGCTTATGAAGGGTATTCGGAAGCATATAGCGCAAAAGCCGCTTTTTCAATGCATCCATTATCGTTATATCATCGTAGGCATCCGTCTCATAAAAAAGTACTATCTTCTGTTTCTCCTGATCGAACAGACAGCATGCATTCTTCATGTTCGGAAGTGCCATTACCGCCGTCTCTATCTCCCCGAGCTCGATCCTGTGGCCCATGTGTTTTATCTGAAAATCCTTTCGCGAAACAAATACGAGTTCCTTGCGTTCATTATACTTTGCCAGATCTCCGGTACGGTATATCTTTTCGGTATAATAAGGATTGAGCGGATTCTGGGTGAATACCTCATCGCTTTTTTCTCTTGCATTATAGTATCCGAGCGCAAGGCACGAACCTTTTACGCAGATCTCCCCCGTAATGTCCGAACGCGTTATGAGTTTATCATCCTCATCAAGCAGGAAGACTTCCGTGTTCCTGAATGCATTTCCGATGGGTATGGTCTCGTCATCGGCATAGTCACGGTCTACAATATAATAGGTGCATACACCCGTGATCTCTGTAGGGCCGTATATCTGGACAAATACAGCATCGGGATAATTTGACTTCCAGTAATTATATACCTTTGTCGGCATGGACTCCGCTCCGAAGATGATCTTACGAAGCCGCTCCGGCCGGATCGACTTAAATCCCTTAAAGGTTGAGACCATCTTCATTGCCGAAGGCACCCATCTGATAGTGGTTATCTCATACTTCTGTAAAAAATCAAGCAGCTTTAGCGGTATTGAAAAATACTCAAGGGGTACTATGCCCATCGATCCGCCGGCACGGAGCGAGCAGTAAATATCAATAAGCGATGCATCAAAATAGAACGGTGCCTGGTTTGCGATCACGTCATCTTCTCTTATATCGATCTCATTGCAGAACTGTTCAACATAATCAATAAGTGAACGGTGGCTTACGACAACGCCTTTGGGTACGCCCGTGGATCCGGAGGTATACAGCACATATACCGGATCTGTATCGATAGCCTGGGACATCCTCTTTGCGAGCAGCTCATCATCGACAGGCGTCTCTATCATCTCTTCAAAAATAAACACATTATTCGAGAATTTCCTCGCAAGATCATAATGCGCCATATCGGTAATGACGGCTGCGGGTTTAAGGTTCTCAACGATAAGCCTTATGCGCATGTCCGGCATGTTCGTATCAAGCGGGACATAGAAATTCCTGCTGTATACCGTCCCCCAGAATGCCGCAAGTACCGAAGGAGACTTATCCATATAAATAAGCACGGGACGGCATTTGACATTTAACTTTTTTATAAGCTTTGTACCTATCGCCTTTACTTCTTCAAGCATACGGCCATAGGTATAGCTTATCGTTTCATCGAAATATGCGCATTTTCCGGGTGACTTTAAAGCCGCCTCTTTAAGATATTCCAGTATGTTTATCTTCATTTTTTCTATTTGAACACAACCTTCTTGAAGTTCTTTTTACCCTTCCTTACAACTTTGCCGTCACCAAAATCTTCAGGCTTGAAGCTTAAGAACAGATCCGTGACTTTCTCTCCGTCAACGGTAACCCCGCCGCCTTCAACGCTTCTTCTTGCATCGGATCTTGACGTTGCCATACCGGCTTTCACAAGGATCGCCTGGATATCAATGAGGCCGTCCTTAAGATCCTCCGAAGTTATCTCAACGGTGGGCATGTCGGCGGAATCACCCGATGTAAAGATCGAGCGTGCCGCATTACGGGCCTTTATGGCCTCTTCCTCTCCGTGTACGAGTTTGGTAAGTTCGAAGGCAAGTATCTCCTTGGCTTCATTAAGCTGGGCTCCTTCCCACTTGTCCATCTTATCGATCTCTTCAAGAGGCAGGAAGGTAAGCATGCGGATACATTTAAGAACATCGGCATCCGCAACGTTTCTCCAGTACTGGTAAAAATCATACGGAGAAGTCTTTTCGGGATCGAGCCACACGGCACCCTTTTCCGTCTTGCCCATCTTCTTACCCTCTGAATTAAGCAGAAGGGTTATGGTCATCGCCTCAGCGTCATTCTTGCCGAGTTTCTTACGGATAAGCTCACGTCCGCCGAGCATATTGGACCACTGGTCATCGCCGCCGAACTGCAGATTGCATCCGTACTTCCTGTAAAGCTCAAGGAAATCGTATGACTGCATGATCATATAGTTAAACTCAAGGAATGTAAGACCCCCGTCCCTGTCCATACGCTGCTTGTAGCACTCGGCCCTGAGCATATTCGATACAGAGAAATAAGGTCCGACCTCACGAAGCATATCCACATAATTAAGATCCATAAGCCAGTCGGCATTGTTTACCATTATCGCCTTACCGTCGGAAAAGTCTATGAACCTGCTCATCTGTTTCTTGAAACACTCAATATTATGAGCTATGGTTTCCCTGGTCATCATCTTACGCATATCGGTCTTACCGGACGGATCGCCTATCATGCCTGTACCTCCGCCGAGCAGCGCTATGGGCTTATTTCCGGCCATCTGGAGCCTCTTCATAAGGCAGAGAGTCATAAAATGTCCCACATGCAGGCTGTCGGCCGTGGGGTCGAAACCTATATAGAAAACAGCCTTACCGTTGTCGATAAGATCCTTTATCCCTTTTTCATCCGTCACCTGGGCGATAAGCCCTCTGGCGACCAGTTCATCGTAAATCTTCATAACATCCTCCGTAAATCCTGATCATATTACACATAACATAAACAGATGTATTTTATCACACAACTGAAATAATGAAAAGCAAAAAAGGAGCCCGCCTGCGCGAGCCCCTTAATAATCATATCACTCATGTGAACGCACGGAAACATCCCTCCGCCTGCGAAGTCAGAAGAACCGTCCCCGTATATTCACGGGTATTACAGCTGGGGACCTGCCTTAACAAGTGCCTTACCTGCATCATTGGTCTCATACTTCGCAAAGTTCTTGATGAACCTGCCTGCAAGATCCTTAGCCTTGTTCTCCCACTCGGAAGCATCTGCGTATGTATCCCTGGGATCAAGGATTCCGCTGTCAACTCCGGGAAGCTCTGTGGGAACTTCAAAGTTGAAGTAAGGGATCTTCTTGGTGGGAGCCTTAAGAACATCACCCGAAAGGATAGCATCGATGATACCGCGGGTATCCTTGATCGAGATCCTCTTGCCGGTTCCGTTCCATCCGGTATTTACAAGATAAGCCTTGGCTCCGCTCTTCTTCATCTTCTTAACGAGCTCCTCACCGTACTTGGTAGGATGAAGCTCAAGGAATGCCTGTCCAAAACATGCCGAGAAAGTAGGTGTGGGCTCGGTGATACCACGCTCTGTACCTGCAAGCTTAGCAGTGAATCCTGACAGGAAGTAGTACTGTGTCTGCTCGGGATCAAGGATCGATACGGGAGGAAGTACTCCGAATGCATCGGCCGAAAGGAAGATAACATTATCGGCATCGGGACGCGATGAGATCTTGTTAACGTTCTTTGCTATCTTCTCGATATGCTCGATAGGATAAGAAACACGTGTATTCTCCGTAACTGACTTATCGGCGAAATCGATCTTGCCGTTTGCATCAACCGTTACGTTCTCAAGAAGAGCGTTCCTCTTGATGGCGTTGTAGATATCAGGCTCCGATTCCTTGTCAAGATTGATAACCTTGGCATAGCAGCCGCCCTCGAAGTTGAAGACACCGTTGTCATCCCAGCCGTGCTCATCATCACCGATAAGAAGCCTCTTGGGATCTGTTGACAGCGTGGTCTTACCTGTTCCGGAAAGACCGAAGAAGATAGCTGTATGCTTACCGTCCATATCGGTGTTGGCTGAGCAGTGCATAGCTGCGATGCCCTGAAGCGGCAGATAGTAGTTCATCATCGAGAACATACCCTTCTTCATCTCACCGCCATACCATGTATTAAGGATAACCTGCTCACGGCTTGATACGTTGAAAGCCACACAGGTCTCGGAATTAAGACCGAGCTCCTTGTAATTCTCAACCTTAGCCTTTGAAGCTGTATAAACAACGAAATTAGGCTCGAAGCTTGCTTCTTCCTCAGCTGTGGGCTGGATGAACATATTCCTTACGAAATGAGCCTGCCATGCAACTTCCATGATGAAACGGACTGCCATCCTCGTGTCCTTGTTGGCACCGCAGAAAGCATCAACAACGAAAAGCCTCTTGTTTGAAAGCTCTTTCTTTGCAAGATCCTTGACTACTGCCCATGTTTCTTCGCTCATGGGATGGTTATCGTTCTTGTAACCATCGGTTGTCCACCATACAGTGTCCTTGGAATTGGCATCCATGACGATGTACTTATCTTTGGGTGAACGTCCGGTGAACTCACCTGTCATAACGTTAATGGTATCGAGTTCGGTCATCGTTCCTACATCGAAACCCGTAAGTCCGGCCTTGGTCTCCTCCTTGAACAATACTTCATAAGAAGGATTGTATACGATCTCGGTTGCGCCGGTGATACCATACTTGGTTAAATCAACATTTGCCATAATCACACCTCTTTCTTGAAATATATTATTGTAAGAAGCATATACTGCTTCTTTTGAGCCGTGTTATATTCTATCACGAGTTTTGTGCTTTGACAATGATTTTATGCCATGCGTTCAAAGACTGTTTATATTCTCATAGCATACAGGTGAGGCGCTGTCATAATATCCCGTTACCGTACGGGCTCCCTCAAGATCCTTAAGCCTATATCTGCCGCTTTCGGCAAGTTCTATGGCCTTTTCAAGTATATTCACCGAATATATGCTGCCAAGCGGTTCAATAAAGCCGGTCCGCGTCCGGGCCCACAGGATATCCTCTCCTTTATATGCTCTGCAGATGCCGGTAAGTTCATCATAAGTATAGCCGATCATATCGCATGCAAGTATGATGACGGAACCGGCTCCGTCCGATCTTGCTCTTTTAAGCACGGATATGAGTCCTGCAAGCGGTCCGATACCGTCAAATGCGTCTTCAGTGCGTACATATCCTTCCATCGATGTTTCCTGCCCTTTTCGTACGGAAAGATACCTTTTGCATATCACGCCGGATAAATATGCCCTGTCGATCTCGCAGCAGACCTTTTCAAGGAATGTTCTTCCGTCTCCATCTATTACCACATTTTCCTTAGGCCTTCCCATCCTTACGGATCTGCCTCCGACAAGGACGGCGGCGGCGGTTTTGTATCTGTTTATGCCGGTATCAATATCCATCATCTCTCCCCGTCCTGCCGGATATAATCGCCATGTACTCCTCCCGATTTGGCAAGTAATCTTATGTCCGTAATGAGGATATCCCTCTGCACTGATTTGCACATATCATATACTGTCATTGCGGCAACGCTGCAAGCGCATATCGCCTCCATCTCAACTCCGGTCCTTCCCGTACACTTAACCGTTGCTTCTATATCTATCGCGGACTCTTTTTCGTCAAGTTTAAGCTTAAGATCCACGCCGTCAAGGATTAGCGGATGACACATCGGGATAAGGTCATAAGTCCTCTTTGCACCCATGATCCCGGCGATCTGTGCTACGGTGAGCACATCTCCTTTTTTAATATTCCCGCGCTTTATCAGTTCAAACGTATCCTTGTTTACGATGACTCTGGCCGCTGCCGATGCTTCCCGCATAGTGATGTCTTTACCGGAAACATTAACCATGCGTGCATTACCCTCATCATCGAAATGAGTCAGTTCTTTTTCCTTACACATAATATCGCTCTCTATCCATTTGGTTATCGTATATGCATCATTTATATCAAATACAGGTATGTCCGTCTGCGGTCCGAAACACGTAGGATCATCGACTGCGAGTGCCCTGTATTTCCCGATATCACCCGGCAGGGCCGCATCCGCCTTTATCCTCGCAAGACCTATCATGTCAAACGGCCCCTGTTTATATCCTTCAATGAGCACTATGTCCGCATATGCTAAGTCTGCGATCATCTCATCCGCGGTCCTCTCCCGGTTATCAAAGCGGGCCGAACCTGAATTTGCCGATATCATGACAGGATCGGCTCCGGCTTTAGCGAACCTGTAAGTATCCTTTCCTTTACTGTCAAGCTCGTGGTCATGGGATGTATGCTTTATAACGGCAGGTCTGTATCCGTCCCGAATGAGCTGCTTTATGATCTTTTCTATAAGTGTTGTCTTGCCGCTTCCCGAAACCCCGGCAAAACAGAGTACGGCATTTTTTCTCATTTCAGTATCTTCCGAATGTACAGTTCGGATAGTGACAGTCTTCACACATCTGGCACAATCCGCCCTCAGCAAGATTTATAAGATCCGTTTTCGTGAACTTTATTCCTGCATAGATCTGCGGGAGCAGAACATCAAACATCGTTACCGGACGGCTTATCGCCGCACCCGGAACACCTGCGATGACGGTATCGTTAAGGTAGGCAACAAGAGTCATGTTTCCGGGCTGTGCCGGAAGTCCGTAGCTTACAATTTCCGCTCCGAGCCTTTTGATCGCTCCCGGAGTGAGATCATCGGGATCGACAGACATCCCGCCTGTAAAAATCAGGAAATCCGCGCCGAGATCAAGCAGTTTACGTGCCGATCCAACGATCATATCCGTATCATCATCACATATCCTGACTCCCGCGATAATACCGGGGTAGGCGTCAAGTTTCCCGGTAATGACTTTTTCAAACCTTTCTTCAATACGTCCGTTATATACTTCCGAACCCGTGATGATAATGCCTGCCTTCCTGCTTTTATACGGCAGTATATCGATAAGCTTCGATCCTTTACACAGTTCTTCGGCCCTGTCTATGACTTCTTTTTTTGTAAACAGAGGGACTATCCTCATTGATGCGATCTTCATGCCCTTTCTGACACGATAATGGTCCGGTAACGTCGTTACCGTAATGTCACCGATCGAATTGATGCTGCGAAGGAGTCCCGTATTTACCTTAAGCATGCCGTCAATATCACTTACAAGCACAACCTTGCCTTCCGAAGGCCCCTCATAGTGTGCTCCCGAAACAGCGGCCATCTGCGCAAGTCTTACGGCACAGTCCTCCTCATGGAGCATGTCTTTAGGAATATCCCCTGTATATACCGACTTTTTACCTATATCAAGAAAGGCACTTATATCTTTTTCTTCGATCACATGCCCTCTTTTAAAAAGCGGCCCTTTAAAGCCCGGATACATGGCCGTAACGTCATGACAAAGAGTCATGCCGACAGCATCCTCTATATTTGTTTTTTTCATTCCATATCCACTCATTTCATCCTTCATACACAGAAACAGTCAATTAAGGTTCCCTCTTTAGCGGGAGCAGCGGTATCATTAAGTATACCGTATGCATTGCATCCTATGGCACTGCTTATCACTACATTCCCCTGCCCTGACGGAACACTGATATATATTTCATTACCGGTAATACCGAGCCTTCCGCGAAGAAAACGGGTGCCTTTGCCTGACTTTGAAAAACCGTCTTTAAGTTTTGCTCTGAACAGCTTATGATCATATTCGCGGTATCCGGCAAGCTTCTTAAGCGCCGGATAGCATACGCATTGAAGGTTCGTCAGGGACGAAGCCGGATTGCCGGACAGGGCAAGCATGATCTTACCGTCCTTTAGCCCGTATGCGCAGGCCATCCCCGGTTTCATCGCCACGCCTCTTAAAAGGATCTCATACCCGGCTTCTTTCATCGCATCCGGCACAAGATCATAATCCCCCGCCGAAACGCCCCCGGTAGATACCGTAACATCACACGTATTAAAACCGCCATCGATAAGATTCCTTATATCATCAATATCATCACCGGCGTGCCCGAGATATACGGTATCAAATCCGATGCTTAAAAGTGCCGCGGCGATAGTATATCTGTTTGAATTTCTTATCTTTCCGGGCGGCGGTGTACATGAAGCGTCAATGACTTCATCGCCTGTTGAGATGATACCGGCAACGGGCCGCCTGTATACCCGGGGGATAACAATTCCCAGAGACGCCATCGATGCGATAAGCCCCGCATCGATAACGGAACCTTTTTCCGCAATAAGCCTTCCTGCCTTTATATCCTCTCCGGCCCTTATTATGTTGTCGCCCGGGGAATATTCTTTGCTTATCGTGACCGATGTATCGTCAAAAACCGTATCCTCATATTTGCATACGGCATCGGCTCCGGCAGGGACCGGCGCTCCCGTCATGAGACGGATGGCATATCCGCTCTTTATCTCTTTTGAAGGCATCTGTCCCGCTTTTATATCATCGATCACCTTAAGGGTCTTTGGCTCCTGAATGGAAGCGCCTTTTGTATCTTCAGCAAGAAACGCATAACCGTCATATGGCGACCGGTCAAATGAAGGGATATTCACCGATGCATAAATATCCTCCGCAAGTATCCGCCCGTATGCTCCATCAAGGCCTGATGTTTCGGTATCGGCCGGTATGACGGAATCTTTGAGTATATTGACTGCCTTAAGATAGTCCGTTGCCATGATCTCCCTCCAAGTCAGGATGACATCATTTTTTGTTTCTGCTCTCGATGAGGTTTATCATAAGCAGTACAACTGCCGAAATACATATATTTATGATAACCCATTTAAATGCAAGAGCATCATTATCCGTCCTCCACAGCTGATAAACGGTGGTGGATATCGTTGCGGTCCGTCCGGGAGTATAGCCCGCGATCATCGTTGTTGCGCCGTACTCTCCCAGTGCTCTCGCAAATGAAAGTACCGTCCCTGCTATGATCCCCGTCCTGCAATATGGCATCATTACCCTGAAGAATACATAGGCCCTGTCAAGTCCGAGCGTCGCACCGGCCTGTGTGAGTGTTTCATCAAAGGATTCAAAAGCTCCCCTTGCCGTCCTGTACATAAGGGGAAATATCACAACCGATGTCGCAAATACAGCGGAATACCAGTTCATGGTAAGCCTTATCCCGAACACTTCAAAAAACCAGGCTCCGACCGGATGCTTGGGACCAAGGACCCTTAACAAAAGATAACCGACCACAGTGGGCGGAAGGACTAAAGGCAGAGTAAACAAGCAGTCAAGAACTCCCTTTAAGACGGCCGGGAGCCTAATGACGAAGTATGCCGCCGCAATTCCGATGATGAAGATCATCACGGTGCTTATCCCCGCTATACGCAGGGAATTAAACAATGGGTAAAGATCCATATCATCACCTTATACAGGTAAATCCGACGCTCTCAAAGATACCTGCACTTTCATCCGACCTTAAGTAGGAAAGAAAAGCTCCGGCTTCATCCGGATGTCCGGAACCCTTTAAAACCGCTGCGGGATAGATTACCTGTCCGCACATATCCTTATCTGCCGTATCAACTGCCTTAAGTCCTGCCGAGAAAGCATCAGTAGCATAAACTATGCCGCAGTCGACGGCCGCCTCACTTACCTGCGTCGTTACTTCCTTTACATTACTCCCGTACGTTATAACACCTTTTCCTGCAAGTTCGGATTCATCAAGCCCGTAACAAGCCAATATCTTCTGTGTATACTGTCCGACCGGAACATCCTCGTTTCCCATCGCCAGAAGGATACTGCCTTCCTTAAGGCCGGTGACCATATCGTCAAACGAACCGATATTTCCGGGATTTCCTTCAGGGACGGCAAGTACAACTTTGTTTTCAAGAAGATCGGTCCGGGTCGCGGGATCGATATAGTCAAGACCGTCCTTGTTTATTTCCTTATCGGCGGCAATGTCCAACTGGTCCATCTGCTTTGAAGCGGCCGAAATAAAGATGTCGCAATATGCACCTTCTTCGATCTGGGTCTTGAGCGTTCCCGACGAATCATAATTGCATGTAACGGTGACACCGGGATTCTTTTCCTCATAGGCACTGCATATCATGTCCATCGTCTCGGTCATCGAAGCCGCCGCAAACACGATGATCTCAACTTTTTGTGTCTGCTCTTCCTTCGCGGGTTCCCTGCCCGGGCCTGCCTGCCTGCCCGCGCATCCTGCCGATACGGATACAAGCATAAGCAATGTTAAGATAAATACCGCTGCTCTTTTCATAACGATCATTCTCCTTTTGATCAGTCTTAATAATATATATGCTTTTCCGGGACACGTCTTCACCCTTTAAGAAGAAGTATCCTTTCGGGTGATATGCTGACATATTCGGGCAAGTTTATTTCCTGACGTCCGTCATAATGTTTTCTCTCAAGTTTCCACCATAATCCGTTCTCAAGCGTTATATACCACTCAAACGGAAGCCTTGAAACCGACGCCACGCCGCATCGGATATCATTTACCCCGCTCATCCCGGGAATAAAGTCATGCGCTCTTATCCCTATGTGCGTGATATCATCCGTGACCACACTGTCCGTGACAAGCTCGATATCATTCCAGTCAAGAGCTTTCACTCTGTGTTTGGACACCCCGATCACCCGGCTTATGTTCTTACACCCGGTAAGCCTGGCCGCACTGACCGTTTCAGGCTGCTCGAAAAGGTCATACGTTTTCCCCTGAGCGATAACCTTTCCGTTATCAATGAGAATAAGTGCGTCACATATCTGGTATATCTCATCGCGGTCATGACTGACAAATACGACGGTTTTATCATAAGTATCAAGCATACCGATGAGTTCTGTCCTTAATCTCTCGCGAAGATGCATGTCGATCGCCGAAAACGGTTCATCGAGCAAAAGAAGATCCGGGTTTGTCACAAGTACCCTTGCGAGTGCCGTCCTCTGCTTCTGGCCTCCGGAAAGTTCAGCCGGCATATGATCACGTATTTCAAACAATCCGAATCCTTTCAGGATCTCATCCGTATCGCGCGGACGATCCTTGCTCAGCCTTCCCTGCTTTTGCGCTCCGTGAAGCGCTGCGTTTATATTCCCTTTTACCGTCATATCCGGAAACAGCGCATAATTCTGAAACAGATATCCCGCGCCTCTTTTTTCGGCACGTATATTTATTCTTTTTCTGTGATCGAACAGTACGCGGCCGTCATATTCAACCGTACCTTCATCGGGCTTTATAAGACCTGCGATTGATTTAAGCGTCAGGCTCTTGCCCGATCCCGATGCACCAAGTATGCCGATCCGTCTCCCGGTGCTCATCATTTTAATATCGAGCAGAAAATCACGGTATTTCTTTTTAATATTTACCTTAAGAGCCATTATTTCTCCGTTTCACCGCGCAGGATCCTTAACCCGTGTTCAAGAGCATTCAGGATAAATCCCATGCACTCCGCCACGGCCTTTGGGCTTCCGGGCAGATTGATGATGAGTGTTTTCCCCCTTATAACGGATACACCGCGTGACAGCATCGCCCTTTCGGTCAACTGCGACGATCTCATCCTTAAATATTCGGCGATCCCGGGTGCATTTTTCTCGGCGACCTCCATGGTGGCTTCGGGTGTATTATCACGCGGCGAGAATCCCGTCCCTCCGCTCGTCAGTATAAGATCGGCTTCCCGGCCGTCACTTAATCTGATAAGTTCTGTCCTGATCCTTTCCTTATCATCGGGTATAACAACACACTCTATGACCTCATATCCGTTATCCTTAAGTATCCTTACCGCTTCCGGGCCGCTCTCATCCTCATATTCTCCGTCCGCCGCCCTGTCGCTTGATACAATGACCGCGGCTCTGAACGGCCTGTCTTTATCCGGATATTCTACGGTCACTTTATCATTCCTGCTTATCTTTCCGCCTTTTATGACTTCAGCAAATATTCCCTGGCGGGGCATTATGCACTCACCCATTCTCTGATAGATCATGCAGTGGGTATGGCATTCCTTGCCCTTCTGAGTGACTCTGAGTTTTACGCCGTCTTCTCCTCCGGGGATACTAAGGATACTCCCGACCGGCAATGACAGGCAGTCTATACCTTCCACGACAAGGTTTTCGCCGAAATCTCCGTTCATTGCTCCGGCACCTTTTGCATTGAATTCATCAACTGCTCCGGCGGAAAGAAGGCTTACCTGGCGATGCCAATTTCCGGCATGGGCATCACCTTCTATACCGTATCCTTCCTTAAATATCGCAGAATCAACCTCATGTTTTTTTGTTCCGCGCATTTCACTTATGCATATAGCCCTGATCATTCCATCCATATCACTTTACCAAAGACAGCCCAAACATACAGGCCTTATCCTCCTATCTTTGACATTGCCCGTTTTTCCGTTATCTTATCCTCTTTTGAAAACGAGTGCATATCCGGTTTCAGATCGACAGCCTTTTCTATCTTTGAACGCAGTTCCCTGTCAATCTCATCATCATCCGCTCCGCTTCTTAATGTCTCTTTTATATCCACTCCCGTATCATAACACAGGCAGCTCTTAACAAATCCTAAAGATGTAAGTCTGAGCCTGTTGCAGTTCTCACAGAACATCCCGTTTAACGCAGATATGAACCCAACGGCGCCTTCATGCCCCGGGATGACATAGTATGAAGCCGGACCGTTCCCGTGCCGTTCTTCTTCAGGTTTAATGCCGGGATATCTGTCAAAAATATAAGGGATAAGAATATCATGAGGGATGGCCGGAAAATCCTTTCCGGCACCTATCGGCATCATTTCTATGAACCTGACATCCACCTTGTCATCTTTTGTAAGGGATATAAGATCTTCCGTATCACAAAATAAAGAGCCGTCCCCTGATGCGCATCCGTATACAGGATCGAATAACGGCCAGTCAACGGAAACGGCATTGATCTTTACAGGTATCCCTGACGCAGCAGCCGCTTCAAGTCCCATAAGGACTTTATCCAGTTCGTCCTTACCTGTAAGGATTTCATATCTTTTTTTATCAAGTGTATCGATACTTATATTGATCCCGTCAATGCCTGCATTCTTAAGGTCCCCGATCCGGTCATATAGCAAAACACCGTTTGTTGTAAGTGTAACGCTGTCAATGCCCGGAATATCCTTAAGCATTGCGACAAGTATGCAGCAGTCCCTTCTTATAAGCGGCTCGCCCCCTGTCAGCTTTATCTTTTTTATGCCAAGGCCTGCCGCAGCGCGTACAACGCGTTCGATCTCCTCATACGTAAGTATCTCGCCCATCGGAACCGATCCGATATCCGACGGCATACAGTATTTACATCTGAGATTACACTTGTCCGTTATCGAAATGCGAAGATAATCGATCTTCCTTCCAAATCTGTCCTGCATATATTTCTCCGCAAAAACACATCATTAATATGGATTATATGGGCTGAGTGACTTTCAAAAGCCATTCTCTTTCATCCGTATCAAGTAAGGATTCATACAGATCATATATATTTCTGTGGTATTCATTTATGATCCTGCGCTGACGTTTTGTCAGAAGCTCACTTACGATCGCTTCTCTTTCGTAAGGGACCATGGTCAGGGTATCAAAGCCGAGGAACCGGCCCCATTCGTTTGTCATCTTCCCGACACAGAGCAGAAGGTTTTCTATCCTTATGCCGTATTTTCCCGTAAGATATATTCCGGGTTCATCGCTTATGATCATCCCCGGTTCAAGCGGAGGCTGGATATTGTCCTTTCCGTATCTGTACCTGAAAGCCTGCGGACCTTCGTGCACACAAAGACCTGCGCCTACACCGTGTCCCGTCCCATGCCTGTAATCCGTATATATGGCCCATATGGGTCTTCTGGCCAGGATATCCAGATTATCTCCCCTGACTCCCTCAAGGAATACGGCATCGGATAAGTCAAGCATCCCTGAAAGCACCGCAGTATAATCGCGTTTCATTTCATCACTCAGAGGCCCCAGCGCAATGGTCCGTGTAACGTCGGTGGTAGCGCCCATGTAATGGCCTCCGGAATCAACAAGCAGAAAGCCTTTTCGTTTAAGTTCCATGCTTGAACCGGCATCCGGACTGTAATGGATAACCGCACCGTTTGAAGCATAAGCCGAGATCGTTTCAAAGCTAAGTCCCGTACACCCCGGGGTATTCATCCTGATCTCATCAAGCATCATGGCGGCTTCATATTCATTTTCGGGTCCGCCCGGCATTGCAGCCAGTTTCTTTATCCTGTATATAAAACGGATCATGGCAAGGCCGTCACTTATATGACAGGATTTGAACAGGCCTTGTTCGGTTTTATTCTTTATATGTTTTGGTACATATTCATGCGAACGAAGGCTTATCAGCTGTTTTCCTTCAAGGAGCCTTAAAACATGTGCATTCAGGGTATTCGGATCGTAAAGCACGCTCCTGCCTGTGATCTTTTTCACATATCCGTCAAAAGAATCATACCCTTTAACCGTTATACCGCGGGCTTTCAGTTCACAAAGGAGATCATCTCCGATACAGCCTTCATCTATGAAAAGGTACGCATTATCCCTTTCGATAAGGCCGTAAGAAACGGCAACCGGTGTATACGGTATATCACTCCCGCGTATGTTGAACATCCACATAACATCGGAAAGATCCGATAAAATGACAGCATCTGCTTTTAGGGAGTCAAGGCGCGCCAAAAGATCGGTCATCTTCTCGTTTATGTCCCTTCCGGACACGGAAATTTCAAGCCCGTATACGGGCTTGCGCATCTCTTTGGGGCGCTCATCCCAAGCTATTGAGGCAAGATCGATATCCTTTACGGAACATCCGTATTTTACGCATATATCGTCAATACGCCGGAACATAAGAGACGAAATGAGTTTAAGATCGGTACCGATTGTGATACGGGCACCCGTTTCGGATGCCTTACGTGCAAATTCTTCAATATATCTTTCCGGCGAAAGAACTCCCTCCTCGCCGGTCTTAAAAAGCCTGATCCCCGAACCCTTAAGCTCATTTTCAGCCTGAAGAAAATACCTTCCGTCCGTCCACAGACCGGCATCATCAGCCGTTACTATCAGTGTTCCTGCGGAACCGGTAAAGCCCGAAAGATACTCCCTGAACCTATAGTGTGGATCTGTGTATTCACTGCAGTGCTCATCAGAAGTAAAGACCATGCAGCAGTCTGCACCACATTTTTTCATTTCGTTTCTTAAACGATTTATCCTTGCCTTATTTTCTGTTCCCATTTCAGTCCCGTTTGGCAGGATCACCCGCAAGAATACCAACGAACCATCTGCAGCCTTCATTAAGGTCTTCATCTTCAAACCCGGAAATCTTTGTACATCCCGGAACAAATGAAGCGCTTGTTTCATCGCGGTTTGAAATATTCCACATGATGCGGCTGACATCATATTTGTCAGCCAGTGAAAGCCAACCGGATGACTCCTCAAAATTATTCGAATAATTCCCGCTCGCATCACAGCATCCGAATTCGGATATGAACAAAGGAAGCCCCTTCCCTGCAACGGCCTCAAACCTGTCTCTGAATTCCTTCCTGTGCGTATCGGCATAAAAATGGAAAACATACATAAGATTATCATCGATCGTTATCGGATCGGCCACTGCATCTTCAATATTCTGGGACCAGTGCGGAGTCCCGCAGAGTATGACGGCATATTTGTCATGTTTTCTTATGACCGGTATCACGGCCTGAGCATATTCCTTTATATCCTTCCACGTACAGTCACCGTTTGGCTCATTGCATATCTCATAAAAAACATTTCCGTACGCATGGTATTTCTTCGCTATAAGATCAAAAAATGCAAGGGCCTCATCCTTGTGCATAAGAGGATTATTGTCATGGAGTATATGCCAGTCTATCACCACATACAGCCCGACTTCGGTTGCGGCCTTCACTCCCCTGTCTATTACCTCAAGAAGCCTTGCCTTATTGGCATCATCTCCGACGCAGTATCCATCCTTCTCGTCCGTATACATTGCGAGCCTGATGACGTCGGCATTCCATTTTTCACTCATGAAAGCGAAAAAATCCCTGTTCACATATTGCGGATACCAGGACAGTCCGTGCGTGGAAAATCCGCGCAGTACTACGGCTGTTCCGTTTCTGTCAACGAGCCTGCCTGCTGCATTTACATGAAGTGCTCCGTATTTATCGTATTTTGTGCCCATATTACCTCCGGACCGATCCGATCAGTCGTTTTCTTTTGCTGTATATTCCGAATAACTCATGCCTGTATATTTCTTGAAACATCTCCCGAAATAATTGGGGTCCGGTATCCCCACCTCCGAAGAGGTCCGAAACATCTTAACTCCTTCCGAGGCAAGTTTTATGGCCTTTTTCATCCTCAGTTCGGTTAAATACTCAACGAAATTCTTACCGGTCTCCTGTTTGAACTTTCTTGAAAGATAGCTAGAACTGAAGCCGAAATGCTGTGCGGCAAACGCAAGGTTTAACTTGGGGTCGGTAAAATTATCCTCTATGTATTTCCTTATCACTTCAACCGTATCGTTTTCGGAAATGGTATACTCAGCCTCTTCCTCGGCCTCAATATACGCCACACGGTTCTTATCGAGCTTTTCCCCCGCGCGTTTTAAGGTCTTGAGGACCTCAGCCCTCACCATCGGTTTGAGCATATATTCAAACACGGGGAGGCTTACGCATTTACGGGCATATTCAAACTGGTCTATTGCGGTCATGATGATTATGACAAGGTTCGGATAGCGTTCGGTTGCAACCTCGGTAAATTCGATACCGTTCATAAAGGGCATGGAGATATCAACAAAAACAATATCCGGTTTAAGTTCATCGATAACATTGATCGCTTCAATGCCGCTTGCGGCTTCACCGACGACTTCCATGCCTATCTCATCCCAGTTTACGAGTGCACGAAGAAGCTTGCGGGCTGATTCTTCATCATCTATTATCATGACTCTGTATGATCTTTTCATCTATTCATCCATCCTGTCTGTATGAGTGGCGGCCCTGATCGTGAAGGATATCTCCATATACTCCCCGGGTTCACTGACGATGGAAACAACATCCTCATCATCACAATACATCCTGATCCTTTCGATCGTCCCCCATAATCCGAAACTGCTCCCCTCCTCATCGGTATCAGGGGCGGATTTTGTAAGGATCTTCTCGATCTGCTCATTACTCATCCCGACACCGGTATCACGTACGGTAAGCTTAAGCGTATGATCGGAAAGATGTGCCGATATCCTTATAATGCCCTTTTCGCCCTTAAGTCTTATCCCGTGATAGATACTGTTCTCAACGAGAGGCTGGAGGATCAGCTTTGGAACCATGAAATCATATGTATCATCATCTATATCATATTCATCTTCTATGATATCCCCATATCTGAGTTTCTGCAATGAAAGATAATCCTTAACTATGCTTATCTCTTTTGAAAGACGTATTACACGGTCTCCCTTGCTTAAGAAATTCCTGTAAAAACTTCCGAGAGTCTCAAGTGCATAATGCACGTTATCAGCCCCTGAATCAAGTGCAAGAAAACCTATCGTTTCAAGTGAATTGTACAGAAAATGCGGCTTGATCTGCTCGTTTAATACACGCAGTTCCGATTTTCTCAATGTCTTTTCCTTGTTCACAAGGGTGTCTATCAGTTCGTTCACATGATCTATCATGCTGTTATAATCACCCTTTAAGAGATTCAGCTCACTGTATTGGAGATTGGCATCTATCTTCCTTAGTTCTCCGCTTCTCTTGTTCTTTTCCATTTCCTTTGAAAGTTTTAAGATCGGAGATGTTATATTCCGTGCTATATATGCCCCTATATATAAGGTCGTGATAATAAAAATAAACAAAAGTACCATTAGTACATATATGATGCTGTAAGGTATACCTTCGGTACCGAACGGCGAAACCCTTATAAGAACGATCGGCAGTCCTTCTATCCTTGTTGCCGCAACAAGTTCATTTCCGTGACCGGTATCTATACTGCTGTATCTAATATCTCCCTGCCCGGGATCCGAAGAATAATACTTTTCGTATTCCTTCTTCCCCGCTATATATGTTCCGTCCGTGCCAAGGATACAGATGTTTGTATAGTTCTGCTGATTCAGTATCTTTGTAAATACCTCGGGGGATATGTCCATAAGGAGAATACCCGTCCTTTTCTGTGTATATATATCATATACGGCCCTTCCGATCGTAACCACCGGGGTTTTGTCTTTCTTTAAAGCAACGTTATTATTGTTAAGGGAGACCACAGCCTTCCCCCTCGCTTCGTATATATCCTTCTTCCATGAATATTTTTCAAGCAGCTCATGATCATATTCATATGAAACACGGTCAGTCGCCGCAACTATATAATCCTCCCTGAATACAAATACGGCATCAACGCCCTCTTTAACGTTCAGTATCTCCATTATGCCGAACCTCGCATCATTGATCATACTCTGGGATACCGAATCGGAATCCGCCTTAAGGAAAGTTGTCAGACGGTCCTCCGTCATGATAAGCCTTGATATCTCCGTGTAATTGCTGATACTTGAGCTTATTGACGCGGATAATGTCATAAGTGCGCTCCCCGCATCTCTCATGGCATAATCTCTTCGTTCTCTCTCGCTTATAAGATACATGGAAACAAGGAATGATATGATAACTACAAAAAAGGTCCCCGCGAATACCCTTTTGAGGCTTCCCGACAGCGACCTGAATCTGGTGTTACCGTAATCGGCCTTAGGTGCTTTCGTCCTGTGCTTCATGTGAACCATAATATCATTTTTTTTGATTTTAGGCAAAAGAAAAGAGCCCGCCATATGGCGGGCCCGTTATAACCGTATATCAGCCCTTTACCGCGCCGGCGATAAAGGAATCCTGGATCTTCCTGCACAGGAAGATATAAACGATCAATGTAGGGAATGTTGCTATGACCAAAGCTGCGCCGATGGGACCCCAGTCAGTGGTATATGCACCCGAAAGAGCCTTTATACCAACGGGAAGCGTTCTGTGTTCCGCATCGGAAATGAAAACATTCGCAAACATGAACTCATTCCAGCACTGAAGGAATGCGTAGATACCGATAGTTGCATATGCGGGTTTAAGGAGCGGAACTATTATCCTGCCGAAGGTGGCCCATAATCCGCATCCGTCTATCCTTGCCGCCTCATCCAGATCGTAAGGGATATCCACCATAAATCCCGTACAGATCAGTATCGACATCGAAAGAGTAAATGCCGAATACGGAACGATCAGCGTGGAATAATGACTGAGCCAGTGAAGCTTTGATAATAATACATATATCGGAACTATCGATGCCTGCAGGGGGATCGTAAGACCAAGCATGAAGAATGCATTGGTTATCCCTGCTCCCCACCATTTGATACGTGTGAGCGCATATGTTGCCATCATGGCAGCTGCAAGCGAGATAAATATCGATATCGTGGTAACAAGGACACTGTTTACAAAGTAACGGCCCATATTACCTGTATTCATTGCAGATACATAGTTGGACCACAGCCATTTATGCGGAAGTCCTATTACATTGGCGCCGAATATCTCCTCATTTGACTTAAACGAAAAAGTGAACATGAAGTATATGGGGAATATGTTGATAAAAGCCCATATAACGAGAAGGATATATACAAGCACCTTTACAACCGGGTTTGATTTTTTGATCGTATAACGTTCTTCTAACTGCACCTTGTATATCCTCCTATTCGCCTTTTTCCTTAAATATAGCCGTAATTGCCAGCGCAAACGCGAAGCACAGTATTATCAGCATGACTGATATCGTACTTCCCATTCCGTATTTGTTCCTTAAGAACAGCATATCTTCAAGGAGCGTTGACGGAACCTCCGTCTTATGCGTGGGACCGGCATTTGTTATGATGCGGACAAGGTCATAACTCTTCAGTGAACCGGTCACGGCAAATATGACGCTGGTCCTTATGATGGGCTTGATAACGGGAATGACAACATAACGGTCAACCTGCCAGTTGGTCGCTCCGTCAAGCATGGCCGCTTCACGAAGGTCCGAAGAAACGCCCTTTACCCCCGCATACATAAGGAGCATGTGATACCCGATATACTGCCATATCGTAGGCACAACTACCGCACCGAGAGCCGTCTTCGGATCACCCACCCATATATGCTGCCAGTTGCTGAGCCCGACTGCTCCGAGTACTCTGTTTAAGATACCGTAATCAGGATTATATATCTTTAACCATAACTGACCTATAACAACCGTGGAGATCAGTACGGGCATAAAGTATACAGTCAGGAAGAACCTCTCTCCCTTGTATTTACGTCCTAAAAGCAGAGCCAGCAAAAGCGAGAACGGAAGCTGTACGAACACTGAGAAGAAAGCAATTATAAGCGCATTCTTAAGTGCCGGAACAAAATGGACGGATCCGCTGAAGAAAAGATCGCGGTAATTCTTGATGCCAATAAATACGCCGGGCTGGAAACCGTCCCATTTCTGGAAACTCCTGTAGAGCGAAACCGCAATGGGTGCGATCAGTATACCGACAAAAAGCAATATCGCCGGAAGCAGGAATAGGAAAATATCCAATCCTTTTCTGAAGCCGGCGTTCTTAATCTTTTTATTTGCAGCGTTCTGGTTTGAATTATTATCAGCCATATCAAATACCTTCCCGTATTAACAAAATCCCTTCCCATGTGCACGGGGCACATGGGAAGGGGTAAAGATCATTACCTTAAATCGCCTGCAAGACCTTCAATGAAGCCTGCACCGTCGATAGCAGAACCGTAAACCTGAGCAACATAGTCAAGGTAAACCTGAGCATCCTCAGCGCTCATAGCGGTATCACCGAAGAGAACGTAGGTGTCAGCGTTAGCGCAGATCTCAGATACAGCCTGGGTAAGAGGATTAACTGCACTCGTGTCACCGTAAGGCGTCCAAGCGGGAAGTCCGCAACCATCAAGGTATCCGTAATGGCAGATCAGCTTACCGAGTTCCATAGCGTACTCAGCTGCCCTGTCAGCGTTGGGTGATGAAGCTGATACTGCAAGAGTATCTGAAGGACCACCGATGAGCTGACCAAGCTTAGACTTGGAAGAATCGATAACCGGGAACTCTGCAACCTTAACCTTATCCTTGAAGTCATCGTTTGCTGCAAAGTCAGCGCAGTTCCATGTACCGTTCATGTAGAACGCATACTTGCCTGCCATGAAGTTAGCCTTAACTTCGTCATTGGTAAGACCGATACCAGCGGGATCGAAGTATTCCTTCTTGATCATTTCCTGGAAGGTATCAACAGCCTTTGCGATACCTTCATTATTCCAGGTAGCGCCGTTTACAAATACGTTGTTGAGCTCTTCAGCACCGATCGACTTCTCGATGATGGACTCAAGATACTCGGTTACGCACCAGGTCTCCTTACCAGCACATCCGAAAGGAGTGATGCCCTTAGCCTTAAGATCGTCACAGCACTTGATGAAATCATCGTATGTTCCGGGGATCTCATCGTAGCCAGCTTCCTTAAGAAGATCCATGTTAGCGAAAAGACCTACAATGTTCATCGTAAGCGGAACACCGTAATGCTTTCCGTCGTAGGTTGAGTTGCCAAGCATAACCTCGGGAAGCTCATCCTTGTAGTTCTGGTATACATCATCGAGGCATTTAACCTTGCCGGCTGCAACGAAGTCGCCGAGGAATGCGCAAGACCATGTAAAGAAGATGTCCGGAAGATCATCAGCAGCTACTGCAGCCTTGATCTTCGGCTTGTAAGATTCATTCTCAAATGCTTCCCAGGTAAAGGTTACCTCGGGATGTGCAGCCTGCATATCAGCGATAGCTGCTTCGTAAGAATGACGGTTAGAGTCACTCTCTGTAGCTATACACCACATATTAAGGCTGATGGGCTCAGCTGATGCCTCAGCTGCGGGAGCCTCTTCAGCGGGCTCTTCTGCGGGAGCTGCTGCCTCTTCCTTAGCGGGCTCTTCAGCTGCGGGAGCCTCGGGAGCAGGAGCGGGAGCTGCTGCGCCGCCGCCGCATGCGGTAAGCGATAATGCCATAACGCCTGCGAGCAACATTGAAACGACACGTCTCATTTTCATAACATAACCTCCTTAATAAATTGGAATTGTAGTTCTGACGGCTTATGCCGTCATTTATCTCAAGCGGTTTCCCGCCTTCGATCGTTTAGATCATTTACCGTTTACAGTCCTTACCATGGGCCAGGGGTAATCTATCGTCATCTTATCCCCTTCAACACTGTAATAAAGTACTGTGTCCTGCATCGGTTCGACATACATGAGCTTTATGGAATGGTCGCTCTCGTCAACTCTGTAATGTCCGTAGAATATATTCTCTTCGCTGAACTGGCCGTCATCTCCGAACCTGAAAAGATTGTGTCCGTTTTCATGCGTCCACTCTCCTATTATCCCGTTCTTTCCGGTTCCTTCTTTACGGGTATAAACGGACCGGTCATAAAAGATCATACCGTCTTTATCGTTCTCATACCTGTGATCGACAGTAACTCCGTCAGATCCGGTCATACTTATGAACTTATCGTTCCTTGTATAAGTATATTCGGTGCCGTTGAAAACCGCCTTGCCGTTATCATAAAGCGTCAGCACTTCTTTTTCGGGTTCATAATTATATGACCAATGCTCGGCCTTACCGCCGCACCCGCCAAGCAATCCGGCCGTCAGTACCAACGCTGCCAGAATGGCGGTAACCTTCATGCTTTTCATTAAAACCAGCCTTCTTAAACGTTTAGTTCATAATTTATACATAAAATATACATAAGTTTTACAAATTTTAGAATGTAAATCTTTTACCACTTCAAGCACTTTTTTTACCTCTTGTGCAAAAATATTACATAACATCCCGTAAACGCCATGTATTTGAACATTTTTACCAAATACCATTTGCCATGCGGTTGACTGTTATGGTAAACTTGTTATGATTTACGTCTATTTATCCGAAAGCGAGGCGACCTTATGAATAACACAAATTATTACGAGATCACCCCGGAAATCATCAGGCTTGCCGGTATGACCGAGGAAGGTAACCGGATCGACCCGCAGCTGTATGCTTCATATGATGTCAAGAGAGGCCTAAGGGACTTGAACGGCAAGGGTGTTCTGGCCGGACTTACCAATATTTCCGATGTACGTGCCAACAAGATAGTTGACGGAGTCCAGATACCGATCGAAGGCGAACTGTTCTACCGCGGATATAATGTCCGCGATCTTGTTCGCGGCTTTACGAGTGAGGAGCGCTTCGGTTTTGAGGAAGTAACTTATCTTCTGCTGTTCAATAAACTTCCCAACCGAAGGGAACTTAAGGACTTTTGCGACCTGCTTGCGCAATACCGCACTCTTCCCACAAGTTTCGTCCGCGATATAATAATGAAGGCCCCGAGCCCGGATATGATGAATACCCTTGCCCGGAGTGTTCTCACCCTGTATTCATATGATGAAAATGCGAATGATATAAGTACTCCAAATGTATTAAGGCAGTGCCTGCAGCTCATAAGCCTCTTCCCTCTTCTTTCGGTATACGGATATCAGGCTTACAGGCATTATCACGACGGCAAGAGCCTTTATATCCATTCGCCCAAGAACGAGCTGTCAACGGCCGAAAACATCCTGAGGATACTCAGGGCCAATAAGACATATACCCCGCTTGAGGCAAGGATACTCGACGTTGCTCTGGTACTCCACATGGAACACGGCGGCGGTAATAACTCGACATTTACGACTCACGTGGTATCTTCTTCGGGAACCGATACATATTCGGTCATAGCCGCGGCCATAGGTTCGCTTAAAGGCCCCAGGCACGGCGGAGCCAATCTGAAAGTCATAGATATGTTCGCTGATATGCAGGAGCATATCAGGGACTGGGAGGATGAGGATGAGATAAGGGATTATCTCGTAAAAGTCTTAAACAGGGAGGCTTTTGATAAGCAGGGACTCATCTATGGTATGGGACATGCCGTATATTCACTCTCCGACCCCCGTGAGCAGATATTCAGGACCTTCGTTAAGAAACTTGCTATCGAAAAGGGTCTCGAAAGAGAATTTGCTCTTTATTCCACGGTCGCCAAGCTCGGCCCCGAGGTTATAGCCCGCGAACGCAAGATATACAAGGGTGTCTGCTGCAATGTGGATTTCTATTCCGGACTTGTTTACGATATGCTCGGTCTGCCCAAGGAGCTTTATACTCCGATATTCGCCATCGCAAGGATCGTCGGCTGGAGTGCCCACCGTCTCGAGGAGCTGAACAATAACAGCAAGATCATCCGTCCGGCATACAAACCCGTTTCGGACGATCACGATTATATCCCCCTTAACAGCCGGCGCGATTGAATTATTTTCCGATATGGAGTAAAATCTGATCAAGGGTACCAGATACGGTCCGGAGGAAGTATATGAAACGTTCAGATGTCAAATTACTTGTATGCGATGATTCCATACTCGCAAGAAAAAGCATAACTGCCATGCTCAATTCATTCGGGTATGACAATGTGCTGGAGGTATCAAACGGCGAGGATGCCGTGATAACATATAAGAAAGAAAAACCCGATGTTGTATTTCTCGATATCGTGATGCCTGTAAAGGACGGTATCACCGCCACAAAGGAAATACGCGAATTCGACCCCGAAGCAAAGATCGTGGTGATCTCTTCCGTGGGAACACAGACCCATTTAAGAGAGGTTATCAAGGCCGGAGCCAAGGATTTCATCCAGAAACCCGTTGAAAAGGAAATACTTAAGCAGATACTCGAGAACAATCTCGGATAATGTATCCGGTGTATGATCCAATCCAAGGAGAAGAACAGATGAAAAGCGATGAACTGGTTGTCAACATACTTGATAATTCAAATTATAATGATATTGCATCCGATCTTACCGAATTTGTGCGAACATATATCGAGAAGCTTGTTTCCGATGTATCACTTTATGTGGATTCGTCCATCGTTGTGGAAGACATCGAGACGGTCGACAAATACAAGGCTTCATGGGAACTTTCGCAGGACATCACCGGGGTGCCTTCGGCATATTCGGCGATCGACGGCAATCCAGATGTGCTGGTAGCGTTTGCCGAGATGTATTCTAAGCTCGGCGTGGACACATTCGATACACTCGCAAAGGAGGCCCTGTTGGACTTCCTCAACCTTCACAACGGTTTGTTCATAGTTCTTCTGAGCAAGCTGAATATATGTGAACTGAGCTTAGATCCCCCCAGACAGAACAAATACCTTGATATAACCACGGAGGTAAACGGCAAGATCACTATTATACCGATAAGGTTTTCCTTTGGAGTCGTAAGGTTTCTGCTGTATGAACTTCCCGGCTCGGAGCATTGAATGAATTTTGAAAAAGCAGCCTGTCATATCAGGCTGCTTTTTACTATTTCCTTCATATCTTCCTTTTCACAGACCGTATCATGAATGATATCGGCATTTCTTATCTCCTCAACCGCCGGTGGGATCTTCACACCGCTGATACTCTCAAGTTCGTCAACGAGCTCAAAGTCATCCCCGGTCGAAACATCTGCCCCCAGAGCCTTCATGACGTTCCTCGTAAACTTATACGGGCTCGCCGTTGAGATTACCACTCCGGGATGATCGTCAAACCCCATGGACCTGTATTTTATATCTGCGGCAGCGGCGACTGCGGTATGCGTATCTATCACATATCCGGTCTTCTCATATACCGACCTTATGGTTTTAAATACTTCATCCTCACTCGTGTATAACCCGTAGAAACCGTTAAATCCTGCCATCTTATCTTTGCCGACATCATATTTCCCGTAATCTCTTAATTCTTTCATAAAAGATGCTGTCTTTACGGCATCATCTCGAAGTGCGTGATAGATAAGCCTTTCAAGATTACTTGAAACCAGGATATCCATAGACGGCGATGAAGTCAGTATGAAATCCCTGTTTCTGTCGTAGCAGCCGCTGTTAAAGAAATCAAACAGCACCTTATTCTCATTTGATGCACATACAAGCCTTCCGACCGGAAGTCCTATGCGTCCTGCGTAGTAAGCCGCAAGTATGTTGCCGAAATTGCCAGTCGGAACTGTGAAATTCAACTTATCTCCCGCTTTTATGGCGCCTGACTTTACCATGCGCCCGTAAGCATAAAAATAATATGCCACCTGAGGGATCAGCCTTCCGATATTGATCGAATTTGCCGAGGAAAATACAAATCCTTTTTCCTCAAGTTCCTTCCTTAGCGTTTCGTCATTGAAGATCAGCTTGACGCCGGTCTGGCAGTCATCGAAATTCCCCTTTACCCCGACAACCTTCGTATTCCTGCCCTTCTCGGTCACCATCTGGAGTTCCTGTATCCTGCTGACTCCTCCCTTGGGATAAAACACTATTATCCTGGTTCCCGGTACATCGGCAAATCCGGCAAGTGCTGCCTTGCCCGTATCACCCGAGGTGGCGGTCAGGATCACTACCTCCTTATCCACCCTGTTCTTCTTCATGGCCGTAGTCAGCAGATGCGGCAGGATAGATAAAGCCATATCCTTGAATGCGATCGTCTTTCCGTGGAAAAGCTCAAGGAAATACTGATCGCCTTTCTTTACGAGAGGAGCGATACTCTCATCATCGAATTTATCGTCATATGCCTTATTTATACAGTCCTTAAGCTCACTTTCGGTATAATCCGTAAAGAAGAGCTTCATAACCTCATATGCCGTTGTCTTATAATCATATCCGGCAAGTTCATCAAGGCTTATTCCGGACTTTGGAAAAAATTCAGGCACATATAATCCGCCGTCATCACATAAACCCTTTATCACGGCTTCCGAGGAGGTCAGCTTAGTCTTATCTCCTCTTGTGCTTATATAGTATAATTCCTTTGATGCATTCACTGTTTGTTACCATCCTTTGCATCTTCAGCCCCTGCGGCATTATTTGCCGTATCCTTGCGGTCACGGAGCTTCTTACCGCATACAGCACCGCATACGGCAACCGCTGCCATTATTATGACTAAAAGAAGATATGAAATGAATTCATTAAAAAAACTGATCATAGCCACCCGTTCCTTTCATAAAACCATGCCCTACTATATCACCGCATTGACCTCCGAGTCAATAACATCATCAAGAAGGTCATCGGAATCCGCCGCATTTGTCGCCAGATAGTCGCATCTTTCATTTTCCGGATGTCCGGCATGTCCCTTGACCCATGTAAAGCTTACGTTATGGCCACCCATCGCGTTAAGGAGCCGTTTCCACAGATCCACGTTAAGCACAGGTTTTTTCTGGGAATTCCTCCAGTTATTCTTTATCCACCCGTCCACCCAGTGGCTGTTGAATGCTTCGGTAACATATTTCGAATCGGATATCACTTCCACATCGCAGGGTTTTGTCAGCGCCTCCAGCCCGGCGATCACAGCCATGAGCTCCATCCTGTTATTCGTGGTCTTTTTATATCCTGCACTGTATTCCCTTACATGCAGGTTTCCTCTGCCGTCAGTATAATGTATGACGGTTCCGTACCCACCGGGCCCTTCCGGATTACTCCTTGCAGCCCCGTCGGTATATATCGTGACTTTCATAGAATACTCCTTATTCATATCTTCCGCTTGACATGAACTTCTCCACCATCTTATCGGCTTCCTTTATGATATCCTCATCATACCCCATGATCTTAAGCAGTTTGATGGCATTCCTGGAAGATGCCGCACCCTCTTTAAGCTTATAATTGAAATTCACATCATTATCCGTTACTTCTTCATCGAAGTGATAATTGGTATACTCTTTTTTCAGAAGCTGGGTAAGTTCGATATCATGCGTGGCCGCAAACGGTATGTATAACTTTTTATCAAGGCTCTTTAATATCTTTGTTGACGCGCAAACACGTTCAACGGTATTGGTGCCTCTTAATACCTCGTCTATACAGCAAAGGATCGGATGAGAGTCTTTTTCCGCATCAAGTATACGTTTGAGCGACTTGATCTCAACGACGAAATAACTCTCACCGTTTAAGATGTTATCGCTTAGTGCCATCGAAGTATAGATCTCAAACCTCGGTGCGGTATATTTCTCCGCCGGTACATAACCCAAAGTCTGTCCCATGAGTGCACATATCGCGACTGTCTTAAGGAAGGTGGATTTTCCGGATGCGTTGGACCCCGTAAGGAGAACGGGCCCCTTTGTATCTATACTGTTATACACCGCATCCTTTATCAGGGGATGGATACATTCTCCTATTTCAAGATGGCGTTCATCATCCTTCAAAAATCTCGGATCGCATGATTTTGAAAGGCTGAACCTGTATGATCCTGCGGCTATTGAGGCGTCAATATCACCGAGTGTCCTGCGCAGCACCTCAACATCATCCTTTTTTTCCTTGAAAAGGCCGACCATCTTATTTACCGCAATAAGATCGATATGAAAGAACATCTTTAAATATTCAAGAATGAGCATGGCGGGATTATCCATGGAAACCGCGCCGGAAGTTATCCATATGGATTTCTTCTCGATATCCTTAAGGGCCGACCTGCTTGCTTCAAGCTTCTTTTTGTCATTTTCGAGTACTTCACCGGGCCGTTTCATGACCTCATCGGCTGCCCTTAACATCTTTGCCGTGTAATTGAATGTTACGGTGACCGGTTCGAGAGTCCTTTTCATCTTAAGATAAGATCCGATCGATACGACCATCGCCGCAATAAGCATGATCACACCGATCCCCGGAAGTAAAAAGAGCATCGCTATGGCCGAAACCATCATTATATCGATGGCGTAATGCGCTATATTTGATTCTCCCTCCAGAGAATTTACATGATCGAATACCGTTGTGATACTGGTCTTGCGGTTTATACCGATACCATGCAGAATTTCCTGCATGGTTATCCGCTCATCATCATTATCCTCGAAATATTCGCGAAGTTCGGAAAAATGCGTATAGTCTTCATCTTCTTCCTTGATGACCGGTGTATGCAGCCGGTGATAAAGCTGTTCTTCGCCGAGCATACAGCTGCATGTGTCCATCGCCGTAAAAATATCATCCATGGACAGATCGTTCCACGTTATATCATCGATATGGAAGCCCGTCCCGTCGGCAATGCTCCTGTCATACCTTCCGATCCTCTCGATCTCGTCGGCACTTAAACTTATATCCGAAGCCTTGCCGTAACTATCCTCAAGATACTTCCTGTACCGCTGCTTCTCATTCTTGTTACGGATCACCCCTTCCGTAAATACCACCGCGAGAAAAACGGCGACTATCGCGATAAAAATCATGTATTCCATTAAAATAACCTCTTCTGTATCTCTTTTGCTTCCCTGTAGATCTCATCAGCGGTCATGCCGATGTTGAACCTGCCGTCCTCATAGCGGATAACCCCGTGTATCATTGTCATCTTTACATTCTGTTTACTGCCGCTGAATACAAGGTTATTGGGTATATCATTTATCGGCTGCATGTTCGGCTGGTTAAGATCTATCATTATCACATCGGCTTCTTTTCCCTCGGCAAGCACGTCACAGTCAAAAAGCCCCATTGCCTTCGCACCGTTCACGGTTGCCATATTAAGAACATCCATCCCGCTCATCACGGAAGCATCATTTTCGCGGAGCATAGCAAGTCCTGACACAAGAAACATCTCCCTGAACATATCAAGGCAGTTATTTGATGAAGGGCCGTCGGTTCCTATCGCAACATTGATCCCTTCATCAAGCATACGCCTCACGGGTGCTATACCGCTTGCAAGCTTTGTATTTGAACCGGGATTGGTGACGGCCGAAAGACCGCGCTTCTTAAATACCTCAAAATCCTCATCCGACAGATAACAGCAATGATATCCTCCTCCGCCGAAGTCAAATATCCCCAGAGAATCAAGGAACACCGTGGGTGTCATACCATACCGGTCCACACATTCCTTTACCTCTCTGCGTGTTTCGGAATTATGCGTGAACATGGGGGCATTGTATTTATGGGCAAGGTCCGAAAGCTTTTCAAGCAGCGCACGGTCACATGTGTATTCCGCATGAAACCCCATCATGTAGCTTGAAAGGGGATGTCTGCCGTTTAGCTTAAGATATCTTTCTTCAAACTTTTCGATCGAAGGTCCGAACTTGTTGATCCCGCTGACCTGGACAACCCTCATTCCCGTCTCCTCGCAGGCCTTTGCGATAGCCTCCGGAGCAAGGTACATATCCATGATCGAAGTAATGCCCGATGTAAGGTACTCAAGTATCGCAAGTTTTGTAAGCAGTGCACAGTCATCATCCGTCATCTTCGCTTCCAGGGGGAATATCTTTGTCTCAAGCCATTCCTGAAGCGGAAGTCCGTCAGCATATGAACGCATAAGGGTCATTCCCGAATGTGTATGTGCATCCTTAAAGCCCGGCATGAGAAGATTTCCGCCGCAATCGATCGTTCGCTCAAATTCCTTTCCGGCGGCCTTAACTTCTTCATCGGTCATCGAAGCACCGGCATAGGTTATGACGCTTCCCTCGACCCAAAGCTCGCCTTCAAAAAGATCCTGTCCGGCGACCATCGTAAGTATCCTTGCATTTTTAAATCTTATTTTCATCTTATCCTCCTATGAGAGATTATCCGGCCCGAAACTCGAGGGCAGCAAGCCCTCAAGAGTGAATTCCTTACGGTCGTCAATACTCCTTGCTACTATTATCTTAAATGTTGACGGATCGCAGAATTCCCTGAGGACCTGACGGCATGCCCCGCACGGGAATGCGTAACCCGTAACGGTATCTCCTTCCTCGGTCCCTCCGGCTATTGCTATTGCCTTAAACCTGCGTTTTCCCTCCGAAACCGCGCAAAAAACGGCTGTCCTCTCGGCACAGTTGCAAAGACCGTATGAAGAATTCTCAACATTACAGCCCGATATCACGCTTCCGTCTTCACAAAGAAGTGCGGCCCCTACCCTGTACCCTGAGTATGGCGCATATGATGCCTTTCTTGCTTCGAAGGCCATTTCAGTAAGTTTAATGTCATTCATTATTCTTAAGCTCCAGATAATACACTTCCGTATTTATAAGTTCCAGATCCGAGGTATTGCCGTATGCCGTCGAAGCATACGGTACTATCCTTCCGCTCTTTAACTGTTCATATATTGCATCATAGACATCGCGGGAGAAATTTTCAAACCTTGAATTCTCCATTTCAAGACCTATGCCGTCATTTTGAGCTCCCATCTCAAGAACACTGCCGCCCTTTTGCGTCCCGTTATAGTAATCCTTGAGTTCTGAATAGACCGCATTTCCAAGCTCTTTTTTTGCGGATGTGATCACGGTTTCGGATGCCCTGCTCTGATCGATGTCAACACCGATGATCTTGCCTCCGGTCTCCTCAGCGGCACTGATGACCGACTTTCCCATCGCTCCCCCGCAGGGAAAGATGACTTCCGTGCCTCCCTTGTACCAGGCGGCAGTCATATTTCTTACATTATCATCTTCAAGGAACGTATTTGCATAACAGTATTTGATCGCAACATTAACTCCCATCTCAATGGCAGCATAATCAGCACCCTGTATGAATCCGTATCCAAACTGGATCACGGGCTCTTCATTGGTACCGCCGACAAAGCCAAGCTGGGTATTACCGTCTCTTACGGCACTGTACCCCGCAAGAAACCCTGCCTGCTCCTCGGAAAACATCACGGACACCGTGTTATCACCGGTCAGATATGTGCCGTTTTCATCATGCGGAGCACCGTCTAACAATATAAAATCAACCTTCGGATATTTCTTCTGTGCTTTAAATATAGCTTCCTCAAAAAGCACACCGGGACATACAATAACATCGGCTCCGTCACCGACGGCTTTTTTGATGTTGCCAAGCAGCGTTTCCGTGCTTGCTCCGTCCGGTTCATATACCCTGCATGTTTTTCCGGATTCTTCCGTAAACCTTAATACGCCCTCATATGCCCCCTGATTGAAAGAACCGTCATTGACTGTTCCCATGTCTGTAATAAAAGCTACATCAACATTCTTTCCGCAGCCGTTCAAAGTAAATGCCATAAGCAGTATACCTATGACATTTCCGATCCTTATCTTCATATGATCCTTCCTTTACCTCTTATACTTTTCCGAATCCGCTCACCGAAGCCGTTACGAGCTTCTTAAACAGCGGAGCCGCTTCGTTTGCGGCCGCCTGCACCTCTTCATGGGTCAGAGGATTCGGAGACAGGCCCGCTGCAAGATTGCAGACGCATGAAATACCGCATATCCTCATGCCGCAATGGTTTGCGGCGATCGCTTCAACCACGGTACTCATGCCCACGGCATCGGCTCCCATGGTCTTGAGCATCCTTATTTCCGCCGGTGTCTCAAATGACGGTCCCGTAAGCTGGGCGTATACACCCTCCTGTATCTTAATATCAAGCTCGGATGCACATCCTCTTATGATATCGCATAACTCCTCATCATATACCTTGCTCATATCCGGGAAGCGGCATCCCAGATCTTCAATATTGGGGCCGATGAGCGGATTGGGCGCGAAACATGATATATGATCGGTAATGAGCATAAAATCACCCGCGCCAAATGACGTGTTGATACCACCGGACGCATTGGTGAGGAACAGTATACCGGCTCCCATCATATGCATCAGTCTTGTCGGAAGTACCACATCCGAAATAGGATAACCTTCGTAATAATGCACTCTGCCCTGCATACATACGACGGGGACTTCATTTACATAGCCGAAGATAAACTGTCCTTTATGACCAGGTACGGTCGATACCGGGAATCCGTTTATCTCATTGTACGGGATCGTGGAAATAACATCGATCTCATTTCCGTAATCACCGAGTCCCGAGCCGAGCACTATGGCAACCTTTGGCGTAATGCCGATCCTGTCTTTGATGCTTTCATAGCAGCTTATGAGTTTTTCGTAATCCCTGTTCATTTAATCCCCCTTTTCCAGTGCATCAAGGAGTCCATCAACCGTCTCCTTGACTTTATTGTAATCAAACATCTCATATGATTCCCGCATCAGCTTTATCGATGCATTGATATCAGCTCCGTAATTGGATGATGAAAGCTTCCCGAGTATCTCTTCGCATCTCTTGAGATTAACACTTGCAAGCGATTGCTTGAGTTCAAGGATATCGTTTGGATCAAGCGATGACTCATCAAGATCGAGCAGCTGTTCATCACCGGCCGATGCTTCGGAAAATTCTCCTTCCGAAATGAGCATTTCCCGGATGGATTCAAGAAGAGCCCGGAAATATTCAAGCGTTTCATCGAGATTTGCCCTTATATAGTCTGTATCATCAGCCTTGCCGGCGAATTCGAGTTTCTTGAAGCGTTCCGATATCACATAGGCTCCAACGCTTGCCGAACTGCTCTTTAAAGCATGGACATTAGTCGTAAAAAGAGGTATATCGCCCGAAAGGAATTCCTCGGGTATTGCCTTCCACTTATCAAGTCCTTCATGATAATAAGTATTGAGCACAGACATGTATATGTCCCTTAAACCTCCCACATTTTCTATTCCTTTTTCAATGTCGATGGTGAGAGGATCATCTTCCGGTTCCAGGGATACGGCCGGTATAACAGTCTCATTTGCTTCGACAGCGCCGGTTTCGGAAACAGTATCCTCCGAAGTGACTATGACCATCATCTCATCAGGCAGATATTTACGAAGCAGCCTCGCAAGGTGATAATCCTTAACAGGCTTGGCAACATAGTCATCAAAACCGCTTTCAATAAGCCTGGTGTGGACATCCCGGCCAAGTTCCGCCGTAATGCACAATACCGGGATCCTGCTGTTCCTGCCCGGGATCATCCTGATCCTTCTTAACGTCTCAACTCCATCCATTTCCGGCATGAACTGATCGAGCAGTATCATATCAAACTCTTCGTCCTTTAAGATCTCAAGTCCTGCCTTTCCGCTCGATGCGACCTTGACTCTTGCCCCGAAATTGACAAGAAGTCCACTAAGTACCTTCTGGTTTACGAGCGAGTCGTCAATGACAAGAATATTTGCGTCGGGGAAAGTCAGCCGTTCGGTATATCTTGCCCTTATATAATCGTTCGGATCCCATTCATAATTCAGTGCGCTTACGATGTTGAGGCAGCTTACCGGCTTCCTTAATATCTTGCATTCACCGAAATCCTTATATGCATGTCCGTAATCGGTGATGACATAGGTTATATCCTCGCACATGGCCTGGCTTATGACATCATACAGCATCTCATACGATTTCTCCCAGATAAATATATGCGTATATCTGCGATTCTCGAGTTCATTCAGAAATGCCACGCGTCCCGCGGCATAAACAGGATTGATGCTTATGTCCTCCATAAGACGCTTCCACATGATCTCTTCATCCTTATCATTCAAATAAACAAGAACTCTCCTGTCTATACTCTCCTCAACGGACAGCATCGGGGTATCATCGATGATATAGTTTGAGAATTCAAATATGATAGCCGTGCCGACTCCCACTACGCTCTCGATCTTTAAAAAACCGTCCATCGTTGCTAGCAGTTCGTTGCATATCGAAATCTCAAGACCGAGCCCTTTGAGCGTTGCGTTCCTTCTCGAGTCATATTTATTGAATGCCCCCAGCAGTGAATCCACGTCAGCCTCGGGCATACCCGAACCGTTCTCCGCGATCCTGCACTTGAAACGCTGCATATGTTTGGATGCGTCTCTTTCACTCAGTATCTCAAGCGACATACTCATCCTCTGTGACTGCTGGACCGAATTATAGAGCAGGTATGTAAATATCTGTTTTACGGCCTGCGAGTCTCCGAACAGCCACGACGGTATGTTCCTGTCGATGAAAACATAGAAGTCCGAGCCCTCTTCCTGGATGTCCTTTGCAACATTATCGATGACCTCGGTTATGAAATCCTTAAAACTGTATTTGACGCAGACCGCTTCCCACTTATTGGAATTCAGCTTGGAGTATATGAGTATATTGTTTACTATCCTCAAAAGCTGTGCCGATGCATCCTTAATGACTTCAGCCTGCTCTCTGGCTCCGGGCGACAGTTCCTCCCTGAGTATCAGTTCGTTCATACCGACGATCGCATTCATGGGATTTCTTATCTCATGCGTCATATTGGCAAGAAATCTTATCTTGGAAAGCTCTGAATTCCTGATCGATATATTGGACCTTTCCTTCTTCTCCTTTATCCTGTAAAAGAGCTCGGTCTGGTAAAAAACGATGAGCACGGGTACAAGACATGCGAAAAGGAAATTGAACACTTTTTCAAGGAATGTGCAGTGATCGTATACATAAACCATAAGGCTCGCACGGTTATTGTACGAATAGAGCAAAAGCGCATAATAATATGCGAGTTCCATTGCGGCAATGAGCCATACGACTTTATCCTTTACAACAAAGAACGTCAGCACAACGGAAGCGGCAAGATATATCGGGACTCCGTTATATATATGCCCGGAAATAATGAACAGTACCGGGAATACGAAAAAGCAGGTAAAGACACACAGAGCATACGAAACAAGCTTATACTCGTTAAAACGTATAAGGATATAGTTGAGCCCCAGAAGCAAAAGCATATAAGCCAGAAGCGTGATGATAATGGGTACCCCGTTTTTCATGAACGGCGAGATGATAAGATATATAACAACGACCGGAACTATGTACAGGGTCATCAGATATACGTTCTTTAATGCCATCGGCACATTCTCGTCATACAGATACTCGTTTATTCTTTTATGATCAAACCGTCTGTTGCTCTTTTCATTCATTACTGTATACCATCAGTTCCTTGGGAAGCAGGGTTTTAAGACATCTTTCTATCCTGTCAAGTTCTATGGGTTTGCTGATAAACTCATCAAAACCGGCCTCAAGGAACATTTCCCTTGCACCGTTTATCACATTGGCCGTAAGCGCGACAACGGGAGTTGATGCCGCCCTTTGATCCTTCATATCCCTTATGGCTTCAAGAACATCGATACCGTTCATCTCCGGCATCATGTAATCAAGGAATATTATGTCAAAATGCTGCTTGCGGAGGATATCGAGACATTCTCTTCCGCTCAGGGCGGTCATAACGGACGCACCGTATTTCTTAAGTATGCCGCTCGCAACATTAAGGTTGGTAAGATTATCGTCAACCACGAGGATCGATGCATCCTCGCATGTGAAATGTCCCCTGTTTATCACTTCGCGTGCGTAAGCGGTCTCCCTGTTGGTCAGCACTGACGCTATGTTAAGCATATGTACGGGTCTTGTGAGAACAAAACCTATTTTATTGACCGTTATCAGTTCGTTAAGATCCGAGATTATAACAAGGTTCTCTCTCGTAAGTTCCTTCTCAAGGAACCTCATATCCCCGTAATAAAGCTGCGATGAAACAAATATGTGCGAGTAATTATTTGATACTATGCTGCTCTCAAAGGAGCGCTTATCGTCTGCGATCTCATAATATACCCTGAGCTTGTCAAGGCTGCCCGTGATCATGGATCTCTCCGAATCACTCTGGATATACAGAAGTACACTGAACACATCGGGATTACCGATATCAACGATCGTTTCCTTGTCATCAGCCTGCATGGGTACGCTGAAACTGAAAAGGGATCCGACATGATAACTGCTCTTAACATTTATCGTACCCTTCATCTTATCAATGATCTCCTTGCATATCGCAAGGCCGAGACCCGTTCCTTCGACGGCGCTGAGCCCGTCTTCCGTAAGATCTATCCTTTTATACACATCAAAAAGATGGGGTATGTCTTCAGACTTGATGCCGACTCCCGTATCTTCGACTTCAGCGATGAGGATAAGCTCATCGGGGCCGTTATCCTTTGCGTAAACCTTCAGGTTTATCTGCCCCTTCTTGGTATATTTGACCGCATTGTTGAGTATGTTTATGAATACCTGGCGGAGCCTCGGCCCGTCTCCGAACAGATATTTCGGAAGGTTCTCATCGATATCGACATACAGCTTTACATGCGAATCCATAAGGCGGACCGATGCCATGTTTATGATCTCCATGAGAAGCGTTGACAGATCGAACCTGACATTCTTTATGCTGATCTCCTGCGATCCGGTCTTACTTAAGTCCATGACTTCATCCGTTAACGAAAGGAGCGCATTGGATGAATTCAGAATATTATACACGTACTCCTTGACATGGTCATTTACATCCTGTTCGAGAAGCAGATCGACCGTACCGATGATCGCATTCATGGGTGTCCTTATCTCGTGCGACATGTTTACGAGGAATATATCCATGTTCACATACGCCTTAAGGGCTTCCGCGTGAAGCTTCTCGAGGTTTTCCTCTTCCATCTCGTTAAGGCTCATACGGATACGTATCGCGGCACCGCAGCACACAGAGGTTACGACTATCCCGACAAAGACTGCCATATAGTCACGAAGATCGTCTTCTTTCAGATTGATCGCAAGCGACATCTGCACCTCTCCGGCATATATCAGGATGATATAGCACAGAAGATCGAGCGCCGTTAAGATCACGGCATATCTTTTTGACAGAAGAAGTATGTTGTAGATAAGACCGAAAATGAAATATACGGGAATACAGTAAGAAAGACTTCCGTATTCAAAATAGATCATCGGGAAAAA
This sequence comes from Lachnospiraceae bacterium, assembly GCA_024692905.1. Taxonomy (GTDB): domain Bacteria; phylum Bacillota; class Clostridia; order Lachnospirales; family Lachnospiraceae; genus UBA2868. The sequence goes on along the minus strand of JAILLY010000102.1, from coordinate 196,897 downwards.
CACAATGTTTAAAACACACGAAAAAACAATGGCATGGAATTCGTATTTCTTGGTTGAATTCCCGATATAAAGGGTATACAAAGCAAACGCCGCCATTGCTATCGCGACAAAAAAAGACCTGGCAGTCGGAAAATATATTCGGATGAGGACCGTGGAAAGCAACATTCCGACAGTAGCTATCAAATGCATCCCGTTATAGTTTCTGACTTCGGTTGAAAGGTCTTGCGAAAAATACCTGTTGGCAAGTTTACTGAAACAATTATACATATCGTCGGGTCAACCTTTACTATCGGCTCCGTATTCAAACTTGTCCGCGCAGGACATAAATATATCAACAAGATCCGGATCGTAATGAGTACCGCTCCATAACGATATCCTCTTTACAGCTTCACTGTGTGTGAGGGGATCCGCACCGTCATTGTGGTTCCTGAAATTGTCGTAACTGTTCACTATCGAGAGTATCCTTGCCTCAAGCGGTATATCAGTGGTCATGAGCCTGTCCGGATACCCCTTTCCGTCCCATCTTTCATGGTGGAACCTGCACATGTTATAAACCGAAAGCAGGAAGGTGTTGCTGGTTATCGCGTCAGTTACCTTCTTACAGGCTTCGGCTCCGATTATTGTATGCGCATGGTTGAATTCCTTCTCCTGAAGGCTGAGATCACCCATATCGGCAAGACATCTGTCCGTCATGCACAGCTTGCCCATGTCATGAAGCTTGGATGCAAATACCAGCATCTCCCTGTCCGAATCGGCGATCGTATACCTTCCGGATGCCATTATCTCCTCAAGGAATATACCCATGTATTTCTGCACGCGCTCACAGTGTTCGGCTATCATATGCGACCTTCCCGCCATGAGTGAGGCAAACATCTCGACAAGTGCATATTCGAGTTCGACTATGGTATGAACCTTTTCCTTAAGCGTGCCGGAAAGGCTTTCATTATATCTCCTCAGCTTCCTCTCGTTCTCGATACTCTGGAAGTGCACCTCGAGTCTTTTCCTTAAAAGCGCGGTCGTATAGGGTTTCTTGATATAATCGACAGCGCCGAGATAATATCCTTCGACCTCGGTGGTAGGATCGTCCTGTGCGGTAAGGAAAATGACACGGACGTCCGACAGCCTCGGATCATTACGCATCTCGCTCAGGACATAGAACCCGTTCACATCGGGCATATCGATATCAAGCAGTATAACATCAGGCGGATCCGGCATATCATGCAGGAATTCGAGAGCAGTCTTACCGGCGGAAACCGGAACCACTTCATATATCTCCTCAAGTATCTTCTTCGCCATGATAAGATTGGTCATATTATCATCGACGATCATGACTTTATACATATGATATCCTCCGTTTTATCGTAAGGTCAGTTGGTCTGCATCAGGTATTTCATGCCGTCCTTAAGCCCGTCTACGGTAAGCCTGTTCATGCGGAACAACCCCTTTACCGCAGTCTCGGCTTCTCTCCACGGTGCATTTCCGGGCGCCATTTTGGGATTAAGCCACAGGACCCGTTTGAAATTCTTTTTCATGAGCTTAAGCCATTCATATCCGGACAGGCCGTCATTCGGTCCCCTGTAATTTCCCGTGTCGGAATAAAGTTCTTCGGGTGCCATGGCAGCGTCACCGACTATTATCACCTTATAGTCGCTGTCAAGATTCTTAAATATCCATTCGGTCTCTATCCAGTCACCGAATTCACATTCCGGCGTATTATAAAGCCTTGCATATATACAGTTATGAAAATAATAAGTCTTGACGTCCTTAAAGTGGTTCGATCTGTTTACCGACTGGAACAGCTCATTAAGCAGATTGCTGTACGGTATCATCGTCCCGCCCGAATCCATGAGCAGAAGAAGCTTCACGGTATTCTTTCTCGGCCTTTCGAATACAAGCTGGAGGCATCCTCCGTTATTGCAGGTCTTGTCGATCGTACCGTTTATGTCAAGTTCCGTCTTGGGTATATCGAGCCGTGTCGAAAACTGCCTGAGCTTGCGGAGTGCCACCTGGAACTGTCTGTTGTCAAGGACACGGTCATTCCTGAAATCCCTGAACTTACGCTCACCTATAACCTGAAATGCGGACTGGTATCCGGTCGTGCCTCCTATCCTGATCCCTCCCATGTGGCCTCCGAGATTTCCGAAGGAGGAATTACCCATTGTTCCTATCCACTGGTTTCCGCCGTTATGCTCGCTCTCCTGATCCTTCTGCCTCTCCCTGAATTTCTCAAGGACTTCTTCAGTGGTCTCCTCGATACGGTTTGCTTCACCGTCTATAAGTTTCTTGAGCATCTCCTGCTCGGCATTCTGCGCAAAGTCACTCTTGTCGAGCCATCTCTTCATCTGCTCCGAAACATCCTCGGGCTCTGTATGTATACCCTTAAAATAATCGTTGAAGAGCATGTCGTATTTGTCGAATTCATTTTCCGACTTGCAGAGGATCATCCGTGATATATAATAAAATTCCGTCAGGCTCGCATGGGTAAGTCCCTTGTCTATGGCCTCTATAAGCGTAAGCCATTCCGAGAGGGATACTTCCATCTCATGGTCCCTGAGAAAAAAGAAATAGTCGGTAAACATATATCCTTAAACGTTTCTCCTTACAACCGCCTCAAGATCCTCGTCCTTTTTGATGACTGTTCCGATGAAGGGCAGTTCCGAGCAGATCTTTTCGGTCGGGATCCCGCCAAGCTGGAGCGCCCTGATCCAGTCTATAAGTTCCGAAGTACTCGGCTTCTTCTTTACATCCCTTATTTCCCTGATCTCATAGAACGCCCTGAGCGCTTCGGAAAGCAGATTATCGTCAAGTTCATCAAAATGCGTCCTGACGATCTCACTCATCAGTTCCCTGTCGGGAAAAGCGATATAGTGAAAGATGCATCTGCGAAGGAAGGCATCGGGCAATTCCTTCTCGGCATTTGATGTGATTATGACGATCGGGCGGTGTTTTGCCCTGATCGTTTCCTTGGTCTCATGGATATAGAATTCCATCTGGTCAAGTTCCCACAAGAGGTCATTCGGGAACTCAAGATCGGCCTTGTCTATCTCGTCTATAAGCAGCACCACCTGCTCATCGGATGAAAAAGCCTCGCCAAGCTTTCCGAGCTTGATATACCTGCTTATATCGTCTACTCCTTCTTCTCCGAACTGGCCGTCATAAAGCCTTTGGATGGTATCATAAACATAAAGCCCGTCCTGGGCCTTCGTGGTTGACTTGATATTCCATATGATCAGTTTAAGTCCGAGTGATTCGGCAATGGCCTGGGCCAGCATCGTCTTGCCGGTTCCGGGTTCGCCTTTGATGAGGAGCGGCTTCTTTAACATCCTCGCAACATTCACGGCCGACATAAGTTCATCCGAAGCCACATATGTCGCCGTGCTCTTAAATCCGTTAGCATTGATATCCATCTTGGTTTCCTTCTGCTGTTTATATTAAGGGATATTTCATTTGTCAAACATACACATATATGATAAGATATTTTGGCTTTAAAATCAAGAAAAGTCTTCCCTTTGAGGGGAAGATGATAACATAACGGAAAGATAAGGTGTACATCATGATAAAAGACATATTCGGCAGCAAAAAGACCGTTCTCTCCTTTGAGGTATTTCCCCCTAAAAAGGATGATGATCATGCCGGCGTATTAAAGACCATAGATGAACTGGCCAAACTTGATCCCGACTTTATAAGCGTAACTTACGGCGCAGGCGGGAGCAATTCCAAAAAGACCGTTGAAATAGCCTCATATATCAGACAGAAAAAGGGACTTGAGGCGCTGTGTCACATGACATGCGTAGGTTATACAAAAAAGGATCTTGATGCAGCACTTGCCCAGCTTAAAGAGGAGTCGTTAAACAACATACTCGCGCTCCGCGGCGACCGCCCGGTTTCAATGACGGACGAACAGTTTAACGGCAGGGAATTTATGTATGCAAACGAAATGGTCGGATATATACGCGATAAAATGGGAAACAATGTATGCATAGGCGGCGCATGCTATCCCGAGAAGCATCCGGAATCTGCATCTCTTGAAGAAGATATAAAAAATATCAGGCGCAAGGTGGATGCCGGGCTTGATTTTATGACTACACAGATGTGTTTTGACAACGAACTCTTCTACAGATATTTTGACCTGCTTGACAAAAACGGGATACGGATCCCTGTAACCTGCGGCATAATGCCGATCACCAAAGCCGGACAGCTTGGCCGTTCGGTAACTCTTTCAGGCTCCTCCGTGCCCAAAAAACTAAGCGATATCATTGCACTTCACGGTGACGATCCGGAGAGGATGTTTGAATACGGGACAAGATACGCCGCGGATCAGATAAAGGATCTTAAATCGCACGGCGTAAGGGGGATACATATTTACGCCATGAATAATTCCAAAACGGTAAGCGCTATACTTTCGCTCATTTGACTCATCCTTCGTCCCAGCCGAACGAACCGTTTTCATCACGCCTGTCACGGAGCATAAGATCGCGTACGGCATCACCGGCCGGTTTATTTTCAAAGAGAACCTTGTTAACCTGTTCGATTATCGGAAGGTCAACACCGTATTTTTCACCGAGTGCTTTTGCCGCCTTTGCGGAGTATACGCCTTCCACTACCATCTTAACCTCCGCCATCGCTTCATTCATCGTTTTTCCCTGACCTATGAGTATACCGGCCCTTCTGTTGCGTGAATGCATGCTGGCGCAGGTGACTATAAGGTCTCCTATCCCCGTAAGTCCTCCAAAGGTTTCAAGCTTTCCGCCCATCCTTACTCCCAGACGTCCTATCTCAGCGATACCCCTGGTAATGAGCGCAGCCTTTGTATTATCACCGTATCCGAGTCCGTCGGCAATTCCGGCAGCAAGAGCCACGACATTTTTAAGAGCTGCTCCCAGTTCCATTCCGAGCACATCGGAACTGGTATATATCCTGAAATTCTCGTTCATGAACATGTTCTGGACGTACTGTGCCGTTTTCTTGTCATCGGCTCCCGCAACACAGGTTGTCGGAATACCTCTTCCTACCTCCTCCGCATGCGAAGGTCCGCATAAAACAGCCACCTTTGCCTGAGGGATCTCTTCTTTTATGATCTGTGAAAGAGTCATCAGTGTGTTCTCTTCGATACCCTTTGCAACACTCACGACAAGAAGGTCTTTGGCGACATGTTGCGACATCAGTGCCGATGTGCTTCTGGTAAACGGTGACGGCACCGCAAGAACAAGCATATCCTTACCGGCACAAGCCTCTTTAATGTCCGTAGTAAAGGACATATCCTCGGGGAGCTTTACCCCGGGGAGTTTATCGACATGTTCATGTTTTTCCCTGAGCATATCGATCTCTTCCGTTATTGCGGACCATACAGTCACTTCATGTCCGTTATTGTGAAGTACGACCGCAAGCGCTGTGCCCCAGCTTCCGGCCCCTATGATCGCAGCCTTGCCCATATCATGATTCTCCTTGTTCTTTGGCATCAGCCTCGGGTTTGGACTTAAGATAGGTCTTACGTTCGTCGCCCTCGATGAGCCTTTTTATATTTGCCTTATGTCTGAATATTGCCATGAAAGTCAGAAGTCCCATAACGATATAATACTCGGTAAGCAATGCCCTGTTGTTTTGTTCCGGGAACCCGAATGCCCCGTTTTCACCGAAAACGATAACGGAAATGAACAGCGAAATATAACCTATTATTGAACCGAGCGAAACATAATTTGTGGTAAAAAAGATAACCGCAAAACACCCGAATGCGATAAGAAGGATAAGATATCCGTTACGCACCTGAAAACAATATGACAAAGCAAGCCCGAGAGTTGCCGCTATCCCCTTGCCGCCTTTAAAATTCATATAAAAAGGAAAATTATGTCCGAGTATGACGCCCGCAGCCGCATACAGCATAAGAAGACTGATCATATCGGGCGCACTCGCGGAAAAGATAAGCCTGGCTGCCACCACGGCGATCACGCATTTAAGCGCGTCACCCAGGAGTACGATTGCACCGTATTTTTTGCCAAGTGTTCTTAAGACATTGGTTGTTCCCGCATTTTTACTTCCGTAATTCCTTATATCGATACCCTTTATCCTGCCTACGATATATCCGGTCTGGATAAGTCCCAGCGCATATCCCATTATAAGACATATGATACGCTGCATTTACTCACTTCCTCTTTCCCGTATTATGAATTTAAGCGGAGTCCCCCTGAACCCGAAGGCCTCCCTTACCTGATTCTCAATATATCTGGTATATGAAAAATGCATAAGCTCCTTATCATTCACAAAGATAACAAAGGTGGGCGGCTTGACCGCGGCCTGAGTTATATAAAAAAGCTTAAGCCTCTTTCCCTTGTCGGACGGCGGCTGCTGCATGGCCACCGCTTCAGACATGATCTCATTGAGAAGTCCGGTCTTGACACGCATGGAATGGTTCATGACTACCATATCTATGATATCGTATAGCCTTCCGAGCCGCTGGCCTGTCTTTGCGGATATGAAAACAAGCTCCGCATAAGGCATAAACGAAAGGATATTCCTTATCTTCTCTTCATATTCACGTACTGTCCTGTCATTTTTTTCGATCGCATCCCACTTATTGACGGCTATGATCATTCCCTTTCCGCTTTCATGGGCTATACCTGCGATCTTTGCATCCTGTTCCGTGACTCCCTCGAGGGCATCTATGACCAGCACCACCACATCGGCGCGTTCAACTGCGCCCACGGTACGGACCACCATAAAATGCTCGAGTTCCTCCTTGACCTTGTTCTTGCGCCTGAGCCCGGCTGTATCAATAAAAACATATTCCCTGCCGTTGTGGATAACGGGCGTATCCACCGCGTCTCTCGTGGTTCCGGCGATCTCCGATACTATAACGCGTTCTTCACCGAGAAGCTTGTTTATGATCGACGATTTACCGACATTTGGCTTGCCGACGATAGCAACCCTCGGGCGGTCATCATCCTCCTCATCCGGATCGTGTTCGGGAAAATGTGATACCACCTCATCGAGCATATCCCCGAGCCCCATCATATTTGCGGATGATATCGCAAACGGCTCGCCAATCCCGAGATTATAGAACTCATATACATCATTACCGAATTTTTTGATATCATCGACCTTGTTTACTGCAAGAACGACAGGTTTCTTAGAGCGCCTTAACATATCGGCGACCTTGCCGTCCGCGTCCTGCAAGCCCTGCCTTACATCAACCATAAATATGATAACATCGGCAGTGTCGATCGCTATCTGCGCCTGTTCACGCATCTGCGACAAAATGATATCCTTGCTCTCGGGTTCGATACCTCCGGTATCTATCAGTGTAAAATCATGATCAAGCCAGGAAACTTCGGCATATATCCTGTCACGCGTTATACCCGGCGTATCTTTGACTATGCTTATCCTCGAACCCGAAAGTGCATTAAAGAGTGTAGATTTGCCGACGTTAGGTCGTCCGACAACAGCCACTATCGGCTTACTCATAGATCCTCTCTCCCAGTACGGTTTCCACAAAATCCCATCCGCTTGATTTTACAATATCTATGGGTACTTGTAAAGATTTTTCAAGGTCCGAAAGGTGCATGTCATCAAGGAACACATCCTCTCCCGAGCGCAATACACTCTGAGGCAGGATAAGCCTTGACCCAAGGTCCCTGCCCTTAAGCTGGGCTTCAATATCCTGTCCGGTCAGAAGGCCGGCCACCGTGATCGATTCCCCGAAAAATTCATTCCGGATCTCATAAACCTTTATGTCCCTGTCGGGAACAGCATCCATTAACCTGCCGGCCATACGTCCTATGTAAGGGGCTGCAAGTTTTCCGGTTGCCATACTTACCCGCTCGCCGGTGTTATTTAATCCATGTGACTTAAGATAGAGCTTAAGTTCCTCATATGCTTCATCGAATTCATCCCAAAGAAGCCTCATCATACCGACTCCGTTCTCAAGCTGAAGATATCCGTCATACCTTCCGGCCTCGGGGATTTCCATGCCGGCAAGAAGATAGAATTCATCCGAAGCATGCACGAAATGTATGCCGTGCTCCTTATAGGAAAGGCGCTGGAATCCTTCAATAATATCAATTGTTATCCTTGCGTCTTCGCAGGTGAAAGGTTCAAGAGGATACAGCCCCTCTCTGTAACGCGACAAACCCACCGGCACTACGGAAACACTCTCAAGCACGGGAATATATCTCATGAGATCGGATATGCTGCGTTTAAGTTCCTCCCTGTCATTGACTCCCCTGCAAAGGACTATCTGGCCGTTCATGGTTATACCGGCCTCATACAGGCGGTCGACTTTTTTTAGGGCCTCTCCTGCAAACCTGTTATTTAACATCATGCATCTTAGTTTGGGGTTTGTTGTCTGAAAAGAAATATTGATGGGTGACATATGATATTTAATTATCCTGTCTATATCATGGTCACTCATATTTGTGAGTGTAACATAGTTCCCCTGAAGAAATGACAGTCTTGAATCATCATCCTTGAAGTAAAGGGTACTCCTCATGCCGGACGGCATCTGGTCGATGAAACAAAAAATACACTTGTTATGGCACGAACGGTATCCGTCCATCAGGCCGTTATCGAATTCTATCCCAAGGTCTTCATCCGGTTCCTTGTCTATCTCGAGCAGCCACTGCTCTCCGTCCGGCTTCTCAATAAGAACTTCAAGATAATCATCCTGGATAAGATACTGGTAGTCAAAGATATCCTCAGGATTCTGGCCGTTTATCTCAAGAAGGAAGTCACCTTTATTGATATCAAGTTCTTCCGCTATGCTTTTATTCTGTACTGCAGAGATCTTATGCTTTTTCAAAACCTGACTACTTTACTCCCGTGGAACCGAATCCGCCACGGGCCTCACCTTCATTATCGGGCGTAACTTCGACGAAATCGATCACAGGCTGGTGCCTTATTATACGGAACTGACACACACGGTCATTAACATGGACCTCAGTATCCCTTACCGCGTATACGGGCATCATCAGAACATCCTTGCTGCTCGTCTTTCCATAGGCTTCATCCACTACACCGACGCTGTTGGTCTGGATTATACCGAAATTCTTAAAAGTCGAACTGCGCGGAGCGATAAGCATCTCATATCCATCGGGCAGACACATTGACACACCGAGGTTTATCAGATGAAATTCGCCTTTCTTAAGTGTGATATCCTCGGCGGAGCGAAGGTCTATCCAGTCTGACTTGCCATCTATATATCTGAGTTTCTCGATCCTGTCTGAAAGATATGTTATTTTGATCGTTTCACGCATGGTATTCTCCTGATATTATAATATGAGGCGGTGACTATTTCCAAACCGGCTCTATACATAGTAATCCGGACAATGGATCACCGGGATGAGTGGGTCTTTTGAGGCAAGAGTCTGCCTTACATCTATGACTCTCTGATTACTGCTTCCCTTCCACAAGAGCTTCACGTCTTTTAACTCCGTCTTAAACTCACCGTCAACCAGCACATCAAGATACTTCATGAGCGGAAGCTCATAAATATCTTCCCAGTCGGCCCCCGTATAAAGCCATATCGTCTTATCGGGATACTCTTCCTTAATCTGAGCGGCAAGCGAAGTGATGTCAGTCATATTCGCCGGATGGAGCGGATCACCTCCGCTGAAGGTGACGCCGGATATGTAATCCTTCTTCAGTTCATCGAACAGTTCCTTTTTTACGTTATCATCAAACGGAAGGCCGCCGTCGGGATCCCAGGTGACCGGATTATGACAATCCTTGCAGCAATGATCGCATCCCGCAACCCACAGCACAACCCTTAAGCCGTCGCCGTTTAACATATCATCCTTGGTTATATTGTGATACCTCATCCTACATGCTCTTCCTTTCGGCAATCTCGGCCATCTTGGCATCATTGAGCCTTGTATCCCCATGGACCCTGCTGTAGGACAGATAACCGTTCATTCGCTCAATCTTGGTAAGGTTACGGCTGCCGCACTTGGGGCAGACATCCATCTCAAGTTCCTGATGTCCGCAGTCATCACAATAAGCCAAAGACATATTGACACCTTCATAGAATCCCATGTCCATAGCGCGTCTTATAAGCGTCTTTATCGCCTCGAGATTATAATCGATGGGATATTTAACGTACTGGATCTTGCCGCCGTTTGACAATTCCCAAAACCTGTATTCAAGATCCTGCTTTTCTATCGGGGTTATATCCTCGGTAACGTGGCAATGGAAGGAATTCGATACATATTCCCTGTCGGATACATTCTCGACAATGCCGTATTTCTTGCGGAACTGTTTGACCTGAAGTCCGCAAAGGCTCTCTGCCGGGGTTCCGTATATGGCATACAGATGTCCGTCTTCTTCCTTAAATTCATTTATCTTTTTGTTTATATATGCAAGTACCTCAAGGGCAAATTCGCCGTCCTCAACCAGCGACTTGCCGTTATATAATTCCTGAAGTTCATTGAAAGCAGTGATGCCGAATGACGCAGTTGCAGCCTTAAGAAGCGGCTTTATCTTATCGGTAAGTTTAAGATGCCCCCCGTAGAAACCGCCTTCACAGTATGCAAGCGGATTAGTGGATGCCCTCATTTCCCCGAGGTAAGCATAAGTCCTCTTATGAAGTCCCCTTATAAGGTTAAGATAATAATCAAGTACCTCATAGAAATCCTTGCTCTCCTGTCTGGCCTTGGCAAGTATCATGGGCAGATGGAGTGATACCGCACCGACGTTAAACCTTCCCACAAATACGGGGACATCTTTGTCATCGGCAGGATGCATTCCGCCCCTCTCATACCATGGCGAAAGAAAAGCGCGGCATCCCATGGGTGAGATTATCTTGCCGTACTGCTTATACATACTTGCGATATATCCCTTACCGGTAAGGCTTAACCAGTCGGGATACATGGTCTTGCTCGAGCACTCAACACCTGCTTCAAAAACGTCCTCAAGCTCACCGCCGGGTCCGTGCAGGTTCTCATCATACAAAAAGACGATCTTGGGGAACAGTACGGGCTTCTTGCATTCAGCCTTGCCCTGTCCCTTTCGCCTTACATTAAGCATTGTTATGGTAGCAAGCTTTGCAAACCTTCCGGTACCGGTTCCTGCAGTGACCGTTATGAACGGATAATCACCTCTGGAGCTCGCAACCGTATTGAACTTATATTCCCATCCCTGGAACCCCTGCTCGAAGTCCCTCGTTACATCCTTGTACGCAACCTCCTTTGCCTTCTCCTCATCTATACCGAGTTCCATATATTTCTTTATATATCTCTCATATGATTTCTCGGCATAGGGTTCAAGTATAAGATCGACAGAAGGTACGGTAAATCCGCCGTACTGCTGTGAAGCGGCCGATAAGACTATATCACCTATGACATCAAAACAGGTATCAAGAGCCTTGGGCTCGTTATACCATATATTTCCCATTTCGAAGCCGCCCTTTAATACCGTGGCCACATCGAACAGACAGCAGTTCATGGTATCCCTTCTTGCGGACATATCATGAACATAGATATACCCGTCCCTGCAGGCCTGTATCTCTTCTGTGGTCATGAAGAATTTCTGATACAGTTCCTTATTGAGCTGGTTGAAGATGAGGCTTCTCTTCGTGGACACGAGTGCGGAATCGGTATTGGCATTTTCCTTATCGCCGACATACATTATCGACTGGCTCTTTTTATAAACATCATCAAGCATCCTGACGAAATCCTGCTTATAGTTACGGTAATCCCTGTAGGATTTGGCGACTATCGGCTTGACCTCTTCAAGTGCGCTCTCAACGATATTATGCATTACCGGTATGGGTATCTCATCGACATCAAGCTCGTCAACGCGCTCCACTACCTTCTGGCAGATAAACTTCTTTTCATCCTCGGTGAACTTGGTCAGTGCCCTGTATGCGGATTTGCCTACCGCATCAATAACCTTCTGGACGTTGAAGGCCTCCTTCGTCCCGTCCTTCTTGATCATCCTGACGTCTCTTGCAGGCTTATAAAGTTCCGAATAATTGATCTCTTCTGATTTAACCTCTTCCGCTCCCATGTATGCCTCCGTATTTGATAACTATATATTGTGTTAAGACATGGCCGGGCAACTATATATGGTGCCCAAAAACAACTATATCAAGTGGCAACGAATAAGTCAACCACAAAAGAGGTTTAATATGCAGAAGCAGCTTCCTTAAGGAATCCTTTCATACCTTCAACCGCTTCGGAAGGCGACAGAAGCTTTATACGGGGGCCGACCGAAGCGATCCATCCGTAGAACGGTTTGCCGAGCACAGCTTCGGTATGAACATTGACCGTTCCTTTCCTGCCGGAAGTTATCCTTACATCCTGACCGAACCTGTCAATAAGTATGCCGACCATCTCCTCGGGACATTCAAGACATATCTTTGCCGATCTTCCGCCGAACATTCCGAACATCTTTCCGGAATATACGCTCATATCCGGCCGCACGTCGGGTTTGTCACGTCTTTCTTCAAGTACGGATGCGTCTTTCATCTTATCGACCCTGTAATGCTTGATGATCCCCGCTGCCGAATCGTATGCAACCATATAGTAATACTCATCGTCCCATATAAGAGTCATGGGACTCACTTCATAATCTTCTCCGTTCTTCTTGGGCTTAAGCTTTATGTCGGTGCCCCATTCGCAGTATTTGAAGCGAAGCTTCCTGTTTGTACGTATAGCCGAGTTGATCTCATCCACGGTATATAATATGCTTTCGTTCTGGCCCTTTATCCTGTTTATGCTGAGAAGCTGGCGCTTTAAATCGTTTGCATCGTATTCACCCGCAAATGAAGTTATCTTCTTTACAAGCTTGTCGGATTCTCTCTTTGAGATGAACTTTGAAGACATTACGGCATCTATGAGAAGCTTAAGTTCCGGAAGTTCAAATTCACGGCTGCCCATGAAAAAACCGCCTTCTCTTCCGTTTATCTTCATGATATCAAACCCGTACTGCGCGAGCATTTCTATATCATTATAGATACTCTTCCGTTCAGCCTCGACACCGAGATCCTTTAACATATTACAGATCTGCGTGGCGCTTAAGGGATGATATTCGTCCGAATATTTGTACAGTATGTCTTTTAAATATAATATCTTGAGTTTCTGATTCTCCGATCTGGGCATGATATTCCTCCTGACTTGACGTGCGGCAGGCACGGCCCGCCTAAACAAAAACCTGCAGTTACAGTATACACCATATATGGTGGCAGGAGTATATTTTTTTCAATATAAGGATGGTTTTGACCTTTTCAGGATATAATGGTAGGATATTTATATCAAAAGCCGCAACTTACAGGTTTAAATCATCCGGTCAGGGAGAATCACATGGGCGAAGCAGGTGTATTTGAAGCAGTAAAGAAGAACGGTGAAAAATATTACAGGGCATCCATAACATACCGTAACAAACACATAAGCCTCGGCAGTTATGATTCTGCGGAGCTTGCCGGTAATGCATACCATTATGCACGCAGCCTGATAAAGAGTTCTCTTAAGATCGAGGATTATACGTTGCCCTGCCCTCTTGCATTTGAAAAATATGTGGTACTTATCAATTTCAGGGATAACCGGGTATACATAAGGAATCCGATATATCTTCAGAAGCATTTCTTCCTTTATTATCTCGATAGGGATCATGTATATAAATTTGATGTGGAAGACCTTTTCTACTACTCCGAACATAAGATTTCACGCCGGGGCAATCATTTATTCGTTGCCGATTACGGAATGCAGGTCAACCTTCATTCGCGCTACGGCATCAAGAAATATGCGGTTTTAAACAGGGACTACCATTTTATCAACGAGGACCGGTTTGATTTCAGATACGAAAACATCGAGATAATCAACAGGTACCACGGCGTAAGGAAAAAAACGACCAAACGCGGCAAAGTCAGTTACCGCGTTGTGATACTCATAAACGGCAACTATACCGTCGGTTCCTATCCCACCGAGGAAATGGCCGCAATAGCATATAATAAAGCCGTGGATATCGTAAAACGCATCTATCCTTCAAAATCATATGAGCAGAATTATGTGGATTCGTTAAGTCCCTCGGCTTATGCCGACCTGTATACAAGGATCGAGATATCGGACAGGATAACTTCACTTGCCAAAACTACTTCTCCTTAGAACTGATGAAATACAGGTTCATATCCACATCTCCGCTTATCCCGTCAACATGACCTTTGCGGGTATATTGCCACATTGCAAACTCATAGGGATAATCGGTCCCTTTTTCGGGTTTTATATCATCGCTTAACCATATTTCGTAATCCTTAAGTTCATCAACATCAAGTCCCGCGATGAGCATATCCCTTGATGCATATATGATTGGCTTATATCCGAATGCCTTTATCGTTTCACAGTATTTGACCGCGATCTTCGTTCTTTCCTGCGCGCTAAGCTTATCGGTCCTTGCTTCATCATTGTCAACCCACTCGATATCAAGCGCGACAGGATAGGTGGCTCCGTAATTCATGAGAGCGCCGACCGTGAAGTTTGCTTCTTCCGCAGCTTCTTCCTCGGTCACTGCCTGTGAGAAGAAGTATACTCCCGTATCAAGCCCTGCCGCCTTGGCTCCCATCATATTGGTCACATAATTATCATCGAGCATAAGCTGTCCGCTTCCGTATCCTCTTGCACCGACACGGATCATCGCATAGTCGATCCCGTCGGCCCTGACTTTTGCCCAGTCAATAGTGCCCTGGTATTTGGATACATCCACACCGCGTCTGACAGTATAGTTTCTGTCATTGTATTCGGGCCTTGTCTGATCGACACTGAGATACCCCTTAAAGTCGTAACTGTTCTTCTTTGCATTCTCCTTTATCTCGTATGCCTTTTCTTCTTCTCCTTTGGCCCTGGCCTTTATATGTGAAGGATCTGTTTCCTCTGCCTCGTTTTCGGATACGGTCGGCATTATACTGTCTTCCGAAAGTGTGACTTCCGGCTTGGGCTTATCTTCCTTCCGCGGTGATGAGGGCTTATTCTCCGAAACGCTCTCCTGCTTTTCTTCATCCTTGTACATATCCCAGAAATCAAGATCTTCTGACTTCAGGTTTCCGTATTCATCGGAGGAAACGCTCCCGAGTTCTTCGGCAAGCTCCTGCTTGTTCTGCATAAGCTCATTGTCAAGCGCATTCCTCTTGTCCTGCTTTGACTTCGTATTTGAATAGATAACCGCAAGGAACAGCAGCATGACAAGGGAGACAGCCGCCACAAAATATGTTATCAGTTTTTTATATGATTTTTTATCATTCCTGTCCTGATCGTCAAATAATCCCGGCATACAGATACCTCTTTGTCTTTTGACCTTTATTTCATATCATGATATCATAACGCCATGAAACATTCAAATCACCGGATATCAATAATATGCTGCATTCTCATCATCTCCATTCTGCTTACGGGCGGATGCCGCACATTTACCCGGTCATCCGGGAATACAGTACGCTCCGGTTTCTATTTTGACACTCTCGTTACCGTAACGATATACGACCCGTCAGCTGCAGACATCGCCGAAAAATGCCTTGAAGAATGCGCATACTATGATAAGCTCTTTTCTCCTTCCGATCCTCAGGGGGATTTCGGGAGGATCAATTCATCAAAGGGGGAATGGGTGAACGTTTCCAAAGACACTGTAGATCTGCTTGAATATGCGGTTGAATGTTTTAATGAAAGCAACGGCATGCTGGATATCTCTATCGCACATGCTTCGGCATTATGGACCGGTGCAAGGAATGAAAAAAGCCTGCCGGATGAGGCAGATATTAAAGCTGCCGTTTCATTAAAGGGACTAAACGGCCTTATCACAGACAGGGAGGGCCTTCGTGTCAGAAAAACAGATCCTGCTCTTATGCTTGATGCCGGTTCGCTTGGCAAGGGATATATCGCAGACAGGCTTAAGGAGTTTCTGGAAGACAACGGAGTAAGATCCGCCGTCATATCATGCGGCGGGAACATTAATACACTTGGGTGCCGTCCGGACGGAAGTCCGTTTAAGATAGGCGTAAAAAAACCTTTCGATGCTTCCTCGGGTATCGCCGTTTCACTGAACATATCAGGCAAATCGGTAGTCACCTCTGGAATATACGAAAGGTATTTCACGTATGAAGGTAATATATACCATCATATACTCGATCCGATGACCGGCTATCCTGCCGGGACCGACTTAAGCAGCGCGACCGTCATATGTTCATCTTCCCTTGCGGCCGATGCACTCTCAACCGAATGCATACTGTACGGACTTAATGATGCGTTAAAGCTGATAAACGGTACAAAAGATACCGAGGCCGTTTTCATAACCAGAGACGGCGATATCTTCTTTTCGGACGGTGCGGAAAAATATATGTAATGCAATATCCTTTCATTTATAATGCGGTTATCGCATTCTTAGGACACTTCTTTGAACAAAGGCCGCAGCCGACACATTTCTCCTGATCTATAACGGCAAGCGCTCCGTTTAAGGATATTGCTTCTTTGGGGCATTCCTTAACACAAAGACCACATCCGATGCATCCCGACTTACAGACCTTCATGACAAGCGGTCCCTTATCGGGATTTGAGCATTCGACAGCATAACCGGCATCATAGGGGATCATCGTGATAAGATGCTTGGGGCATGCTGCGATGCATTTGCCGCAAGCCCTGCACTTATCCTTATCTATCCTTGCCACACCGTCTGTTATGCTTATGGCATCAAACTCGCAGGCATCCACGCAGGTTCCGAAACCTATGCAGCCGTAGTCACAGCTCTTTGCTCCTCCCGCGGGTACGAAGGAAGCCATCCTGCAATCCTTTACTCCCTCGTAATTATAATTATTGAAAGTCGCCCCGCAGGTTCCCTTACACATAACGTGGGCTATCTGCTTATCCGAAGCATCCGCCTCTACTCCCATGATGGACGCGATAACATTTGCTACGGCTTCCCCACCTACAGGGCACCCCGTGACTGGAGCTTCTCCCGACGCGATCGCAAGCGCAAGTGAGCTGCATCCGGCATAACCGCATCCTCCGCAGTTATTACCCGGAAGGGCCTCCTCGATCTCATCCGCAACGGGATCAGTCTCCACCCTGAATATATTTCCGAAGATACTTAAGAATATCCCTATGAGCAACCCTACTGTACCGACCATTCCGACGGCCGTGACTATCCCGGTAACATTCATCATATCAATACACCTTTCCAAATACTATTTAAGCCCGGAAAAACCGAAGAAAGCTATAGCCATGAGTCCTGCTGTAACAAGAACGATAGGCGTACCTTTAAACGCCTTCGGAACATTATTATACTCAGTCTTCTCTCTTATCCCGGCCATTATGACTATCGCAACGAGAAAGCCTACGGAAACAGCAAATCCGTTGACAACGCTCTCAACAAATCCGTATGAATTCTGAACATTCTTAAGCGCGACTCCAAGAACTGCGCAGTTCGTTGTGATAAGCGGAAGATAAACACCCAGGGCATTGTACAGGCTTTTTATCTTCTTCTTAAGAAACATTTCGACAAACTGGACCAAAGCCGCGATGACCAGTATAAAAACGATCGTCTGCAGGTATGTGATATTAAGCGGTGTAAGGATAAAGCTGTAGATCACCGATGTCACCGCAGATGCAAGCGTGATAACAAATACTACGGCAGAACCCATTCCCGCTGCGGTCTTTACCTTTTTTGAAACTCCGAGAAACGGACATATCCCGAGGAACTGGCTTAGAACAACATTATTGATAAATGCGGATCCTATAGCTATCGATAATAACTTACCCATCATCCCTCACTCCTTCCTCTGCATCCGGGCACGTCGCATCCGGCACACATTTCCGGATCGCACGAAGCCTCAACACCGCCTCCCTTTCCGGAAGCCATCCTGATCTTATTCATTATTGCAGTAAGTACAGCGAGAACAAAAAACGCTCCGGGCGCTAGTATGAATATGGTAAGGGTCGGGACTGACTTAGGCAGGAACCTGTATCCGAAGATCGAGCCTGTTCCGAGCACTTCCCTTATTATACCTATGAGCGTAAGTCCGAGAGTAAATCCAAGCCCCATGCCCAGTCCGTCAAACAGTGAATATATCATTGCATTCTTTGATGCATAAGCTTCGGCTCTGCCGAGTATGATACAGTTTACGACGATCAGCGGTATATATATTCCGAGTGCCGAATAAAGCGATGGGATATAGGCCTGAAGCAGAAGCTGAACTATCGTAACGAAAGATGCTATGATGACTATGAACGCAGGTATCCTGACACCATCCGGTATGACTTTTCTCAACATTGATATCAAAAGATTAGACATAACGAGAACGACCGTGGTCGTAAGTCCCATACCCACGCCGTTTACGGCACTCGTGGTCACGGCGAGAGTCGGACACATGCCAAGCATGAGCACGAGCGTCGGATTCTCTTTGATGATACCGTTATAGAGTCTTTCAATAACCTTACTCATTTCTGCCCTCCTCTCAGGGCCTCTGAATACACAAGCCCGGCATTGACCGCATTTACCATTGCATTGGTCGTGATCGTTGCTCCGCTGATAGCATCGATCTCATATTCGGCGGAGGCTCCCGATTTGGTATATGAAAACTGGGAAACATTCTTCCCTTTAAATCTGTCCTTAAACTCCGGCGTATCGGCGTTCATACCAAGTCCCGCGGTTTCCGAGATCGACAGTATCTCGATACCGCCGAGCATTCCGTCAAGCCCTACCCCCATAGACACCGTGATATCCCCGCCGTATCCTTCCGATGTTGTGACCGTGAGGACATGGCCTATTATGCTGCCTGATGAATCAACAGCGGCAAGGCATTCATCCACCCTCTCCTCCGGAAAACCGGAAGCCTTTAATGCTTCCTCAGCCCGGGAACTTCCGGCTTCATCGATTTTGACAAAATCGGCGGCATTGGAAAAGACGGTCTTATATGCGGCCATCTTTGCTTCCGACTCTCCTGCCTCTATCGGAGCCTTGGTAAGCTCATATACATAACCGAGCAGAAGCCCTGCGATAACCGTGATCAAAGTAAGAGTCACTACTGCCCTGATCCCATCCTTCATCAGATCTCACCACCCTTTCCAAAGCACTTGGGAAGCGTAAGCTTCTCAATGAGCGGCACAAGCAGGTTGCAGAACAGGATGGCAAAACTCACACCCTCGGCCGTGCTGGAAAAGCAACGGAACACACCTGTCATCAGTCCGAGGCATATCCCATATAATATCCTGCCGTTATTGGTTATCGGGCATGTGGCATAATCCGTGGCCATAAAGAATGCCCCGAGCATAAGTCCTCCTCCTGCAAGCTGCGCGGTCAGATACGGAATATCCCAGCCGCGTCCGGAAAACAGTCCCATAAATATCACAAATGAGATCAGGTAGGATGCGGGTATCCTAAGATCGATGATCCCGAAGCAAAGCATCAAACATGCTCCCGCAACGATAGCTATCACAGATGTCTCACCTATGGTACCCGGGATATTACCGAATATCATATCCCGTACATTCACTGCATTTCCCGTCTTGAGAAGCATAAGCGGCGTTGCCGATGTTACTCCGTCATAATTAAAATTTGTCATCCTGGCCGCAAAACATATTACGAGAAAACATCTGCCGCCAAGTGCGGGGTTCATGAAATTCTGCCCGAGACCTCCAAACAGCATTTTAACGAAAACGATCGCAAATATACCGCCTATGACCGGAAGCCACCAGTCAGCCGTAGGGGGCATGTTAAGTCCGAGCAGCAGTCCCGTAACCGCGGCACTCAGATCAAACACGGTGATATCCTGCTTCGTTACCAGTTCATATACAAGTTCTGTGAGAACACAGGTAACTATGCTTACCACTATGAGGATAGCGGCATTTACTCCGAAATGGTATATACCGTATCCGGCTGCGGGCATCAGCGCAAGGAGCACGATCGCCATTATCTTTGCTGTCGTATATTTACTTCTCACATGAGGTCCCGAGGAAACATTCAACAGATCGCTCACTCTTAAACCCTCCTATTTTTTTTTCTTTTTTGCGAGCAGAAGCTTGCGCATGGTCTTAATACTCTGTGTAAGCTGGCGTTTTGCAGGACATATGTAACTGCAGCATCCGCATTCACAGCATTCCATTCCGTTATACTCAAGGAACCTCTCTTCATCTCCGGCCTCCGCATAATCGGCGAGCCTCGCGGGAATGACCCGTCCGGGACAGACCTCGGCACAGCGGCCGCAGTTTATGCAGTTTGTAGGTTTGCAGCCGGCGACATCATCCTTAAGAAAGCAGGTGATCGCTGATGACGTCTTGATTATCGGAACATCCAGATCGAACATTGCAAAGCCCATCATCGGTCCGCCGGATATTATCTTTTCGGGTGTTGACTTAAATCCGCCGGAAGCTTCTATGAGCTGCTTGTATGATGTCCCGATCGGAACAAGATAATTCTGAGGTTCAACCACAGCATCTCCGGTAACAGTCACTATACGCTCCGTCAGAGGACGTTTTTCTATTATCGCGTGATAAATCGAAACCACAGTATCGACATTATTGACAACGCATCCGGCATCAGCCGGAAGCATCGAGGAGTTGATCGCCCGCTTTGTGGTCGCATATATAAGCTGGCGTTCGGCCCCCTGCGGATACTTGGTCTTAAGAGGCTTCACCGTGATACGCTTCTCATCAATGACCAGTTCCTTTAGTTTCCTGATACAGTCAGGCTTATTATCTTCAACGGCAAGGATGCCTTCGGCATGTTCGAACAGACACAGTATTATCTTAAGTCCGGCCACAAGCTTTTCCGGCTCCTCCATCATTCGTCTGTAATCGGAAGTAAGATAAGGCTCACACTCCGAACAGTTGACTATACAGTAATATATCTTATCGGGATCCTTGGGTGAGAGCTTGACATGAGTCGGAAAACCGGCTCCGCCCATACCCACGATACCGGCAAGCCTGATTCCGTCGATAACCTCCTGTCTGGACATATCCGCGATATCTCCGATATCAAGCCGTGGTGCGGCCGTAAAATTACCGTCGCTTGTTATGGTTATGGAATTGACCATATCTCCGGTGGCGACTCTGTGTTTGTCGATCGACTTGACTGTACCTGAAACAGATGAATAGATATTGGCGGAAACGAATCCTTCAGCTTCGGCTATCAGCTGGCCCGCAAGAACAGTGTCGCCCTTGGAGACCACGGGTTTTGCGGGAGCGCCTATATGCTGCGATAGCGGAAATACAAGATCACCCTCCGGAATAAAACGCTTGATCGGTTTATCCTTGGAAAGTTCCTTGCCCTCGTACGGATGCACACCGCCTTTGAAAGTAAAACCAGCCATTTGGATACCTCTGTGTGTTTGTATTCGATGCGTACATAGGATAAGAAAAACTTATCCATCCAATATATGATTATACAAAATTTATCAGAGGATTACCACTTTATTATTGAAATATGCCAAATATGATATACTGTATAAGACGGAGGAAGATCATGAAAGTTTTTACTGACTGTCATAAAGATATAAGGCCGGGTTATCCCTTAGAAAGATTTGCACCTTTAAACGATATCCTGTTTATAGACATAGAGACCACCGGACTGTCCAAAGAGCACACCAGCCTGTATCTTGTAGGATGCGGGTACTTTGATGATGAAGGATATAATACGATCCAATGGTTTGCGGATACCCCCGGCGAAGAGGCGCTTATATTATCCGAATCGGTTTCATACATCGACGGACATTTCGGAACGCTTATCCACTATAACGGCAAACGCTTCGATATCCCATACCTTTCATACAAGGCTTCACTTTACGGGATAAAAGATCCCTTCAGCTCCCTTTGCGATCATGATATATACCGTATGATAAAACCCTTTGGCAAGCTGATGGGGTTATCTTCCATGCGCCAGAGGAGCATCGAGCAGCTGCTTGATATAGTAAGCGACGATCCTTATACCGGGCGCGAACTTATAGGAGTATATCATGAATATGTGCATACCGGGGATCCGTCTCTGGTCGCTCCGCTCATATACCATAACAGTGAGGACCTTAAAGGTATGGCATATATTTTGCCCATACTGCACTATACCGCATTAAAATATATACGCCTTGACTATGTATCGCATTCGATACATGATTATACGGACTATGCAGGAAACCGGAAACAGGAGATCCTGGCCGTATACAGTCATGATACCGATATACCAAAACCAATAACCGCCAGATACGATGATGTGATACTCAAGATCAATAATGACAAAACAGCCCTGATCCGGATACCTGTCATTAATACGGAGCTTAAACATTTCTATGCTGATTACCGTAATTACTATTATCTCCCGGCAGAAGACAAATGCATCCACAGATCGGCGGCTTCGGGGGTTGATCCTTCAAGACGCGAGAATGCAAAAAAAGAGACCTGCTATATAAAACACAGCGGCCTCTTTATTCCTGCGGTAACAGACAGTGACATATTATTCAGGTCCGAATATTCATCAAAACGCTCCTACATCCCCTTTAATGAAGATATGATAACCGGAACGCTTAAAGACATCGGCGATAAGATTATCTCTCAGACCTTCTGATAGTAGAATGAATTACGCCTCGTATACCCGAAATCCTTATGGTTTACTATCTGTTCGGTACTTCCGATAAAAAGTATACCGTCCTTTACCAGGGACTGATTAAACTTCCTGTATATCTCATCCTTTGCTTCATCCGTGAAATAAATGAGCACATTCCGGCATACAATGAAATGGCATCCGGTCGGATAAGGATCCTTTAAAAGATTATGTTCCTTGAATTCGACACGGTCCTTGATCTCCTGGGATATCTGATAGGAAGCGCCTATCTTGGTAAAGTACTTCTTCTTAAGTTCATCCGGTACTCCTGCAATGCTCTTTTCGGAGTAAAGCCCGGTCTTGGCCTGGGCGATCACCTGCTTGTCAAGATCCGTCGCAAGGATCTTGATCTGGTTAAGAGGAATATGCCTCGACAATGCCATAACGAGCGAATACGGTTCGTCTCCCGTGGAACAGGCGGCGCTCCATATCTTAAGACGTTTTCCGTATTTACCGATGATCTCGGGAATAAACTCCTTGTCAAGGAGTTCCCACTGATCGGTATTCCTGTAAAACTCGGAAACGTTGATCGTAAGATAGTTTACGAATTCCTCAAATAATTTCTGCTGAGCCTTCAGTTCTTTGACAAAAGCCTCATATCCGTTTATCTTATGCTTATTTATCAGAGTATCGATCCTTCGCTTCATCTGCTTTTCCTTGTAAGCGGTAAGATCGATACTCGTGAGTTTCAAAATAGCATCTTCAAACTGTTCATAAGTCATAGCCATTGACACTATCTCCTGTTATTCATTTAAAATATAAAGCTTATTCGGCTGCTTCCGTTGTTTCTTCCGATACGGCTGCCTCGGGAGCTTCTTCCGCAACGGTCTCCTCCGCCGCTTCGGCTTCCTTAGCCTTTTCTATCTCCGCATCAATATCAACGCTGACCACGTCCGCGTCCTTGTCTTCTTCAACTTCCTTCTTCTCGGGTTCAAGCATTGCCTTGATGCTCAAACTTATCTTCTTGTCTTCGGGCTTGAAGTCAACTATCTTGGCAGTTACTTCCTGACCGACCTTAAGAACATCCGAAGGCTTATCTATATGATCCCTTGAGATCTGCGATACATGAAGGAGTGCATCTATACCGGGTTCAAGTTCAACGAATGCGCCAAAATCAGTCATCCTTGCGATCTTGCCCGTAACAACGGTGCCTATTCCGTACTTATCCTCTGCATCATTCCATGGATTGGAATCAGCAAACTTAAGAGATAAGGCAACCTTCGTGTCCTGAATATCCTTGATGAGTACCTTAAGTTCCTGACCGGGCTTGAAGACCTTCTTGGGATTCTCTACCCTGCCCCAGGATATCTCGGATATATGAAGAAGTCCGTCGGCTCCGCCGAGATCTACAAATACACCGAAGTCGGTAACGTTCTTGACTATACCGTCCACAACATCGCCAACCTTTATCCTTGCGAACAGTTCCTTCTGGAGCTGTTCCCTTTCAGCCATAAGAAGCTGCTTGCGGTCACCGATGATCCTGCGTCTTCTGGGATTGAACTCGGTGATGACAAATTCGATCTCCTGGCCGAGATATTTGGAAAGATCCCGCTCATATGAATCGGATACAAGACTTGCGGGAATGAATATCCTTGACTCATCGATCACTACGCTGAGTCCACCGTCGAGTATCTGAGCGACTTCTGCCTTAAGTACCTCTTTATTATTGAACGCCTCTTCAAGCCTCTTGTTGCCCTTATCGGCAGCAAGCCTCTTATAGGTAAGCTGAACCTGGCCGTCACCGTCGTTAACCTTAAGTACCTTGGCTTCCATGGTGTCACCGACATTAACGCAGGTGGTAAGATCAAGGTTAGGCGTATTTGAGTATTCGTTTCTGGTTATGATGCCGTCGGATTTATATCCGATATTAAGGATTATCTCATCGGGCTTAACGTCAATGACCGTACCTTCAACTACCTCTCCGTTATGTATTGTTTTTAATGATTCTTCCAACATCTGTTCAAAAGTTTGCTCTGACATAGTTTTGAACCTCCTGGATTATTTTTTTTGGGGTGGAAGCCCCCGCTGTAATACCAACACTTTTAATGGATTCGATTGAGTTAAGTACCAAGTCATCTAACGTCTGAATGTATTGGGTGTTATCACATTCATGCTTACATATCTCATATAGTTTCTGCGTATTTGAGCTGCCCGCTCCGCCTATGACTATCATCGCATCTACGCAGGACGCTATTCTTTTCGCCTCCGTCTGGCGTTCCTCCGTAGCATTACATATTGTATTGGCAACAATAACATGATAACCTCTTTTATTAAAAATTTCAACTAAATCTTGAAATTTGTTATTGTTGAACGTAGTCTGCGAAACTACGCATATTTCGCGGTTGTCAGGGCATATAAAGTCATTCGCTTCGTCCTCGTTCTCGATGACCCTGCACCCACCCTCAACCCGGCTCACGATAGCTTCCACCTCGGGGTGTTTTCTGCTCCCTATGACAACTATAAACCTTCCCGCACGGCTCTCTCTTTCCACTATGCCATGTATCTTCCTGACGAACGGACAGGTGGCATCGATCAGTTCAAGTCCCTGCTCCCTTATCAGATCATAAATCTCTTTTGACACGCCGTGCGATCTTATTATGACAGTCCCTTCGGTAATCTCCTTGAGTTCCTCCTTTGAACCGATTATCCTGACTCCTTTTTCCTCGAGTTCACCGACAACCTGTTCATTATGGATTATCGGACCGTATGTATATATCCGTCCGCCCTTTTTTATCTGCTCGTATACGGAATCCACCGCTCTCTTTACACCGAAGCAGAAACCCGAATTTTCAGCGACTATGACTTCCATTTTATTTCCCTGCAGCTTCGTTTATTATCTCATCTATCACCTTTACCACCTCTTCTATATTCATGTCTGAGGTGTCCACCGTGACGGCATCATCTGCTTTCTTTAAAGGCGAGATCTTCCTTGTCATATCACGTTCGTCCCTCTCCTTTATCTCCGCTTCAATGACGGCAAGGTCGGCTGATTCTCCGCGGGCCGTAAGCTCATCATAGCGGCGCTTTGCCCTTACATTCACACTTGCCGTAAGATAGATCTTAACACCTGCATCGGGAAGCACGACAGTCCCGATATCACGTCCGTCCATAACAACATCCGTTTCCGAAGCGAGTTTGCGCTGAAGGTCAACCAGCTTCTCCCTCACCTTCCCGTTAACGGAACTTGCGGATGCCATATTGGAAACCTCCTGCGTCCTGATGAGCCCGCTGACATTCTCACCGTTTAAGATAACATTCTGCTCACCGTTTATATATCTGATCGAAATATCGGCATCCTCACAGGCGGCTTCGATCCCCGCCGTATCATCCGCCTCTATGCCGCGTCTTATAAGATACAACGCCATCGCTCTGTACATCGCACCCGTATCAACGTAGATATAACCGCGTTCCGAGGCTATCCTTTTAGCTATCGTACTCTTTCCCGCACCTGCGGGTCCGTCTATCGCAACCTGCATCTTCTTCTCCTTCTTTGATCATTGATCTGTCTTAAGCATCACTCTTTTGCCGCACTTACTCCGGCAAGATGTCCCGTGGACCATGCTATCTGAAGATTGAACCCGCCTGTAAGCGCATCGACATCCAGCATTTCTCCGGCAAAATACAATCCTTTTATCTTCCTGCACTCCATCGTGGACGGGTCAACCTCCTTAACGCTTATGCCGCCTCTTGTTATGATGGCTTCATCGAATCCGCGGTTTCCGTTTATCGAAACCCTCAGATCCTTTATTGTATCAACAAGCGCCTCGCGTTCCGCCCTGGTTATCCCGTTCACTCTCTTATGGGGATCGAGCCCGGCAAGCTCAATGACTACCGGTATAAGCCCTGACGGAAGCAGCCTGTCAAGCGAATTAATAAGGTGCTTGTTCATAGAGCCGGAAAAATCACGCAGTATCCGTTCATCAAGCTGCTTATGTGTGAGTGCATCCTTAAGATCTATATGAAGCACAAGTCCGTCACCGTACATCTGCTCCTTTATATAACTGCTCGCTGACAATATGAGGGGCCCGCTCACTCCGAAATGGGTAAACAGCATTTCTCCGAAGCCTTCGAATATCTCCTTTTTCCTGTATTCAAGCCTTACGGATACATTCTTTAGTGAAAGCCCCGAAACCTGTGCTGTCCATTTATCGGGACTTGTAAGCGGAACGAGCGAAGGCTGTGCCGGGACTGTCTTTAAGCCAAGGCTTTTCGCAAGCCTGAACGCATCATCCGTAGCTCCGGTACCCTTATAAGAAACGCCGCCGAGTGCAAGGATCAGACGATCGGCCTTCATATATTCTCCCGAAGCCGTAAGTCCGCAGACACGCCCGTCAAGGATCTTAATATCCTCAAGCCGCCTGTCGTTCAATATCCTGACATTATTATGCTCAAGCCGGAGCTTAAGCGCCTTTATCACATCTGAGGAATGATCGGAAACGGGGAAAACTCTGTTCCCGCGTTCCGTTTTAAGAAAAAGTCCGCAGGATTCAAAAAAATCCATTGCGGCTCTGTTATCGAATCCGTAAAAAGAACTGAACAAAAACTTCGGATTTGTGATCAGATTATCGAAGAACACATCGGCATCACAGGCATTGGTCAGGTTGCACCGCCCCTTGCCGGTGATATACAGCTTCTTCCCGAGTTTCTCATTCTTATCTATGAGAACGACATCATCACATTTCTCTGACGCCGCCGCCGCTGCCATCATTCCGGCAGCGCCTCCTCCGGCCACAACGATCCTCATGCCTTATTGCGCCTTCAGGCTATGAAGCCCATGATGGCATCTTTGAGCATTCCCTCGGCTTCATTATCCGTAAGATCAAACTCACCCGTAATGGTCATTCCGGCCATACCGTGCATGAATATGAATACCTTTGTAAATATAAGCTCGACATTATTCATGTTGAGATTCGGTATCTTCTTGATCTCTTTCATTACGAAGGCATGATCCTTGCCGTTTATAAGTTCGTAAAGCGTATGATTCTTATCGCCGGAAAGAAACAGCAGTTTAAAGATATTCTGCTCCTTTTTGGCAAAATTAATATAGTTGAGTCCAAGATTAACGAAAGGCGTGTCATAATCCTTACGGTTGCTCAGGCAGAAATCCTCGTAATAAGCCCGTGCCTTTTCAAACAGTTCGGAAAGGAGTTCCTCCATATTTTCGTATACCCTGAAGATCGGCTGCGTCGAACAGCCTATATGGGCAGCCAGCTTCCTTGCGGTAACAGCTTCAATTCCTTCCTTCTGAAGCAGATCAAAGGCCCCGTCGATTATCATCTGTTTGGTTATCGATTCTTTCCTTGCCATCTTATCGCCCTTCCGTATTATGAGTTGAAATTTGATCAGGCAGCCTTATATAAGACTGCCTGATAATTATAACATACGTTTTTTTAATTTGCCACAGTTTTTTGGATAACATATAAATTTACTTCGTAAATAATGCATATTATCCGACCTGTAAACTGTTATACGGGATATGCGGCATTCTCCGAGTCGAGTTTCTTGGCATCAACCCTGGTCTGCTGAGCTTCACGATACTTAAAGAAGTCAACGGCAACCTGAGGGAACAATGCATATGAAAGAACATCTTCGTCCTGCTGCTTATACTGCTTCATCTCAGCTTCGATCTTGTCCATCTCATTGGTAAGACCCGCGGCATCGGCCGAACGTGAGGTAAACCTCTCCTCTCCGGGGATAACCTTGTCTATGACTTCCTGGTTCATAGGCTTAACAGTCTGTCCGTACTTACCGCGGAGAAGATCCTTGAACTCACCGGTCGCCATCTTATATCTCTCGCCCATGAGTACATTGAATACCGCCTGGGTTCCGACGATCTGGGATGAAGGGGTAACAAGAGGCGGCTCACCGCAGTCCTTACGAACGCGGGGGATCTCCTCAAGCACTTCATTATATTTATCCTCGGCATTCTGTTCCTTAAGCTGGCTTACCATGTTGGATAACATACCGCCGGGTACCTGGTAAAGAAGGGTCTTGATGTTGACTCCGAGCACCTTGGCGCTTAAGAGTCCGCTCTCAAGGCATTCCTCTCTGTAAGGCCTGAAGTAATCGGCGATCTCGGCAAGGAGCTTCTGGTCATATCCTGTATCGTAAGGGGTGCCCTTGAAAGTCTCGACCATAACCTCGGTAGCGGGCTGTGAAGTACCGAGCGCGAACGGTGACATTGCGCAGTCGATAACATCAACACCGGCTTCAACGGCCTTAAGATAAGTCATCGAAGCAACACCGGATGTATAATGTGTATGCAACTGTATGGGCAGCTTTGTATTTTCCTTAAGAGTCTTTATGAGTTCGGCCGCTCTGTAAGGAACAAGAAGGCCGGCCATATCCTTGATGCAGATGGAATCGGCTCCCATATCCTCTATCTTCTTGGCCATATCTGCCCAGTACTCAAGAGTATATGCATCACCGAGCGTATAAGACAGCGCTATCTGTGACTCACCGCGTCCCTCTCTCTTTTTGATCTCATTCGTGGCATCAACTGCCGCCTGAAGGTTCCTGATATCATTAAGACAGTCAAATATACGGATGATATCGATACCGTTTGCGATCGACTTCTCAACGAAAGCGTAAACAACATCGTCTGCATACGGACGGTATCCCAGGATGTTCTGGCCCCTGAAGAGCATCTGGAGCTTTGTGTTCTTGGCGCCGTCCCTGATCTTTCTCAAACGGTCCCACGGATCTTCCTTAAGGAAACGCAATGATGCATCAAATGTTGCTC
Organism: Lachnospiraceae bacterium; assembly: GCA_024692905.1. Lineage (GTDB taxonomy): Bacteria > Bacillota > Clostridia > Lachnospirales > Lachnospiraceae > UBA2868. The sequence continues at coordinate 167,601 of JAILLY010000102.1, read as the reverse complement.
CGCCCCAGCATTCAAGTGAATGATATCCTACTTTATCAAGCTTATCGAGTATCGGAAGCATTACTTCGGTCGGCATCCTGGTTGCTATCAGAGACTGATGAGCATCACGAAGAATGGTCTCGGTAATCCTGATTGGTTTCTTTTCAATATCTGCCATTTTAATATCCTCCAAATATTATATTAACGATTACATGATTCCGAATACGGCCATGAAGGTTCCCGCGGCAACTGCAGTACCGATAACTCCCGCAACGTTGGGTCCCATGGCATGCATGAGAAGGAAGTTGGTGGGATCCGATTCGGCACCGACCTTCTGGGAAACCCTCGCCGCCATCGGAACTGCCGAAACACCTGCCGATCCGATAAGGGGATTAACCTTGCCGTGAGTGAGTACACACATCAGCTTGCCGAACAATACACCGGCGGCCGTACCGAACGCAAACGCAACGAGTCCCAGTATGACGATCTTGATCGTCGTCCAGTTGAGGAATGCAGCTGCACTCGTAGTTGCACCTACCGATGTTCCGAGAACGATAACGACTATATACATAAGAGCATTGCTTGCCGTTTCCTGAAGCTGGCGTACGACTCCCGACTCCCTGAAGAGATTACCGAGCATGAGCATACCTACAAGGGGTGCAGTCGTAGGCAGGAGCAGACAAACAACGATGGTGACAACTATGGGGAACAGTATCCTCTCAAGCTTGCTTACCGGACGGAGCTGTTCCATCTTGATAGCTCTCTCCTTTTCGGTGGTGAGCAGCTTCATGATAGGCGGCTGTATGATCGGAACAAGCGACATATAGGAATAAGCTGCCACTGCAATGGGGCCCATAAGCGCCGTCTGTCCAAGCTTGCCGGCAAGGAAGATGGATGTAGGGCCGTCAGCTCCTCCGATTATCGAAACCGCCGCTGCGGCTTTATCATTGAATCCGAAACCGATAGCCATAAAGTATGCCGCAAAGATACCGAACTGTGCCGCCGCACCGAGCAGAAAGCTCTTGGGATTTGCGATAAGCGGGCCGAAGTCCGTCATTGCTCCAACACCCATGAATATAAGCGACGGAAGTATTGCCCATTCATCCAGCAGATAGAAATAATGGAGCAGACCACCGACACCGTTGGCTGAATCTTCTATCGAGAGCATTATATCCGGATAGATGTTCACCAACAGCATACCAAATGCAATGGGACACAGCAGGAGCGGCTCGAATTCCTTTGCAATCGCAAGATACAGCAGACCGCACGCAACGGCTATCATTATATAATTCTTCGGGTCAAGATTGAAGAATGCCGTCTGCAGTACGAGATTGTGTATCGCATCTAATATATATGACATTTCAAGACCTCCCGTAATATATCAATCAGTTAAGAGTTGCAAGAACGGCACCTGCCTCTACAGCATCACCTACTGCTACGTCTATGCTTGCTACGGTACCGTCTGAAGGTGCAACAACGGGGATCTCCATCTTCATTGCTTCAAGGATGATGACCGCATCACCCTTCTTAACGGCCTGGCCGACACTTGCCTCGATCTTAAATATCTTACCTGCCGCTCCGGCTTCTACCTTGATGGCGCCGCCGCCGACCGAAGCCTTGGGCGCAGGTGCGGGTGCTGCCTTGGGAGCGCTCTTGACTGCGGGTGCTGCGGAAGTTCCGCCCTCTTCAACCGTTACATCATATGTGTTTCCGTTTACCGTGATAGTATAATTCTTCATTTGTTATTCCTCCTGATAATATTGAACGATTACTGCTTATTCCATTTACTGTTGCTGCTGCGTTTGATACTCCTTACGAAATATCCTCCGGCTTCACCGGCACTTGATCCGGATTCGGACTCATATGCCGCTATGGCCGCCGCTATTACCGCAGCAATCTCATCGTCACCGGCATCAGCCGCCGGGGTTACGGGACCGGCGGGTGTCTGTGCGGTGCCGCTGCCTTCTTCGGACTGTTTCTTCCTTGAGGCCGCTGATGACTGTGCCTTGTTGATAAAATCAAAACATCCTATCAATAAAGTCAGAAGGATAAGCACTATAAATACTATACCCATGCCAAGCAGTGTATTAAGGCCCGCCTTCTCCATCTTCTCGCCAAACGTGTAATTTAAGTTTACGGCGAAGGATGTCAGTTTCTTGTTGTAGCCGTCCTCGAAAATAAATTCCACAACGGCATCCTTGTTCTCAAACTGCGCATCTGTATCTACTATAAGGGTATCGCCCTTGTTTCCGTATTTGACGGTCGACTCTCCTATGCTGACAAAGCTTCCGGCTTCCTTTACCGCACCCTTCCATGATTCGATACCGGTAAGGAATCCGTTTCCGTCAACCGGAAAACCGAGTGAATCGAATATCACCTCGGTATATTCGGCTCCTCCGTTCGTGAAGTCATCCAGGCCCGTTATCTCGCCACCGAAGAAATACCCGTATACTTCGGGAGCTTCGGGAAGCAGATATCCTGCGATCACTTCGGAATATCCGACAACGATCTCTTCATCCTCGGGTGCCACAGGCTTCGTCTGGTCACAGGCAGTAAGTCCGAAAAGACAGATGCACACGCATAATACTGATAAAAACTTTTTCATATTACGTTTCACCATACCTTTCTCAGATCGCGCCATGTTTCCTGCCCGGACGGTCCTCTCTCTTAGTAAACAGCATTTCAAGTGCGCCGATGATATACTTACGTGTATCGGCCGCATCTATTATGGTATCAACGTAACCGCGGCGTGCGGCTGCCTCGATACCTGTCTGCATTTCCTTGAACGATGCAATGAGTTCATCCTTGTTCTCTTCCTTCTCAAACAGCATCGCTCCGCTCTTTTCCGCATCCATCATTCCCACTGCCGCATTCTTCCATGCGAAGGTCATGTCTGCTCCGAGAGCCTTGGAATTCATCACAACATATGCGCTTCCGAATGCATTGCCGGTAATAACGTTTATCTTGGGAACGGTCGCATTGGCAAATGCATATGCAAGCTTGGCGGCCGCATTGCCGATCCTCTTTTCGGACTTCCTGGTCGCCTTGAAACCGTCAACGCTCGTGAGCGTTATGACCGGTATATCAAATGCATCACAGAATTCAACGAATTCAGCCGCTTTATAGCATGCTGCCGGAGTAAGTACGGTGTCATACTTTTCGGCAACCTTGCCTTCTTCGTCATACTTCTCGGTCCTGTTTGCCACAGCTCCTACCGTGATGCCGTTAAGCCTTAAGAATCCCGTTACGATCGATGCCGCATATTCGCTCTTGGTCTCAAAGAACATCTGGTTATCCGCTATCCTTGAAAGGGCTGCCGATGCATCCTTGATGCATGCCGCAAGATCGGTGCACTGTCTGTTTAAGTCATCGCTGCATTCCTCATATGCACCGTTCTCTTCATTATTTTCGGGAAGCATTGAAACCAGCATCCTGATGCTGTCATAAATCTCTGCTTCATCACATACAACATCGACATCACCGCACTCGGCACTTCTGAATGCCGCTGCGGAAGTATCAAGCTTCTCTTCGTAATTTCCTTCTATCGCGTTGGGGGAATTAACGAAAACCCTGCCCTTGCCTTTTTCAATAAAGGTAAAGTCAGTCATCCACGGGAATAAAGCCATGCCTCCGCCGCAGTTTCCGAAAACGGCGGTGATCTGCGGGATCACACCCGAAGCCATGGACTGCACCTTATAGATATGTCCGAACGAAGACAGTGCATCGGTCGCTTCCATGAGCCTCAAACCGGTCGAATCGATAAGTCCTATCACGGGAGCTCCCGTCTTCATGGCCAGTTTGTAAAGCGAAACGATCTTCTTAGCATGCATCTCGCCGATGGAACCACCCATGACTGACGCATCCTGGCTGTATACATACACCAGACTGCCGTCTATAAGACCGTATCCCGTAACAACACCGTCAGCCGGAGCCGCCTTGGGATCCATATTGAAATCAGTGGACCTGGCCGTGACCATTGCACCGATCTCAACAAAACTGTTTTCATCGAGCAGGGAATTGATCCTAGCGCTCGCTTGAGAAGTGTTACTCATTTTGTTCAGCCCTCCATCTTTTATTATATGGCTATAGACAAGCCTTACATGAACAATAACAGCGCATTACGCACTATTGTAGATTATAACACAATTCAATTTTATTTCATAGAAATTTTTGCATAAAAAATCGGGATGGCTTATGCCATCCCGTACATATCATATTCCCAGCGTTACTTCAGCCTCTTCGGCGGCCTCCTTCTTAAATTCCTCGATCCGGTCGGGACTCGCTGTCGGCAGGTCGTCAAGTGATGTGACGTTGAAGCTCCTTAAGAATTCCTCCGTTGTTCCGAAAAGCAGCGGCCTTCCCGGAGCCTGAAGCCTTCCAAGCTCGGTCACAAGCCCGTATTCCATAAGCCTGTTTACCGCATGGTCGCTGCTGACTCCCCTTATCTTCTCGATCTCAAGTTTGGTCACCGGCTGCTTATAGGCTATTATCGACAATGTCTCAAGCATCGAATCCGTCAGTGAATATGCCTTGGGGACCTTCGCTATCTTGATAAGATGCTCATACATCGAAGCCTTCGAACACATCTGTACCGATCCTTCAAGCTCGATTATCGTAAAACCGCAGTCATCATTCCCGTCATATTCGGCCTTGAGTTCATTCACAAGGCTTCTCGTCTCATCAACGTCCCTTCCGAGAACATTTGCAAGTTTCTTATATTCGACCGAATTGCCTACGGAAAAAAGTACTGCACCTATGACCGCTTTGGGATTATCAACGGGCTTTGACTCTTCCGTTTCTTCCTGCGCATCCTCTGCTTCACAAGCTTCCTCTTCGGGAACTTTAATATCTGTCTTGCTGGTATTCAGTTCTTCTATATTATCCGTATCCTTATCCAAATCCTGTTTTCACTCCGAAAGTATTGGTTTCATTATCCTCAGGCCGACATAAGCATATCTTATGCGGCCATCTTCGAGGTTATCATGATATCATCAAACAGTGCTTCCTGCACGATCATGATGCTTCCAAGCTTCATCATTTCAAGAATAACAAGGAAAGTAACAACTATATCCATCTTGGAATTCTGTTTTTCAAGAAGATCCCTGAAACCGAACCTCTTATGTTTCCTGACATAATCCTCGATATATGCAGTCTTTGCCTCAAGGTTCACCTCATCTTTCTCGATCTTGCCGAACTTGCTCCTTATAGGATCGATCTTATCAACCTGGCGTTTCATCATGGACTTGAATATCTGATTTAACTTTGCAAGATCCATGTCACCTATGAGGCGGTCATAATCGATGGGCTGTTCGTAATCCTCGATCTCCTTTGGCATGGTTGGTTTCTTAAAGAGCGTCCTTTCCGCATCCATATGCATATCCTTAAGTTCATAGGACATGTATTTATACAGTTTATACTCGAGAAGCTTCTCAACGAGTTCAGCCCTGGGATCCTCCTCCTCGCCCTCTTCGTTAACTTCCTTGGGCAGGAGCATCCTGCACTTGATATCAAGCAGAGTGGCTGCCATGACCAGGAACTCGCTCATCACATCGAGATCCTCCTTCTCCATCTGCCTTATGTATTCAAGATACTGATCCGTGATAAGAACGATAGGGATATCATAGATATCAACCTTGTTCTTCTCGATCAGATGGAGCAGCAGATCGAGCGGCCCCTCAAAAACCTGAAGCTTAACATTAAGACTCATGTTCATTCCCTCTCATATATCCTGTTACATCATTACCGCTTATCTTCATTAAATATGTCAACGATAACGGCTTCGGCCTTGTTATTGATCCTTACCGGTATCGTATGCGTCCCCAGCCCGCGGCTTAATATCATCTTTGAACCGTCTCTTTCAAACAGTCCCGCATCATATTTCGGGAACAGCTTAAGCTGTGGCGAGATGACTCCGCCGAGAAAAGGCAGGCTTATTATCCCTCCGTGTACATGCCCCGACAGTACGATATCCGGATGCCACTTCGCATATCCGTCAAACTGCTCGGGATTATGTGCGATCAGTATGGATACCCTTGAAGGATCGCAGTCACCGAATTTCTTTTTAAGAAGATCATCCGGTATCGGATTTATCTTAAACTTACGGTAATACTCATGCTCGAGATCAAGTCCGTATATATCGATACCGGCATCATAAAGGCTGACCTTTACATCAGTAAGCATTGATATTCCGATCTTTTGCAGTTTTGTGCAGTAATCCTCATACAATCCCGGAAAAAGGTCGGGACGGCGGCGCAGCTTCTCCTCATGGTTCCCGATCCCGTAATATACCGGATAACGGGCCGCAAGTTTACCCATAAATCCAAGTGCCTTGTCGGCATCGAAGTCACTGTATCTGCCGGTCGTCACCATGTCTCCCGCAAGGAATACTGCATCCGGCTTCTCATCATCGATCGCTTTAAATACACTTTCCATATCAGCCCCGTGAACGCGGCCGTGCAGGTCGGATATGAAAGCAAATTTAAAATGCGGCTTTTTCAGCTTATCATTTATAAGCCGGTACCTTACTATACGAAATCCCCTGCTCTCCTTATATATGTATACGGCAAGCAGGACAGCGGCTGTCAGGGCCGCGGTGATGATGACCGGAGTCGATGACATAACAACCACCATATCTGGTATACATTCCACAACATGTTGTATTATAGCACAATAAAAACACAAAATAAAGTGCAAAATAAGAATTCCCCCGAATAACATCGGAGGAATCCCATTAATTCATTATCATCAGTTGTACTTACGCTTCCTTGCGGCTTCGGATTTCTTCTTCCGCTTAACGCTAGGCTTCTCGTAATGCTCTCTCTTACGGATCTCCTGCTGGATCCCCGCCTTGGCGCAGTTCCTCTTGAAACGGCGAAGAGCGCTATCCAATGATTCATTCTCTTTTACGATAACGTTTGACATGCTTCCCAACCTCCCCTCGCGTCATATATTTGTGCGTTGACGACTTAAGGGTATACGCCAAATGGCGCTGCACTAATGGATATTATATACACGGCGCGTTCAATAGTCAACTTATTTTTGTCACTTTATCTGTTTGGCGAGCACCGTCGCAGCCGTCTTCAGAGCCTCATCTATACCCGACGGATCCTTGCCTCCCGCCTGGGCCATGTTGGGCCTTCCTCCTCCGCCACCGCCGACAAGTCCGGCAACACCTTTAATGAGATTTCCCGCATGAGCACCCATGTTCATGGCTCCGTCGGTTGCCATCGCGACAAGGTTGACCCTGCCGTTTGAATCCGACGCAAGAAGTATAACTCCGTCACCTATCTTATCCTTAAGCATATCACCCAGATCGCGGAGCCCGTTCATGTCGACTCCCGGAACGCTTGTCGCAAGAAGCCTGACCCCTTTGACATCAATGACCTTGTCCATGACATCGCCCATTGATTCCTTCGCCGCCTTGCTCTTTAAGGATTCAAGCTCGGAAGAGAGCGCCTTGACCTCATCCTTGAGCTTTCCGATCCTGTCAGCAAGATCGGCGGGTGATGCCTTGAGTACTGCCGCAGCATCACGCAGCGTATCCTCGATCCCTTTATAATATGCAAGTACTCTGGTGCCGGTAAGGCCTTCCACCCTTCTTACACCGGCTGCAATACCGCTTTCGGAGATTATCTTGAATGCGTGGATATCTCCCGTCTTCTTAACATGCGTACCGCCGCAGAGTTCCTTTGAAAAATCACCCATCCTGACAACGCGCACGACTTCGCCGTATTTTTCACCGAAAAGAGCCATCGCGCCCGACTTTTTGGCATCTTCTATCGACATGATGTCGGTAATAACGGGGATGTCTTCCGTTATCTTTTCATTAACGATCTCCTCGACCCTTTCAAGCTCTTTTTCATTTAACGCGCGGGAGAAGGAAAAATCGAACCTTGTACGCTCTCCGTCCTGATAAGAGCCCTGCTGCTTAACCTCATCTCCGAGGACCGTCTGAAGAGCTTTCTGGAGAAGGTGCGTGGCCGAATGGTTCATACAGGTAGCTGTCCTGTTGGAAGGATCAACGGTAAGAGTGACCGTATCGCCGGTCCTTACCTTACCGGACTTAACTATACCCACGTGGCCTACTCTGCCTCCGTCTATCTTAACCGTATCCTTTACTTCAAATTCAAAGTTGCCCGCATTAATGCATCCAAAGTCACCCTTCTGTCCGCCCATGGTGGCATAGAACGGTGTCTTGTCCGTTACGATCACGCACTCAAGTCCTTCACCGGCTTCATCCGTAAGCTCTAAAGCCGCTATCGCAACGACCTTGCCCGTATCTTCTGTCTTCTCATATCCGGTGAACTCGGTTACAACGGATTCATCAAGCCCCTTAAATGCCGCAAGTTCATCAGATGATGACTTTAATGAGAAGTTGGCGTTATCTCTTGCCTTCTGCTTCTGCTCTTCCATGGACTTCTCAAATCCGGCTTCATCGACCAAAAGTCCCTGCTCACCCGCCATCTCAACCGTAAGCTCAAGCGGGAAACCGAATGTATCATATAAATAGAAGGCATCCTTTCCCGGGATCGACTTTCCCGAGGATGCAAGGACCGAATCCAGGATCTTTTTGAATTCCTTCATTCCGTTCTCAAGAGTTGCCGTGAAGCGGTCAATCTCCTTTTTTAATTCCTTAAGTACAAATTCCCTGTTCGTTATAAGGTTCGGATATGAATCCGAATAAACTTCATCTATGAATATCTTTGCTATATCAAGAAAATCTTCCGTAGTAAGGGACAATATCCTGCCATGCCTTACCGCACGCCTGATAAGCCTGCGAAGAACATAGCCCGCGCCGCCGTTTGAAGGTGTAAGCCTTGCTTCATCACCGATCAGCATGACAGACGTACGCATATGATCCGAAAGCACACGCATCGAACGCGTCTTTTCATCATCCTTATCGTATTCTTCACCGGATCTTTTCTCAATAAATGCGATCACCGCCGCAAAAAGATCGGTCTTATATACATCCTTGGTGCCGTTAAGGAACGCAAGGTTCCTCTCAAGTCCCCAGCCTGTATCAACATTCTTTTTGTCAAGCGGAGTAAGAAGTCCGTCCTTATGCTTCTCATACTGCATGAAGACATCATTGCCAAGTTCGGTATATTTTCCGCATGAACATCCGGGACCGCAGTTTTGTCCGCAGTCCGGAACATCGGCTATATAGAACATCTCGGAATCGGGGCCGCAGGGGCCGTACTCAAGTCCCCACCAGTTATCCTCGGCAGGGAGATAATAGATATTTTCGGGCTTGAATCCCGAGTCTATACGGCATTTTGCTCCCTCTTCATCTCTGGGGGCATTCTCATCTCCTTCGAACACCGTAGCCGCAAGATGATCACGGTCAAAACCGAATACCTGTGTAAGAAGCTCGTAGCTCCACTTGCACCTGTCCTCTTTGAAGTAGTCACCGAGGCTCCAGCTTCCCATCATTTCGAAGAAAGTTACATGTGACTTATCTCCGACGGAATCGATATCGTTGGTGCGGACACAGCCCTGCACGTTACAGAGTCTGGTTCCCATCGGGTGCTTCTGTCCGAGAAGATAAGGCATAAGGGTCTGCATGCCTGCCACATTGAACATAACGCCTGTTGACCCGTCAGATACCAAAGATACGGCTCCGACATCAACGTGTCCCCTCTCCTTATAGAATTCCTTCCATGTATTTCTGAGTTCTTTGGATGTAAATTGCTTCATAAAAGGTTTACCCCCTTGCTCTTTGCTTCCTCAACGGTTCCGTCGGCCCATATCGAACTCTGGACCTCTCCGATATGTGCCCTTCTCATAAAGAACATACATATGCGCGACTGTCCGATACCTCCTCCTATCGTATATGGAAGATCACCGTCAATCAGCGCTTTCTGGAACGGAAGCTTCGCTCTTTCCGGACAACCGGCCTTTTCAAGCTGACTCTTAAGCGACTCCTCATCAACCCTTATTCCCATGGATGAGATCTCAAATGCTCGTTCAAGCACCGGATAATAAACTATGATATCGCCGTTCAACTCCCAGTCATCATAGTCGGGGGCACGCCCGTCGTGCTTCTTCCCGGACTTAAGAATATCCCCTATCTTCATAAGGAAGACAGCCTTATATTCCTTTGCAGCCAGATCCTCCCTTTCCTTCGGAGTCTTATCCGGCCACCTGTCCTCAAGTTCCTGGGTGGTGATAAAGGTGATCTCGTCTGGCAGTATCCCGGTGATCTCGGGATGCCTTGAGTTAACAAATACTTCCGTATTCTTTATGGCCTCATATACCTTGCGCACGATCGACTTTAATGTTTCTTCGTTACGCTCATCCTTGTTTATTATGCGCTCCCAGTCCCACTGGTCAACATATATCGAATGAAGATTATCCGTATCTTCATCCCTTCTTATTGCTGTCATATCCGTATACAGGCCTTCACCGTGTGAAAATCCGTACTTTTTAAGTGCCATCCTCTTCCACTTTGCAAGTGAATGGACGATCTCGACTTCCTTATCTCCATGCTCTTTTATACCGAAACTGACCGGCCGCTCGACACCGTTTAAGTTATCATTGAGTCCTGATTCCGGCCATACAAAAAGAGGAGCCGACACACGTGTAAGATTAAGTTCCTTAGCCAGTGCCCTCTCAAAGTAATCCTTTACTTCCTTTATAAATATTTCTGTTTCCTTGATGCTCTGCGGGCTCTTATAGCCCTCCGGGATATATGATCTCTCCATGACTTCTCTCCCTTTATGCTCATAAAATCAACGTTTTTATTTTACCCTTGCTTACTTCTTATGGCAAGTTTTTTATTTAATATGCCCCCGTTAACGATACGGAGGCATATAAATTCTTGCAGGTATTTACAAAAGATAAAGGCTTCCTTCATCACGAAGCCACTTGCGGCACTCCTTATGATCGGGGATCACGGACTCAACAAGCGACCAGAAGCGCCTTGAATGGTTCATCTCCTTCCGGTGGCACAGTTCATGTACAACTACATAATCAATGACCCTGTCGGGAGCTTTTATGAGCATGCAGTTAAAGTTTAAGTTCCCTTTTCTGCTGCAGCTTCCCCAGATCGTCTTCTGATGCCGTATAGTTACCCGCCCGTAAGTAACGCCGAGAATGCCGGCATAATAAATGACCTTTGCAATTATCACATCTTTGGCCCGGTTTTTTAACCCGGCCAGTTCCGAGGCACTTACCGGCTCTAACCCGGCGGCTTTTTCCATGTTTTCACGGGCATCCCTTAAGTGCCTGTCTATCCAGGATTCTTTTTCTTTAAGAAACCTTTCGATCTCATAACGGGGCATCCTCATCGGACACCTTACCACTAACTTTGCGTCCCTGCCGATCTCGGCGGAAATACTCCTTCTCCTGCTTCTTATCAGGGTATAATCAAACATCATCAATGCCCCGTATCATCACATCTGATGGCGGACGACCATGTATTCGTCACCGTTCACGTAGTAAGGGCATCCCTTAAAGCCGCTCTCTGAAAGCCTTGCATGATCATCCTCGTCCATATCCACATCGCATACATATTCATCATATTCCTCATCATAAGAATAGTACGCGCACGTATCACAACTGAAATTCATATCTTTACTTTCGGCCTCTTATCATTTCCAGTCGGTAACATGTGTCTGCCCGGGCATGGATTTGGGCGGATTACCGAATGTTGACATTATCTCTTCGAGAGATTTGCCTTTGTAAAACTCCACACCCTCATCCGGATATCTGGGATAGTCATCATCCGTCCATTTCGCATGCGGACGCTTCATTCCGATCTCAACGGTCATCGTATCTCCGTTATCCGCTTCGAGCAGGATGCTCGCATGAAGGAAGCCGTCCTCTTCGGAAACGGCTATGGTATCGAACGAACCGCCCAGGAATTCTCCGGATATGAACATTGTATCAAAAGTCGGATCGAGTTCCGCGATAAGATTATGGAAGTTACGTGTCTTTGGATCCTCATCCATCGCGTTCGCAAAGAAGGGTGTTACATTGCCGTCCTCATCAAGACATATCCTTGCAACGACATCGCACTTCCTTCCTTCATAATCCTTAAAGGTACTGCCGCTTATATCCTCATACTTAAGAAGTCCGTGCCAGTCGCCCTCATATCTGCGCATAAGATCCTCAGAGATCACGGCATCCCCGCCGGAAGCACTTCCCTGCGAAGAACCTCCTTCCACACGCCTGAAAGCAAGGGTCATATCCTCATCAACAAGCACAAGAAATCCGCCGTTTATCGAATACCTGTATTCTTCCTCTTCTCCTTCGCCGTTATCGGGAACGACTATCATGCCGTCTCCCCACTGCATATCCATGAGCTGTCCCACAAGATCGATAGTACCTGTCCCGTCCTCATCCATCTGTATCCATGACTCAATGCCCTTTTGCTTAAGTTCATCTTCCATATATGTATGACCGGCCTCGGTAACAGTCATAAGCTCCCACATGCCGGCATCTTCGGCATTACCGCCGAGCATCCCGTCAAGCTTGTCCGCAGTGGAACTGCCTCCGTCTTCATCTTCTTCGTCCTCTTCATCATCACCCTTTTTCCCGAAGAGCGAACCTTTCTTTCCTTTCTTTTTTCCGCCTTCTTCCCCGTCATCCTCATCGTCGTTTCCGGAAGCCTTTGCGAGCTCATCGCAGACAAGTGTAAGGGTTATGTCGGAATCATCGAAGTTCTCAAGGATCATGACACCGTCTTTAAGCGTACCGTCAAAGGTAACACCGCCGCCTTCGGCGTGGAAATCATCATCATCGATCGTCCATTTGATGCCGGCACTCTCACCGCTTATCGTTGCGGTTCCCTTGCCCTTCTTTTTGAGTTCGATCGAAAAGCCCCCCTCGACGACGTTTTCAACACTTATTGACATTCCGCTCATCTCGGCCGACCTTGCCGTATATTCACCGATATATTCATCAAATTCTCCGCTGTCGCTCCCGCCGCAGCCGGCAAGCATAAACAGGGATATCATCGCACATGCGATCATTGATACAAATCTCTTATTCATGGTTTCTCATCCTCCTGAATGGGATTATATATGTTTACTGATATTTATGCAAACTGACTGTTATAAAGTTCATGATAGAAGCCTCTTTTATCGAGAAGTTCTTCGTGTTTCCCCTGTTCAATGATATTCCCGTCCCTCATGACAAGTATCATATCTGCGTTTCTTATCGTCGATAATCTGTGAGCGACTATGAACGTTGTCCTGCCTTCCATCATCTTCAGAAATGCATCGCTTATCTTAAGTTCGGTACGCGTATCGATAGATGAGGTTGCCTCGTCAAGTATGAGCATCGGCGGCAGAGAGAGCATGACTCTCGTTATGCACAGCAGCTGTTTCTGCCCCTGGGACAGGCTTCCTCCGTCTTCACCGATCACTGTATCATATCCCTTTTCGAGCCTTCTGATAAATGAATGGGCATGCACATCCCGTGCTGCCTTTATCATCTCTTCCTCGGATATATCCCTTCCCATAAGGATGTTATCCCTTATGGTCGCATGTCTTAACCAGGTATCCTGAAGCACCATGCCATATGATCTTCTGAGGCTCTGTCTCGTGACTTTCGCAATATCGCATCCGTCAACGCAAATGCTCCCCCTGTCCGGATCGTAGAAACGCATCAGCAGGTTTATCAGTGTTGTCTTGCCGCATCCGGTCGGTCCGACGATGGCAACATGTTCACCCGGCTCAACTTTTAAGTTAAGACCTCGTATGAGCGTCTTGCTCTTATCATATGAAAAATCAACAGAATCACACGAAACACTGCCTAAGATCCCAGCCGGCTTTTCCCCGCCGCCAGTTCGACGGCAAAGATCATGCGCCCCCTCATCCGGTGACTCTTCCGCTTCATCCATAAGTTCAAACACTCTCCGCGCACAGGTTAATGCATTCTGAAGTTCGGTGAGTACCCCGCTGATCTCATTAAAAGGCTTGGTATACTGATTGGCATAGCTTAAAAAGCTGCTGAGTATTCCAACGGTCATCCCTCCCTTAAGCACGGTAAGTGTACCGAAGAAAGCAACCAGCGCATAGACCACGGCATTTACGAACCGTGTGGACGGATTCGTTAACGATGAATAAAACAATGCTTTGTGAGATGCCCCCTTAAGCCTTCCGTTTATCTCATCAAAACGCCTTACGGCATCATCTTCATACGAAAATGCCTTGACCGTCTTCATGTTTCCCACCATCTCATCGATAAGGGCGGTCTGTTCACCCCTGATAAGGGACTGGGCAGTGAACAGATCATAGGTACTTTTTGATATGAATCTTGCAACAAAAAGAGAAAGCGGTGTAACGAGCACCACTATGAGAGCTATGAAAGGATTCATGAAGAACATAAAACCTATGGTGATAAGTATTGTCATGACTCCGGTCAGAAGCTGGGACGAACCCATCAGGAGACCGTCCGCAAACTGGTCTACATCAGCAATGATACGGCTTAATACCGTACCGGACGGATTCGCATCAAGATAAGAAAGAGGCAGCCTGTGCAGCTTGGCAAATGCGTCGTTTCGTATATCCCTTACCACACCGTATACAAGACGGTTGTTGAGTTCATTCATGACATGGAGCGCCGCCGCGGAAACCAGCGCCGAAACAGCCGCAAAGAAAAGGACCGGTATAAGGGATGAAAGATCGACCGCCCTGTAAACAATGCAGTCTATGGCCCGTCCGACAAGGATAGGAACATATAAAGCCGCCGACACGTTTATAACTGCACACAGTATGCTTGTTACGAAACATGCCCTGTACCCGGAAACATATTTAAATATACGTTTAACGGTATTCTTTCTGCTCATTTGCTTCAAATATCTCCCTGTATGTCTTACAGCTTTTCAGAAGTTCTTCGTGAGTTCCGATCCCTTCAACGCATCCGTCATCCAAAACCACGATCCTGTCCGCATTCATCACCGAACTCGTTCTCTGAGCTACTATGAATACGGTCGGATCATATCCGATATCCTTTAAGTTTTCACGGAGTTTTTTATCGGTGATATTATCAAGCGCCGATGATGAGTCATCAAGTATAAGGATACCCGGTCTGCGTACGAGCGCTCTCGCGATCGTAAGACGCTGGCGCTGGCCTCCGGAGAAATTCCGGCCTTCGGGCTCCACCGGCGAATCAAGGCCTCCCTTTGAGGAAACGACCTCACTGCAGCAGGCGATCCTTACTGCCTCATTCAACTCATCATCCGAAGCATTCTCATTGCCCCATCTTAAGTTATCCGCTATCGTTCCGGCAAAAAGGACAGCCTTCTGCGGCACGATGCCGACGGATGATCTCAACAGGCGTGCATCATACTCCCGGACATCCATGTTATCAACCAAAACACGCCCGGCCGTAACATCATAAAACCGCGGAATAAGATTAACGACAGACGACTTGCCCGAACCTGTTCCGCCTATGATGCCTATGGTCTCTCCCGGTTGTGCTGTGAAGCTTATGTCGGTAAGCGCCTCATCTCCGTTCTCGCTGTATTTAAGGCTGACATGTTCAAAACATACCCCGGGTCCCTTTCCGGCCTTATCAATGCCTCCTTTGGCATCCTTTACTGCAGCTTTATCCGTATCAGCGCAGTCTTCTATGGCAGGTTTAATCTTAAATATCTCTTCAACCCTGTCACCGCTTGCAACGGCTTTATTAAGCAGCACTATCAGATTGGCAAGTTTTATAAGTTCAACAAGTATCTGGGACATATAATTATACAGGGCAACGACCATGCCGCGTGTCAGTGTTCCCGAATTGACCTTGAGCGCCCCCGTGTAGATAAGGATGATGATCGCAAAGTTTATGAGTGTGAATGTCATGGGATTAAGAGCCGCGGAAAGATGGCCTGCCTTCATCTGCATGTCAAGGAGTTCGCGGTTTGAACCGTAAAAAGAATTTTTTTCGTTCTCTTCCATGGTAAACGCCCTTATGACACGCACACCGGTCAGGTTTTCCCTTGTAAGCAAAGTCACTCTGTCAAGCCTGTCCTGAACACGCTTTAACAAAGGGATATTGAAGTGCATGACAAGTCCGACGATAACGAATAATACAACGATAACGCCAAGGAAAATGAGTGATTCTCCGGCATCGATCGTAAAGGCCATTATCATCGCACCGAAAACAACGAAAGGCGAACGAAGGAACAGACGCAGAAACATGTTCACTCCCGTCTGGGTCTGATTGACATCCGATGTGATGCGGGTGATCATCGCGGACGTACCGAGTTCGTCGATATTCTTATGGGAAAGGCTCATTATATGTGCAAAAAGATCGCTTCTTAAACCGCTGGCAAATCCCGTCGCCGCTCCGGCGGCCATGTACTGTGCGCTCACGGCGCTTATCAGTCCGACGGCTCCGAGGGTTATCATCACGGCACAGCATCTTATGATATGATAACGGTCCTGCATGCCGATACCCTTATCTATGATGCTTGCGACCACGAGCGGGATAAGGAGCTCAAAGACCGCTTCAAGCATCTTGAAGGCCGGTGCCAGGATGCATTCTTTCCTATATGGTTTTAGATACTTAAGAATATATTTCATCCCTGCTTCTGCATAAACTCAACGAAGCTCTTCTCGGGAAGCGGCCGGCAGAAATAATATCCCTGGAGATATTCGCAGCCCTGTATATAGTCCGCTCCGAGATCCGTGAACTTCTTGACAACCTTCTCCTCTTCGACTCCCTCAACAAGAACCTTCTTGCCCATCTGCTTGAGCATTTTTATCGTTTCCTGGACCATGATCCACATCTGAGGATCGTCAATGCCGTCGACGAAGGTCTTGTCAAGCTTCACTATCTCAATAGGGAGTGTTGTGACCCTTCTTACATTTGAATAACCCGTCCCGTAATCATCAAGTGAGAATCGTATCCCTAGCTCGTTTAAACGGTTTATATTGTGATCCACAACATCGGGATCGAAATCGACTGCCGATTCGGTCACTTCAAGACTTAGCAGCGAAGGGTTTAACGAATATCTCTTAAGAAGGCCTTCCACCTTCTCGACAAGATTCATCTCCAGACACTGTGAAGTAGACATGTTGACTTCGATACACTCAAGTCCGAGCCCGGCAAACGGATCGCTTGATATAAAACGGCATACATCATCGAGCACGAAATCACCTATCGTATGTATCGCACCGCTGATCTCGGCAGCTTCAATGAAGAGTCCGGGGGATATCATTCCGTAGTTATCATCCCTTAAACGGATAAATGCCTCCGCAGCAACAAAGCGCTTTTCGATTATCGAATAGATCGGCTGGTAATACATCTCGAAGCCATGGGAACCTATCGCCCTGTTTATGATATCATCAAGTTCGTTCTTGATCTTGAAATCCCTGTTATTGACATAGTCGGGATAATGCATGACCTCCTTGGTCTCCGGAAGGATCTTATGGAATGTGGAACAGAATGTATATAACGTATTGTAATTGTCAATATCCTCCGGACAGCAAAGAATGCATAACCTGACATCGGCAAGTACGGAAAAACTGCGCAGGGGCAGCTTGTCAAAATAATAATCCCTTATACGGGTCGCAAAAAGATGCATGAGCTCATAATCGGCGCTCTCACTGATAACGCAGTACAGCCCGTCTTCAAGATAATACAGTTCGCCCTCAAGTGAACACTCTCTCGCAATGCCGTTCATCCTGCTGCTCTGCTCCCTCAAAAATTCACTGAGAAGCTCATGGCCGAGATACATCCTGATATTTCTGTAATTTACGAATTTTATAAGAAGTACATATGTGGGAACCCCTGTTGAAAGAAAGTTCTTTACCCTCTCATGTGCACCTGAATATTTCCTCGCTCCGGTCTGCGGATCGAGCTGCTCCTCTTCACGCCGTATCACAAGGCTGAACAAAAGCGTCGCAACGGATATCATGAACATTTCCACCAGATGGGTCGGCAATATCGCCTGAATGGTGATGCCTATGCATGTGATGGGGAAAAGAAGGAACATCACTATAAGCTTGTCTCTCTTTATGATCCTCCTGTATCTTCCGAGAAGATATAATGTGTATATCATATAAAAGGCAGCGGTAAGATAGAATATCACAATACCGGCCCTGCGTTCATATTCAACTTCGGATGTCACATAAAAGACCCACGGATAAACGGCATTCGAAAGAAGAACGACCATATTCAGTATTATACCGCCCCACCATACGGCCTGAAGGGCATTCCTCTTTTTAAAATCATGCCACATGCCTATGTTGGAGTATACAAACATCATATATACCGGAAGCAGAAGATTATGCATTCCGAAATAAAAATACTGGGCCATATACTCAGCCATACGGTTCATCTCATTGTGAGCGCCGAAATCCTGAATATATGCACCGGCAAAATCCGCAACGGTCGCTATCATCATGCACAGCAGGAGCAGATAAAAAAGACCGTTCGTCCTTCCGTGCATCATCTTCTTTAATACACACGAAATGACTATCAGTATTATTATGATTATTGCACATACATCATAATAAAGGATCATTTTGCAGCCCTTCCCGAATTATAATCATTGACAAACTTAAGAAAATCATCCCTTGAAAGCGGCTTGGAGAAATAGAAACCCTGGATATAATCACATCCCAGCTCGACAAAACGATCCATCGTACGTTTATCCTCAACGCCTTCAATAAGTATCTTTTTATTCATTCTCTTAAGCATGTTCACTGTATTTACTATGGCGATCCACATCTTCGGATCATCCATCTCATCAACAAAGCTCTTGTCAAACTTGACAATGTCAAGCGGCAGCGAGACCACTCTCTTAATATTGGAATATCCGGTACCGTAATCATCAAGAGAAAATTTAAATCCCATATTCCACAAACTGAATATGTTATTGTCGGTCACTGCCGGATCGTAATCGGCAGCGGTTTCGGTGATCTCCAGGTTTATCTGGGAAGGCTTCACCTGATACTTTGTTATGAGTTCCTTTATCTTGCCCACAAGTTCGGGCTCTATACACTGGGCAACAGACAGATTGATCTCGATATATTCAAGACCGCTCCCGGAAAAATCACGTCCCCTTACAAATCTGAAAACATCCTCTAATACAAAGTCACCTATATCATGTATCGCACCGCTTATCTCCGCGGCCGGGATGAAGATAGCCGGAGATACGAATCCGTACTCATCGTCTTCAAGACGGATCAGGGCTTCTGCCGATACAAACCTGTTCTGTTTGACGGAATATATGGGCTGGTAGTACATGCGGAACCTGCTCTCCTCTATGCCCCTCTTTATGATATCATCGATATCATTCTTCATCCTGTAATCATGTGATTCTATTATCTCGGAAAGAAGGATTACATCATCCGCTTCCGGTATGGTCCTGTGGAAAGTCACCGCAAAGCTCATGAGCGCACTGTATGACTGCAGGTCATGAGGAACCCTCGCAAGACATACCCTTGCATTAAGACTGATCTCAATATTGCTTAAGGTAAAGCTTTCTTTCATATAATTCACTATAAGATGGCCCGCTTCAAGCATCCCGGGATAATTTTCCGCGTCGGCGGCAATGATGAAAATACCTCTCCCGATATAATAGATATCATTGTAAAATTCAAGATCCCTGCCGATCTGCACGAATTTCTCGCGCGTTCTGGCAAGCGCTCCGTTATATATATCAAGACCCAGGTTAAGCCTCAGCGCCCTGTGATTGCACACCTTGATAAACAGAAGGTTCACCGGGCGGCCCACTGCATAAACTTTGTGCATATCTGTCACGAACCCGTGCTCACTGAGTGCTCCGACAACCGAATCGACGATCTCCTCCGGACGTTGTATCGCTGTTGCCGTCATGAATGTCGTGAGTGCAAGCGCAAGCACCTCAACCCTCATCCCGGGATTGATCCTCTGGGTAATTATCGCGGCCATATTGAATACCACAAAAGAGATGAGCATAATGAACTCTCCCCTTTGGACCGTTTTGCGGTACCTGAGCGTGATATAGCATATATGTATCAGGTAAAATAAGGCGAGCACGTATATAACGGCCAGAAACCTTCCGCGATGATATACTCCCATATCATCAATATAGAATATCCCTTGACCGAAACAGTTCATGATCATACCGGTAAGCAGTATCGCAAACGGAGCTGTCACGGCCCAGAAATGAATCCCTCTTTCCTTGAGGAGATGCCATATGCCGAAATATGAATACAGGAACAAAAGGTAAGCAGGCGTAGTCGCATTTCTTATGATATAAAAGACAGTATTTGAAACATACTGTATGTATGCATTGGACGGCCGCTGCTGCAGGTATGTCCCGAAAAGGCTGTCAAAGACATCAAGCATGCCCGACAGGATCACAAGGACCGAGAGCATCAAAATAAGACGGTTGGTGCGTCCCCTTGTATACTTTCTGAAAACAAGGAAAACCAAAACCGTAGATGCCAAAACGACAGCACAAAGGTCAAAATATATGATACGCATCATTCACCCCGCTGTTCACGATCGTTCTTAAGACGCAGCGAGCCGCTGGGGCTCAGAGACTGCCCCACCTCTCTTATAGCAGCGCCCATAAGGGACGATACGTTCATTCCCTTATCGCATACAAAGCTGTAGGCTTCCATGGTAATGTCAATGCAGTAAGGATCGCCCGAAGACCCGTTATATTCAGCAAGCCTTTTGGAAACCGCATTCCTTACGCTCTCTATCATATCATATTTATCGCAAAGAATCACTGATATAAATTCATCATCACCTATACGGCCGGTTGGATTCTCATCGCCCATTACAGCCGAAAGCTCCCTTGCGACTGCCTTAAGCGCCCTGTCTCCGGCCTCATGACCGTATATCGTATTGATCCTTCCCAAATGACTTACATCCGTAAGGATAAGGTATCCCTTACGGCCGTGATCGCGCGACAGTATCTGTGTGAGCCGTTTGACGAAACCGCACCCGTTCAGTATTCCCGTAAGATCATCCCTGTCCGAAACATAATCAAGGATATTCTCCTTCTCCTTAAGCTGCTCCTGGGTACTTGCGGCGAGATAACTCATATCCCTGAAATTAAACAGAGCTCCCATCTGAAGCGTACACATCATGGCGAAGAAAACATCACGTTTATCGATCTCATAAAGAACGATCCCGTACTGTCTGTTCCCGGAACATATGACAAATGCCGAGTATACGGTCGGTCTGTTAATATCAAGGACAGAACTTATGCCGTTATCATAGTCTATGTTAATGCCGTTCTGGCGAAGATATACATGGATCCCTTCAAGATCGAACCTTCCCACATAATGTATCTGCTTCGGTGCCGGCGGAAGCTGTCCCGGCCTGCATGTAACCGGTTTCTCGTAAATGAACACATGTGCCGATTCAACGTTCATTCCCCTTAACCGTGACATGACGTTGGTTATCACTTCTATCTCTGTTCTGTTTGTATCAAGAAGATCCTTTGTAAACAGGGGAGTGAACCACAGCTGCTCTTTTCTCCTGTTTCCGGTATCCCTCATCCTTACGATCTCGGCTTCCTTGAGCTGCTTTATACATTCGATCATTATGGCAGTCAGCTTGGCTCTCTGCCTTCCGTGCGGGATCATGTACATTATGTTCTCAAGCATCGCTGTGGTCTTCTCTGTGATCATCCTGCACGAGATGCAGTCAAATGAGGTAAGCTTCGTCACGTAACCGTTCACTCTCTCGATAACCGAATCGACGTTCTCATACGGTTTCGACAGTTCGGAGTGAATGTAGGAAAACATTTCATTATAGAGCCTTTCAAACTCAAACTTCTCGCTCTCATAGGGGAGGAACGAAAAAATGTCCTTAACCGCCGGAGCAATGCTTCGTCCGATATACCGCCGGATATTTTCGTTCATCTCATCATCGAAAGGAGACGGGCCGTTTATGTACCTGTCGGTACGTGCAGGTTTTATGCATCCGCAGGAACTTCGCTTTACCATCCTGCATGCCATCTTTGAACCGCCGACTTTTTCTCCGTGGGCGATCCTGACAGCCTTCTTTACCGCTTCGCTTCCAAAGGCATAGCTGTTGTACATAACTCCCGTAAGTTCCGGAGACATCGGATGCGAAAAGCCTATATCATCAAATCCCGTCACCGCAAGATCCTTACCGATCTGGATCCCTCTTCTGTTGCAAGCCCTGTAGGCGATACGCGCATAAGTATCGGTACCGCATACGAGCGCATCCATATAGGGAAAGTCATCAAAGACCGCATTTATCGTGCGTTCTTCGTTCTCGGAAGAATCACATATGACTATCTGGTCCGATGAATATGTGATCGCATGCGATTTCATCGTATCCTTAAACGCCCTGAGACGTTCCGCATGATCGTATTCATCCGGATTACCCGATATATATACTATAAATGAACAGCCGTGATCGACGATCAGGTGTTCAACGCACTCACACATAGGCTGGTAACTGTCGGCAACCTGATATGCGACCGAAGGTTTGCCCGGGATCGTCTCAAGCACGAGCATGGGTATATCCTTATAGCGTTCCGTCAGGGCATTTATATCCGGGAGTACCCTGGATCTCTTTAGCGAACCGCTGACAATGATGAGTGCGTCGGGTTTTAAAAGCGCGGCAAAATCGTATACCGAATCAAGCTGGTCGACATATTCACCATAGATCTCATCTCCGGTGTAATACAGATCCTCGCCCGGCGACTGCGGGCCCATAAGATATACCAGATTGATGTTTTCCTCGCCGGCCGCATCATACATTCCGTTATACATCGCCTGCGAAAAATCGGAATTGATATCCCGCATCATAACGCCGATGGTTGTTCGTTTATCGTTCATAAAACCTGCCTTTAATCAAGTAAACCCTTTAATACGTGAACCTTCATCAACCGGGCCTTAATATCAACATTAAGAATACAGTCCTTTATCGCGGGAAGGAGCAGTTCCCTTCCGTCAGATGACTTTATGATATATACATCATTGGCGCCTGTCCTTAACACATCATCGATCCTGCCAAGTTCCGCATCATTCTCATCGATGACTCTCATGTCGATAAGATCCGCGATAAAGTATTCATCCTTATTCAGTTTAACTGCATTGTCACGGCTGACAAAAAGCGGGCATCCCTTATATCTCTCAATATCGTTTATACTGTCATAATCCTTAAACTTAACTATGACAAACTGCTTAAAGAACTTTACTCCTTCGATATCAAGTTCCTTCATGCCGTTTCCGGTATCGAGGAATACTTTCTTAAGCTTTCTGTATCTTCCCGCATCATCTGTGGTGGGAAATACCTTCACCTGCCCTCTGACACCGTGCATGGAGCTTATCACTCCGACTTTCAAGTATTCTTCCACACATCTTCTCCATTATATTTATCCACTATATATAATAACATTTATCATCATTTATTGAAAGTAAAAAAGCCACGGGATAAACCCGTGACTGTTTCACTCTTCCGCCGTATCAACGATATCCACTATCACCTTACGGCTTTCTTTCATGGATGCAGCCTTAACAACGGTCCTTAAGGCCTTGGCGATCCTGCCCTGCTTGCCGATGACCTTACCCATATCGGACTGCGCCACCTTAAGTTCGACCACGATCGCGCCTTCATCCTCGCGCTGGGTAACCTTAACCTCGTCCGGCTTCTCAACAAGGGCCTTCGCAATTACTTCCACCAACTCTTTCATGATCTACCTCCGAGATTACTTTGATATTCCGGCGTTCTTGAAAATCTTGCTGACGACCTCGGTAGGCTGTGCGCCGTTGGCTAACCATTTCTTTGCAAGTTCTTCGTTTACCTTAACGGTTACGGGCTCCGTACTCGGATCATAGGTGCCTATCTCCTCGATGAACCTTCCGTCACGAGGGGACCTTGCATCAGCAACTATGATTCTATAGTAAGGTGCCTTCTTCTGTCCCATTCTTCTGAGCCTGATCTTAACTGCCATTTTCTCACCTCCGTTAATTATTTGGTATTTATTTAAAAGGGAAGTTTAAAACGACCCTTTTTACCCATTCCGTTCATCATCCCGGGAAGCTGCTTCATCATCTTCTTACTCTGTTCAAACTGTTTTACCAGCCTGTTCACTTCCGAGATATCCACGCCTGCCCCTTTTGCTATCCTGTGTTTTCTCGAAGGGTTCAGGATGTCGGGATTCTGGCGTTCCTGCCTGGTCATGGACAGCACTATCGCTTCGGTACGTGCCATCTTCTTGTCATCAATGGCATTTTCGAGGTCCTGCTGCTTTATACCCATGCCAAGCCCCGGCATCATTCCGAGTATGCCCGCGATACCGCCCATCTTTTTCATCTGGTTCATGCTCTCAAGGTAGTCCTCAAAATCGAACTTGCCCTTCTTGAGCTTGCGCGACATTTCCTTTTCCTTGTCCTCGTCGATATCAAGGACCGATCCGGCCTTCTCGATAAGGCTCAATACATCACCCATACCGAGGATACGGCTTGCCATGCGGTCGGGATGGAACTGTTCAAGGTCGGACAGTTTCTCTCCCATGCCTACATATATTATCGGGCGGCCCGTAACTGCCTTTACCGAAAGTGCGGCACCGCCTCTCGCATCACCGTCCATCTTGGAAAGGATGACCCCGTCTATGCCTATACGGTCATTAAATGCGGCGGCGACATTGACCGCTTCCTGTCCTGTCATTGCATCCACGACAAGCAGGGTCTTATGCACTCCGGTTTCCCGCTTGATATCTTCAAGCTCCTGCATCATCGCATCATCTATCTGAAGACGTCCGGCCGTATCTATGATCACGACATTATGGCCGTTATTTGATGCATGTTCAAGAGCGGACCGGCATATATCCACCGGCGAAGCCTTGTCTCCCATCGAAAAGAGATCGACCCCCATATTCCCGGCGTTTAATTCAAGCTGTTTTATCGCTGCGGGCCTGTATACATCCGCTGCGACCAGAAGGCATTTTTTACCTTTTAACTTGAGCTTTCCCGCGATCTTTGCCGCAGTGGTCGTCTTACCTGCACCCTGAAGACCGCACATCATGATCACGGTGACCGTCTTGCCGGGCTCAAGCTCAAGCTCGGTGGTCTCACTCCCCATAAGGGCGATCATCTCCTCATTGACGATCTTAATGACCATCTGTCCGGGATTCAGCCCGTTCATAACATCCTGCCCGACAGCACGCTCGCCGACAGAGCTGATGAACTGTTTGACAACCCTGAAATTGACATCAGCCTCAAGAAGGGCAAGCTTAACTTCCTTTAAGGCAGCCTTAACGTCCTCCTCGGTGAGCCGTCCCTTGCTCCTTAAGTTCTTGAACACATTTTGAAGTTTCTCGGTCAGACTCTCAAATGCCATCTATAAAATCTCCAACAGTTCCCTGCACAGTCCCGCTATCTCATCGCTCATTCCGCTTCCGCCCCGTGCGGCAGCCGACTCTATCTTTACAGCCAGTGATTTGGCCTTTCCGAAACGCTCGATCATATGAAGCCTGTCTTCATACCCCTTAAGTATCTTATCGCACCTTTTTATCAGATCGTGGACTCCCTGTCTCGTGATACCGTATTCATCCGACAGTTCCTTAAGCGACAGATCGTCGTAAACGGCGCTCTCGTATATCTTTCTCTGGTGTTCGGTAAGAAGTTCCCCGTAAAAATCATATAAGAGATTCTGTTCGACAATATGTTCCATGAGGTATAATATACAAAATAAAAAAACGGGTGTCAAGTATTTTTTCTTGACACCCGTCAAACTATACGCTCGTCCTTACGATCTTCGGCCTGTATCCCCCGTCGGTCAGCGCCTCCAGTATCAGCGCCTTATGCTCGGTTCCGAATGCTTCAAGCGTTATCCTCAACTCGACCGCGGCGTTTCTGTTGGTGGATACGAACTGGTTATGTTCAAGCTTTATAACATTCCCGCTCTTTTCGGCTATTACGGATGCCACCCTTGACAGTTCACCCGGCTTATCGGGAAGGAGTACCGAAACGGTGAATATCCTGTCACGCATGATGAGTCCCTGCTGAACTACCGAAGACATCGTGATGACATCCATGTTCCCGCCGCTTAATATGGAAACTATCTTTTTATCCTTAACATCAAGCTTCTTCAAGGCGGCCACTGTCAGAAGCCCCGAGTTTTCTACGATCATCTTGTGGTTCTCGACCATATCAAGGAAAGATACGATGATGTCCTCATCGGGAACCGTGATTATATCGTCAAGGTTCTTCCTGATATAAGGGAATATGGTACTTCCGGGCGTCTTGACAGCCGTGCCGTCCGCTATAGTATTTACCCCGTCAAGAGTGACTACTTTGCCTGCCTCGAGAGATGCCTTCATACAGGCAGCTCCTTCGGGCTCTACTCCTATGACCCTGATCTTTGGATTCATAAGCTTCGCAAGCGTGGAAACGCCGGCCGCAAGGCCGCCTCCTCCGATAGGAACAAGGATGATATCAACCAGGGGAAGCTCCTTGAATATCTCCATGGCTATGGTGCCCTGACCGGTTGCCACGGCCGGATCATCAAACGGATGTATGAATGTATAACCGTGCTCAGCCGCAAGTTCATATGCTCTGGCGCAGGCTTCATCATATACGTCGCCGTAAAGCACGACCTCGGCTCCGTATCCCTTTGTTCTGTTCACCTTGATAAGAGGAGTGGTTGTCGGCATTACTATGACGGCTTTACAGCCGTATTCCCTGGCCGCATAAGCCACACCCTGGGCATGGTTTCCGGCCGAAGCGGTGATAATACCTTTTGAACGCTCCTCATCCGTGAGAGTGCTCATCTTATAATATGCACCCCTTAACTTATACGCTCCGGTCATCTGCATGTTCTCGGGCTTTAAATATACCCTGTTTCCGGTAAGAGCGCTTAAATAGCTGCTGTATACCAGCTTGGTCTCAAGAGTGACCTTCTTTACGAGCTCGCTCGCCTCTTCGAATCTGTCAAGTGTCAGCATCTTTATTCTCCTCTTTCTCATCATCACGATCAAACAATGCCTCCGTAAACGCTTCCGGATCAAAGCGCTGGAGATCATCAATACCCTCCCCCACTCCGATATACTTTACCGGTATGTTCAGTTCGCTCTGGACCGCGATCGCGATCCCGCCCTTTGCCGTACCGTCAAGTTTCGTCATTATCATTCCGGTCGCCTCAGCCGATTCGTTGAACTCCCTGGCCTGTATCAGGGCGTTCTGACCCGTCGTACCGTCTATCACGACAAGAGTTTCCCTTGCAGCGCCCGGATACTCCCTGTCAATTATCCGGTGTATCTTTTTTAACTCTTCCATGAGATTTTTCTTATTATGAAGCCTGCCTGCCGTATCGCATATAAGGATATCGGCATTTCTCGCTCTTGCGGCCTGCAATGCATCAAATACTACCGAGGCGGGATCCTGTCCTTCCGCACCTCTTATAATATCGACGCCCGCACGGTCCGCCCACTCGGAAAGCTGCTCGCCTGCTGCCGCCCTGAACGTGTCTGCTGCCGCCAGCATGACTTTTTTTCCTTCGCTTTTATATATATGGGCAAGCTTGCCAATGCTCGTCGTTTTACCGACACCGTTAACTCCTATGACAAGAACTACTGCCTTTCCTTTTTCGAAATCATATGCGCCCTCAGGAAGTTCCATGCGCTCTTCTATCGCGGCCTTTAATGCCTCCCTGCAGTCCGATGCGAGTTTAATATGCTTTTCCTTAACCCTTGCCCTTAAGTCGGTCAGTATTTCTCCGGTGGCATTGACACCGACATCGCTCATGATCAGGATCTCTTCAAGTTCCTCATAAAAATCCTCATCTATCTCGTTCGGAGTAAAGACACTGTCAAATCCCCTTGATATGTTTTCCCTGGTCTTGCCCAGTCCCTGCTTCAGCTTATCAAATAATCCCATCTTAATATCCTTCTAATCCTCAAGGTCCTTATCTATCAGATTTACGGAAACAAGGGTCGATACACCCTTCTCCTGCATCGTGATACCGTACAGCCTGTCCGCACGCTCCATTGTTCCCCTTCTGTGAGTGATGACAATAAACTGCGTATGCTTGGTCAGTTTATGCAGATAACCTGCAAACCTTCCGACGTTAGACTCATCCAGCGCCGCTTCTATCTCATCAAGGAGACAGAAAGGAGACGGCTTTAGATTCTGGATGGCAAACAGGAGTGCGATCGCAGTAAGCGACTTTTCTCCTCCCGATAACTGCATCATGTTCTGCAGTTTCTTACCCGGCGGCTGTGCAATGATGCTTATGCCCGCTTCGATGATATCTTCATCCTCCTGAAGCTTTAAGCTTCCCTTGCCGCCTCCGAACATCTCCTTGAAGACCTTGTCAAATTCACGTTCGATCTCCTTGAAACGTTCGGCAAACTGGGCCCTCATCGCCTGATCGAGTTCCTCCACGATACCGTTTAAAGTCTTCTCGGCATCCACAAGATCGTCATGCTGTGTCTTAAGGAATTCATACTCTTCCATAAGGGTCCTGTATTCTTCTATAGCTGAAACATTTACATCACCGAGCGCCTTAATGCCATCGCGGAGTTCGCGTATCGACTTTCTCATCGAAGGAGCATCCTTAAGCTCGGGATCTCTCATCTTGGAAGCGGTACTTAAGGTTATCTCATATTCGTTCCACATATAACCTGTACGCTTCTCCTGCTCCTCATCAATCCTTTCCTTCTGGTTATTGAGCCTTAATACTTCTTTCTCAAGGCTGTTTATCTTATGATTGAGATCGTTCGTGGCATCAAAGAATGATTTCTGCCTGCGTGTAAGTTCCTCTTTCTTTCCCGCAGCTTCCTTTATCGCATCCTCATCGCCTTCCTTGCTGTCCTTTGATGCTTCGAGGGTTTTTTCTATCTCGGCTATATTGTCCTGCTGCCTCTTTATCTCTTCCTCTTCGGAACCTATCCTTTCATCGACTTCGGCTATCTCGGCACTGATCCTTCCGATCTCCTCATCCGCTCTCTTAACGTCGGAGCTTGCATGATCCAGATCTCTTTCAAGGGATGTGACCTGAAGTCCGATATCGGTCACCTTAAGCACCTGCTCGGCTTCCCTGTTCCTCAGTTCATCCAGTTCCCTGCCGTATCCCGCTATCAGTTCATCGAGTTCCTTCTGACTCTTCTCGGACTCGCCGAGCTTAAGCTTCGTTTCATCCTTGCTGTTATTGATATCCGCAACCTGCATTTCCACATCACGGTTATCGTCCTCGAGCTGCTTATATCCGATCAGGGCTTCGTTCCTGATCTCTGCAGCCCTGTCGACATTCATCTTGGCGGTGTTCTGTCTTATGTACTGTTCCTGAAGGCTGTCCTGGATCTCCTCGATCTTCTTGCGGACCGATCTCCTGCTCTCCTTCGTGTTTTCTATCTCCTCCATGATGGATTCGATATTCTTCAGCGACTTTTTGACCTGTTCCTCGAGTTCTTCGATCTCTCTTCTGCGGCCGAGCAGATTACTCGCATTCTTAAACGCTCCTCCCGCAAGCGAACCGCCGGGGGTAAGATATTCGCCTTCAAGAGTCACTATCCTTAAAAGATAATCATATTTCCTGGCCATCTTAAGAGCATTGTCAACGTGATCGGCAACTATGATCGCACCGAGCAGCTGGCTTACAACATCCTTGTATTTTGCGTCCGCATTTACAAGTTCCGAGGCCATTCCTATGAAGCCCTTTTCGTTCCGTACCTCGCTCTTCGGAAACTCGCCCCTGTCCTTAACGCTCGTAAGGGGCATGAAAGTCGCACGTCCGCCTTTCTGCTCCTTTAAGAAACGGATCATCCTCTTTGCGACTTCTTCATCTTCGGTAACGATATTCTGGATGTTGCCTCCGAGCGCCGTCTCTATCGCAGTCTCATACTTTTTATCAACGGATATGATATCCGCCACTACTCCGAGTATCCCCTTGTTCCTTTCCTTCTGCTCCATAACCTTGCGGATGCTTCCCGTGTAGCCGTCATATCGCTCCGCAATGTTCTTCATGGTATCAAGGCGTGACTTTTCCTTATGGTAAGCGATCTGGGCCTCCGAAAGCTTCCTGTCGCACTCCTCAAGGCGGGACTTGAACTCGGCAAGTTTCTCCTCGAATACTTCCCTTTCGTGATCGGTCTTTGCAATACCTGCATTTATGGCATCGAGTTCTTCGTTTAATTTCTTCAGTTCATTCTCCTGCTCCTTCTCTTCGGAGCGTGCACGAAGAAGCTTGCTCTGTACTTCCGCACGGTGAAGCCTGGCCTGCTCGAGCATCGTGTCAAAACGCGTTATATCGGCCTTTATCGCGGCGCGCTCATTTAACAGGCCGATTATGGTGTTCTTGTTTGACTCTATGTTATTATTTAACTCCTCGATCTTTGACTGTACCTTCTTAAGCTCATCCCCGGCCGTATCCCTTACACCGATGAGCTCTTTTAAGTTCTTATCGATATCATCCTTTTTCCTGTCAAATCCGGCCTTTTCATCGGTACGCTCCTTAAGCCTTTCGTTCAAGGATGCTTTCTGTTCGTTATAATGCCCGATATTGCTCTTTGAAGAATTGATCTTCTCCCTGTTTACGCTTATCTGGCTCTCAAGCCTCTCCTTCATGAGGGCTCCCTCCGACAGCCTCGAACGCATCTGCTCGATATTTGCGTCAAGTTCCGCTATCTGTTCCTCAACGTGGGAGTATTCCTCCTTAAGGCTTTCATATTTATCATTATTCTCCTTAAGATCGTCATTTGCGATCTTAAGCTTTTCATCAAGCTCCTTAAGACTTGTTCCGGCTTCATCCGATTCGAGAAGGAACAGATTGACATCAAGCTTCTTGAGCCGTTCCTTCCTGTTAAGGTAATCCTTGGCTATACGGCTCTGTTCCTCAAGAGGGCCGACACGCTTTTCCTTCTCCGAAAGGATGTCGTTCACGCGCACGAGATTGGCCTGCTCATCCGCAAGCTTCTTAAGAGCGGTCGTCTTACGTTTTTTAAACTTGACTATACCTGCGGCTTCATCAAACAGTTCCCTTCTCTCTTCGGGCTTTCCGCTCAATATCTTATCTATCTGGCCCTGTCCTATGATCGAGTATCCTTCCTTGCCTATACCCGTATCATAGAACATCTCATATACATCCTTAAGCCTGCAGGGCGTTCCGTTTATCAGGTATTCACTCTCACCGGAGCGGTATACTCTCCTGGATACCGTAACCTCCTCATAATCAACGGCAAGTTCGTGATCCGAATTGTCCAAAGTGATCGCAACATATGCATAACCCATGGGCTTTCGCATCTCTGTACCCGAAAAGATGACATCCTGCATGTTCGATCCGCGAAGCTGTTTGGCACTCTGCTCTCCGAGTACCCACCTGACTGCATCGGCAACGTTACTCTTGCCGCTCCCGTTAGGACCGACTATCGCGGTTATCCCGTTATGAAAATTGAATACAAGCTTATTTGCGAAGGACTTGAATCCGTGTATCTCAACACTCTTTAAATACATAATCCACGCTCCGTTTCCTATCCTCTGTTAAACATCTTCAGTGCTTCATATGCGGCACCCTGTTCGGCTCTTTTCTTACTGCTGCCTCTGCCGGTCCCTGACACGGTGCCGTTGATCAGTACGTTGACCGTGTATACCTTGTTATGGTCAGGACCCTCTTCGCCGGCAAGTTCATACCGGAGTTCATAACCCTTGTCCTGGATATACTCCTGAAGCGTTGTCTTTGAATCCCTGAATCCTATCTTGTCCCTGTAGCCGGTCAGGACGAACCTTGATATGAACCGCCGGGCGCACTCGAAACCGCCGTCAAGGTACAGCGATCCGATTATGGCCTCAAACACATCCGATATTATCGATTCCCTGTTCCTTCCCCCGGTCTTTTCCTCGCCCCTTCCCAAAAGAATATACTCTTTAAGGTCAAGTTCCTTTGCGCAGTATGCAAGAGTCGGCTCACATACGAGTGAAGCCCTTATCTTGGTCATGTCTCCCTCGGGCATCGCAGGGTCTTCCTTATAAAGGAATTCGCTTACAGTCAGTTCAAGCACAGCGTCGCCCAGGAATTCAAGCCTCTCGTAATCGGCGGCATTATGCTTTTCGTTTCTGTAGGAACTGTGAGTAAGCGCACAGACCAGAAGATCCGGGTCCTTGTAACAGTGTCCTATGATCTCCTGCAGCCTGTCATATCCGTCATTTAAGTTCATATCTGTCTCCAATAAAAAAATGTGCCTTAAGCACATTTTTTTAAAATGCTTAACTTAATGCGTTTCTGATCTGCTCCACGACATCGCCGACGGTCACTATCTTCTCCGCATCCTCATTTGATATCTCAACATCGAAAGTTTCCTCGATCCCCATGATTATCTGGAACACATCCAGCGAGTCGGCTCCGAGATCATCTGTAAACCTCGTGTCTTCCGTTATCTCGTTCTCATCGACATTAAGTACCTCGGCGATTATCTTCTTGAGTTTCTCCAGTTCCATAATCCAGCCTCCAAAAGAAATTATAAGATCACGGATTATCCGTAATGTTTATCGTTTCATTGATCTTCCGGTTGATCTCCTGCTCCTTAAAGGTAACACACTGCCTGATCGACGTTGATATCTCCTTATGGGTAGCATTACCGTGCGTCTTGACAACGAGTCCCTTCAGGCCCAGAAGCGGTGCCCCGCCGTACTCTGTCGCATCAAATCTTTTCAGAGTCTTCTTAAGTACGGGTTTAACAAGAAGATAGGCAAGCTTTGTTGCGATAGACTTGGTAAATACCTCTTTGAGCGCTCCGAGCATTGTCGAACCCACACCTTCGTACATCTTCAGCGCCACATTACCCGCAAAAGCCTCGCAAACCACAACATCGGCTGCGCCTTTTGGTACCTCTCTCGCCTCAACGCTTCCTATAAAATTAATGTCCGGGCAGTTTTTGAGGAGCGGATAGGCTTCCTTGACGAGCATATTGCCCTTCTCCTCCTCGGTGCCTATGTTAAGAATCCCGACCTTGGGATTGGGTACTCCGAGTACATGCTCCATATATATCGATCCCATCTTGGCAAACTGTACCAGATGCGAGGCCCTTGCATCAACATTTGCCCCGCAGTCTATAAGAAGGGATATGCCGTTATCCGTAGGGAATACAGGCGCAAGCGGCGGTCTCTCAACGCCCTTGATCCTGCCTACTATGACCTGGCCGCCGACAAGGATGGCACCCGAGCTTCCGGCCGATACGAATGCATCACAGGTTCCCTCCTTCACCAGGTTTAAGCCTTTTACTATGGAGGAATCCTTCTTCTTCCTGATGGCCATAACCGGAGGTTCACCCGTCTCTATGACTTCGTCCGCCTCAACTATCTCAACACGGGATGAAGGATAATTGTAATTCTTAAGCTCCTTCTCAATGATATCCCTTTTTCCGCACAGGAAGACCTTTATATCATTTCCCGCTGCGATCGCTTCGACAGCACCCTTTATCGGTTCGACGGGAGCATTATCGCCGCCCATCACATCTACAGCCACATTAACCATTGTAAATTTCCTCAAATGTTTATAAACAAATCCACAGACTAATATAACCAACATTCAATTAAAAATCAAGGGCTGACGGGATTTGGTACATAAAAAAACTCCGGAAGCATTGCCTCCGGAGTTTGTGACCATCTAAACAGGGATCAGTCCTGGGGAATGATCTCTTTCTTATTATATGAACCGCAGGCCTTACATACCCTGTGAGGCATCATCAGTTCACCGCACTTGCTGCACTTAACGAGTGCAGGAGCGCTCATCTTCCAATTGGCCCTTCTCTGATCACGATGACCCTTGGATGATTTATTCTTGGGACAGATAGACATCGTTACACCTCCTTATATCCTGAAACTCTATGCTACAAACGCTACTTCGTAACGACTTGTTCATACCACACTTGATTGATTATACATACAGGTAATTGTTTTGTCAACCGTGATATTCAATAATTCGCAGGCAGCGGCCTGTGATATATCAGGATATCTGAGCCTGTACCGCAGTAAGTGCGACGACGCCGACTATATCATCTGCCGAGCATCCGCGCGACAGGTCGTTTACGGGCCTTGCAAGCCCCTGGAGCATCGGACCGTATGCTTCCGCCTTTGCCAGCCTTTCAACGAGCTTATATCCGATATTGCCGGCATCAAGGTTCGGGAATATAAGTACATTGGCATGACCGGCGATCTCGCTTCCGGGAGCCTTGGTTGCCGCCACCGCCGGAACTATGGCTGCATCGGTCTGGAGTTCACCGTCTATATTGAGGTATGGGTACTTATCCTTTGCTATCTCGGTCGCCCTTACAACCTTATCAACGAGTTCATGCTTTGCACTGCCCTTTGTAGAATGTGAAAGCATTGCGATAATGGGCTTACCGCCTATCAGATTCGTAAAGCTTTTTGAAGAAGTATTGGCGATAGCAGCCAGTTCCTCGGAATTCGGATCCTGATTGAGTCCGCAGTCCGCAAAAAGAAAAGTACCGTTTTCACCGTATTCGCAATTGGGAACATCCAGTATAAAAAAGCCCGATACGAGTTCAACACCGGGAGCAGTCTTCAAGACCTGAAGTGAAGGTCTTAAAACATCAGCCGTAGCGTGGCAGGCACCGGCTACCATTCCGTCGGCATCCTTCATCTTGACCATCATGACTCCCCACATAAGATAGTCGTTAAGGAGCCTTTCCCTGGCCTTCTCCGGAGTCATCCCCTTGTTCTTGCGGAGTTCATACAAGTTATCTGCGTACAGTTCAAACTTGTCGGAAGTCTCGGGATCGACGACCGAAATCCTTGATAAGTCAAGTTCCAGCCAGTTTGCGCCTTCCATTATCTTGTCTTCCTTGCCTACCATTATTATGTCGGCGATATTCTCCTTAAGGATCTTATGTGCGGCAATGAGTGTTCTCCTGTCATTGCTCTCCGGCATTACTATCTTTTTGACATCCTGCCTTGCCCTGTCCTTTATCCTGTCTATAAATCCCATTTTTACCACCCTTTCAATAATATATTTGACCCATAAGCGAAAAACCCGCTGATGATAGTTTAGTACAAAACCGCGATATACTCAAATCTTTTTTTTAATCCCGTGATATTATATAATAAATACAAAACATACACTGACGGAGTCTGCTATGTATACCAAATCAATATATGCAGCCATATACTTTCTTACGATAATTACCATTCTTTTTATGATAAAGAGGATCCAGCAGGTTCGCGAAGAATACGGAAAGATCCTTATGAATGCGATGCTGTGTGCGGTTATCGCCATAATCGGCAATATACTCATCGCTCTGTCATATGATGAGATGTCAGCCGGGATCGCATACAGTATATATTTCGCCTCCATAGACTGGATCATATATTATACGCTCGGATTCTGTCTGTCATATACCGAATATCATGCTGTAAAGTCACGGCTTAAGTTTCCTGTTGCTTTACTCATGGGTATCGACTCCACTCTTATACTCTTAAATCCCGTTACAGGGATAAGTTTCTATATTTATGAGAACAAAAGCATACCGGGCGAGATCTTCTTCCAGACCGGCTTCTATCCGGCTTACTATGCTCATCTTATGCTTGACTACCTCTCGCTGCTCATCGCTCTCATCTTCATAATATATAAGATAATAAAGAGTTACAGCCTCTACCGTTATAAATATATGATCATACTTTCGGTACTTCTGCTGGTTGTTGTTCTCAACTATATATATATGTCCCTGTCTCTTGTTCTTGACGCATCCGTGATCTTCTATGCCGTGGCTTTTGCTCTTGTCTGCTTCAGTATAAGGACCTTTGTACCAAGAAGGCTTCTTGTGACTTCCGTTGAGAGAGCTGTCGATGATTTCGGGGAAGGATTGATAATCTTTGATATCAACGACCGCTGCATCTATGCAAACGCCTTTTCAAGGATCAATTTCGGTCTCGATATGCCGACATGCACTCCCGACTGTGAGCCCATGGCAACCGTCATAAGGAAAATGCATGACAAGAACGATCCCGGCGATTCCGTTATGTATTCAAGAACATATGATAAGAACGGCAAAAAGACCACA
Source organism: Lachnospiraceae bacterium (assembly GCA_024692905.1). Classification (GTDB taxonomy): domain Bacteria; phylum Bacillota; class Clostridia; order Lachnospirales; family Lachnospiraceae; genus UBA2868. Next base: position 131,681 of record JAILLY010000102.1, on the reverse strand, counting down.
AGGTATTTTGAAGTCAGATATAATACGCTCAATGATAAAAAGGGCCGCGTTATAGGTTCTTATTATCTCACCCGCGAAACAACCGAGGAGGTATCCAGCTTAAACGGCATAAAAGAGGCAAAAGAAAATGCCGATAACGCAAACAGGGCCAAGAGCATGTTCCTTGCCGGCATGTCTCACGAGATACGCACACCCTTAAGCTCAATACTCGGTATGAACGAACTCATCCTCAGAGATACGAAAGATCCCTTAGTTAAGGATTACGCCGCCAATATACGCGAAGCCGGTGATGAATTGCTCAATCTCATAAATGATGTCCTCGACTTTTCCAGTATCGAAACCGGAAAGACCGAGGTTATTGCACGCGAATATGAACCAAGCAGGCTTTTAAAGGACTGTTTCAATCTCTTTGAAGGGGCTGCCGGAGAAAAAGGCCTGTATCTCCACGCAACATGTGATGAGGGCATTCCGTCACGTCTTATCGGAGATCCCGAACTGATCGGCCAGATCCTGTCCAATATAGTCTCAAATGCCGTTAAATATACAAAGGAAGGCGGCATTACCGTGGATATGACCTATGACATGACCGTAAGCGGCCGCATCGATCTTATCATCGATGTCACCGATACGGGTATAGGCATCCCGAAGGATGATATCCCTTATCTGTTCGATTCTTTCAGGCGCATAAACGCAAATGATGATACCTACATCCGCGGGACGGGACTCGGGCTTTCCATAACGCGCCGTCTGCTCCACCTCATGAACGGGGAAGTGCATGTAAAAAGTACTCCCGGAAAAGGGAGCTCTTTCGTTGCCGTTATCCCTCAAATGATAGCTGACCGCACTCCGGCCGGCACTCCTTTGGACCTTCATTTATCCGGAAATGCCGTTCATAAAGAAAGCTTTACGGCAAAGGATGCAAGGATACTCATTGTGGACGATGTGAAGGTCAATCTTATGGTCGTTGAAGGGCTTCTTACCCCGACAATGATGAAAACAGATACCGCTATGAGCGGAGACGAAGCTGTAAAGAAGTGCATGGAAACGAAATATGATGTAATACTCCTCGACCACCGGATGCCCGTCAAAAACGGGATCGAAACCTTCCATGAGATCAGGCAGAAGGGCTTAAACCGCGAAACCCCGGTGATCATGCTGACTGCCAATGTCGCAAACGGAATGGAGGAGGAATATCTAAAGATCGGGTTCTGTGATTATCTTGCCAAGCCCGTCAGGGCGGTTGAACTTGAAGCAGCCATCCTGCGCCGGCTCCCTTCCGGAAAGGTTACGATGTTATGAAGATCACAGCCGTAATCGCCGAATACAATCCAATACATAACGGTCATGCGGGACACATAAAAAAAGCGAAGGAAGAAACCGGTGCGGACTATATCGTTGCCGTGATGTCAGGCGATTATGTCCAGCGCGGTGCCCCTGCCGTAATATCAAAATACGAGCGTGCAAAAGAAGCGCTTCTTACAGGGATCGATCTTGTCATCGAACTCCCGTCATACTACTCTTCCGGAAGCCTTGAATACTTCGCTTCGGGCGCAACCGCATTATTGCAAAAACTCGGCATTGCCGACTTTATATCCTTCGGTTCGGAATGCGGAGATATCGATATGCTTAAACGTGCCGCATCTTTTATGCCGCTTAATGAAAAAAGACAGGATCCTACACTGCCCCGTCAGCTGTCTTACGGGACAAACTACTCAAAAGCCGTAAACTCATCGGAAGGCATCCCCGAAGATGTAAAGGCAGTTCTTGCCACTCCTAATAACCTTCTTGCAGCGGCATATATAAATACGGCGGAGAGCTTCGGCTTAAACTGCGGATTTCATACAACAAAGCGGACCAAAGATGCATATAATGACGTATCCCCCGGCGCTCTGTCTTCTTCCTCGATAAGAGCAGAACTTTTATCTTCTTTGGAACCGGCTTCTAAAGTCGCGGGGATCTCCGCCCGCATACCGGAAAATGCATTTGATTCTCTCTTGGGATATCTCGGAGCATACAGCCCGGTATCGGAGGATGACTTAAGCCTTCCCGTTTTCTTACGCATACAGGACATCATAAAAACCTCGCTGTGCCGGGGAGACGATCCCGCGGATGTGCTTGCTTCATATCTTGACGTTTCAAAAGGCCTTTCCCACAAGATCTTAAACAGATACGAACATGCCACTTCCTTTACGGATCTTTGCCGGACCCTTAAATCCAAGGATCTGAATCATGCAAGGATAAGCCGGGCTCTTTTGCATATCATCCTCGGGATAAGATCTGAGTATTCCGCGGAATATATAAATGACGGATATGTATACTACGCAAGGCCGCTTGGCTTTAAAAGAAGTGCCGGGGAGCTGATGCATGAACTCAAAAAACGTTCTTCCATACCGATCGTATCCAAAAATGCCGACGCCAAAGAAGTGATCAGCAGTTTCTATATGTCCGATAGCAGGGACATATCATGTCAGCGCGGCACGGATCCCGGCATTGTTTTATCCCATGCGCTCCGCATGTTCCGTGAAGATATTGCCTCATCCGACCTTTATATGCGACTTATATGCAATAAAATCGGCAGACCCTTCATAAGCGAATACGAAAGATCTGCCGTGATCATATGATGATATATTCAGTTCTTAAAGCTGTGTATCGGAGCAGGTATACGTCCTTTTCTGTTTACAAAGGCTTCACATGAGTAAGGATTTACTGGCATTATCGGAGCATGTCCGAGCAATCCTCCGAATTCGACGTTTTCTCCGACACCTTTGCCTATAACCGGGATTATCCTGACAGCCGTGGTCTTCTGGTTCACCATTCCTATCGCCATCTCATCCGCGATCATTCCCGAGATCGTTGATGCCGCAGTATCGCCGGGTATGGCTATCATATCAAGCCCGACCGAACATACGCATGTCATCGCTTCAAGTTTTTCGATCGTAAGGCTTCCTGCACAAACCGCGTCTATCATCCCCTGGTCTTCACTCACCGGTATGAATGCTCCGCTCAGTCCGCCCACATAGGACGATGCCATGACTCCGCCTTTTTTGACCTGATCGTTGAGAAGTGCGAGTGCCGCAGTCGTACCCGGTGCTCCGGCATGCTCAAGACCGATCTCACATAAAATATCGGCAACAGAATCACCCACTGCAGGAGTCGGCGCAAGCGACAGATCGACTATGCCGAACGGGATCCCGAGTCTTACCGATGCCTCACCCGCCACAAGCTGGCCGACGCGCGTCACCTTGAACGCTGTCTTTTTGATCGTCTCGCATAATACTTCAAAGCTTTCACCACGCACCTTCTTAAGTGCCGTATTGACTACTCCCGGTCCGCTGACTCCGACATTGATGACCGCGTCGGCTTCCGTCACTCCGTGAAATGCTCCGGCCATGAACGGGTTGTCATCAGGTGCATTGCAGAACACGACAAGTTTGGCGCAGCCAAGTGAATCCGAATCTTTGGTAGCCTCAGCGGTTTCTTTTATTATCTTTCCCATGAGCCTGACGGCATCCATATTTATCCCGGTCCTTGTAGAACCAAGATTAACGGAACTGCATACAAGCCTGGTTGACGAAAGCGCCTGAGGGATCGATCTTATGAGCATCTCTTCCGCTTTCGTCATACCCTTGCACACCAGGGCCGAATATCCTCCTATGAAATTTACGCCGACCGCACCGGCCGCTTCATCAAGGGTATCCGCTAATTTTGCAAAGTCATCTGGACTCTTGCAGGCGGATGCGCCGACAAGACCGACAGGAGTAACCGATATCCTCTTGTTCACTATGGGGATCCCGTACTCCTTCTCTATTTCTTTTCCGACCTTCACAAGGTCCCTTGCCGTGGTCGTTATCTTATCGTAGATATTACCTTTAAGTTTTTTAAGGTCGTCTGTTATACAGTCGAGAAGGCTTATACCAAGCGTGATCGTTCTCACGTCAAGGTTTTCCTTTTCGATCATTTCATTCGTTTCATTTACTTCAAATATATTGATCATGATCACACCCTGTGCATACTCTTGAAGATATCTTCACGCTGACATCTGATGACTACTCCTATCTCCTCGCCTATCTGTGCAAGTTCGTCCGATATGTCCCCGAACGGCTTGCTCGAATCATTCATATCCGCTATCATCATCATATTGAAATATCCCTGGACGATCGTCTGCGAAATATCAAGTATATTGATCCTGTTATTTGCAAGATAGGTACATACCTTTGCTATTATCCCGACTGTATCCTTCCCGACAACGGTTATTATCGTTTTTTTCATTTCTCCTCCTTATACTGCAATGGCTTCGCTCACCATATCACGTGCCGCCACTCTTATACTGAAATCCTCAGGCTTGTATTTGTTGTCACTCATAAGCACTTCAAGCCTGACCGTTTCATAGGCAAGCTCCGCAAGATTGTTTTCCTGGCTCAAGTGCCCGAGAAATACGGTCTTTAAGTCATCATGCAAAAGCCTCGACAAAAGCTTCCCCGATGATTCGTTAGACAGGTGTCCCTTATCGGACAGTATCCTGCATTTCAGCCTGTACGGATAACTTCCTACCTGGAGCATGTTCACGTCATGATTTGCTTCAAGCAACAGTGCATCGACTCCGAAAAAACTGTCAACCGTATAGTCGCTGAACCTGCCCAGATCACTGAGGACACCGACCGACCTGCTGCCGTTCCCGATCCTGTAGGCAACGGGATCTGCCGCATCATGACTGATCCTTACCGGGTTAACCTTAAGATCGTTGACTTTAAACGGCTTATCCGCCTCTATCGTCCTGAACAGTTCACCGGGTATCCTGCCCAGATATGACATGGCTTTTATCGCATCTATGGTTCCCTGAGTGGCATACATCGGGATCCCGTAACGTCTTGCGATGACTCCCAGTCCGCCGACATGGTCGGAATGTTCATGCGTTATCAGTATCCCGTCTATCTCCCCGGTCTTAAGTCCTATGGAATTGAGTCCTTCCTCTATACGCTTACCGCTGATCCCGGCATCAACTATAAGATGTGTATCATCCGATCCCACATAAATACAATTTCCGCTGCTCCCGCTCGCAATACTGCATAACCTCATTATTTCTCCCCTTTCATATTCATTCCCAGAATATGTCTATCTTGTCCCCCGCCTTTATCATCTCATCAAACCGTGCCGGCCTGTCATTCAGCCTTGTGACCACAGCGTGTCCCTTGGGCTTTGACAGATCGAAATCGATGAACTCAAACACATCAACATATATATAATCCCTTTTCCCGGTGAGTGTTACATCCTCTCCGTTTACCCTGACAGTTATCTTTGTCCCTTCGTTTTCATTATCGTTTTCCCTGCTGCCGCCGGCTTCGTCATCCGTGCTCACACTGCCTGATTCCTCTTCAGCGCTCTTATCCGCAGCGCCGGTTTCCGTTTCTTTTTCACCGTCTGCCTGATGGTTTTCAGTTACATTTTCACGGGATTCCGGATCATCCTGTTCAAGCGCTTTTTTGACATCCTTAAGAGCATTAAGAGTGTCGGAGAGTATATCTTCTTCCCGATCGTATCCGTCCCGGTCGGGATCATCCTGTTCATATACTTCTTCTGCATCCCGCTCAAAGAGTCCGGCCTTCTCATCCCTTTCAACATCCGAAAGGCTTAACTCCTCAAGCGTCCATATGATGGAAAAATTACTGTATACGAGAGTATCTTTACCGGCCAGCTTGTTGTTTACATAGATATTCATGCCTTCTTTAAGCTTAACATCCATGAAATCCGCTATCTGCTCCACGGTATAATAATCAAGGAGCTTGATATTGTCATTCTCTTCTATCTCATAATACCCGGATTGAAGGGTACCGTTAACATCTGCATACTTGGGCAGAAAGACGGGTGTATCGTTCACTATTACCGTGATCGTCGAATCATATTCCTTAAGCTTGTCGATACGTGCCGATGCGGGTGCGCCGGCGGTTGATTCCGTAACGACTATCTTGTCGCCCGCCCTGATCGATGAATTGATGCTGACTTCTTCATCATTCACCGTAACAACAGCCGTCTCTCCGAGTTCACCTCTTACCATATGCGGCGTCCCGTTAAGCGTGAATTCCAGTGCCTTACCCCTCTTCGGGAAAAGTCCCTCATTGGGGAATCCGGCCTGTATGGCGGCATCGACCACCATAAGGTGTCCGTTATCGTACAGTTTGACACGCTCACCGTTGAAATTAACATATATGAAGTTGTTTTTGGAATCATAGAAATTAAGACATATGCCGATGGGCGTTACAAACATCGAATCGTAATTCGGCGATGGTATCTGATAATCGATATCCTTAAGCACCTCTTCACCGCGCAGAGCGCATCTCTGCCGGCTGATACCGAGTTCATCCGCAAGGCACCTTACAAATATCGGGAGCTTGCCGCCTCCGCCGACTACGAATACCGCACTGACCGGTTCATCTCCGTTAAGTTCCTTGATCTTATCGCTTATCTCCTTGGTCATCACCTTGACTACCGGTTCGACAACACTGTCTATTTCCTCTGCGGTGATCTTCTGCTGTATGCCCATTATATCGTTATACTTGATGATCTTTTTGCCGTAAGAGGTCTTTATCGTCTCACCGGTGGCAAAGTCAACCAGGCAATGTTTAACTATGGCTTCGGTGATCTCATCACCGGCCATGGGTATCATACCGTATGCAACGATACTCCCGTCTCTTGTGATCGAAATATCCGAGGTTCCCGCCCCGACATCCACGAGTGCGATGTTGAGCATCCTGTAACTTTCGGGTATCGCGACCTGTATGGCAGCGATAGGCTCAAGCGTAAGGTTTGCCACCTGGAGATCGGCAACTTCAACTGCCCTGTACAGCCCGTCAACAACATCATCGGGCAAAAAGGTGGCGATTATCTCGGCGGATATCTTTCTTGCCTTATGCTTTAAGAGAACATTCATCTGGATATCGTTCATGAAATATCTTACAACGGTATATCCCACACAGTAAAAACGTGTATCGGAAGTATTGAAGGAAGCAAGTTCCTCAAAAGCCTTCTCGACTCCCAGCATCTCGACACTGTGTATGTCTTCGGCTTCGACAGCTTTCTCCTCGGGAAAATACAGCTCGGCGGAAGTCGTGACTGTCTTTAGCACACGTCCGGCAGCGGCTATACAGACTTCATTGAGCTGCCTGCCTATCTGATTCTCAAGTTTCTGTTTGACTTCGGCTATCGAACGTCCGACGGTGTTTATATCATGGATCTGGCCGTCAAGCATGGATCTGGATTCATGTTCCTTTACATACTGCGCGACAACATGGAACTTATCCCCGGACATATATCCGACTGTCCCCACGAGACTCCTCGTACCTATATCAAGTCCGAAGACGAGCTGTCCCGGATTCTTCTTATCCTCTTCCATTCCCTACTCTCCTTTGCGGTCCCCAAGCAGCCTCATTATCTGCTCACGGGTCTTTGCGGTATCTCCGTTATTTTCGATGATATGATCGCAATATTTTCTGAACGTCTCATCATCATTCTGTTTTTTCATTATAGACCGGATCTTTTCATCGGAATAAGCACGTGACGCCTTAAGACGCGCAGCCCTTATCTCCTCTTCGGCATATATATACCATAACTCGTCGCATATCTCCTTATATCCGTCTTCAATAAGGAGCGCCGCTTCTATGAAGAAAAAATCAACGGATCCGGACCTTCGTTTTTCATCTATGAGCTTAAGGATATATTCTTTTACGCGCGGATGCACGATCCTGTTGACACGGCTTAATAGTTCTCCTCCATCCTGCGAAAAGATCCTGTCGGCCATCCGCTTTTTATCTATGGCTCCGTCCGGAGCAAGTATATCTTCACCGAGCAGATCGATAAGCTCGAAGTAGCATTTCTCTCCCTTTTTTTCAACCTCATGCGCGGCTTCATCGGCGATAAGTATATAACAGTTTATTTCGTTTTTAATAAGTCCGAGTACGGTTGACTTTCCGGCTCCTACCCCGCCTGTTATACCGATAACCTTCACGATACTGCCTCACTTTGCATCATACCAGTTGTCACCGCTGCTCATTTCGGCCTTAAGGCGCACCGAGAGCTGCGCTGCTGCTTCCATCTCCTCCACCAGAAGACTGCTTACCTTCTCCTTCTCATCAACGGCCGTTTCGATGAGCAGCTCGTCATGTACCTGAAGGATCATCCTGGACTTAAGACCCTCCGCCTTAAGCCTTCGCTGGACCCTGATCATAGCGATCTTCATTATGTCTGCGGCAGTCCCCTGGATGGGCGCATTCATCGCAACACGTTCGCCGAACGAACGCTGCATGAAGTTGCCGCTTGACAGTTCCGGTACCGGCCTTCTCCTTCCGAAAAGAGTCGTCACATAGCCGTCCTTCTTCGCACCTTCCACCAGAGAATCCACGAATCTCTTTACCCCGGGATAAGTATCAAAATATTTGGCTATGTACGACTTGGCTTCCTTGACGGAAATACTCAGATCCTGACTTAAGCCGAACGAACTTATTCCGTATATGATCCCGAAATTTACCGCCTTGGCATTCCGTCTTTGCTGGGGAGTCACCTCATCAAACGGAACATGAAATACCTCCGAGGCCGTTATCCTGTGTATATCCGCTTCGCTGTTATATGCTTCGATCAGCTTCTTATCGCCCGACATATGCGCCATTATACGAAGTTCTATCTGCGAATAATCCGCATCGACAAAAGTATAGCCCTCAGCCGGGATAAATATCTTACGTATAAGCCTTCCCTGCTCCATCCTGACAGGTATATTCTGAAGGTTTGGATCGGATGAACTTAAGCGTCCGGTCGCCGTTATGGTCTGATGGAACGTGGAATGTATCCTGTTATCGCTGCCTATGAACGGGTAGAGTCCGTCGGCATATGTGGATTTAAGCTTGGCCAGTCCTCTGTATGCCAGTATATCGGCAACGAAAGGATGATCCGGTGCCAGTTTCTCAAGCACTTCCGCCGAAGTTGAATACCCGTTCTTATTCTTTTTGCCCCCGGGGATCTTCATCCTTTCAAAAAGGATATCACCCAGCTGCTTGGGGGAATTGATGTTGAAATCCTCTCCAGCCGCCTCACGTATCCTGCCTTCAAGTTCATTCATCTTAACAGTCAGTTCATTGCCGTATTCCTTAAGGGCTTCGGGCCTGACGAGCATCCCCCGCTTCTCCATCTCATACAGACAGAAAACCAGAGGCATCTCTATCGTATCAAACAGCTCTCTCATCCCCATATCTTCAAGGACAGCCATCCTGTCGTCATATGCATCAAGGAGTGCAGCACCCATGATGTCCGCTTCCCACTCGGGCGAATAATCCTTTAACAGGGGATTGATCAGATAATCCGCGATCCCGATATCGCAAAACCGGTCCGATAATCCAATATCACCAAGGCCGGGCATAAGATGTATCTGTTCCTTAAGCCCGTGGGTGATAAATATTACATCAGTGTTATTTAATATAAATTTTTCAAGAACACTTGTTATGCAACTTGGATCATCCCCTGTTCCGAAACAATAAGCACAGCCATCTCCGTTGCCCACCGAAAGGATTCCGCGCCCGTCTCCGCAACTTAACCAAAAGCCGAGCCTGCCGCCTTTCCCGGAGCCTTCAAGCACATGCTCAAGCTCACCTGCCGGCATATTCTTAACTTCATACATCGGTGTTATTTTAACAGCTCCCGCCTCTTCAAAGCGCCTGACAATCTGTTTAAGTGACAGATCCCTTAATAACTCAAGAGCCGCCGGAGTATACATGTCCTTTAGTACGGCATCCTCAATGGTGATGCCGATATCGGCGGTCAGACATATCGTCGCGAGTTTCCTTGAGAGCACAGCCATATCAAAATTATTTTCAAGTGTTTCACGGATACTCTTTTTCGTGATCTCCCCGATATGCTCCTTTAAGTTATCTATATCATGATATTGTATCAGAAGTTCGGTTGCTGTCTTCTCCCCTATCTTAGGGACTCCCGGAATATTATCCGAAGCATCGCCCATCAGTGCTTTAAGCTCGATGATCTGAAGTGGCTCAAGACCGTATTTTTCGATAACATCCGCTGCGTAATAGTCTTCTATCTCGGTCTTGCCTGCCTTTGTCTTTGGTATCCTTACCCTGATATGGTCCGTGGCTGTCTGGAGCAGATCACGGTCTCCTGAGACAAGCGCAACTTCGAAACCTTGCGCTTCCGCGGTTTTTGCAAGAGTACCGAGTATATCGTCCGCCTCGAACCCTTCCTTTTCAACAATGCAGATGTTCATCCTGACAAGGAGATCCTTGAGTATGGGAACCTGAACCCTTAATTCATCCGGCATGGGCTTTCGCGTGCCCTTATACTTATCATACATCTTATGCCTGAATGTCGGCGCCTTAAGGTCAAAGGCGATCGCAAGATAACCGGGTGATTCTTCCTCAAGTATCCTGAACATGATATTCAAAAAACCGTAAACGGCATTTGTGGGGGTACCGTCCTTGCCCGTGAGCATAGGGACACCGTAAAATGCTCTGTTGATTATACTGTTGCCGTCTATAAGGACCAACTTTTTATCCATCATCAGCACTCCGGATCACAAATAAAATGCATAAACAAAGACAAGCTCAAAAAGAAGCGCGATACCTGCACAGATAAGTGCCACCCGCCGCAGCATCGTGACCATTTCGTGTACTTCAAGGCATTTCTTGGTGTTTCTGATCTTGGTTATCAGTTCACCGTGAAGATCGTAGGAGCCCTCTTCCTCAAGCCTTAACAAGGCTCCTTTAAGAAGATAATTTGTCTCCATTTCATCAAAACACGAATCACAGCCTTCGATATGCTCGATGTACTCCTTGAGCCTTATCCCGGTAAGCTTATCATCTATGAACAGATTAATGTATTTTTCAGTATCCTGACACTTCATGATAATCTCCAAACATCCATTTTTAATCTTACACCAAATATTGTATATCCTCAAGTCCTTTATACAATATAGGCCGTTATTGTCGTCCGTTACGGGTATCGACCCTGATCAGCATGTACTCTCCGTCCTCACTCTCCCAAACATGCTCCCCAAGCCCTTCAAACCCGTGTCTGTTCACCTTATATCTTGAAGCCGTCCGTGCGCCGACATAAATATAATCCAGCCCGTATTTATCCGCAATGTTTCTGCATAATTCCCTGTCGCCCAGAGTATAGAAGTCCCTGATATCCGCACGCCTTGCGTTAATGAGTGAAGTATCGTTCCGCCATACCCACTCGTGAACATACCAGCCGGCAACATCCGAGGCACCCGTGAGTACAGACAGCCTGTTATCATTTGTATAGCTGTCGCCGCCCTCTTCAATAATATGTATGTGAAGAGAACTGTCCCTGTTTATTATATCTGCCGCTTGTCGTATATCGGAATATCCGTCATCCGTCCAAATATTTCCGGTCGCACAGACATCCTTTCTTCCCGCCGGGTCAAATATGTTCCCAAACCATTCTCCCGCTGCATGAACGGCATATCCCGCAAGCATCAGAACAAGCACCGAATACATTGCGGCAATAAGTTTAAGCTTTTTCTTTCCGAAAAACAAACCGATACATACTCCGGCTGATATCGACAGGAGTATAAATGCCTGGAAAGTCAGCTTGAACATCGTGTTGTATCTTTGATATTGCATGCCGTATATATCCCTGACGTATATTACCTCAGGCATGACAAGAAGGCCAAGGCCGCACATGGCATATGCTGCGGCTGTGACAAGCCCCGCTCCGGCCTTGCGTATACCGGATCCAAAGAAATAAACAAGGAGCGAAACGGCTGTGATCACATGTACTGACCATATCAGCATAAACTGCCATAACGGCGTATGTGAACCGCAAAGATGTATCCCGCCCGACGGATTTGAATAATGCAGTGTGAACGGGAGCATAACAAGCGTACCGATACCGTATATCATAAGTCCCTTTAACAGGACAGATACGATCGTACCCGCAGAAGCCCTGTATTTTTTTATATCCGCAAACAATATGACCGCTCCTGCCGTTACATAGTATATAGGGTAGTCCCAGAAATTAATCCCCTTGAAAAGCCCGAGCAGGACCGCAGTTATCATCACATGAGGAGAAAACAGTTCGGCATACCTGTCCTCTTTCTTCTCCTTAAATGCATAATCCGTAAGTACCATCAGAAGCGTTATCGTAAATATCATATTTATGACATGAGCATGAAGATCACCGAGGATCAGGGTATATGACGGGAACTCATGCTTACCCTTATCATAAGTCACCGGATCATATCCGATGAACATGGTCGAAGTCGGAAACCAGTATCTTTTCCCGCCTTCCGTAATATGCAGCGCTTTCCGGGCGTCCGAAAGAAGTCCGTATACTATCCAGTGTCCGTTTCCTCCGAGTGAGCACATTGCGGATGAAGCGACACCTCCTATCGTGCAGTATCTTTGTTTAAGACCGCCCTGACCCGATAGCAGTATTTCCGTAAGGCTGAATATCCCAAGGGCAAGAAATGCAAAAATCATGCAAAGCATCAGATCGTATCCGTGATCGACACTTACTCCCGACAGGCGGCACATGAAAACGGCAAAAGCCTGTCCGAGATAATAATAGTTTACCGCCTTTCCCGACATCCAGATGTCTTCGAACGGCACGGCCTTCTGGCGGAATATGGCCTTCATGAAACCGAAATCCATATACTGTTCGGTCTGATGATCTATATATGGTTTATATCCCTTTATCCAGAATGCAATGACAAAAAGCAGAACAAAGACAGCAAATCCCGTGATAAAACGAACCGCATCTTCATCACTCTTTACTGAGTTTTTATTCATGTTCTTCCGGTTCTTTATATAAACCAAAATCCCGGGGACCGGCAGGCAGACAGGAATGGCAAAACAGACAGGCGTATCAAACGGGATCCCAAACAGAGTACAGACAAGCCACGTAAGAACAAAAGAAAAGGCGGCTGATATCCCGAAACGGATGCAGAATCCCCCATCCTTAAACTTTACGGAGAGAAATCGCAGATACGGCCACGCGATCAGCGCCAGGCCCAAACAGGTGATCAGCCATCGTATACATGCGGCCGTGCCTTCATAAGGAGCAAGGCAGAGAATAACAAGTGCCGCCCCGATACATGCGGCTGCCGGGATAAGTTTGGATCTGTTATCAAAAAAACGGGATACAGACAGGCTCATTTCCTTATAAGCTTAAGTATGTCGTTATACATAACGAGCATCATGATGATCACAAGCAGCGCAAAGCCGACAAAATTTACTACGGCTTCCTTTTCCCTTGCAAGAGGCTTACGCCTTATGGCTTCTATGAAGAGGATTATAAGCTTACCGCCGTCAAGTCCGGGAAGCGGAAGAAGGTTCATTATGCCAAGGCTTGCCGAAAAGATAAGGGCAAGATTGAACATGTTAAGTACTATCGTCGGAAGTCCTTCATGTTTGGCTTCGTTATAGATATCACTTACGATACCTGCCATGCCGACAGGTCCGCTGATATTCTCGGCCCCTATCCGGCCGAGTACAAGCCCCTTCAGGCCCTGGACGGTACTTCTTACATTCATCCTGACATAGCATACCGAATACTTAAGTATCGTAGATGATTTCCATTTCGCGGGGCTTTCACCGAAAACTATACCGAACATATATCTTCCGTATTTCTCGTCAAATTCGGGGCTTACAACGGCTTCATGTTCCTCGCTGCCTCTTAAATACTTTAGCCTTACGGGACTGCCGTCACTGACCATGTTATAGATGATAACCTCGGTTGAAATGTCGACATCCCTTCCGTTATATTCAGTGATCACGTCTCCGGCTTTCAGTCCGGCCCCGTCAGCCGGTGAACCTTTGACGACTTCAACAAGTTCCGTGGTCACAACGACGGAACTTCCGGACATTGAAATGATGAGCACACTGAATACAAAAGCAAGGACGATATTGAAAAAAGGTCCCGCAAATACGGTCATTATCCTCGCCCAGACACCCGAGCGGTTAAAGAGTTTATCGGGATCGTCGCATTCCGGATCATCCTCAAATATGCAGGCGCCGCCGAACGGTATCGGTTTAAGGCAGTATTTGGTACCGTTTTTATCAAACGACAAAAGCGTGGGACCGAATCCCACCCAAAACTCCTTGACATATATTCCGTTTGACTTTGCAACGATCAAATGTCCAAATTCATGGACAATTACAACTATGCAAAGGATTACCAAAGTATAGAGAACACTCTCAATGCTCATCCTGCCACCTGCTGCTTATATATTCATATGTTTCTTTTTCCGCATCCAGTACCGCATCAACACCGGGTGTCGGAATGACCTTATGTGCCTGCATACACCCTTCGATGATATCATATATATCCGTGAATGATATCTTACGTTCAAGGAACATTGCTACAGCCTTTTCATTTGCCGCATTAAACACAGTCGGCATCGTACCTCCCTTTTTTGATGCGTCAAGTGCGAGCGCAAGCCCCCTGAAAACTTCCGTATCGGGTTTTTCGAATGTCATCTCCTTAAGTTCGAAAAAATCAACACGCTTTCCGTCAAGATATCTCCTGTCGGGATAAAAAAGAGCATACTGTATCGGGAGCTTCATATCGGGCATGCCCAGCTGCGCGATTATGGCTCCGTCTTCATATTCGACCATCGAATGTATAATGCTCTGGGGATGTATAACGACCTGTATCCTGTCGACAGGAACATCAAAAAGCCACCCTGCCTCCATGACCTCAAGGCCTTTGTTCACAAGAGTGGCAGAGTCGATCGTGATCTTCCTTCCCATGGACCAGTTGGGATGCTTAAGTGCATCTTCAACGTTTATGCTTTTTAATTCCTCTGCCGTTCTGCCCCTGAAAGGGCCTCCCGAGGCAGTTAAAAGGATCTTTTCAACCCTGCTTCTGTTCTCACCGTGCATTGACTGGAAGATCGCACTGTGTTCACTGTCAACGGGTAATATTGAAACGTTGTTTTCTGCGGCAAGAGGCATAATGATATGGCCGGCACATACAAGCGTTTCCTTATTTGCAAGAGCTATATCCTTGCCGGCCCTGATCGCGGCGATAGTCGGCCTTATACCGATCATACCGACCATGGATGTTACAACGATATCGGCTTGTTTTGCACAGGCCGCCTCGATCATACCGTCCATGCCGGCAACTATCCTTACCCCGGTATCACTGACTCTTTCCTTAAGTATCTTTGCTTTATCCTCATCAAATACCGCAGCGATCCCGGGCTTAAATTCTCTTATCTGCTCCTCCAGGAGCTTGATATTTGAGCCTGCAGCGAGTGCGGCGACCTTAAGTTCATCGCCGTTACTCCTGACAATATCCATAGTCTGAGTCCCTATGGATCCGGTTGAGCCCAGTACTGATATGACTTTCACGCCTATACCCCGAAGAACAGAGCCGTCAGGAAGAAGATCATCGGCGCCGTGAATATAACACTGTCAAAACGGTCCATGACACCGCCGTGACCGGGGATGATAACACCGTAGTCCTTGGCATCGCCGTTTCGCTTAAATGCCGATGCAGCAAGATCTCCGACCTGTGAAACGATCGCACCTATAAACCCGATCAGGCAGAACTGGAGCACATTTACCGCACCGTTAAGTTCATATGCACGCATAAAGATAAATGAGAACAGGATGGAGATCACCACGGTTCCGGCAATGCCACCTACAGCTCCCTCGATCGACTTGTTCGGGCTCAGTACCGGTGCCAGTTTATGCTTTCCGAACTTGATCCCTATAAGATATGCACAGGTGTCGCATATCCATGATGCGATGTAAATAAGCCATACAAGATATTTCCCGCAGGGCATCATCCTGGTGGAATAGATAAACCCGAGCATTACGGGTATATACACAAATCCGAAAAACGCTTTCATGACAAGCGTTCCGTCATATCTCGGAAAATAAAAAACATAAACGGCGAGCAGGGCAACAAACACTATACATAATATGAGCAGCATCTTAAGAAGGCTGTTACTCTTTATCATCATGATAAAGAAATAATAAACCGCAGTACCGAGATATCCGATTATCTCCGGAGCATTATGCTTCTCTTCGCCGCCTTCGGTAAAGACACCGGTCGCACGATAGAACTCATACAGCCCCTGAACGGAGATAAAGAACAGTACCACTCCCATGAACGGTCCGCCGATCAGGTTCATCAAAGAGATCAATACAACCAGTATTGCACCACTAATAACCCTTGTCTTAAACATAACACTACCTCCTTAGTCTATTGCTTTACTCCGCCGTATCTGCGGTCGCGTCTGTTATATGCTTCGATCGCCTTCTCAAGTTCGGCGGCATCGAAATCAGGCCAGTGAACATCGGTAAAATAGAACTCGGTATACGCCAGCTGCCATAAAAGAAAATTGGAGAGCCGCTGTTCTCCGCTTGTCCTTATTAGCAGGTCCGGTGCGGGTATCCCGGCGGTATCAAGGTAGGATTCAAACATTTCCTCCGAAATATGCTCTTTTGAAACCCTGCCGTCCCTGACATCATCAACGAGCCGGTTTATTGCCCTCATCATCTCATCACGGCTGCCGTAATTGATCGCCACCTGAAAATGAAGTCCGTCAAAATCACGACTGACCTTTTCCAGTTCTTCAACACTCTTTCTGATATCGGGCGCAAGACGCGATCTGTCTCCGAGCACCCTGACACACATATTGTTCTTTTTGGCACGCTTAATGCAGGTCTTTAAATAATTCCTCAGAAGACCCATCAGCGCTTCGACTTCATCCTCGGGCCTTGACCAGTTTTCGGTAGAAAAGGCATATACAGTCAGGTATTTTACTCCTCTGTTATATGCCGTCTCACACATTTCCTCTACGGCTCTGGCGCCCTGGATATGACCGTAGTTTCTGGGCATCCCCTTGCTTTTGGCCCAGCGTCCGTTTCCGTCGAGTATGATGGCAACATGCTCCGGGACTATCAGATCCTTATCCATAAATCCTCCGGATATATTATTGTCTGTGTATAAAAGGGCATGACGATAAAACGCCTGCCCCTTATATAAAAATCATTTTAATTAAACGGTAAGGATATCCTTGGACTTCTCCTCAACCATCTGATCTACCTGCTTTATGTATTTATCGGTTAACTTCTGGAGCTCATCCTCCAGCTGCTTAACGTCATCTTCAGACAGATCCTCGGACTTGCCGAGTTTCTTGATCGCATCATTGCCGTCACGTCTTATATTCCTGATGGCAACCTTGTCTGCCTCGCCCTTCTTCTTGACGTCTTTGACAAGTTCTTTCCTTCGTTCTTCGGTAAGTTCCGGGAAAACAAGCCTGATAACATTACCGTCATTTGTAGGATTGATGCCTATATCCGATACTTGGATGGCCTTCTCTATCTCTTTGAGCAACGACTTCTCCCAGGGCTGGATCTGGATCATCCTTGCTTCCGGTATGGATATGTTTCCAACCTGCTGAACCGGCGTCGGAGTTCCGTAATAATCCACTTTTATCTTATCAAGAACGTGGGGATTGGCCCTGCCGGCCCTGATGGTCATAAAATCGGAATTCAAATGATCGATGGTCTTCTGCATCTTAACGTCAAATTCTTTGATCCTGTCATCCATTTCATTTCCCTCTCCCGTATGAAAGATCATACGTCTTCATATTTATACCGTAACCCTGGTACCTGTAAACTTCCCGTATATGGTATTTACTATGCTGTTTTCCTCATTAAGGCTGAACACATACATAGGCATCCCGTTTTCCATCGCAAGAATGGAGGCCGTAAGATCGACAACCTTGAGCTGCTTATCGATCACGTCATTGATACTTATCTCATCATACTTGACCGCAGCCGGGTTGGTCTTGGGATCGCTGTCATATACTCCGTCTATGGCCTTGGCCAGAAGGATCCCTTCTGCCTCAACTTCAACAGCCCGAAGGACCGTTCCCGTATCCGTGGAAAAGTACGGATGACCGGTGCCTCCGGCAAAGAAAACCACCATTCCTTTGTCAAAATATTTATTGGCCCTGTCCTTGGAAAACAGTTTGGTGAACGAACCGCATTCAAAAGGCGTCAGTATCGCAGTCTTCATGCCGACAGACCTGAATATTTCGGATACATATATGGCATTCATGACCGTAGCCAGCATACCTATCTGATCGGCCTTGGTCCTGTCTATGTTCTCGCTTGTACGTCCGCGCCAGAAATTACCTCCGCCGATAACGATACCGACCTCGGTCCCGCGATCGCACAGCTGCTTCACCTGAAACGCCACGCCTCTGACCGTATCTTCATCAAATCCGGTCTTTTTATCCCCCGCCAGCGCTTCTCCGCTGAGCTTGAGTAAAATCCTCTTCATATATACCTCAAAAAACGATCACTCTTCTTCTTCAAAGAAATAACTTGCAGTAACATCCGAGTAGCACTGAGAACATGTACCCTCTATTATCGCACCGTTATTGATCTGGATCGACTTGCTCTTGATATTACCAACAATAACGGCGGTAGAATCAAGTACCACGGGACCCTGAACATCTATGTCACCCTTGATGGCACCTGCAAGCACGGCGGCCGCCGCCTTGATATTACCCTTTATGACAGAGCCCTGCGCAACCTTGACCGAACTGTTGGAGAAAAGTTCACCGGTTATCCTTGCGCCGTTTATAAATATCTCATCAGCCCTTGAATCACCGTCGACTCTTCCCGCAATGCTGAGCTTGTTTTGGACTTCAAGATTACCGAATACCGATCCGTGTACTTCAAGGCTGCCGGCACAGGTGATATTTCCGTTTACGGTCATGCCTTCGATTATGGATCCGGATGCCGTGCCCTTTGCCTCTCCCCAGGCCGTATTGATCGGTGATCCCGAAGCGTCGGGGCCGAATATCGGGGTATGTACGGTATTTATCGGGCCGTCATCAAACGAAGGAGCTTTAGGCTCGGGTTCAGGCGCATCAGAAAGAGTTGTCATTGCATCCTCATATGATACCTCTTCTTCAACTGCGGGTTCTTCCTCGAATACGGTTTCCGCTTCCTCAAACGGGAATTCCTCGCTGTCGGCTGATTCCTCGACCTCTTCAATTTCCTCAACTTCCTCAACCTCAGCATCCTCGGGAACATCTTCTATGGGATTGCCGTCCTCGTCAACAAAGATCACTTCCTCGATGACTTCCTCGTCCTCGCCGTCGTAATCATCATCAACCTCGACCTCTTCAACGACTTCCTCGATGACTTCTTCGTACTCTTGCGCATCATCGGCAGGAGCTTCAGCGGCAGGCTTTGTTTCTTTTTCTTCGTCGAAGGTTGCGAAAAGATCCGAATAATCATCACTCATCGTTGGTGATTCTTCGGTATCGGCAACTGACTCGACTGCCTCTTTTACCGCCTCGTCCTCAGGCATAAGCTCGTTGACTGCCTGCGACAGATCTTCCTTGAAATCCTTAAAAAAGCTCATTTTACATCCTCCATTCCTTATCCTCGGACGTGTCCGCCCTCTTTAACCCCTTCATCTCACGTTCGGGTGTTGGATCATCTTGGTATAATCATCTATCGGCGCTATAACATATCCCTGCGCCTGCAATCCCTCTATGATCGCCGGCAATGCATCTACCGTCGTCGTCTTCTGAGCCAGATCATGGAACAGGATCATGACTTCATTACGGTCCTCAGGTGTCTCGAGGCCGTTAATTCCCGTAAATACATTATCTATGATCTGCTCCTTGCTCAGGAGTAAGGAATCCGCATCACCGCTGTTTACATTCCAATCATAATAAACTATACCGCGTTTATCAAGTATATCGATAAATTCATACATGCTGACCGGAGAAACGAGATTGCTGCTGCCTCCGGGAAAACGGTATATCGTCGGAACATAACCCGTAATATCATATATAACATACTGAATATGGTTCAGATCGGCCGTAAATGCGTCAGCCGATTCGTATATCTCCGCATAACTGTGGGAATAGGAATGCATCCCCATGACGTGACCGTCTTCTATTATACGTTTATACTGGTCCTTATAGGCATCGCTGAACCTGCCTATAACGAAGAAATTACCCTTAACATTATATTCATCAAGTATATCGAGTATCCGGTCTGTGTTTCCGCTCGGGCCGTCGTCAAAGGTCAGATATGCTTTCTTTACGGAAGTCGTCGATTCCCTGACCTCCTCGCTGCTCTTTCTGCGGGCTTCCTTAAGTTCCCTGACCTCACTTGAGACCCTTATCTCTTCCCTGCGTGCCTCTTCCCGCCTAATCTCGCCGGCTATGGAATCGTATGCGTTCATCTGCACGCCCGATACAAGTATTTCCCGGGATATACGGTTAAGCTCCGCCTCGGCGCTCCCGCTGCCGCGATAACACAATGCGATGCTTAACATGAACACCGTAAAAAGCGCTGAAGTCAATTTAGCCCAGGGGCTCTTGACCCGATACACCGACTCTATTGTACCACATTCACTATGCTTATTAAAAGATTTTTTTTGATTACTTTTCTTTTTCGTCATCCTTCTTCATCAACCGTATCAGTATTATCGCCGTGACAAGGCACGGAATGCCTGCGATAACCCCCGTCGGGGCCGGTCCGAACAGCAGCCTGCCCCCGTCCTTCGTAAAATAGATACCTATCGAAGCGAAGCTGTTTATCGCCCCGTGCCCTATGATGGCGGGAACGCATGAACCTGTCTTCAACGTAACATAAGAAAGGAACGTACCTATCGAAAAACAGAACAGCACCATTGCGGCTATGCCAAGGAACGGATATCCGGGATATTGCGTGCCGTAATTATGCCCGCATACCGTAAGTGGAAGATGCCACAGCCCCCATATCACACCCATAACGAGCATAAGCGGCAGGCCGGTAAGTTTTTCGGAGAGTTTGGGGAGAAGGTATCCTCTCCAGCCCCACTCCTCGCCGAAGGTGGTTATGCAGTTTATGACCGGTCCTATCAATATTGCCGTTATCCCCTGGGATATGGCTGTCTTCATCATGGCATCCGGGGTGATTCCGGTAACCCCCTGCTTGGCATACGTGGCTATGATGAAATCCATATCTTTTGAAAAATCGCCCTTATAACAGATAAAATACAGCGCCGCTCCCAAAAGAGTCAGCACAGCCGGCAGGAACCATGCCAAAAGATAATATTTATATTTTCCGTTCTTCAGATCGAAATTTATATAATGTCCCGAAAGACCCTCTTTTGTAAAGAGCCTTACAAACAGTACAGAAAAAGCCGGTATGAACATCGCCACGGCAAGATTCACGGGGATCGCCGCTATGGTGTATTCCTTATGAGCCGCAAGAAACCTGACTACGCAGACATATTCGTATAAATATGTAAGAGTAAAAACAGTCGTTAGATAAAGGATGATCCTCTTCATAAAGTCCTCCTCGCCCGTGGTCCGGACATTTAAACATACTACTTTACATTAACACATTATATCATATTTTTTAAGCCAGACCACTATATATGCAACTTTTCTCGTTATCCGGCACAATTTATTGTGCAAAATCATATAAAACCGTCCTTTTCCGGCATAGGCTTTTGTGCATTGTCACTTTTTATAAAATTTGTGATTTTTTCCGTCATATCCTATTGCATTCCGGAGATTTTTATGACATAATATATTCGCAGGCAGACTGTGTCTGTTTAAGTTGTATTTGAATTGTTATAGGATGTGAGATCCAAAGGAGGGAAACGCTATGAAGAAAAAATCTCTTATAGGGATCATAGCAGGTGTAGTAATTGTTCCGATCGCTGCATGCCTCATAATCATGAACCTGAAGGGCGCCGGTGTCGGGGATGAATCAGCCAAGCGAGCTCTTACCGATATAGAAGGTGAGACGGTAGCAAGTCTTGATGAAGAAGCTATAGCTCTCGCTGCTTCTTCCGATACGGATGCGGGACTCCGCAATATGGCTCTTGATGCACTTGATGAAGTCAATGCCGAGAGGTCTGCATACGGCCTTTCCACTCTTACATGGAACGGCAATCTCGAAGCCGCAGCAAGTGTTCGTGCGCAGGAATGTGAAGCATCGTTTTCACACACCCGTCCCAACGGCAAGCCCTGGTACACCGTAAACAGCCGCGTTCAGGGCGGTGAGAATCTTGCATATGGTTTCTCAAATGCAAATTCTACGGTCGGTGCCTGGATGGATAGTCCTACACATCGTGAAAATATCTTATGGGGTGACTTCCGTACATGTGCGATAGCCGTTTATGTTGCGGATGACGGAACATACTACTGGGCTCAGGAATTCGGTTACGGCAGATAACCGGTTCCCGGATTAAAAATGAGGCAGGTTTTTAAACCTGCCTCATTTTTTATGCTTTAAGCTTTCTGCTGATCCCTACTCCCATCGCATTCGGTCCGGTATGCGCCGAAACCGAGCAGGAAAGCTTATTATAATATACTTCTATATCCGGAAATGCTTCCTTGACCGCACTGCACCAGTTCCCGGAATCGACCTGATCAACAAAAGATCCCGCTGTCCCGATCACCAGTTCATCATGAGGAACCCCCTTAAACCTGTTATCAAGTTCGGACTTCATCTCATCTATGATCCTCGAGGCCGCCTTCTTTATCCCACGCACAGCCGTACATACTTCGAAGTTTCCGCCGGTCGTCCTTAATATTGGCTTGATCCCGAGGACAGTCCCTACGGTTGCCGCAGTGGCATTTACCCTTCCCGTACGTTTAAGATAATCAAGCGTATCAACGGCAAGATATACCACCGAATCATATGCTGTCTCTTCAAGCCTCCTCTTTATATGCACAGCATCCATTCCGGCATCGGCAAGCAGTATGGCATCCATTACCGCCTGGCGTTGTGTAACGGAGATCCTGTGATTGTCCGCTATCATTACCCTGCCGTCATAATCCTGAGCAAATACTTCGGAATTCTTTTGCGCACTTGAAAGCCCCGAAGACATTGGGATATATATTATCTGATCGTATCCCTTATCAAAAATATCATCCCACATTTCGATAAGTTCGCCCGGGGACGGCTGGGAAGTCGAAACATTCGCGCCGACAGAGAGCATCTCAAAAAAACGTGCACGCGAAAGATTGACTCCTTCTATAAAATCTTCATCATCTATTATGACAGGCATAGGCATACAGAATATCCCAAGTTCGCCGGCCTCGTCCATCATGATACCGCTGTTGGTATCAGTCATTACAGCAACTCTCATATCAATCACCCAATCCGATCATGCGGTCCTTTCATCACCCCAGAAAAACAGTGCGACTGTTCCCGGCCCCGTATGACTGCCTATCGTGGTTCCTATAAAATTGATCACGATCCTGCCCTTAAGTGCGGGAAACTTCTCTTCTATCAGGGCCGCCACCTGCAGGGCATCATCTTCACACCATGCATGATTAATAAAACATTTACCCTTATAATCCGTTCCGTCCTGCGCATGCAGCACCATCTGTTCAACACAGGCCGCGATCACTTTCTTCTTTGTCCTTATCTTAAACCTCGGAATAAGCTTTCCTTCATTATTTACGTTAAGCAGCGGGCATATATTCAGCATGTTTCCGAAGAAACCGGAGACTTTGCTGACTCTTCCGCCCCGGATAAGATAAGTAAGATCGGAGGTGAAAAACCAGTGATGAAGCTTGAGCCTGTTATCAATGGCATACTGCGCGACCTCGTCAATACTCTTTCCTTCATCACGAAGATCGGCAAGCTTATCCATAAAAAGGCCGAAACCGCCGCTCGCCGCATAGGAATCGATGACAATGAGCTTGCGGTCAGGGTACTTTTCGCTAAGCATATCCTTTGCTATGACCGCTGAATTTACTGTCCCGGAAATGCCGCTTGAAAGGGTAAGATGAAGCACATCTTTTCCTTCTATCAGGAATTTTTCGAAGTGATCGACATATTCATCAACATTAACCTGCGATGTCTTGGTGTCAGCCCCCTCTGCCATACGGGAATAAAACTCATCAAACGATATCGAGCTTCCCAGATCGTCAAGATACATCCTTCCTCCCAGGAAAAAATGGAAGCAGACGTATTTGATATCCCTGTTCTCATAAAAGGCCGCATCCATATCCGCCGTCGAGCAGCAGCTTAATACATAATCACCCATAAAAACCTCCTTGGATCATTTATTGCCGGTTATTATACGGGCTATCTGATCGTAACCGGCTCCCGCCGGGATCTTAAATACCCCGTGATTTATCCTGTGATCGTATCCGTGTTCACAAAGATATCTGTCAAAATCATCCGCATCATCGATCGCGCCGCCCTTGGCAAGCAGCTTTGCAACGGTATAAGATGAAGATCCCGCTGCGATCTGAAGCGTAAAATTCCCGCCCGAAGCCGTCCCGGCCGTCCCGTCCCGGTCAGAGGGATTATCATTCACACCGGCTTTTTCCGTATCATCCTTGCCGGTATTCTCGTTATTTGGGGCATTGCCGTCATCACCGGCTTCAGAAGTCCCGCCCATGGCAAGATCTTCATTTGCGGGCTTTTCTTTGGCATTTTCGTTCTTATCTTCTGCCTTGTCAACCGGATCGGCCGTATCCTCAGGCTTATCCGCATCCTTATCCTCCGGCATTTTTATATCCGGGGTATTCAGGCTGTCATCCTGCTTATCATCCGGTTTATCCGTCTCATCCTTGGTTTTTTCTTCAGGCTCTGCGGAAGCTGTCTTTATCTCATCCTCTTTTGATGCATCATCTGCGGGATTTACCGTAACTTCAGGCGAAGAGACTTCCTTCTGTTTCACAAGGACGGATTCCTCTTCAACCATACCAAGCGAAGCAGCTCTCTTTTTTATCTCTTCATCGCTCATTGCGGTGCCGGATGAAGATGCCGTGATACCCATAAGCACAGCCGATATCACTATTCCGGCTCCAAGCCCTCTTAAATAAGTTCTGCTAAGGCGCATACGATCACCTCTCAAACAGATCGATCACCAGAGTCACCTCTCCCACTCCGAGGTTTAACTCCTTTGCGATCTCCACATTGGAACGGCCCTTCTTATGCAGTTCTATGATCTTATCCCTGTTTTCGGGTTCCTCGGCTTCGGGAAGCTGTGCATCATCCTTCGCCTCGGTTTCAGCTGCTTTTTCGGGCTCTTTCTTTTTCTTCTCTTCCTCTGTCTTCTTCTTGCGCCTTACGGATGACTTTACGACCTTTTTTTCCGCACTTTCAACCTCTTTTGCAGTTGCTTCGGCCTTCCTTACGGTATTCTTAAGGTCGGTCTGCTTGTCGGTAAGCATATCATACAGGAACATCACTTCCTTGTGACTCTTGTTGATCTCCTCCATTATCGTGTTCGAATACTCACTGACAGCCATAATCTTCTCATTTGAGATCTTCTCAAGCGCCCTCTCCGACTTTTCCATGGCATATTCCACGGCGCTGTCGGTCGCTTCCTTTACTTTGAGGCTCATACTGTCGTATTCCTTATCGGTGATGCGCCTGATCTCATCGCGCATCTTTTCCTCGTCCATCACGTTTTCAGGCGTACGGTCTTTTATCAGAAAACTTAAGCAAAAAATAATCACTCCCGCAATAAGGAGTGTTATTTCCATAGGGGTCATATCCTATCTCCTATCTTCAATATACGTTGGTTCACGCAGCAGTTATTCTTTTTATCATATCTTAAGATCAAAACCCGGAGATGCGGATTTGACACGCACTACCTCATCTTTTTCTTTTTTCTTATCCTTGCGTCTTATATCGAAGAACTCGTTTTTCCCTTTTTCCTTGGCATCATGATCGGTTCCGGTACCGGTGCTCTGGTTCGTCCCCTGTACCGTATAAACTTCCTCATTGCTCTTTATGTCCATCTGCGCCTGGACATGTGTATGATCGATAGCCGCCTTGTTATCCTCATTATGCCTCAGCGATGCAATATCCTGAGTCCTTGAGATAACCGCGTTCATCTCTATAGGACTTATCATATGATACCTCCGGCAACTTGAACTCTACAGGCCCTTTATCCTTATATCGGCACCCTCCTTGACAAATCTTGCTCTCTGCGCGGGTGTCTTAAGCTGTGTATATACTTCACTTATGGTTATCCTGGTGCCCGGATATGCACAATCGGAAACCTTTACGACCGACTCGATATCATTCGTTTCAACCGAATCCATATACTTGTCATATTCATCCAGCTGCCTGTTGACCTCTTCGGTGAGATTCTTGTATTCTTCCGAAAGCTGCTTGATCGTGCGCATCTGGTCGGGGGTGAGCTTATCACCCTTCTTCATCCTCAGGGTAAGAGTCACAAGCACCGGTTTTATGCTGTCAAGGCGCTTATTTGTTTCGGCGATCTCCTGCTGCATACTTGCCGCTTTAAGTTTGATCGACGGATCCGCACCGACCTGGATGTCGGTATCAACCCCCATGGTCGAACCGATTATCTTTGCTTCGACATTACCGAGTGCCCTTATGCATCCTCCGGTTATAAAGCCCTTCTTACCGGTAACGATGACATCTCCCTTAGAGGTTATATCACTGTGGAGGATCGCTTCCGAATGAACATATCCACCGGCCTGGATAGTCGAATTCTCAATGAATTTGGATACAACATTCATTCCGGCAACGAGCTTGCCCTTGCTCATCCCGTTCATTCCTCTTGCGATGATTATATCGCCTCCGGCCTCAACATATGCACCTTCAACGACGCCCCTTACTTCAACGTTCCCGCTTGCCTTGACGGAAAAACCGGCGTTAACGTTGCCGAGCACATGCACATCGCCGTCATACTCGATATTTCCGGTAGAAGTATCGACATCATTGACTTCATATACATTGGAAACAAATACCTTATCATCAATGAGCATTACATTTCCGTTGATCTCGGAGATAAGTTCAAGTCCGTCTTCGGAGATCTTAAGATTATGACCGAAGGAGAACTTGGGTTCCTTTACTTCATGCGGTGGAACATAAGCACCGAAGATATCAACCCCGTCATCACCAAGGTCGGCAGGATTGAGCTTCGCCACAACATCCCCTTCCTTGCAGGAGTTTATCAGATTAAGATTGAAGAAATCAACCGTTCCGTCTTCATTAAGCGTGGGCTTTAAATTTGGATTGGTATTGAAATTATAATCTATGCTTCCGTCCCTGCCCTGTCTGACCTCCTTGCCGATCGCTATAACATAATCGGTGCAGTAATGCCTGTCATTAAAGAAAGAAACTATCACATCATTCTTTATGCCAAAGGTTATCTTCTTAAATCTCAGATCCTTTATTATCTCTTCCTTTGCCAGTGCGGCGCCGTTTACAGACGGCGGATAAAACCTGACCGTACAGCTCATTTTATCATCGGCTACATCGAGCTTATAACTTTCGGGAACCTCGGCGATCACACGCGGATCGATCATAACCTCGCATACCTTCCCGTCTGCATCATTGACAGCCCTGGCGATGGCGTATTTGTCAACGATAAATCCGTGGAGCTGAAGATAATCCTGCATCTCCGCAAATTCAAGAGCTGAACCGTTCCCTTCGGGCGGTATCATCTCAATATAAGTTCCGTCACCCTTTATCCTGAGTCTGAAATAAGCGTTACGATCTCCCATAAGTTCCCCCATGCAGCTGCATCATCAAGTGTTTACAAGTATCCCCATATATTTTCCCATCTTAACCTTCATTTTTCCGAGTGCCTTGGTATGTAACTGTGACACCCTTGACTCGGACACCTCAAGCACGTTGCTTATCTCCTTAAGAGTAAGGTCCTCATAATAATACATGAGTATGACCTGCTTTTCCTTCTCCGTAAGATTTTCAAGAGCCTCGGCGAGCATAACCTTGAGTTCTTCCTTCTCGATAGCTTCCTCGGGCAGCTCATAGCGCGAAACCGTGCTGCTCTCGCTGATGTCACCTCCGCCCGACTCGGTAAACTCATCAAGCGAAACAATATTCGTGACCTTCATCTGAGACTGCCAGTCATCATATTCCTCGCTTGTTATACCAAGTTCCCTGGATATCTCCTCATCCGTTGCCGAACGCCCTGTCCTGGTCTCGATCTCCTTTATCGCATTTGAGATCTCCTTCTGGCGCTTCCTTACGGTCCTCGGGATCCAGTCCATCTTACGGATCTGGTCAAGGATCGCCCCTCTGATACGCAGACTTGCATAAGTCTCAAACTTGACTTCCTTGCACGCATCGAATTTGTCGATCGCATCTATGAGACCGAATATACCATAACTGACCAGGTCTTCATACTCAACGTTATATCCAAGATACATTGATAAACGTCCCGCGACCACCTTAACAAGCGGTGCATATTCCAATATTATATTTTCACGAAGCTCGCGTGTCGGATTCTTGGCATAATCATCCCACAGCTTCTGCCTTCCCGCGTCATCCATGTCGCTCTCCGATCAAAGTGGTTTAAACATCCTGTTCGCCGTCCTGTGCGGCTTCCTCACCGGCTCCGGCATCAGTATCGGCATTTTCGCCTTCTTCAGCCTCGGCTTCTGCTTCATCCGTCAGTTTCTCGACTACCTCGCCTTCATCACCCACCGCGGTATCCGTGGATATCTCGAACTTGTCAAGTATCTTCTTTACGATCAGACCCACGATAAGAAAAACAATGAGTACTATAAGAAGGACAATAAGCATGTCGTGAAGACTGTAATGATCGATATATGTAACTATACAGGCCACCGCGCCTGCCAAAAGCATAATGAATAATGGTATCTTTCTGGTATCCATATAATGCCGTCAGATCTTCTTTATATCCCTTCCTACTGCCTTTATGACAAAATCACCTGTTTCAGGGAAGAATTCCACGGTACGTCCGTAACTGTCCCCCGTATCTCTTGCAAGGATCGGTATCTTCATTTCTCCCAGTATCTTTGTGACCGCTTCTGCGTTCCTTGCACCTACCGCCATTGCTTCTGACCTGCCCTGGAGGGCAAACATCTGCGCTCCTCCGGCTATCTTGGCAACCAGCCTGTTCCTGGCGGCTCCCGCCTCAACCATGATCCTTACAAGCTCCGCAATTCCCGTATCCGCAAACTTGGCGATACACTGGTTATTAGTGATCTTGGTACTGTCGGGCAGCATTATATGAGCCAGTCCGCCTATCTTTGTTACAGGATCCCTGATCGCTATCCCCACACAGGAACCCAAGCCAAGAGTGGTGATCGCATTGGGACTGATGCACAGCTTAAGATCAGCCATGCCGACTTTAATCATTTCACTCATTACTACGCCTCGCTACATTCCAAGTGAACTTAATATCTTATCATACGATTCAAGATCGGGAACCAGAATGAAGAATCCCGTGAGCTTTACATCATCGGAAAACTCTGTCTGGATAAGCAGCATCTTATCCCCGACCGCACCGAACTCGATCGCCGGTACGCTCAGTATGGAGCCGCACATATCAATGCTTATCGCAGGTACGGAAGCTATTATCTTGAGATTGGTAAGAGTTGAGAGTGACGACAGATACGAGCCGGTGATGATATTTCCGATCTCCTTAAGTGCCGAATGCTCCATCTCGCCGAATTCAAATGCATTATCGACTTCCGGGGTTCCCATAAGTTTGCTGATCAGGGTTATTGCTGACTTCTCCTCGAGAAGGAACATTATGCTTCCCGTAATATCACCTTCGACTATCTGATAGATCCCGGCCATAAGCTGCTCCTCACCGCCCATGGCCTCTCCTACCTCGGAGAACTCAAGCAGCTCAACCTTGGGAACTTTCATGTCCACCTTGGTGTTGAGCATCTGGGCAAGTGCTGTGGTGGCATTGCCTGCACCGATATTTCCTATCTCGCTCAGAATGTCAAAGTACATTCTATCCATGTTGTTAAGATCGATCTTAGACATATTCTACCTCATTCTCACAGTAAGCCGGTCATTCCTTCTCCTTGTCGGAGATAACTACATTTAAGTCAAGCAGGGAAATCAGGGTCTCACCGTATTTACCTATGCCGTTTATGTACGAAGGATCGTTGGATGTGCTGCTCTTGGCAGCCTCATCTACATTATTGTCACCGAGCGTGACTACTTCTCTTACAGCATCGACGATAATACCGACGGGAGCATTGGGCTCGAGTTTGATGATTATGATCCTTGTCTTGTTTGTAAGCTCTGTCTCCGGAAGTCCGACCTTCATCCTGAAACTCATGACAGGCACAACTTCGCCTCGCAGATTGATAACGCCCTTGAAGTATTCCTGACAGTTGGGAACCCTTGTTATCTTCTGCATACGAACGATATTATCGACATATTTGATATCGATACCGTACTGTTCATCCCCTATATTGATCACAATATACTGGGTGGTGTTATATTCATTGTTCATTAAACTGATTTCATCCATGTCGGCCCCTCCTATATAAGACAATTAGCATCGATGATAAGCGCAACCTCGCCGTCACCCAGAATGGTGGCACCGCTTATCATCCGGCTTGTGCAGTTAATATATTTACCCAGGGACTTGATAACGATCTCCTGCTGTCCTATAAGTTCGTCAACAACAAGACCCGCATACTGATCGCCCTTCTTTACTATAACTACAATCATGCTGTCCCTGTTTTCTTCCGGTGCTTCAAGTCCGAGTACTTCATGAAGCCTTACGATGGGGATAACATTTCCTCTTAAGTTGATGACTTCTTTTGCCTCAACATACTTGATCTCGTCTACGCTTATATCCTCGATCGTATCGATGGAGCCTAACGAGATCGCATATTTCTCGTCACCGACGATGACCATGAGAGCCTGTATGATCGCAAGCGTAAGCGGAAGCCTTATCGAGAAAGTCGATCCTTCACCGAGCTTCGTCTTTACACTTACATCACCGCCGAGGGCTTCGATCTTACTCTTAACAACATCCAGTCCGACGCCTCTGCCCGATACATCGGATACAACCTTTGCGGTCGAGAAACTGGGAAGAAACAGAAGGTCGATTATCTCCTTGCTGCTCATCACCTCGCCCTGTTCGGAAGTGATCGTTCCTCTCTCAATGGCCTTGCGTTTAACGGCCTCGACATCTATTCCTCTACCGTCATCCTTAACTTCGATGACAACATTGTTACCGTCCTGATAAGCATCCAGGAATATCGATCCTACCGGATCCTTTCCGTTTGCAACCCTTTCCTCTGTGGATTCAAGACCATGGTCGGCTGAATTACGGAGCATATGCATAAGGGGATCGCCTATCTCGTCGACAACGGTACGGTCAAGCTCGGTGTCCTCACCTGACATATAAAGCTCCATCTTCTTGTTGAGTTTCTTGGAAAGGTCCCTGATCATCCTGGGGAACTTTGTGGTGATACTCTCGATGGGTACCATTCGAACCTTCATGACCGACTCGTGGAGATTCGTTGTAACACTCTCAAGATATTCGATCTGTTCATTGAAGCTTGAGTTGTTGCTTGCCTGGCCTCCGCTGGAATATGAAACGAGTGAATTCTTGGCAATGATCAGCTCGCTGACAAGATTCATGAGCACATCAAGCTTCTCGATATCAACCCTGACGGTCCTGTTTACGACAGGTTTATTGGCAGTCTGCTTCTTGGCGGGCGCGCTGCCGGTATTCTGAGCGGCTGCGGATGCGGGTGCTGCTTCCTGGACCGCGGGCTTTGCTTCCTCTTCGGCAGGTGCGGGTGCGGGTCCCTCTTCGACAGCCTTGGTTTCCTGTCCGTCCTTATCGAGGATCTCTTCGATCGGTATCTCTTCACCGACAACCCTGTCGATCTCGGAAACACTCTTTATGGCTTCCGCAACCTTGTCGTAAGGTTCGGAACTTACTATATATAAACTGAAGTCAAAATCAAACTTTTCATCTTCAATATCCTGTGTGGAGGGATCTGAGATGATGATCTCACCCAGCTCCTCTATGGCCTTGAACACAAGAAATGCTCTTGCGGCCTTAAGTATACAGGATTCCTGCACGAATACCGTGCAGCCGTAAATATTCATCTTCTTCTCTTCGGCTTCCTTTAAAGCATTGATCTCATGCTCCTGAAGATTGATGTTCTTCCATTTCTTCTCGCCGTTATCGCCGTCCGCATCAGCCTTGGGTGCTTCTGACTTTTTCTCCTCGGGCTTCTCTTCGGGTGCTGCTCCTGTACCTTCATCAAGGCACTTCTGGAGCGCCTGTATTATTGCGGCATTATCATTTGTGCCCTCATCCTGAGTCTCCTGGATGGTATTCTTGTACTCCTCCAGGGCATCAAGCGTCTGGAACAGAACATCGACAAGCTGGCTCGTAACCTTCATCTTGCCGTTCCTGATCTCCGAGAACACATTTTCCATGTCATGAGTAAGGGCCTGCATCCTCTTGTAACCCATGGTACCTGCCATACCCTTAAGGGAATGCGCCGCACGGAATATCTCATTTATGGTATCCTCGTTCTCGGGTTCATTCTCCAGTATCATGAGCTGGTCACTCAGGCTCTGCAAATGTTCGTTTGTTTCGTCAAGAAAGATCTCCAAATACTGATTAACATCCATGGCTAACATACCCCCACGTTCTTAATGATTTGATCCGCCACCTGCGAAAGAGGAACGACTTCATCGGAAAGGCCTCCGTCTATCACACTCCTCGGCATGCCGTATACGGTGCAGCTCTCCTCGTTCTGCGCGATCACGCGAACCTTCTGTTTCTTCTTCAGTTCCCTGATGCCTACCGTTCCGTCACACCCCATCCCGGTAAGTACCACACAGACGACCTCATCATATCCCGAGCCTATCAGGGATTCATACATATAATTGGCGCTTGGCTTAACGCCCTCCCTTGTAGGCTCATCCGACAGATGCAGTTTGATATTCCCCGCATTCCTGCCGGCCTTCAGATGCACTCCTCCCGGAGCGACATAAACGGTGCCGTTCCTGACCGTTTCGCCTTCCTTCGCTTCGCATACGTTTAATTCACTCAGCTCATTGAGCCTTGCCGCAAGCGATGCGGTGAAACCTTTGGGCATATGCTGCACGAGCAGGACCGGTGCGTTGAGGGTTCCCGGAAGCCTCGGTATGACTTCCTGCAGAGCCTTGGGACCGCCGGTGGAAGAAGCGATCGCCACTATCTTCCTGCCGGGAACCTTCGGATACTGCCTTGCCTCTTCGGTTCCGTCAGAGCGCTTCGTCTCTGCCGAAGTCACCGGCGCTTTCTTTAACGCCCCCGGAGTCAGGTGGAAGTTGACATCGTATCTGGATACGAAAGTCTTACCGGTGCTCCTGCCGGATGCCTGACTCTGCTGCCATGCCTTTGCCATGTAATTGCTGTCAGTCCTTGTCACGACATCAAGAAGATCAAGGAACCTCTTCTTAAAATCATCGTGTCTGGCGTCGGCAACATTCTCCGGCTTCTTGATAAAGTCAACCGCTCCCAGGTCAAGTGCCGTAATTGTTTCCTTTGCACCCTCTCCGGTAGTCGTACTGGCCATCAGGACGTTGGCATAGACCTTGCTCTTCTGCATTTCACGCAGGAGTTCCAGTCCTGTCATCTTGGGCATATATACGTCCAGTACCACGGCATCGTATGACTTTAAACACAGTTTTTTGAACCCATCGGCTCCGTCCACCGCGTACTCAGCCACCTCGAATCTGTCGTCTGAGTTGATTATATCACAGAGAACCCTTCTCATAAGTGCAGAGTCATCTATGATAAGAATTTTCTTCTTCATTATTTATCCCTTCTCCCTGCGCCTTATCTTTCGTTCTTCTTCAAAGATAAATTTGATTATGCTCTCTCTTTCGTCATTCATGATGTTTATAAACTGGATACGATGTTCATACGATCCGGCTCTGCTTGCAAGCTCCTCCGAATACAATACACGTCCGAGTAACTTATACTCGGTCAGCTTACCGTTTACAAACAGCGAAAAGGCGAACTGTATATTGCTTCCTTTCGGATAACGTACCCTCGAGATGAACCTCGCACCGCCTCCGCTGATATCCACCATGGTGCCGTTGCTGAAGGTGATGTCGGTATCCATGAAATGAACCTGCTCGAGCCCCGACGGCTGGTTCCCTCCCTGCGAAACGTTGCTGGCCTTCATGTCGAGTACGCAGTTTAACCTGTAATACTCACGTCTCTGATATTTTCTGATATCGGTAGTGAGTTCCATCACGAGCACGAATATATTATCCGATTTATATCTGTCGATAACCCTTGCAAGGCACTGATACAGTCCCGACTGGGTATAAAAACAGATATTGTATTCCCCGTCCACCGGAAGCAGTATTACCTTCCCCTGCTCCATGGGCATGGCGATCTTTATCTGATCCTCCGAAATAATGTCATAAACCTGACTGCGGTAATTCTTTTTTTCGACAAGCTCATTTTTGTCCTTGTAATTTACGATAGTCTCAAGTTCAAGCTTGTCTCCGAGTTTTACATACTTTGATAACATATCCTCTCTCCCGTCTTAAAATATCACTGCCTCTTGATACCCCTTACCATATTTGCAAAGAATCCTGTCATTCCGTGCTTCTTGAAGGTTCCTTCCATGGCATTGTTTGTCAGTATCCTTGCAAGATTCTCGAATGCCCTTGCACTTTTTGCGTTCGGATTGTCGATCGATATAGGTGTCTGCTGCATGACAGCCTTTACAAGCTGCGGATCTTCGGGAACATGCCCGAGATACCTTATCGGGATCTTCAGATACCTGCTGACAACGGCATTCAGTTTATTATATAACTGCTGTCCCTCCTCGGGACTCCTGACCTTATTTGCTATGACCTTTATCGAAGTCATCTCCCTGCTGAACCTTACATGGCGGTTCAGGGCTTTTAACAGCGAATACGAATCCGTTATGGAGGTGGGTTCCGGCGTGGTCACCAGCAGCACTTCACCGCTTGCGACAAGAAATTCAATGACCGCGTCCGATATACCGGCTCCCGTATCGATTATTATCACATCCGCCAGCATATCCAGTTCTGCGAGATTCTGTATCAGGTAATTGATATAATCCCGTCCGAGGTTCGTCAGTCCCGCTATACCGGAACCTCCGGAAATGAAACCTATATCCATGGGCCCCTGGGTGATTATCTCCCTTATGTTCTTCCCCTGATATATAAGATCTCCGAGGTTATGCCTTGGGATCGCTCCGAACATTACTTCTATATTGGCAAGTCCGAAATCGGCATCGAATATGATCACCCGCTGCCCGAGCCGTCTTAACTGGACTGCCAGGTTTATGGACACGTTAGACTTGCCTACGCCTCCCTTACCGCTTGTGACCGTTATTACCCTGGCCGTGGGGCGCTGGGTCTGGGCATTCATCTTTATGATATTTCTAAGCTGTGATGCCTGATCCATACTATCTGCCTCCCAGCAGCTGCTTTACGGTGTTCTGCGGACTGAACTGCTCTATATCGTCGGGAACGTTCTGGCCGCATGTAATATACGACATCTGGGCTCCCGTATGCTTCCTTAAGTTGAACAGGTTGCCGAGCGTTGTGGTTTCATCG
The DNA here is from genome assembly GCA_024692905.1 of Lachnospiraceae bacterium. GTDB lineage: Bacteria > Bacillota > Clostridia > Lachnospirales > Lachnospiraceae > UBA2868. Next base: position 96,312 of record JAILLY010000102.1, on the reverse strand, counting down.
AGCTTTGTAAAGATAAGCTTGTAATCTGTCATCTCGGTGTATGCATCGGCAATACTGAGCAGATCGCGATACTTTGTAGTGGCACTTACGACAAGATATACCTCCTTCTCAATGATCCCGTCCACACAATGGAGGAACTCCTTCATGCTGTTCTTCTGCGCCTCATTATGATGAGAATGACCTGCGGTATCGACAAGGATATAATCAAACGCTTTGAAATCCTCAAGCGCGGTCTTGATCTCGTCCTCGGTATAGATGACACGGAACGGTGCATCCAGTATATTTGCGTAGGTCCGTAACTGCTCGGCTGCGGCGATCCTGTATGTGTCCGTCGTGAGCAGGGCAACCTTTTTCTTCTCATCAACGTTAAGCCTGCTGGCTATCTTGGCGATCGTGGTGGTCTTGCCGACACCGGTGGGACCGATGAAAAATACGAGTTTGGCGCCCTCATCCGACGGGGTGATCGACGCAGGCTGGCCGAACTGCAGTATCATCTTCTGGTAAATATTTGCAAGGAAGAGATCGATACCGGAACCTTTTTTCCTTATCTTGTCAAGTTCGTCTATTATCTCGTTCGCGTATTTCTCATCAACTTCATTATCTATAAGAGTATTATATATGAGTTTGAAAAACGAAACCTGCTCATCCGAATCCGTATCAAAGTCAACCTCTCCCGACTCCTTCTGCATCTGCTTCTCTATCAGAAGGTGCAGGCTTTCAAGTTTTTCCTCGAGTGACTCGACCGCATCACTACGGCCGGGAGTTTCCTGCGATGACTTATCGTTTCCGCTCTCCTTTTTGATATCTTCTTTACCCGCAGCCGCCTCATCGTAAGCGCGTGCTGCCGCCTGCCTGACTGTGGCCGCCGGAAGGATGGGCTTATATGAGGTCCTCTCCGGCTCGTCCTCAAGTGCAGCCGTAACCTCCACAACGGGTTTCTTGAATATCGCAAATATCCCCTTGCTCTTGACGGTCCTTACGTTCATAATAACGACCGCCGGGCCGAGTTCCTTCTTCGCAAGCCCCGTGGCTTCTTCTTCGGTTTTTCCCTGAAACTTCTTGATTATCATTAAGCTGTTACCATCCCGACAGATTGTAATTCAACATTCGTATCAACTTCATTATATGAGATCACTATCAGATCGCCAAAAGTATCTTCCGTAAGCTTCTTAAAATACATACGGACTATGGGCGAGGTGATTATTATCGGACTCTTTCCGAGCTTCTCGAGCTTATCGGTCTCCGTCTTGACGGAATTCATTATAAGCCTTGTCCTTTCAGGATCGATGGTCAGGTAAGCTCCCTGCTCCGTCTGCTTAACACTTGCCATTATCTCCTGTTCGATCTTGGGATCGAGCGTTACCACCTGTGTTGCCTCACCGACAGTGAAGTACTTATTGGAAATAGCCCTTTTAAGTGACTGTCTCACATATTCGGTAAGTATATCCGTATCCCTTGATACCACGGCGTGATCCGCAAGAGTCTCGAATATGGTAAGCAGATCCCTTATGGATATACCCTCTTTTAACAGGTTCTGCAGCACCTTCTGTATCTCGCCGAGACCGAGAAGCTTGGGCGTAAGTTCATCAACAAGCGACGGATTGGTCTCTTTGATATTGTTGACAAGATTCTGGACATCCTGTCTTGTAAGAAGTTCGGCAATATGCTGCCTGATAACTTCCGTGAGGTGCGTAGCGATGATGGACGGCGGATCAACAACCGTATAACCGAGGCTCTCAGCCCGCTCACGCTGCGATTCGGTGATCCAGGTCGCGGGGAGGTTGAATGAAGGTTCAACCGTGGGAATACCCGGTATCTCTTCCTCAACATACCCGGGATTCATGGCCATATAATGATCGAACAGTATTTCTCCTTCCGAGACCTGTATACCCTTTATCTTGATTATATACTGATTCGGATTAAGCTGTATATTATCACGCAGTCTTATTATCGGTACCACCGTACCGAGTTCAAGAGCGACCTGACGTCTTATCATTACAACACGGTCAAGCAGGTCGCCGCCCTGGTTGACATCCGCAAGCGGTATTATACCGTAACCGAATTCCAGCTCTATGGGATCCACCTGGAGCAGTGAGACAACATTCTCCGGCTTTCTTATCTCCTCTGCTTCCACCTCGGTCTCGTCCACGGCTGCCTCAACCTTTGCCTCCTCGAGCGTATTTGCGACCATGCGCCCGCAGACTATGAATATCGCACCGAATCCGACGAACAACAAAAGGTTCAGCGGAGTAAATATCCCGAGGAATGAAAGTATTCCGCCCGTAATGTACAGTGCTCTCGGCATTCCGAAAAGCTGCTTTACTATGATGCTTCCGAAATCTGCTTCCTTACCGCCCTTGGTTACAAGTATACCTGTCGAGAGCGATATGACAAGTGAAGGTATCTGGGAAACAAGGCCGTCACCTATAGTCAGGATCGCATATTTCTGGAGTGCATCCTGAAAACCGAGTCCGCCCCTCGTCATACCCATTATTATACCGCCTACGATGTTTACTGCGGTTATAATAAGACCGGCGGTGGCATCTCCCTTTACATACTTGACCGCACCATCCATGGAACCGAAGAAACTTGATTCTTCCTGGATCTTATCCCTTCTCCTCTTGGCTTCCTCATCCGTGATCGCTCCGGTGTTAAGATCCGCATCGATCGCCATCTGCTTACCGGGCATGGCATCAAGGGTAAACCTCGCCGTAACCTCGGCAACTCTCTCGGAACCTTTGTTTATTACCATGAACTGAACGATTATCAGGATTATGAAAACGATCGAGCCCATTACAAGGTCTCCGCCGCCGACGAAACTGCCGAAGGTTTCCACAACGTTTCCGGGCGATCCCGTCGTAAGTATAAGCCTCGTTGATGATACGTTCAGCGAAATACGGAACAGGGTCGTGAACAGGAGCATGGTGGGATAAAACGACATATCCAGTACTTCCTTCGCAAACATCGAATTGAACATGATGGCAAAGGCAACGGACATATTGAGGGCAAGACAGATATCAAGCAGTCCGGAAGGTATGGGTATGATCAGGAACACAAAAGCGCACAGCAGATATAATGCTACGCCAAGATCAGATTTCCCTATCTTCAATCCGCATACCTCCCCTCTTTATCATTCTATTGGTCCCCCCTGATATATAAGGTCAGGCCGTTTCGCGCCTGTTATAGATCACAGCCAGTATCTCAGCTACGGTACTGTAAAGTTCCGGCGGTATCATGGCTCCCAGATCAACGTTATAATACAGCATCCTCGCAAGCGGCTTGTTCTCAACTATATCTATGTTCAGCCTTGCGGCCTCATCCTTGATCCTTGCGGCAAGAAAATCCTCTCCCTTTGCAAGCACATATGGTGCCGGCGCCACTTCCGGATCATACTTTATCGCAACGGCAAAATGCGTCGGGTTTGTAATGACAACGTCAGCCTTCGGGATATCCTGCATCATACGGCGTCTTGAAGCCTCCTGCATCCTCTGCCTCTGCTTGCCTTTGATCTGAGGATCTCCTTCGGAATTCTTCCACTCGTCCTTGACTTCCTGCTTGGTCATCTTTAAGTCTTCGTTAAATTTATGCTTCTGATATGCATAATCAACTATCCCGATTATCAGATAAACGGCACTGATCCTGAGTGCCATGTTTATCACTATATCCCCAAACAGTTTGAGCGCTCCGACAAGCTCCATATCATACAGCAGAAAAAGCTGGGCTGCCTGATCCTTAAGCGTCGAATAGGCCATGTATCCGATGATCAGAAGCTTGACAAGCGACTTTAGCAATTCTATGAGTTTATCGACTCCGAACAGTTTCTTAAAACCGTTCACGGGATTAAGCTTATTGAATTTGGGCTTTAAGGGCTTTGCCGTCGGGCTCCACTTAACCTGAACAAGATCGACCACAAATGCCACAGCGAAAGCGGCTGCAAGGAACGGAAGCAGCATGAGCAGCACCTTTAAGATGATTTGGTTCATCACGCCCGCATAGTCCATGGCAATGATCCTGCCGTCAAATATCACCGTCATTTCCGGGATACGGTTGTATGCCGCCGAAAAAACCTCAATAAAAGACATCCCCATGGTCCCGATAAATATCTTGAGTACAAGGAACATGGCAAAAAGGGATACGGCGCCGTTGAGTTCCCTGCTTTTGGCCACCTGCCCTTCTTTTCTGGCATCAGTCTTCTTTTTGTCGGTTGCCGGCTCGGTCTTTTCGCCTCCGGGACCTTCCTTTGCGAAATACTGAAGATCAAGCTCAAACATATAATAACCGGTCATATGTCCCGTCCTATGTCATGCTCTGTATCATTGCGGTCATCATTACCCGCATCTCCCTGAATATAAATTCGGAGGCACTCGGCAGCACGCCTATCGTTATCATTAGTACCGCCAGTCCGGTAAACAGTTTTATCTGAATACCTACCGAGAACATATTTATCTGCGGAGCTGTCTTAACAAGTATACCCAGCACCGCATTTGTCAGCATTATGGTCGCAACGACCGGCAGGCATATCCTGAACGCGATGGAAACATAGTCGTTCAAGTACTGCATGATGACTGTCATGATCTTATCTCCCGAAAACACCGGCCTACCTATCGGGATAAGCGAAAAAGTCTCGACCAGCGCCCGTATAAAGTAATGGTGGAGATTTGTCACCATCATTATGAGCATGATCGAATACTGGTACAAAACACCTGTAAAACCGCTCTGTTCCCTCGTTGTCGGATCAAGGAGCGATACCATCGAAATACCTATCTCCATATCCGCAAGCCTGCCCGCAAGATTTATGACAGAATTGCAGATATTTGCACCGAAACCTATGATCAGCCCGGCGATCGCTTCCTTGAGCACAAGGGCTGCATAGCCGTAAACGGTGCTGTACATAGGGATGTCGTGTATCGGCATCGATACATAGATCAAATAGGAAAGAAAGACGGAAAATCCGGCTTTAAACCTTCTGGGTACGTTATTGATCGAAAAAAACGGTGCCGTCACCACAAAGCTGCTGATCCTGACAAAGATCAGCAGGAAGAATTCAAGATCTTCGTAAGAGAATGATAAGTCGATCATCGTTTACCTTATATATACAGCGAAATTCGACCACAGCTGCGTCGTGAACTCCGTCATGTTATTGAGCATCCAGTGCCCTAAAAGCATGAGCATGACAAATATACCTATCAGCTTCGGTACAAAGGTCAGTGTCTGCTCCTGTATCGAAGTAACCGTCTGGAAGATACTTACCGTAAGGCCGATTATAAGCGATATAAGAAGCATCGGCGCCGAAGTAAGTATGATCGTATACAGGGTCGTCCTTGTTATCTCAACAACATTATCAACAGTCATATCTGTTCACCCTCCCCGTCAGTAGAACGTCTTGACCAGATTACCTATAACGAGCGACCATCCGTCCGCAAGAACGAACAGAAGTATCTTAAACGGCATGGATATCGTCGTCGGCGGAAGCATCATCATTCCCATTGACATAAGGGTCGATGCTACAACCATATCAATAACAATAAAAGGAATATATATAAGGAAACCGATTATGAATGCGGTCCTTAACTCACTTATCATAAAAGCCGGGACCAGCACCCTCGTCGGGATATCATCTATGTTCTCAACGGTCTCGATACCGTCTATATCCATGAAAAGCCTTACATCCTTTGTCTGGGTCTGGCCGTACATGAATTCTCTAAGCGGCTGTATTGCCGTTTCCGCAAACTCAGTCTGTGTCAGCTCACCGGCTTCAAACGGCCTTATCGCATTGTCGTTTATCTGCGTTATGACCGGATTCATAATAAAAAAAGTCAGAAACAGAGACAGGCCTATCAGAACCTGATTCGGTGGCGCTGATTGGGTACCTAACGCTGATCTGACAAAATGCATTACGATCAGAATACGAGTGAAGCTCGTCATCATTATGACGAGAGTCGGAGCCAGCGCTATCAGGGTCAGGGTTATAAGTATCCTGAGCGTACCCGACAGATTTCCTTCACCGTCCTGATATGTTACGGTAAGATTATTGGCAACATTCAGTTCCCGTAAGTCCCCCCTGTCCTCAGCAGTACCCGGATCATTGATAACTGTCCTGTTCTCATTCGGTCCTTCGTCTTCTGTGATTCCCAGTTCATTAACTTCTGCCGCCCTTACCATATGCGGCATAAGCATCATCAAAAATATGCATAAAAGCAGGCATCCAAAAAAACGTCCGGGCCTGCTTCCATGGAAAAAACATATATTCATTGCTTATCGCCCCGTTTTGTCATCTTATCCCTGGCAACCTCAAAAATCTGCTTAAAACGGTCGTTGATCACGCGTTCTTCCGTATTTCTGTCAAAATCCTCCTCGGATATCTCTGAGATCAGACTGATATCATCCTTGTTTACGGATATAACGAAATAACGCCTGCCTGCCCTGATGATCTGAAGATACTTATTGCCGATCACCCTGAAGGATTCGATAACCTCGAAATTCCTTCCCTGTCCCTGGAGCTTCTGGTAACTGCCTATAAAACGCGTGGTAAAAAACGTGATAAGCAGCACCGCGATAAAGATCAGGAATACGGTGGCAAACTGCGCAGCACCGTCGATCCCGGATATGATCACTGCATGCGGCATTTATCCCACAACCTTCTTAACGGCCTCGATTACACGATCTGCCTGAAACGGCTTAACAATGAAATCCTTGGCGCCGGCCTGTATCGACTCGATAACCATAGCCTGCTGACCCATTGCCGAACACATGATAACAAGTGCGCTGGGATCGTTCTCTTTGATCTTCTTGAGTGCCTGGATACCATCCATTTCAGGCATTGTGATGTCCATAAGAACAAGATCGGGCTTAAGCTCGTTATACTTCTCAACAGCACGGGCTCCGTTTTCAGCCTCACCCACAACGTTGTATCCGTTCTTGGTAAGGATGTCCTTGATCATCATTCTCATGAAAGCTGCGTCATCACTGATCAAAATATTCTTTGCCATGTTTTTGTCTCCTATACTTTAATTTATTATTTCTGTTACTCTCACACCAAAGTTTTCTTCGATTACGACTACCTCGCCCTTGGCGACCAGCTTGCCGTTTACAAGTACATCTACAGGTTCACCGGCGATCCTGTCAAGTTCTATGATGGTACCCGGTGCGAAGTCGAGGATATCGCTTATCGACTTCTGCGTCCTTCCGAGTTCGACGGTGACTTCAAGAGGAACATCCTTAATAAGCTCTATGTTCTCCTGACTCTGCATTGCATTCACATCCGCCGAGAACGGCTGGAATGATGCAGGCTGGATATTTATGTTCGGCATGCCCATCTGGGGCTGCATAGGCATTCCCATACCGGGCATCATTCCCATTCCCATGTTCATTCCCATGTTCATGGCGGGTGCCGGACCCATGTTCATACCGCCCTGCATACCCATTCCCATATCCATAGGAGGCGGCGTCGGCATTGCCGGCATTGGAGCGGGCCCCGGTGCAGGCGCAGGTGCAGGTGCGGGCGCAGGTGCCGGTTCCGGTTCAGGCTCCTTGTTTTCTATGAAGTAACTGTAAAGATCCTTTGCGAAAGCCACCGGATACAGCTGCATTATCTTACTGTCGATAAGATCGCCGATCTGCATCCTGAATGTTATCTTTACGAAAGTATCCTGCAGAAAGGCCGAGACCTCATCTGCCGGATCTATCGAGCCCAGTTCCACGAGGCTTGCCTCCGGAGGGCTGATATCTATCATCTTGCCAAGCATGGATGACAGTGAAGTCGCCGCGGATCCCATCATCTGGTTCATTGCCTCCGAGATCGCGCTCAGATGCAGTTCTCCGAGTTCACCCTCGATGTTGATACCGTCACCACCCATCATAAGATCGGTGATTATCTTAACGTCATCCTCCTTAAGGACCATTATGTTCGTACCCTCAAGGCCCACCGTATACTTGATCTTTATAAAAACACAGGGCTTTTCGTAATCGTCGATTATCTGTCCCCATGTTGCAAGCGTTACAACGGGAGTCGTTATATTGACCTTGCGGTTAACCAGCGAATAAAGCGTGGTTGCCGAGGTTCCCATGCTTATGTTCGCAACCTCGCCTATCGCATCTTTTTCCGCATCCGTCAGAAGACTCTCGTCAGGTTCCTGTGCATCTCCCCCGGGGGATGAAGCAGCCGGTTCAGCGGGTGCGGCCGGTTCAGCAGCCGGTCCTCCGGATGCGGCTCCGCCTTCATCGGATCCGCCGTCCATCATGCCATTCAGCAGGGCATTTATCTCATCCTGCGACAGCATTCCATCCATATACGCTACTCCTCCTCTCTAAGTACTTGTGTTACTCTCACCGCATACGAATCCTTGGCGGCGCCGGGCAATGCCCTGAACTTTTTAAGGTTTCCAACGTATACTTCCATTTCGTTATCAACCTTAGACCCCAATTTTATTATATCACCACATTGTAAATTGACAAAATCATTTACAGTGATCGAACTCTTACCCAAAACAGCCCTTATCGGCATAGAAACCTTCCGTATGATGGCCTCGATATATTCCTCGTAATCCTCATCGCTTGATTCCTTCATGGAGGCGAACCAAAACTTGGTATTAAGCTTGTCCATAACAGTCTCAAGCGTGAAATACGGAAGACATATGTTCATGAGGCCTTCCACGTCACCGATCTTGATGTTAAGAGTCACGATCGCGATCATTTCGCTCGGTGCGATGATCTGTGCGAACTGCGGATTGGTCTCAACCCTTTCAAGAACAGGGTTTATATCAACCACGTTCTTCCACGGCTCCCTTAAGAGCGATACGCACACGGCCATCATCTTGTCTACTATCGTACGCTCGATCTCCGAGAAATCCCTGCTCTTTTCAAGAGGATTGCCCGGACCGCCGAGCATCCTGTCAACCATCGTAAAGCCGAGGTTGGCGGCAAGCTCAACCATTATGCTCCCGTTGAGCGGTTCGAAGTTCACAATCCCGAGAAGTACCGGATTGGCGAGAGCAGTTGAGAATTCCGAGAAGGTGCACGCTTCGGAATTGACCACTGCAACCTGTATGTTTTTTCTAAGGTACACGGGCAGATTCGTAGAGAGCAATCTGCCGTAATGCTCAAATATGATCTCAAGCGTCCTCAAATGCTCCTTGGAAAACTTGGCCGGGCGCCTGAAATCGTAGTTTTTGGTAGTTCGCTCGTCACTGGATCCGATATCATCGGCATCAAGTTCACCCGAGCTTAAGGCCTGAAGCAGACTGTCTATCTCATTTTGGGAGAGTACCTCACCCATTAAGCTCACCTCACTCTTTTATGATCCGGCATCCGTACTCTATTGGAACTTAAGATCCCTGAAATAGACCTCGTAAATAAAATTAGAATCAAACATGCCCTGTATCTGGGAAAGGATCTCATCCGCAATGGCCTGCTGATTTGCCGAAGCCTCTTCCTTGGTGTATTTACTGAAAGCATTATTTATAACGCTCTTTATCTTGCTCTCGTTTTGAGCTACCAGGGGCTGCAGCTCGGAATACTTGTCATTCTTCTTATCGATCGACATCGATACCTGGGCTATTGCGTAATGGTCGGCACCGTCATCGCCGTGCTTTAATGTTATGACCATCTCATCCTCGATATTATAGGTTTCGGTATCAAGTATGGAGATCTCCTTCTCCTCTTCAACCTCCTCTGCGGGCTTAACCTCAAGGTTAAGTATTGAAGCGATATGATTAACGAGCGATACCGTTTTCTTGTTCGCGCTGAGTGTCGAGAACATGATGATACCCGTCATCACAACATTCACTACGAGCAGGGCAAGTATTATGACTGATAACAGATTTTTCTTCATTTAAGGCTTTTCTCCAATCCTTTAATATGTGCTGAGCGTATGATATATCTTGATCTCAACGCGTCTGTTCTTGGCCCTTCCTATCTCGGTTGAATTATCGGCTATCGGTACGTATTCACCGCGTCCTGTATGTTTTACCATGGTAGGGTCCAGGCCGCTGTTGTCGATCAGGTAATTGAATACCGAAAGCGCCCTGGCGCTTGACAGCTCATTATTGTCGGCGAATCTGCCGTTATGTATCGGAACGTTATCGGTATGTCCTTCTATCTCGATGATACTCTTGCCGTATTTCCTCAGTATGACTCCGATCTTCTGAAGGATGGGCAGGGACTCGGTCTTTATCTCTGCGCTTCCGGAATCAAACAGCAATGCGCCGTTAAGCGTCAGGGAAACATACTGGGACGTAAAATCAACATCCACCATACCGTCAAGGCTCTGCTCCGTAAGGGCTTCCTCGACGAGTTCGCTCAGGGATTCGGACTCCTTGAGCTGTTCCTCCTCTATCTCATCCCACTTATCCTGCTCCTCCGTATTGGACTCTGCGGCCTTTCCCATGGTCGCCATATACTCATCAAGTTCGTTCAGCTGGCTGACGCCGTTTGAAATAAGTATTCCGTCTCCGATCGCCTGGGCTCCCCCGGAAAATACGGAAAAGCTCTGCGTGAAAGATGCTGCGATAAGTTCAAATTTCTGTTTGTCTACATCAGACATCGCAAACAGCATGACGAAGAAGCACAAAAGCAGGTTCATCAGGTCGGCGAATGTCGATTGCCAAGCCGGCGCGCCTTTCGGCGGTTCTTCCGCCTTGCGTTTGGCCATTACTCTTCTCCCCCTTCTTCACCTTTACCGAGGCTACCCCTTACCTTCGGCGAAAGGAATGACTTAAGTTTCTCCTCTATTACTCGCGGATTTTCACCCGCCTGTATGGAAAGGAGCCCCTCAACTATTATCTCCTTAACATGCATTTCACCGTCATTTATCGACTTAAGCTTGGTCGATATGGGTGTGCAGAGCCAGTTCGCAAGTATCGAACCGTAAAACGTCGTAATAAGGGCAACCGCCATATTGGGGCCCAGCGAACTGACATCATCCATGTGATAAAGCATCATAACAAGTCCCAGCAGGGTACCTATCATTCCCCATGCAGGACCCATCGATCCGAGATTCTCCCAGAAGCCGATGTTTGTACGGTGGCGTCCGTCGATACTTACAAGCTCGGTCTCCATGATACCTCTTACAAGATCCGGATCCGTTCCGTCAACGATGAGCATGATGCCCTTCTGAAGAAAGGCGTCGTCAAGTTCGCCGGCCGCTTCTTCCAATGAAAGAAGCCCTTCCTTACGCGCAACATTAGACAGATCTATGATCTTCTGAATGACTGATCCCGCGTCAAGGGATGGCACCTTAAAGGCAATCTTGATGCTCTTAAGACCTCCGAGGAAGTCGGAAATACTGTAACTTGCAAATATGGCGGCAATGGCGCCCCCGAAAGTAATCATCGCACTCGGTGCGTCCAGGAAATAGCTGATACCGGCAAATCCGTCCTTACCAAGTCCGATCGATATGATTATAAACACAAAACCGGCAATAATACCGATCAATGTAGCAATGTCCAATACTCCCACCTACCTAACGAGCATAATAAACCCTTTTAATGATTTTACCCGATTTTTCACTTCTTGTCTATTAAATTTCAAAAACTTTTACAATTCAGACAACAATAAAACAGCAGTGGCAAGAGAGTTCCCTTGCCACTACCGATCATAAATGCTTATCTCTTGAGATTTGTAAGTTCCTCAAGCATTGTATCCGAAACCGTGATTATACGGCTGTTTGCCTGGAAACCTCTCTGTGTCGTTATCATTTCGGTAAATTCCGCCGACAGATCAACGTTTGACATCTCGAGCACGCCGGTCTTAAACGAACCGGAGCCGTCCGCCGTAACGTCCTTGCCTATACCGTCAAACTGGCCTGAGTTCATCGTCGTCTGATAGAGATTCTCGCCCACCTTCTCAAGACCGGAAGGATTGGAGAATGCTGCCACGGCTATCTGGCCTAAAAGCTTTGTTGTGCCGTTGTCATATGTTGCATAGATCTTACCGTCCTGCTGTACTGCGACTCCCGACATCTCGCCGACCTTACGGCCTCCGAAGTTTCCGTTGTAATCACCGTAAGTACCGTATATGGTCGAAGTTCCGTTATTGTCATACATCGTGGATGTATCAAATGCGACCATCACAGGCTTGGACATACTGTCGATATTTACATTGAATTCAGCCTTGACTTCCGCAGCGTTGGCAAAATTGTTTGCAGTCGGAGGAGTATCCGATGCGGTATATCCCTTGTATTCACCGGTCTCGGTGTCGTATGTAAGGAAAATGTTCTGGGCGCCGGCAAGCGATGCATAATCACTGAGCTGTTCGCCTTCGGGAACGATCGATTTATTGGTCGCGCCATCAACAACATCGGTCAGCTGGAGCCTGTAAATCCCCTGATCGTAATTGACTCTGGTATCTCCGGTGCCCTCATAGTTGAAGAGCGAGAACTTGGCAACGTATGAATAGCCGAGCTCATCATAGAAGGAGATGTTCATAACCTGGCCGCCGGGCGATGAAATTGTTGTTGAATTCTTATCTATGATACCGGTGATGTATGCTTCCGTGGTCTGCTCTGGTTCCGAAGTCATATTCGCGGGAGACATTATCTTGAGCGGCGAAACCGTATCGGGTTTGATCGTTCCGGGCACATCCGGATCTTCCTGCCATCCCATTACATTGAAGCCGTTTGATGTCATCGCAAGATTTCCGGCGCCGTCAACATAGAATGAACCCGCACGGGTGAAAAAGTTATTCGAGCCGTCGTTAACGATGAAGAAACTGTTTCCGGATATCTGGATATCGAACGGGTTGCCCGTCGACTGCGATGCACCGGAAGTGGTTATATTTGTGTTGATCGCTCCGGTGGTAACGCCCAGACCGATCTGCTTTGCGTTGATACCGGCGCGCCCGGTTGCCTCATTGGCACCCGAAGCATTGGAAGTGGTCTGATACATAAGTTCCTGGAACGTAACGTTCTGGGACTTATATGCAACCGTGTTGACGTTGGCGATGTTATTACCTATAACGTCCATCTTGCCCTGGTGGGTCCTAAGACCTGCAACACCAGAAAAAAGTGATCTCATCATAATTAATGACCTCCTTTGTGTGTATCCCTTCAGTCATTCCGGGATATCCAAGCCTCCCTAAGGTCCGGCTTATACTATGACGGCTCCGTCTATGTTTGTGAAAACGTTGTCCCTTATCTCCTGCTCGTTGAGCGCCGTTATCACCGTGCTGTTCTTCACGTTAACTATGAAAGCCATCTGATCCATGAGTACCAGTGATTCATTGATTCCCTTCTCATTTGCCTTGTGCATCCCTGCGTTCAACCTGTCAATCTGGCTGTCAGACAGTTCAATATTCCTGTCCTGCAGCCTTGATGAGGCATGTTTGGAAAACTTAAGTTCCTCAAACACCTCGGTAAATGACTTTTCACCGCCCGGTGCCGCTGCTTCTGGTTTGTGCGGACGCTTATGAAAGCTGTCACTTACCTGCTCAATGGAAGGGAATGTTCCGTTTGTGATATTCATCGGTATTCCTCCTTCACACTATCGCTTAAATCCCATCCTATTCGGTCTGCGCAGATTCCTGTGCCGCAAGGATCTGTTTCATCCTGTCGACATACTGGTTATACTTGTCGACCGTGTCCTTATCGAGATAACTCCTCTGATAAGCCGACATATCATTATATACGTCCTGAAGGTTCTGTATCACATCCTTGTACTCTCCCGTGAGCATTGCAAGCTGGGGGAGCTTTCCGAGGCTTGCGGTAAAATCATTCGCAAGATTAAGGGCGTTCATGTAACCTTCATCGACAACAGAGTCAAGATCGTCGATGCTGTACTTGCTTCCGTTGATCGTAAGATATGCCTTATTGCCCTCCTTTGATACAAAATCAACCTTGCCCTGTACATATACAGGCTCACCGGATGCTCCGGTAGTCTTCATGATGACTTCCTTACCCACAAGGCTGGTTGCCCTCTGGATATCCATGTTCGATGAAAGATTCTGCATCGCCTCAAGTTCGGAGAACTGTGCATACTGCGCAACATATTCCGTATTCGAAGTAGGCTCCATGGGATCCTGATACTTCATCTGTGCCACGAGAAGCTGGAGAAAAGAATCCTTATCCATCGAGTTATTGGACTTGGTCTCTTTTGCGGCCCCTGTCGTGCTGCCTGCTGAAGAAGTATTCTGTACCAGTTTACCGTCTACTATCGGTGCAGCTAAACTCATGCTATCACTCCTTTCCGTCGGGACTCATCCTTTATAAGCCCCTCCTTTTAAACTAAGCCATATAATCGACGCTTCCGCCGTTTAAGCTCATCATTTCGGCTGCCAGCTGTTCCTCGGAAGTCAGATCTTCAAGATCTTCTTCATCGAGTTCATTAAGGTTAAGCCTGCGTCTCGAACTCCTGCCTATGCCGCCGGTCTTTTCGCTCTGGCGGTCATTTCCTTCGTTCCTGCCTTCGCCGCTTAAGCTGCGGTCAAGGTCGTAACCGGCAACGGAAACTTCGATCGCTTCGACCTTCTGGCCCTGCTCCTCAAATGTCTGGAGAAGCCTTACCATCTGGCTCTCGAGAGCCGCCTTGACAGACTCGTTCTGAACAAGGATGTTCGCCGTTATAACGCCATTGCTTGATGCTATCTGGAGATTGACCGTACCAAGGCTCGCCGGGTGAAGCTGAAGCTCCATAGATGTGGAATCCGTTCCTATATCTACCCTTATACGGTCCGTAACCTGTCTTAAGATGTTTTCGGTATCTGCATACGATACCGTCGTTGTGACGGGGACCTCTCCCGTCGGTTCGGCGGTTATCTGCTCTGTCCGGGCCTGATCTCCCGCCATTGCCTGCTGCATCTCATTTTCCTGCTTCCTGTCCGTAAGTACCTGTGAAGCCTTGCGTTCAAGTGAGAGCCTTTCAGGTGATGTTTTGTCAGCCGCTATATCCTGATCCGGTTCGCCGGTCCTGTTGATCTCAACGATCACACCGTCTTTTACGTCCTCATCGTCGTCAGCCTCTTCCTGCACCGGTGCCTGTTCGGCTGCCGTACTTAAGATGTGCTGTTCATTTATGAGGCTTTTAAGTTCCTCCGGAGTCATGCCGAGCTGTCCGCTCAGTTCATCGACTGTCTCTCTTACGAGAGCTGTAATATCATTGATGCTTGTGAAAAGTTCCTCGTTTGTTACAAGTGTAAGAGGATCCTGTTCTCCGGTAAGTTCAAGCATCAGGTCTTTGATATTGTCGGGATCAAGAAGGTCCGTGGTTATCAGTCCGAGGTTTGCCATTGCATTTTCGATGTCCTCATCGGTTATTCCGAGTTCATCTTTGATGGCATCCTTTATTCCGTCAGCCTTTTCCTTTATGGCCTTGACCTTTCCGTCCATGTCATCGATCTTAGCCGTCCCGGTCTTATCTTCACCCTTACCGGATATTTCCCTTTTGTCAAGCCTTGCGATGTCCTTTCTGACGCGCCCTGCGTTTCCGGAGGCCTTGTCAGCAATTTCACCTGCTGCTTTGTCAGTGTTCCCGGTCTGGGTCCTGACTGCCGCTTCATTCATGACTTTGGCGAACAGATCGCCTGTCTGCGAGGACTTGCCGGGAACTTCGGTCGTAACGTTCGAAGGGATGATCGACATTACGTCCTTTATTGGTGATGTTCCCATATTCTCCTCCTTTCCTTAACAGCCCCGGGCTGCTATTGGCCGTAAAAATACCTGCCAATTTATATATCGGTCTTATGTTTCGAAAATTTAGCACAAATTATTCCGGATCCATCATCTTTGTGAGAGCGGACGCTATATCGGGATCCATTACGTTTAAGATCTTTGCCCTGCTCTGGGGATCCATCTGGCCGAGTATCTTTGCGACAAGGTCAAGGCTTCCCGACATCTCCTCAAATACCTTTGCGGCACTCTTGGGCTTCATCTTCATATATGCCTGGACATAATCCTTAAGTTCCTCGTCCTCTGCCATCTGCTGGACTACCTGTTTGTACAGATATGCCGCATTTTCGGGATCTATCTCCTCGTAGAACGACTTATAATTGGCAATATCCGGGGCTTCGTCCGCAAAAACAACCTCCTCGTAAAACTCGGTCTTTAACTTCTGGAATTCTATCTGCGAATCTTCAAAAGTCTTAAGGCGTTTGATCTCTTCCTTAAGGTCGTTTATCTCGGCGGTGACTCCATCCGATTCGTCCGCTTCAAGACGCGTCTTTAATTCCTCATTCTCCGCCCGCAGCCTCTCTACCTCGGACACTGCGGCATTGAGATCCTTAAACTCCCTGTCCTTCTCAACATATACATCCTTATTCGGCAGTATCTTGTTTATGACAGGAACATTCTTAAAGATCGGCGTCATGACCCCGGAACCGAAACCGCCCACATCAAGCTTAATGAGCAGGCCCAGGATCGCCAGCCATATAAGGACTATGAACAGCGTGATGAGTGCCATGGATACCGAGCCCTCATCTTCATCCTCTTCGGCATCCAGGTACATGGTGCCCGAATCCGTCACGGCCGCATCGAAACCGCCTTCCTTTTTGAGCTCCTTCTTATCCGCCTTGTCTTTTTTCTTTTTTTCCTTTTCGGGTTCCTCTATATCGGTGATAACCTCTGTTTTTTTGGCCATATCCTTTTCCCCTTGCTGATCATTTACGGATTGTCATACTCCGGATCACTGCCGTCATCCTGTCCGTGACGGTAACTTACGAGTTCGTCAATCTCTTTGCTCTCCGCGGCCGCAATTTCGATCCTGAATTCCTCGAATGCGTTTTCCTTGAGCTTTTCATGCGTCTTGCGTTCCTTTATAGCTTCTTTCAGCTTTTCCCTGGCATCTTCTGATTTTTTTCTGGCAAGCCTTACATTCTCCTCCTGGAGCCGCTTATGATATTTTATTATCTCAACCGCCTGGGCGGTCTCGTTTATCTCCTTAAGATCAAGCCGGTCTGAGTAGAGTTCTTCGAGGCGTTCTTCATACCCCTGTCTGCGCCGCTCCAGCTCGCTTAATTTTTCCTCCTCCTCGGCAAGCGTTGCATTTGCGATCGCATATTCATTCCTTGCCTGCGTCTCGAGTTTGAGCTTGATATCGAGGATATTCTGCATTTTATAAAAGAACTTTGCCATCTTCCCTCCCTACCGGAAAATAAGACGGGTTCAGAATATCTCCTCAAGCATCCTGATCTCATCCTCAAAAGAAAACTTGGAATCAACATCCTGGCACAGATATTCGTTAACACTGTCAATCTTCTCGATCGCATAATCTATGCTCGGATTGGCACCCGACTTGTATGCTCCGATATTTATAAGGTCCTCGGCTTCGTTGTATGTGGCAAGGACATTTTTAAGCTTGCCCGCAAGCGCCTTATGTTCCTTGGTGGCTATCTGGCTCATGCACCTTGAGATACTCTGAAGGATATCTATGGCCGGATAATGATTCTTATGGGCAAGACGTCTGTTTAGTATTATATGTCCGTCAAGGATGCCTCGGGCCGTGTCTGTGATCGGTTCATTAAAATCATCGCCGTCAACCAGGACCGTATACAATCCGGTTATTGAACCCTTGTCGGAATTACCGGCGCGTTCGAGAAGCTTGGGCATCTCCGCATAAACGCTCGGGGGATATCCCCTCGTGACCGGAGGTTCGCCGCTCGCAAGCCCGATCTCACGCTGGGCCATGGAAAAACGCGTCAGGGAATCCATCATAAGAAGAACATCCTTGCCCTGGTCCCTGAAATACTCGGCAATGGCCGTAGCCGTAAGCGCCGCCTTCTTTCTCATGAGGGCGGGTTTATCCGAAGTGGCGACAACCACTATAGAGCGTTTCATACCCTCTTCTCCCATGTCCCTTTCAATGAACTCGCGGACCTCACGACCTCGCTCCCCGATAAGAGCAATAACGTTTATATCCGCCTTCGTGTTTCGTGCGAACATGCCGAGAAGTGTACTCTTTCCGACGCCGGAACCCGCAAATATCCCGATACGCTGCCCCTTTCCGATCGTCATTATACCGTCAACGGCTTTAACTCCCAGCGGAAGCGGGGTGTCTATGATTATCCTGTCCATGGGATCCGGCGGCATGGCCTCGACCGGATACTGTATTGCCGTCTTTATCTGGCTTCCGTCCGTAGGCCGTCCGAGGCCGTCAAGACACTGGCCGAGCATTTCCTCGCCCACACTGACTGATAATGGATACCCGAGATTTTCGACGATACATCCGAAACCGATGCCCTCCGTGCTGTCGCAGGGCATGAGAAGTGTTCTGTTATCACGGAAACCGACCACCTCGGCGAGGACAAAATTACCTTCCTCTTCGTCTATGCTTATCCTGCACAGATCGTTAAGGCTCGCATCCGGTCCCAGTGACTCTATGGTAAGGCCGACAACGTTCACAACCTTGCCCAGCCTCTTATAAAAGGTCTTATCCTTAAGCTTCTGGTATTTGCCTATATTCAACCGCCCACTCCTTATTAAGGTCAGCCCTTCTGGTACGAAAGCAGCATGAGTTCCTTCTTAAGAAGTTCCATTTCCGTACCGATACCGCAGTCATATATGCCGCCTTCGGCTTCAACGAAGCACTCGGACTGGCGCAGGGTAAGGTCCTCGATGACCTCGATCGTATCGGTGCTTCCGAGGCCTTCCATGAGCTGGTCCTTCCTGTCATTTATATATTCAAAGTCATCTTTTGAGACATGCACGATGAAATTCTTGCAGCCTTCGACATTCCTTACAGTGTCATGCAGGAGATTGAGCATTATCTCACGGTTTGAGGATAATGATACATGGAATATATGCTCATATATATCGGTTATCGCATCAACAAGGAGCGGTTCCATTTCCTCAAGCTTCTTATCATATTCGATCCTGCGCTCGTTTTCGAGTTTATCGAGTTCCTGTGACTTCTCGTCGACGATACGCATCGCTTCGGCCCGGCCCTTGTCATAACCTTCGCTGTAGCCTTCATCGCGCGCAGCCTGTCTTATCGATTCGGCTTCGTGTTCGGCTTCCTCCCGGATCTTTGATGCTTCATCACCGGCATTGCGCAGTATCTCTTCGGCCTGCTCGTTTGCCTCGTCGACCGTTATCACGTTTTCGGCCTGTATTACTTCACCTTCCTCGGATACTGGATCTGCGGAAGGATCCGGGAACTCCCCGGCCCTGTCGGGATTGTCCTCAAGGAGCATCTTGTACTGCTCCGCATTCAGCCCCTCGGTAAACTCCTCAAATCCGGCCTCTTTAACATCCTCCGGCTCCTTTGCGGCTTCTTCGCTCAGTTTTGAAAGCCTGGACGCGATAAGCTCATTGGAGTCAATGACTCTGGTCTCCTCCTTCTTGACAACATAGTTTGACTTAAAAAGATTAGACAATTATCTCATCACCTCCGCCCCTGGAAATAACGATCTCTGCCGAATCTTCAAGTCTTCTGATGACATTTACTATCTTCTGCTGGGCCTCTTCAACATCCTTCATACGCACAGGTCCCATGAATTCCATATCTTCTTTTATCATTACGGCCAGACGCTTACTGAGGTTATTGAATATCGCGTTCTGGACCTCTTCATTGGCGCTCTTTAATGCAATGGCAAGATCGCCGTTATCGACATCACGGAGCACACGCTGTATCGCACGGTCATCAAGCAGCAGTATATCCTCGAATACGAACATCTTCTTGCGGATCTCGTCTGCGAGTTCGGGCTCGTCGATCTCGAGGGTTTCCATGATATGCTTCTCTGTGCTCCTGTCGACCGTATTTAATATCTCCACAACCGAATCCACGCCGCCGATCACTGTGTAATCCTGGTTTACGAGCGATGACAGTTTGGTCTCCAATATGCGTTCAACCTCCTTGACAACATCCGGTGATGTGCGGTCCATAAGCGCTATACGCTTGGCGACATCTGCCTGTCTGTCAGGAGGCAGTGCCGAAACTATGAGCGCAGCCTGTGAAGCATTTAAGTATGACAGGATGAGGGCGATGGTCTGCGGATGCTCGTCCTGTATAAAGTTAAGAAGCTGTGACGCTTCGGTCTTTCGTATGAATTCGAAGGGCTTAACCTGGAGCGAAGCGGTGAGCTTGCCGATAACATCGTTTGCCCTCTGTTCGCCGAGAGCCTTTTCGAGCAGTTCCTTGGCGTATCCGATACCGCCCTCCGCAATATATTGCTGGGCAAGGCACACCTGATAGAACTCCTCCATCACCTGCTCCTTGACCTGCGGGGTGACGCTCCTCGTATTTGCTATCTCAAGGGTAAGATCCTCTATCTCCTCTTCCTTGAGATGTTTAAATATCATTGCAGACCTCTCCGGCCCAAGGGTTATGAGCAATATCGCACCCTTCTGTACACCGGACAGTGCATTGTCGTTATGCGCCATATCCTACCCCCAATCTCCGTTCAACCAGTTTCTGAGCAGTGCCGCAGCGGCATCCGGATTGTCGTCTACAAATTTCTCGACGGCGAGCCTTACCTCCGACTTGGTCTCAAGTTCGATATCATCAAGCATCGGCTGCTGCTCGTGTGTAGTCTGAAGCAGATCTTCCACCGAAAGCTCCTCCTCCTTTTCAACGGCAGGTTTCTCCCTGCGCAGACTCGAAAATACCACTACGGCAAGGAGTGCAAGTATGATCACTATAAGTGCGATCTGGGCGATATCGGATGCGTCCATGCCTCCGTTTTCGTCCGCCTGGAATATCGGTACGTCATATGCGATTATCGATATGTTGGCCGACGGTATGCCCGTAGCGTTTGCGACCAGCGATACCATCTCGGGATCGACTTCTTTCTTTACCATATCGCTGTTGCTTGCGATGAACTCATCGAAGGATATACCGTCAAGCAGGCCCTGCTGCTTTAATTCGCTCTCTTTGTATATAACGTAATGGGAGGCCGTAATGGCGATGGATGAATTATTATACTGTATGACCCCGCCGGGAGTGACCCTGTCGGTTATCTTCTCGGAGGGCAGGTAATCCCTGGTCTCCTCCGTTACGGTATAATCGGAATTCCCGCCGTTCTCCATTACATAGGTGGTTTCCTCATTGTTTGTGTCGGTGCCGGGTACGCCCGCGGTACCTCCGCTGCCTTCGGCTTCATATGTATTCTCGTGCGACAGTACGTTAGTACCGTTCTCGTCAGCCTGTGTATACGTATGTTCCGTTTCGCTCAAAGTGGAAAAATCAAAGATCAGATTGGTGGCAACCTTTACATCCTCATACAGGTTCGAGCCCAAAAGCACCTGGGTCACCTCCTGTTTCACGAGACGTTCGGCTTCGGACTTAAGCGCTATCTGGTTTGAGGTGTTTAACGTGCCCGAGCCGTCCGCAGCCGCATCGGCTCCGGAAAACAGAAGATTTCCGTTCGAATCTATGATCGTGATGTTGTCTGTTGTCTTGTTGCCGAGGGCAGTCGCGATATTCTTGGCGAAGTTATCCGCAACTCCCGCCCCGAGTTCCTCGTTCAGTTCGAGCATGACGCTCGCGAATGACTCTTCCTCCTTGGAAAGAAGGGTTCCGTCGTTCTGGGGGATATTAAGCGTTACATATGCCTTGTTGACAGCCGCCTGAGCCTCCATGATATCGGCCAGGTGCTCCTCCTGGTACAGCTTATAACGTTTCTGTTTGTCCGATTCCGTCGCCGAAAATCCGCCGCCGAGTGCACTTTCTATACTGTAGCTGTCTGCGGGTATGCTGTTTGCTCCGAGCAGCAGGGTTGCCGATGCTATGTTCTCCTTAAGGACCGATATTATCAGTCCGTCATTGGTGACCTTATGGGATATCCCTTCTCCGTCCAGCAGGCTTATGATATCCGAGGCCTGCTTGGTCGATTCGCAGGTGATGAGAACTTCATACTGCGGCCTTGTCAGAATAGTCGCAAGTATTGCAAGCGCCACGACCACTCCGGCCGCGACACTTATTATGATCGTCTTTTGTCTGGTGGTGAATTTATTCCACCACTCAAGTATCCTCTGCGGGATCTCCCTTAATCTGTCAAGCATATCAACTTCTCCCCATTAAACAAGTTTCATGCTCACCGCAAACCAAATGCTCAGATCTGTATCTGCATTATCTCCTTATATGCTTCTATGAACCTGTCTCTTAATGCAACGGTATAACTGAGCGCCGTCGAGGCCTTGGCCGCAGCGATGCTTAAGTCGTGGGTATTCTCCGAAATACCCATTGCAAATTTTATCTCTTCCTCCTCCTGCTTATTGAGGAGCGAATTGGTCTCATTTATATTGCCGAGTGCCGATTTGAATATGGAATCAAAACTCTGGTCTTCGGTTCCCGAAGGCCTGGTAGAGGCCTGTGCCGCCCTGTTCGCGATGGCAGGGGAGCTCACATTAAGCAGTGACGAAATATCCATACACCTTTACACCTCCTTAACCTGTCTGGCCTATGTTAAGGCCTTTCATGGCCATGGCTTTGCTGGCCGAAAAAGCCGTGGCATTGGCTTCGTAAGCCCTTGTGGAATCGATCATGTTCGTCATCTCGGTAACGATATCCACATTGGGGTACCATACATATCCGTCTTCATCAGCATCGGGGTGAGCCGGATCGTAAACCCTCTTCATCTCCGACTGGTTGTCCTCAAATACGCGGCTTACCTTTACTCCGTCACCGATATCCATCCCCCTGCTCCTTGCGAAGATCGTCCCGAAGGTCGTGGGGTCCGTGGTCTTCTCGGAAAAAGTCACTATCTTGCGTTTATACGGTGTTCCGTCTTCCGTCCTTGTCGTGTTGGCGTTTGCCACATTCTGGGAGATAATGTCCATCCTGTAGCGCTGCGCCGTCATACCCGATGCATTTACTCCGAATGATTTAAATATACTCATCTTCATCCCTCCCTTGCGGTATTACGGTAATACACTGCTACTTGATCACCGATTTGATGTTCCTAAACTCCTGATCGATGCTCTGTATCAGTGCATTATACTTGATCTCATTGGAGGCCAGTTCAACGTTTTCGGTGTCTATATCGACATTGTTTCCGTCCAGCCTGTATGAGAATCCCGGATGATCGATATATTTACGGGGTTCGATCCTTGACATACGTTCCGAATTAAGGGCTTCAACCTTATCATCGAGACTTACGTATCTGGTTGATCTGAGGGCATGTCTTAACTCCGTCTCAAACGAAACGTCCTGGCGTTTGTATCCCGGAGTATCAACATTCGCAATATTGTTTGATATGGCGTCATTGCGCATCCATGCCGCATCAGCTGCTTTTTCAAGCACGTTGACGTAATTATAAACTCCCGTATTAATCATTTAACTCACCTACCCTTCCTTTATTATAATGAAATTCAGGGAAAACACAAGTTGTTTTTGCATTTTTCTACCATATATTGTGTTTCCGGCAATAAAAAACACAAACGGATCCACATATCGATATGCAAATCCGTTTGTTTTATCCCTACAAATCCGTTTACAGGCCGGCTTATTTTTTCTTCTTCAGTTCTTCGATCTCATCAAAAATGACCGTGTTGAGCACCTTGATATATGTGCCTTTCATCCCGGATGACCTCGACTCTATGACCCCGGCACTCTCGAACTTACGTAGTGCGTTCACTATCACGGATCGTGTGATCCCGACCCTGTCCGCTATCTTGCTCGCAACAAGTATTCCCTCGTTGCCGTCAAGTTCATCGAATATATGGATGATCGCTTCCATCTCCGAGAATGACAGAGTACCTATGGCCGACTTGACGACCTGAAGCTTCCTGCTCTCCTCTGCGCTCTCTTCGTTGACCGCCCTTAACATCTCAAGACCGACGACCGTTGAACCATATTCACACAATATTATATCGTCAATCGTGTACTGTTCCTTAACCTTATATATGAATAAAGTCCCGAGTCTCTCACCCGCAATATCGATAGGTGTTACTATGGCCTGATACTTGTTGCTTTCGGAAACCTCGAATCCGAGAGTCTCGAGATTGACATCCTCTTTGGTTGAAAGGACTCCGAGAAGCCGCTCGTTGAGCATATGGTCGATAATGCCGCCGACTTCATACTTAAGCAGTCCCTCTATCTCGCCTATGTCCTCCCTCGCACCTGTTCCGAGTATCTTACCCTTCCTGCTTATGACCAGCACATTGGATTCAAGTATATCCTTGAGAACGTCGCAGATATCATTAAATACGACCTTGCTGGAGCTGTTATTATGCAACAGCTTCTGGATCATTCTGGTCTTATCAAGCAATTGAACGCTGCTCATGCGTCACCTCCGAATAAAGTGTGATGATTTTTGCATTTGTTTATACAACTATTACAACAAATAAATCATAACATAAACAAGCGTGATAATCAATGATCATCACGCTTGTTTCTTGAAAATTTTTTAATTTTCGAACAATTTTCAAACTATTTGATACATTTGCAAGAAAATTCAGCCTTTTCGTCGCTTATATGCAGTCAGGTGACATTTTCTCTCTTTTTTTCAACCAGGCAGCCGCAATCCGGATCGATACACATGAGCTTTGCACCCTTTTCGACCATAAGGCCGCCGCACTTGGGACAGGGCGTTGAAACCGGCTTCTGCCATGACATGAATTCGCATTCGGCTCCGCTCTCACAACCGTAAAACCTTCTGCCCTTCTTGGTCTTTCTGACAACGATATCCTTGCCGCACTTAGGGCATTTGACCCCGATCTTTTCAAGATACGGCTTGGTATTTCTGCATTCGGGGAATCCGGGACAGGCAAGGAACCTGCCGTGAGGTCCGTATTTTAAGACCATGTTCCTTCCGCACTGATCGCATATCTCATCGGTGACTTCATCCGCAATATCCACCTTCTCAAGCTTCTTTTCCGCTTCAAGCACTGCCTTGTCGAGATCGGGATAGAAATTTCTTATGAGCGTCTTCCAGTCCACGCTGCCCTCTTCGACATTATCAAGCAGCATCTCAAGATTAGCTGTAAACTCCTTGTTCACTATACCCGGAAAAGCCTCACCCATCATCTGGTTTACAACTTCACCGAGCTCGGTCACATAAAGGTTTTTCCCTTCCTTTGTTATATATCTTCTGGCAAGTATGGTCGTTATGGTGGGAGCATATGTACTCGGCCTTCCTATGCCGAGTTCTTCCATTGCCCTTACGAGCGAGGCCTCGGTATAATGTGCCGGCGGCTGGGTAAAATGCTGTTTTGCATCAAAATCATCCGCGGAAAGGACCGTGCCCTCCTTTATCCCCTCGGGAAGTGACGGAGTCTGCTCTTCCTTATCCTCATCCGATGTATATACTCTCATGAAGCCGTCAAACACCGGCCTTTGTGCCGAGGCACCGAACCTGTTGCCCGCCGCATCGACCCTTACGCTGACCGTTTCGTATTTTGCGGGGCTCATCATGCTTGCGGCGAAACGCTTCCATATAAGAGTATACAGTCTGTGCTGGTCCCTCGAAAGCGAAGCCTTAAGTGCATCCGGCGTCCTGTTGATATCTGTGGGTCTTATTGCCTCATGCGCATCCTGTATCTTCTTATTATCTTTCTTTTCCGTCCTGTCTCCGGTAACATATTCCTCACCGAAGCGGCCGGCAATGTATGTCCTTGCAAGCTGTGTCGCCTCATCGGCAACCCTTGTCGAATCGGTACGCAAATAAGTGATAACGCCGACCGTTCCTTCGCCTTTAAGATCTACGCCCTCGTACAGCTGCTGAGCGATCCTCATCGTCTTCTGCGTTGAGAAATTGAGCACCTTGCTGGCTTCCTGCTGAAGCGTGGATGTCGTGAACGGAAGCGGCTGCTTCCTGACCCTCTCACCCTTTCTCACCTCAGTTACCTTAAAGCTCGCCTTCTTTACTTTGGCAAGTATGTCATCAAGAGCCTCTGCCGAGGATATCTCACCGCTCTCATTTTCTCCGCCCATATAGCGGGCCTTAAGCGGCTTTCCGCTGCGTCCGGTTGAAAGCATCGCATCAAGTGTCCAGTATTCGCGGGGAATAAAGGCATTTATCTCATCCTCTCTCTCGCAGATTATCCTGAGAGCGACTGACTGTACCCTTCCTGCACTTAAACCTCTCTTAACCTTTGCCCACAAAAGAGGCGATATCCTGTAGCCCACCATACGGTCAAGGATCCTTCTGGCCTGCTGGGCATTTACAAGGTTCATATCTATATCCCTGGCATTCTTGATAGACTCGCGGACAGCGCCTTTTGTTATCTCGTTAAATGTGATCCTGTATACCTTTTTGCCTTCGAGCTTAAGCGCATAATAAAGATGCCATGAGATCGCCTCACCCTCGCGGTCCGGGTCGGTTGCGAGATAAATCTTATCGGCCTTCTTGACTTCCTTCTTAAGTGCGGCTACCAGATCGCCCTTGCCCCTTATGGTTATGTATTTCGGCTCGTAATCATTTTCCGTATCAACTCCGAGACTGCTTTTGGGCAGATCCCTTACATGACCGTTGCTGGCCATAACTTCATAATTTGATCCGAGAAACTTCTTTATAGTCTTGACCTTGGCCGGAGACTCCACAATAACAAGATTCCTGCTCATATCTACCCCAAATAAAATCAGATCTTAAGCGCGGTTTGACCGCCCAACATTCACAACAAGGCATACCTTATCATAAAAGCCATACGTTTTCAAGGGGTTAATTCATACCACCAGGCATTCCCTGACCTTAACGTAATGGCCTGTCGATACTTCGGCAGCCAGACCTTTTAAACATAATTCAACAAGCGAAAGCAGGACCTTGCGCAGTTCCATCCCGGCCATGTCCGAAAGCTCGCCGACGCTTATTGCATAGGGCTCAAGCAGGGCATATATCTTCTTCTCATCATCGGGAAGCGAAACTTTCATAAGGACAGGCTCATTTTCCGAAACGGAATATGATCCCTTTACGAGACTGATAACATCCTCGGCGCAGGTGACCGGGACCGCCCCCTGCTTCCACAATGAAATACACCCCGTGCTCAGCGGATCCGTTATCCGTCCCGGAACTATCGCGACCTCCCTTCCCTGTTCCAGCGCCATATCAACGGTTATCATAGTCCCGCTCTCCTTTCTTGCCTCTATGACAACGACCGCATCGGATAAAGCGCTGATTATCCGGTTTCTTGCCGGGAAAAAACATGCACGGGGCTCGGTATATATTCCGTATTCCGATATAACACCTCCTGACTCCTTAAGCCGGTCATACAGTTTCCGGTTTGATGAAGGATAGCAGGTGTTTACCCCGCAGCCCAGTATACCGAATGAAACTCCTCCGGCATCAAGCGCCGCAGTCTGGCTTATCCCGTCTATCCCGTATGCCATCCCGCTGATAACGGATATACCGGCCGCTCCGAGGTCGCTCCCGAATTTCTGAGCCATCATCCTTCCGTAGCCGGAGCAGTTCCTTGCTCCTATAACAGCCACGCTCATAGCACCATCATCAGGCAGAGAACCTGCCGCAAACAATGCAAACGGCTTCCCGTGGATATCTTTAAGCCGTTTGGGGTACTCATCGCTGTACCAGGGAACGAAACGGGCACCTGTATTGATGAACTTGTCATATTCACCCTCAGGGTCCCATCCCGAACGCCTTTTTATGATATCATCCGCATGTTTCTCACTTATGCCCTCTATGCTCATAAGTTCGCTCTTTCCGGCTTCAAAAAGGCGTCTCGTGCTCCCTGCCGCAAATGCGATGGCCCCGACACGCACATGATTTGCTCTGGGCATCGCCGCCCACCAGTAATCGTATAAGACCTCATCAGTCATAACAGCACCCCCTCACCCCATGATCTGCGAGTTATTGAACGATACGGCTTCGGCCAGATGCTCTCTTCCTATCTCCTCACGTTCGTCAATATCAGCTATGGTCCTTGCCACCTTAAGTATCTTGCCGTATCCTCTCGCGGAAATATCCATCTGCTTCAGCACCCCGGCAAACCAGTCCCTTACCTCTCCGGAAAGAGCACAGTATCTTCCGAGCATCTTGGAGTCCATCTGTGAATTGAAAAGTATACCGCTCCCCGCAAAACGCTCATTCTGGATCCTGTGCGTTCTTATCACCCTCTCCCTGACGGCCGAAGACGGCTCGGCTTCTCCTGTACTCATCATATCTTCATAACCGAGCCGGTGGACGTCAACACATATATCCATCCTGTCAAGCAGCGGCCTGCTCAGTCTGCTCATATATTTCCTTCTTGAAGTTTCGGTACAGCTGCACCTGGCAATATCGGGATATGCCCCGCACGGACAGGGGTTCATCGCACCGACCAGCATAATGTCCGCCGGATACACATAGGTGCCGTAATTCCTGTTTATCGTGATCTTTCTGTCCTCAAGCGGCTGTCTTAAGGCCTCAAGCGTATAGCGTGAAAACTCGGCCATCTCATCCAGAAACAGCACGCCTCTGTGCGCAAGAGAGATATTTCCCGGTCTCGGATAAGACCCTCCTCCGATCATTGCAATGTCGGTAACCGTGTGGTGCGGACTCACGAACGGTCTGAGATCCATCAGTTCACTGTCCTCCCCGAGCAGACCGGCAACGGAATATACACTCGAAACTTCAAGTGCTTCCTCCCCGGTAAGGGGCGGCAATATGGTCGGCAGGCATTTTGCCAGCATCGACTTTCCCGCCCCCGGCGCTCCCACCATCAAAAGGTTATGCATACCGCAGGCCGCTATCTCAAGGCCTCTCCTTGCCATGGCCTGACCGCGGACATATTTAAGATCGGCACCTTCCTTACCGGTGCCGTTTCCGGGGCTTTCCTTCCGTTCATATGGTTTTATGAGTGCGGTACCGTTTAAATGATCCACGGCCTGTTTAAGATCCGATACGGCAATGATATCCACGCCGTCCACCATTGCTCCTTCCGCCGCATTCCCGGCAGGCACGATACAGCGCTTTATACCGGACTTCCTCGCGCATATGACCATCGGGAGCACACCGTCGATCCTCCCGACTTCACCGTTTAATTTAAGTTCACCGATCACCATGGTACCGGCCAGTCCGTCAGCCTCAATCTCTCCCATTGCGGCAAGCAATGCCATCGCCATGGGAAGGTCGTATCCGGTCCCCTGTTTCCTTATATTTCCCGGAGACAGGTTTAATGTGATCCTCTTTACGGGAAAGTCATAACCGCAGTTGCGAAGGGCAGTCCTGACCCGTTCTCTTGCCTCACGCACTTCTCCCGAAAGATATCCGACAAGTTCGAACACAGGCATACCGTCGGAAATGTCAGCCTCCACATTGACGCAGAAACCCTCTATCCCGCGTATGCCAAAAGACAATACTTTGCTAAACATTTAACCTCCGTATTCAGTTTTCAGTTCAGGAAATCAAAAAAGACATAACCCGAAAAGGGTTACCCTGTGACATTGTGCAAGTGTATGATAATACATTTATAACGAAATGTCAAAATCCGCTTATAAAGAAGCCCCGTTCTTAAGCTTATCTATTGCTTCCTTATCCATTATATAACGCGAATCCAGCGTCTTCATCGTATCGACCACTTCAAGTCCCTGGTACACGGAACTGCGGGCAAGATCTATTATCGTGTTGCTCGAGAATACAAGCACCATGGGCTTTAACAGATTGGAGGGGTTGGTAGTGAGTACCAGTGCTTTTTCCCCGTTCGAAAGTTCTACGCTCGTTCCTTCCCCGAGGAAGTTGACACACCTTTCAAGCGCCTTTACAACATCCGGATCGAACCAGTCGGGATTCGACATAAGGATCTTAAGTGCACTTATGAAGCTTATGGGTTCTTTCTGGATGCTCATGGCCGTAAGCTTGTCAAACATATCGGCAACCACAAGGACCTTCGCAGTCTTGACCATCTTGGCCGAATCCTTCTCCTTTTTGTTCTCAAACGCATCAATATGTTTATAAGCCTGGAGCATCGTGCGTTTAATTGACGGTGTCGAAGTAAAGCATGACTCAATGATATCCGCGCCGTACAGTTCCTGACGCTTCATCTCGGCGATATCTTCCGCATCAAGCTCCTCCTTTGCCATAAGCTTTGCGGGGATATTGAGCTTGCCGACATCATGAACAAGAGCTGCCAGGACCACATCCCGCTGTTCTTCAAGGAAAAGTCCCATTTCTCGGCTCAAAAGAGCACAAAGCAGCGCAACATTGGAAGAATGCTTGACCACATAATCCTCCGCTCCCCTTAAATTCTGAATGAACTTCATGGGAAGGCTCATCCTCCCGGACTCGGAAAGATATGAATCGGCTATCGTCCTCAGCTTGGATATCTTTCCGGTTCTTATCATTTCGGACAGTTCGTACATCAGCCTGAATTCGGAAACCGTAAGGAATTTTTCTATAGCCTCATCCTCCGGCGACATGGGCGGCAGGGGCTCTGCAGGCTCCAATACGTATACACCCATCAATCCGAAATTGCGGATTGATGCCATGCTCTGGCCTGTCAGTTTGGAATCCCTTTCATACAGCAGGACACCTTTCTTGTTATAGATCGGCTTCGCCAGCCGCATTCCGTCCTTAACATCGTCAGTCTTAACAAATTTCATGCCGGTCTCCCCTCTTGATCACATGTATTCCTTTATAAACTCCTCAAATTCATCTACCGGTATCGGTTTGGAATAATAATACCCCTGTGCCATATCACAGTCGATGGACCTTAAGAACTCAAGCTGTTCCTTTGTCTCGACTCCTTCGGCGATAACATCGAGCCCTATCATCTTGGCCATCCTGACAGATGATTCCACTATGATCTTGCCTCTCTCCGTCGACATGATCTCGTCAAGGAAGAACCTGTCTATCTTCATCGTGTCGATCGGCGCCTTCCTAAGCATATTGAGAGAAGAATAACCGGACCCGAAGTCATCCATAAGTATCTTAAAGCCCCTGTCCTTGAGTTCACCCATCTCATCAAACAGCTGGGTGACGTCTTCAAGGAACAGATTCTCGGTTATCTCTATCTCCAGATATTTATTCTCAAATCCGTATTTTGCGACAAGATCCGTTAAGATCTTCACTATATCAGTCTCTCCGACATGTCTCCTCGATACATTTACCGAGATCGGAAGCATTATCTCCCTTCTCTGCAGATCGACTATATATCTGCAGGCCTGTTCCCACATGAACAGATCCAGCTTGGTTATGAACCCGTTATCCTCAAACAGCGAAAGAAAATTTGCCGGAACGAGGACTCCCTTTACGGGATGTTTCCATCTGACAAGAGCTTCGGCTCCGCACATCTTCCCGGTCCTTATATCGATCTGGGGCTGCAGATACATGACAAATTCGCCGTTTGCAAGTGCCTGCTCCATCTCATTTTCTATCTCGGCCTGTTCACGCATCTTAAGACGGATAACGTCATCATATACCGCATAATTGCTGAGAGCGCTGCCCTTCACCTGTTTCTTTACAGCCCTTGCCCTGTCGCACATGAGCCTGGCCGGTATATCACGGTCAACTATCTTGTATATCCCGTAAACGAGCGACAGCGAAGTTGGCAGAACCGGCGAAGCCTTAACTGCCCTGCTTAATTCCGTCATAAGATCTATGATATCCTGTTCGCTTTCATATTCAAACAGGAGACTGAACATATCCGCCTGGTAACGGCATGCGGGAAGTTCCCTCGGCAGGATCTTCCGGATTTCCTCACCGAGCACGGACAGGCACCTGTTGCCCGAATCGATCCCGTATCTGTCGTTTATAAGCCTGAATTTGTCAATATCGACTGCTATCAGGGCAAAGTTTCTGTCCTCGTTCAGATGTATATGTTTTTCGGTCTTTCTGTAGAATGATTCCGCGTTAAGGAGTCCTGTCAGGGAATCATAGTCCGCACGGTACTCCATCTCTCCTTTTATACGCATTTCCGCATCCACATTCTGAAATGTGGCAAGATAACGGACCGGAAGGTTATTAAGCCCACGGAGCGCCTGAATGATGATCGTATACCATACGGGAACATTATTCTTGTTATACAGTCTCAGGGTGACTTTCTGCGTATTGCCGGTCTCTTTGATCCCTTTGACAAGGTCCCTGAACAGTTCCTCATCATCCTCAAACGGCCTTAACATCCCCGTAACGGCCCAGGGACCGGAAAGTGCGTTTTTGTCGATATCAAATATCTCGTCAAACATCGGACAGATATAATACGAATCATCAGCGACATAATATTCATACACGAGGATACCTGTCATCTCATTGACATTCTCATGTCTCTCGTAACTGAGTGCCATCTCCTTTAAGATGTCGCTCTTCTGTTTCATGATCTCGTATTTGACCTTGGTCTCAATGTTCTCAAGCCGGTGCTTCATGTACTCATTTACGTTGAGGAATATGATGAGTACCCTGCCCTCATCTGCGTTCTTCAGCACGGAATAGAGATTATACCATTCATATTCGCCGGAAACGCTGAGAAGCCTGACCTCACAGCAAAGCATACGGCTGCCGAGCTGATACGCCTGCTTAAGGTGTTTGGGATCGGTCGCATCATTGAATGTTCCCCTGTCTTCTGCCCGTACAACGTTTTCGTTGAAATATTCCCTGAGCATCTGATAGTTTTTGATCCTCACATCCATGATGCTCTTTATATTTTCTTCTTTGATCCTTATGCAGCTGTTTTTGTTTATATCAACATCCCATATGATATTCTGCATGGATAAGACGGCCTCGCGGACCCTCTCCCTGCTTTCGTTGATCCTCTCCTCCTGCTTTTCAACATTCTCTTTGATCGACGCTATTAAGAAGATGCTCCTGCCGTTCCTTAACGTTATCCTCGTAGTCCTTGACTGTACCATACACCTTAAGGTCGGCGAATAGATCTCGGAATCGTATGAAGACTCATCCTTTCCCATACGGCTTATGGGGCAGTCTTCACAGGGTTTATCACAGCCCTTTATCACCGCATAACATGCCCCGGTACCTTCTCCGCTCAGTCTGTCGCATAACATTTCATTGCGATAGAGGATGTTATAATCCTCATCAACAGCATATGCCCAGCTGCACATCGGATCGAGTATATTGGTAACGAGTTCCATCTCTCGGGTCGACAGGATGGGATCCGACTTGCGGTCTACCCTCTCGAGGTTATCATCATACATGACGTAGGTATCCCCGCCGAGCCTCTTGGCTTCATTCAGAGCCGCGACCGCATTTTCCAGCAGATCATCAAGCGGGGCAGGTATCCTCTTCACGGCTGCGATCCCGACGGAAACAGTCACGACTTCATCCAGTTCGCCCCAGACCTCCCTGACGGTACTGTTCATGTGAGCTGCTCTCTCTTCAAGGATCCCGGTACTCCGTATGCCCTTCATGAAGACAGCAAACGTGTCAGCACCTATCCGTCCCATGATATCGGAATTCCTGAATGCCCTCTTTATGATCCTTGACAACTCTACCAGAACACCGTCGGCACTGACGCTGCTGTTCGTTTCCTTCCATTCCTCAAAGTTATCGATGTCAATGAGCATCAGGTTGGCTATCGTTCCCTTCCTGGCAGTGCCCGCATATTCAGAGGCAAATCTGAGGAAAGCATCCCTGTCAAACAGATGGGTAAGATTATCCTTGTTCTTTTCGGACTCATCATGTGTATGCTTGGTATCATCATCTATATAGGTCATGGTCCCGTACAGTATTCTGTCTGAAGACCCTTTTTTCTCCCTTATACGTCCCTTCAGCTGATACCAGAAATAATCGCCGTTAAGATCGAGCATGCGGATATATTCCATCCTGACCTTGCCGGCCTCGGGCGGTACAGTAAAGAACGCTATCGCCTTCCTGGCGTCATCGTCATGAACCTTACCCCTTATGCTTATGTCCCGGGTAAAAGATAAGATACGCATGGGTACGGGTATATATTTACCGACATTATCCGAAAATTCGATTACATCTTTATCGATATCATATTCAAAGATTATGATATCGTTTATATCCATCGCATTACTGATCAAATCTTCGTCTAATCTACCCATAACCCGATCCCCGTCTTCCGGACAAAACGCAAAACACGTACTTCCGGAATATCATGAAATATGGCCTGCAATACATGGCGCAAAAAGCATTTATACGCACAATAACATTATACAAAAAATAATCATCAATAACAACTATACAAAACGTGAAAAAACGTAGTTGCCGTAATCTATCCCCATTTTTGTGAGTCTTATATGACCGTCTGTCCTCTCAATAAGTCCGTCCCTTAAAAGCCGGGCTGTCTCTTCTTCGTAAACGCCTGTTATCTCCTTACCGAATTCCTTATAAAACGCCTCTTCCGAAACCCCCTTCATCATACGGAGCGAAAGGAACATGCACTCTGACATCATATCTCTTTCATCAAGCACTATCCTCTCCTCAAACAGATCTGCTGCCGGAGCTTTAATATACTCTTTCATGGACGTTGTATTCTTATACCTGACACCGCCCGCGTAGGAAGAAGCTCCGAGCCCGAATCCCAGATAATCGTCTCTCTTCCAGTAGGCGAGATTATGCCTGCACTCCCGGCCGCGGCGGGCAAAATTTGATATCTCATATCTTACATACCCGTTTTCATTAAGAAGATCCGATGCAAAATGATACATTTCCCTCTCCTCTTCGACATCAGGCAGTCCGCATCCCGAAGCATATCTGTCATAAAACGGGGTTCCTTCTTCAATTATCAGGCTGTATGCGGAGATATGGGAGCAATCAAGATTTATGACTCTCTCAAGAGTATATTTAAGTGATGATAATGTCTGACCCGGTATTGCAGTCATTATATCCACGTTGATATTGTCAAATCCGGCATTCACGGCCTCATCATATGATACAAAAAAATCACCGGGATCATGTATCCTCCCCAGGAGTTTCAGTTCATCGCCGTCTGCGGACTGCAGCCCGATGCTGAGCCTGTTTATGCCGCATATCCTGTATCCTTTTAACTTATCTTTTGTAAGCGTGCCCGGATTTGCCTCAAGAGATATCTCAAGACCGGCGGGATCCGTATTCGGGAACCGTTTTAATACTGCCTCAATGATCCCGGAAATGATATCCGGATCAAGAAGGCTCGGCGTACCCCCGCCAAGATATATTGTCGAAAGCATGTATGAACCGGCATCCGCACCAAACTTGTCCTCGCATCCGCCGATCTCACGTATCAGGGCATCGGCATATATGCGCATGCTTTCACCGGATGCGGGAAAGGACAGGAAATCGCAGTAACCGCATTTACGTACACAAAACGGGATGTGAACATAGACCGAAAGACTTTTCATAGGCTCTGTTCTCCGCCAGGATCCTCTTTATCCTTCCCTTCCCTGCGTAAAGTGACGGTACAATACCAGATAAACACAGCAAGACCCGTAAAGGATAACATGGCTCCGGGAACCGTTCCTTTGGGTATATATCTCATTTCTATCTTATGAGAACCCGCCGGCACCGGAATATCCATGAGCACATCCACGGCTTTCTCCTGCTTCACTTTTTTTCCGTCGCATTTGATATCCCAGGCTCTGTCATAGGGTATGGTCATAATGATATCACTGTCTTTTTGAACAACTGTATTAAAGATAAGGTGCGAACTTGACAGTTCGGTGACCTCGCTCACGCCCGTATTTAGTTCTTTCGCAAGCTCATTCCATTCATTAAGCGCGTCCGTATCCTCATAATAGAAACACGCTTCGGATATCGTCATGGAATCCTCAAATGTCTTCATGCCAACCCGCACGATGTCACCGGGTTTATACTGTCCGGCACTGATTATATTCCAGTGGTTTTCGGTGAAATACGGCTCATACTCTGCATCATCCGCATCCTTTGATCCGTCCGTGATCTTTACGCCGCATGACTGTCTTCCGGGCGCCGCAAAATAAATGTAGAGAGGGTTTTCCGAGTCTATACTTATCTCATATACGACCTCACCGTCTTCCCTTTCCTTAACAAAATGCCCGGGCCCGTCTTCTGTATATCCGTCGGTTACGATCTTATATCCGGCCTTTTTATATATATCATCTTTAAGTCCCCAATATGATGCTATCCTGTTCTGCAGTTCAAAAGTATTACCTTCACCGGCCGAAAGATCCTTAAGTCCATCAGGTGCGTTAAAGGCCATTGGCAGGGCAAGTTCGTTCCTGTAAACATGATACCTGCCTTCATACGGAAGATGTATATAAGGCTTGACTATGGTATCAAACCTCGAAAGATAATACTTTACTCCGAAAAGCGAATCCACAAAAGACGTATTACCGCCGTTATAATATGTGTAATAAACCGTTCTGCAGAATCCGAAATTGATGAGCCAGTCAATTATCTCATCCTTCTCACATGAACTGTCATGTGAAAGACCTATATAATCAAACATGGCCGGATCATTGACAGCCCTGTCAAAATCCTTCTCAAGCCGGTAAAATCCGTCATCGACCGACTTTACATAGGAAACAGGTGCGTTTATATCCTCATAAGCCTCCATGAAATCCGACATGAGCGGAAGTTTGCCTTTGTCCGAATTAAGGGACAGATAAGCGGTACGCGAACTGTACAGCAGGTCAAAAATCGTAAGCACTGTTAAAACAGTCATGCATGCGCCCAAAAAACGAGGACGCATGATCATTACAACGGTAACCAAAAAGATCACTGTGATCAAAAGGACATTTATGATATAGCCCGTTTTATCAAGATAGGTGTTTTTTGAAATGATAAGCCAGACGATATATGCGCAGATGACTGCGAAGGCGAAGATGGCCTGCCGCATCTTTACCCCTGAGCTGTCCTTATCATCGTGCAGCCGGATAAATCCCCTGTATCCGAGCACGATAATGATGATACTTATATAATACGCATATCGCCAGTAAAAGCCTTCGGGATTATTAAACCCGTGCCAGACCGCATCAAAAAGATTTATCCACATGCTTATAAGTATGGAAGCAAGCAGAAATATATCAGCGATCTTCTCTCTTACGGAAAAACCCGGACCGAAAAAAAATACAAGTGCAAAAAAGACTGCGGCAACCGAGCAGTATATGAGCGGCTTGAGGTCATTTTTCGCCGTTCCGGATAAGAGCGCGGCAAAAAGCTGGTTCATGGGGAAGCGGCGGTAGAATCCGTAATCGGCAGTTTTAACGGTCTTTTCACCGAGAAGAGACAGGCCTGTCCTTACAAGAAAGAATCCGTCAAGGAGCAGGACCGTGATCCCGGAAATAATAAAATCCTTAAGTCCGGACAGATATCCGGTATCGGCTATAACGCGCGATAAATAAAGAAGTATAAGAAAGATCACGAGCATAAAACCCATGTGATAGTTGACAAATATATAATATGCCGTAACAAGGATGTACGGTATCAGATATCTCCGGTCATCCAGGAAGGAAAGGAACAGATATATAACGAGCGGAAGTATGGCAAGCGCACCAAAATAGATCGTCAGGACAAGATATCCGAAGAAAAATGCGCAGAACGAATATGCCGTCGAAAACAGGAGCGACATCCATGAACATTTATATCTGTTGTTAAGGAGTATCCCGGCACTCAGACCGGCGATCGAAACCTGAAGCGTAAAGACCAGTTCTATACCAAGCGCTATATTTTTACCCTTGAAAAAAAACAGCACGAAAAGAAGCGGGTCATGAAGCTGGAATGCGGCTAAGCCCGGGTAATCTCCCCCGAGAGTCTTTGCAAACATATAGGAAAGATCATTCTTTGAACTGAATATATTAATGAAATATGAGTAAAAATTGACAAATTCAAGATCCATATCCCCGGTGAGTATCGAGTACCGGCCAAAGGGATACACACCGCATATCGCCCAGAATATCTGCATCAGAACGAAAGGAACCAAAAATGCACATATAAGGATCGGTATCTTTTTGTTGCCCTTAAATATCCTGTCCCATATCATATACTGCCTGCCTATTTATCCTCATCAAGTTTAAGGACGCTCATGAATGCCTTCTGAGGAACCTCAACATTCCCTATCTGGCGCATCCTCTTCTTTCCTTCCTTCTGTTTCTCGAGAAGCTTCTTCTTACGGGTTATATCTCCCCCGTAACACTTCGCAAGCACGTCTTTGCGCATCGCCTTTACCGTTTCACGCGCAATGATCTTGCTCCCTATTGCCGCCTGGATCGGGATCTCAAACAGATGTCTGGGGATCTCCTCCTTAAGCCTTTCGCACATCCTGCGCCCTCTCTCATATGCGCTGTCGGCATGAACGATGAAGCTTAATGCGTCAACTTCCTCCCTGTTTATGAGTATATCGAGCTTCACAAGGTCAGATTTCTCATAACCTTTCATCTCATAATCAAAGGAGGCATAACCTCTCGACCGGGATTTGAGCGCATCAAAGAAATCATAGATTATCTCATTTAAAGGAAGCTCGTACTTAAGTAGCGCACGCGTCTCCTCCATATACTCCATGCTGACATATCTCCCGCGTCTTTCCTGACACAGTTCCATTATCGGTCCAACGTATTCCTTCGTTACCATTATCTCCGCATCGACCACGGGTTCCTCCATGTACTCTATCTCGGACGGATCCGGAAGGTTTGTCGGATTGGTAAGATCGATAACCTCGCCGTCAGTCTTATGTACCTTATAGATAACGCTCGGAGCCGTAGTCACCAGATCCAGGTTGTACTCTCTTTCAAGCCTTTCCTGTACGACCTCAAGATGAAGAAGACCGAGAAAGCCGCACCTGAATCCGAAGCCGAGCGCAACCGAGGTCTCGGGTTCATAATTGAGTGATGCGTCATTTAACTGAAGTTTTTCAAGAGCATCGCGCAGATCCGGATATCTTGCACCGTCCGAAGGATATACACCGCAATATACCATCGACAGGACTTTCTTATAGCCCGGAAGCGCTTCGCTGCAGGGATCGGATGCATCGGTTATGGTATCGCCTACCGCAGTATCCCTTACATTCTTGATGCTCGCGGTGATATAGCCCACCATACCGGCACTCAGTTCTTCGCAGGGAATAAACTGTCCGGCGCCAAAATATCCGACCTCTACAACCTCCGCCGTTGCTCCTGTTGCCATCATCCTGATAGGAGTACCCTTCGTGACCCTGCCGTCCATCAGGCGGACAAAAGCGATAGCTCCCTTGTAAGGATCATATAAAGAATCAAAGATCAGTGCCTTTAACGGCTTGTCCGGATCGCCCTTGGGCGCCGGTATCTTACTTACTATCTGCTCAAGCACCTCATCGATCCCTATCCCGTTCTTGGCAGAAATCCTCGGAGCATCCTGTGCCTCTATACCTATGACATCCTCTATCTCGTTAACCACCCTGTCAGGCTCCGCGCTCGGAAGGTCTATCTTGTTTATGACCGGAAATACATCCAGATCGTGATCAAGAGCCAGATACACGTTTGCAAGCGTCTGTGCCTCGATGCCCTGGGCGGCATCCACGACAAGTATCGCCCCGTCACATGCGGCAAGTGACCTTGATACCTCATAGTTAAAATCAACATGTCCCGGTGTATCGATAAGGTTAAATATGTATTCCTCACCGTTTTTTGCCTTATAAACGGTACGGACCGCCTGTGATTTTATCGTGATCCCGCGCTCACGCTCAAGATCCATGTTATCGAGGACCTGAGCCTGCATTTCCCGGCTCGTCAAAAGCCCCGTACTCTCGATTATACGGTCGGCAAGCGTGGATTTGCCGTGATCAATATGGGCGATTATGCAAAAATTTCTTATCCTGCTCTGATCCATCCGGTACTCCTTTTGATCTTAAGACACCTATGCTTTTTTCGCGTTTCCCGAGTGATAACGTTTCGCTGCCTTAATCAGGAGAAAGATAAGGATCAGTATCACCGCACTTCCAAGACAGTCCGAAGCAACGTCAACGGCCGATCCGCTCCTGCCGTCTATCCTGTACTGGTTCACCTCATCTGCGACGGCAATGATGAACGCGAAAACGAATGTAAGAACAAATGCAAGGGAAGCCTTTATCTTCCTGCAATAAATGAAAACAAAAGTAAAGAGGGTAAGAAAGGCAAATTCGGTAATATGCGCTCCTCTTCTTACCGTGGCCTCATATACGGGTACGGATTCCTCGATCCTTTGCGCGGTCCACTTGAGCCCGAACAGCTTGTTGACCGTATACAGCAGTTTTTCGGTCACAAAACGGCTCAACTCCGTGGAAGTGACTGCATCATCATTTCCGAGTTCCATTATGAGCAGCACGAGAAGAACGACCGGGAGCAGCTGTATGATAAACAGCGTTATCCTGTTGAGCTGCTGCTCGTGCCTGCCGACAGGTATCTGCGATTTATGCTTGACCGCGATATAACTGTGATAGATCAGCCAGAATACCACATATCCCAAAAAGGCTCCGAATGTATTGAACAGTATGTCATCGATCTCAAAATATCCCCTTGCGGTCAAAAGCTGGGTGAGCTCGATGAGCATGCTGGATATGAACGCCGCAAGGATAAGATTCCACCATCTTCTGAAGAACCTGCCTGTAAGCGGTATCAGTATTCCGAACGGGATGAACAGCAGTATATTTTCGAGGGCATGAGCCGATATGTTTCCTTCCCGTCCGAAGGTACCGAATATCTCAAGGTTGACCTTGTTTGTCCTGCTGCCGGCTTCACGTCCGGAAAGGGTCAGCGATACCAGATAAGAAAAATAAATGCATATGAGCGCAAACAGACCCACGGAAAGAAGCATACTCCACAGGGAAAGGCACTTCCTGCCCCTTATTTTCCTTACCGCATTCATTGCGATAATGTATATAACATATATAAGGACCGCCCTGCTTGCGAAAGTCAACGCCTGTTCATCGAAACTCCTTATGGCGATCCATATATCATTCAACGCTCTGAGTAGCATTGCGCAGTCCTCTGAAGATCAGACAGCTGCCGCACGATCACCTGTATATGATATCATCCCTTGACGGACCGTTGCTGACCATCGTGATCGGGAAGCCGATCTCCTTCTCTATGAATTCAATGTAATTCCTGCAGTTTTCGGGAAGGTCCTCGTATTTCCTTATGCCTCTTATATCACATTTCCATCCCGGAAGGACCTTAAGTACCGGTTTTGCCTTTTCAAGGAGCCCGGTTGTGGGAAAATCTGTCGTTACCTTGCCGTCAATATCATAACCGACACATACCGGGATCTCATCAAGATACCCGAGCACATCGAGAACGGTAAATGCCACATCTGTCGTTCCCTGGATACGGCAGCCGTATTTGCTGGCAACACAGTCAAACCATCCCATACGTCTCGGACGTCCGGTAGTCGCTCCGTACTCACCGCCGTCACCGCCGCGTCTTCTTAATTCATCCGCCTCATCTCCGAATATCTCGGAAACGAACGCCCCCGCGCCGACAGCCGATGAATATGCCTTGCATACCGTGACTATCTGCTTTATCTCATAAGGAGGTATTCCGGCACCGATCGCACCGTATGCCGCAAGAGTCGAGGATGACGTAACCATGGGATAGATTCCGTGATCGGGATCTTTAAGCGAACCCAGCTGTCCCTCGAGCAGTATGTTCTTTCCGTCCCGGATCGCATTCCATAAGAACAGCGAGGTGTCCGCCACATAGGGTTCAACCATCTCCTTATACTCCATAAGGGTATCATAAAGCCCGTCTTCATCTATGGAGGGTTTGCCGTAAAGATCATTAAGGATGACGTTCTTGATCGTACATACCCGTGATATCTTTTCCCTCAGCACCTCTTCATCATCAAACAGCTCACTTACCTGAAAGCCGATCTTTGCATATTTGTCAGAATAAAACGGAGCTATTCCCGACTTGGTAGATCCGAACGACTTGCCCGCAAGCCTTGCTTCCTCGTAAGTGTCGAAGTCTATATGATAAGGCATTACCATCTGGGCCCTGTTGGAAATAAGGAGCTTCGGCATCTTGACCCCCTTGGATGTGATATCCTTTATCTCATTAAACAGAACCGGGATATTGAGCGCGACACCGTTCCCGACGATATTTGTTATATGGTCATAAAACACTCCGGACGGAAGTGTATGAAGCGCGAACTTACCGTAATTATTTACGATAGTATGTCCGGCATTCGCACCCCCCTGAAAACGTACAACTATATCGGCATCCATTGCAAGCATGTCAGTCATCTTGCCCTTGCCTTCATCACCCCAGTTAGCTCCCACTATAGCCTTAACCATCCTGTTTCCTCCCTGCGCGGTTTATCAAACATTAATATCTGCATGTATGCCCAGTACATCCTTATTCTCATCAAGTACCGGGTTTACCACATCCTTAAGATACATCTCAACCTGTCGTACTGCTCTTCCGGTATATTTACCGGGATCCATTGCCTTCATAAGTTCGTCCTTTGACAGGTTAAATTCCGGATCGGCGGCAATACGGTCAAGAAGATCATTGTCTCCTCCGTTCTGCTTGACGTTGGCCCCGGCTTCCATGGAAAGTTCCCTTATCCTCTCATGGAGTTCCTGACGGTCGCCGCCGGCCTTGACTGCATCCATCATTATATTTTCGGTCGCCATAAAAGGAAGCTCGCTCCTTAAATGTTTCCCGATCACCTTATCGTAAACAACAAGTCCGTCCACTACATTAAGGCAAAGATCCAGCACGCCGTCAATTGCGAGAAATGCCTCCGGTATAGACAGCCTCTTGTTGGCAGAATCATCCAGCGTACGTTCGAACCACTGTGAGGCCGATGTAATGGCCGGATTGAGTGCCTCGATCATAACATAACGGCTCAGGGAAGCGATCCTCTCGCTCCTCATCGGATTACGCTTATATGCCATTGCCGATGAACCGATCTGATTCTTCTCAAACGGCTCCTCGATCTCTTTAAGATGCTGGAGCAGCCTTATGTCATTTGAAAACTTATGGGCGCTTGCTGCGATACCAGCAAGAACATTGGCAACCCTGGTATCGACCTTACGTGAATAGGTCTGTCCGGATACCGGAAAGCATTCTTTAAAGCCCATCTTCTTTGCGATCATGGGATCGATCTTATCTATCTTCTCATCATCACCGTCAAACAGTTCAAGAAAACTGGCCTGAGTACCCGTGGTTCCCTTCGAACCGAGGAGTTTCATATTTGACAATACAAAGTCGAGTTCCTCAAGATCGAGCATAAACTCGTTTATCCATAACGTTGCCCGCTTACCCACGGTCGTAGGCTGGGCAGGCTGGAAATGAGTGAAGGCAAGGGTCGGAAGACTCTTGTATTTATCCGCGAACCCTGCTATCAGCGATATGACATTCAAAAGCTTGCGCCTTACAAGCCCAAGGGCTTCAGTCATGATTATAATGTCCGTGTTATCACCCACATAACAGGACGTGGCTCCAAGATGGATGATCCCCTTTGCTCCCGGGCACTGAACACCGTATGCATACACATGGCTCATCACATCATGTCTTACGAGCTTTTCTCTTTCCCTTGCAACATCATAATTGATATCATCCGCATGGGCCTTAAGCTCATCT
The DNA here is from genome assembly GCA_024692905.1 of Lachnospiraceae bacterium. GTDB lineage: Bacteria > Bacillota > Clostridia > Lachnospirales > Lachnospiraceae > UBA2868. The sequence goes on along the minus strand of JAILLY010000102.1, from coordinate 53,056 downwards.
ATCTGTTCCTGTGTGATATTGAGCCCAAGTTCCTTTTCCGTCTCGGCAAGAGCTATCCACAGCCGTCTCCATGTACGGAACTTCTTATCCGGTGAGAAGATATACTGCATCTCCTTGCTCGCGTACCGCTCCGAAAGCGGGCTTACGTATCTGTCTGTCATTTTTCTTCCTTTCAGTGTCGTATTCCGTCACTTGATTACTTAATGATAATGATATATAATTCTTTCATTATATGAACGGAGTTCATACAAATGGATGAAAAGCGCAAGGAAAAACGAATCCCTATAACCATCGCACTGTCCGTATCCGACCTGTATCCCGATGATGTTTACGGTTCCATCGATATGTCGTCTCCGATCGAAGTGACCGATATATCTTCCAAAGGGATCGGGTTCCTTTCGGATGCCGTTCTGCCGGTAGGATTTGTCTTCATCGCAGACATTGAACTTGACAGGTCGCTGCCCCAGATAATAACCGACATACGCATCATAAGGAGCAGTACCGCAGGTCCCGGAATGTACCGTTACGGCTGCGAATTTGTTTCCATATCTCCGCGCGTATCCAAGATGCTCGGCGATTACGAAGCAAGGTCGGCGGGCGGCGGATTTTCAACCAACGATTGATGGTATCATGTTTTACGCCATAAATCAAGAATCCTCTTCATACTGACTCACGATCGCAAGTATTTCCCCGCTGAATTTGGGATATTCCTTTACCAGGTTCTCAATCTCGTTCTTGGACATCTCAAGGCTGCAGTTATTAAAATCGATCCCCCTCTTAAGCTTCTTGCGCTGGATCATTAAAGCACGTCTGGTTTCCTGCATGACCTCATCATCGGTAAGCATATTGGGGCCGTTAATAAAAAACACGGGATCGTTAAGCCTGTATTTTCCGAGTTCCTTCGCCAGTTCGCTCTTTGCCTTTGACAGTTTCAGGGCAACCTCCTCGGAATGGTTTCTCGCCTTCTTTTCCTCAAGATATTTTTCCCACATGTAATTCAGTTCATATGAATTGTTCACATTATATTTGGAATAATAAAAATCAATGAGGTTCGTTGCGTTCACATATTTGATCTTAACGGTGTTCTGGAGATTTATGGCCCTGTTTATCTTGCGTTCCGTTCCAAGCTGTGCATCCTGTGCATTCTTATAAGTGACGCATGCCACAGTCATTGCAATGCCAAGGAATGCAAGCACTGCATAATATCCCATCCTTACATCGAACTTGAGAGTAAAGCTCAGAGCAAAGAGCAGGGCCATTGCAAGTACGGCAACAAACACGCAGATAAAGAGCAATGCTTTCGCATTTGCAGCCCTTTCCTTTTCTTCCTTTCTCTGATATGCCAATGCGCCTTTCTCGCCTTCAAGAAGGTTCAGATCGCGCTTTACGGTCATCTGGTATTCTTCCTCCCTGCGCATCTTCTTTAATGCATCGGGGATCTCTTCCTCAAGGCGCTCCATTTCCCTGTACTGTGACTCGGTTATCTTCGAAGGCGGCCGGACATATCTGCGGTCTTCCTCTTCTATGTTTTCTATATTCCCGGCAAATCTTTCGATCTCATTGTACTGGGAAACCGACAGTGCCGATATCTCATCGATGTCAGCCAGCCGGGATGTTACGCGCTCATACTCCTCCTTCTGCCCTTTAATATCTTCGATGGCAGCCTGCATCTGCTCGCACTTATCCCTTACATACAGTTCTCGCTCGCGATAATCAAGTATGTTTATATCCGAACGCTTGACCGGTGCACGCTTAAGAGCCTCTGTTATCTCTTCGGTGATCTCCTCGGCATCATCATTAAACTGCATGCCTATACCGAAATCCAGTTCATCGTCATCGTCATCAATAAAGCCAAGCTTCTCAAGGATAAAATCAAATATACGCACGCTAATCCCTCCGGCAGAAGTCAGGTAAGGCTCATCCTGTATTCGCGCTTCCACAGATCCAACGTCTCGTCCAATGCCTCATAATACCTTCCGACCATACCGCTTTCCTTAAGGCCCTTAAGTTCGGCAAGCTGTCTTGCGTATTTATTGGAAGAGGAAGAATAATCATCTCTAGTCTTAACGATCGCTTCGGCGCTGTCTATGATCCTGTCCGAATACCCGCACCTTATCAGCATCCTGTCATACTGCTCCCGTGACATATACAGCCTGCAGCATACTATATGCATTATCAGGCTCTCATCATCCATGTTGAGCCTGTAAGCTTCCAGGTAATACTCCGCAGCCTTCTCATAAAGGAGCAGTTTGGCATATGCGGTCCCCATATTATGGAGTACGGCAGCATACAGTATAGGCTCCGCATCGGCGTCTATCTTCTTTAATGTCCCGGCGTATTCATCTATTGCCCTTGCAAACTTCCGCGCTCTTAACAGATTATCTCCCCTGCTCTTGTGTTTCCTTGCGGGAGACAGTCCCGCGCTCTCTATCAGGATCTGTTTTATATTTCGCATCTCATCGGCATCGCAGTAACCGACCTCTTCGAGGATCGCCATGACAAAATCGCTGAGGTTACCCTTTGCGCGGAGTATTTCCCTCAGTTTATCTGAAAGCTCCGTAAGGTTAAGCTGCTTGTCAAGGAATTCGCAAAGCCTCTCATCCATAAAATCATGATCGAGAGTATGCGCGTTCTGGGCAATAAGGTAGCACAGTTCCTCTGCCGAATAAATATTTATCCCGAGGCCCACCACATTATACGGCCGTTCTGCCGTACTCATATTACACAAGATCAGATTGGTCATTGCCCGTACCTCATACTATCCTGACTTCCTTCTCCCAGCTGAGCATGGATGAGGGAAATATCTCACCGAAGCCCATGTCCTCAATCCTTATCCTCAGAGTGTCACCCGAACTGAAGCTGACTTTCATCTTAAGCCTCGTTGTCTTTTCGGGGCGGTTGGGAAGTCCGTCCAGATTTATCGTTATGTTCCTTACCTCCTTGCCGTCAAGGGGCGTTACGAGCATGTCTACCCTGCTGCCCGAAACAAGAAGGAATTCCACAACGGTACTTATATCAAACCAGTTTTCTCCTCCGTCGGCGAGGGCAATATATTCATCCTTGTCCCTTCTCCTCATGTTCATTCCGAGATTGAACTGCAGCTTGTCCTTGCCGAGGAATATATATTTGGAATTCAGTTCCGTGGGCTTTATCCTGTCCATGCCGTAATAGCAGGCGCCCTTTGAATACATGTTCTTGCCCTGGAACACACGCCTTCCCATGCACAGAAAGCTTATTGTCTTTTTACACCACTCGGCCTCAAAACCGTTCCCCAAAAGATATGCGGATCTTATCGGCCTTGACATTAAAAAGTCATGGAACAGTTCCTGAAGGGCTTCATCCATCCTGTCTATATCTTCCTTTGATGTCTTTTCATCCCCTTCGGTCTTTTCATCCGAAGCATCATCTGTCTGTTCCTCTTCGTTTTCACCGTCTTCGTAAACGGCTCTCATATCAGGTACTGCCACATCCTCAAAGGTATACTCATCTATCACCCCGACGATCGGTGTTGTTCTGTGGTTCATCTTAAGATGATAGCAGGTCATGTTCTTTCCGTCATGATCGAAAACGGCACTCTCGGTCTCCCAGAGTTCGCGCTGTTGATGGATCATATAATAATATACACTCTCGCTGTAACTCTGGAACAGTATCTTCCCCCGCTCCACCGGAATGGCCGCAGCGACTCTTTCAAGCACTCCGATCATATTCCTGTCAAGAGAAGGCACCGTAAAGATGAGGCTCTCTATCTGCTCCACCGAAACATAAACCGAAAGCAGGTTTAAGGATTTCCTGATAAAAAGGATCAGCAGATCCATTCCCGCAAATGTTTCGCCGTCTATGACTATGGACCTGTCATTAACGGCCATACTGAGAAGCTTCCCGGCTTCCGCTTCGCCTTCATACGTGATAAGGCGCCTTGCCTCGGTTCCGAAACTCCACTGATTGACCTTTCTTCTCTTGCACAAAAGCGTAGGTATGCCCAGTCTCTCGTTTTCGCCGTCCGAGACCAGGGTCTTTGGCGCATCATTATCCAGTTCGTAATAACTGATCTGGGTCAGGGTGTCGTTAAGATCATACCCGACCACATATCTGGTTCCCGTATCCATTCAAACCTCCGGCTCCGTTACAGATAGGTAAATGCCCTGTCCGTGAAGCACTCATCCCTTACATATTCCTCCATCAGCTGCATCAGCGTATCATCATCCTGAAGTGTCCTTGATACAACCATGTCATTGAGCAGTCCGTATCTGGATTCCCTGCCGTCAGCGACCGTATCCGAGATGGAAACGGCATCCGAAAACGTGACTTCCTCATGCCCGTCCTTCTCCTCGGTGATGTAATACTGAAGGTTTTCTCCGAAGAAAAGGATGAAATCCCTTGAAAATACACCGCCGTACATATCGCGCATTTCCTCGGTATGATAGTTTTCCTCTTCCTCTTCGCCTTCTATTATATAATGCAGCAGTACCCTCACATCGGGTCTTGTCCTGTATTCGATTATGGTCTTGTCGTCATAAACCGCTATCTCGGGCAATATCCGGACAAACTCCCTGAAAAATACGAAGTAGATGTTTTCCTGAAGGAACTCCCGCAGGAAGTCGGAAAGCATTCCTCCGATCCGTTCATCATACTCCTTCTCGTCCTCCGCGTAATACTTAAGAAGCGCGAGCTTGCAGGCGTCATTCAGTTCCTCGCCCCTTCTGTAATTCTTGACAAGATGCTCAAACACCCTCTTGTCAAGCATCCTTTCCTTGACAAAATAATCATATGCACAATAGGAAAGGTATGCCAGTTCCACCCTTGTGCTCGGACCGTGCTTGACATATTCCTCAAACAGCTCCTCTTTCTCACCGATCGTGGTCCTGGTTGCCAGCATCTGGATTATCAGCTTTTCCATAAGCTTGTCACAGTCAACATCAAACTGTCGTGCGGCCTTCCAGAGATTCCTCAGTTCCTTGGTGAGTCCGTTAAAATTCTCAACAAGGTACTGAAGGGTAAGCACATCATATTTACCGTTTATGAAAGCATGATAAGCCACTTTGACGAGCATGACGTCATAAAGTTCTTCCTTCCTGCCTATCATGTGGGAACATATCTTGACAACAGTCTTGACCGGAACCTTCTCGGCACCGTATACCGTGATGATGTCATATGCATCGTCATACATTCCCCTGATCACAAAATAACCGACGAGCTCCGCCCTGTCCTTACTGCTCAATATCCTGGGATCTATATTGATAAGGAATTCATCCAGCGTTGATATCTCATTATTATCATAATAATGCCGAAGCAGCTCCATCCTGACATCCCGCTTGAAGCTTTCCCTGATCTCGACCGAATCGACAAGTTCGCGGCAGAAATCAACGTTCTCCGAATCAACCGTGATATAATGCCTTCTACCGCTGCACAGATAAAGGTTGAATCCCGCATTATCCATTACATAGTTCTTGATGTGAGGTACGTATACCGTCTCATCCATAAGGCGACTTGCCTTTTCGGCGGATATTATCCTTCTCCTCCCGGATCCGTCCTCGCCGAAGATCATGAAATTGGAGCTGTATATATCGGGATATGCATGCTTCTTTAAAACGGGATAGATCTTTTCTCCTTCAAATTCATCCTGAACAACGCATATCCTTAAGATATCGGGATCGTCGACCGTTACATCATACGAGAACAGCAGCTTGACAAAAGCATTCACGATCCCGGGATCTATCTCATAAGGGATGATGACCTGACCGTAGAGGTATGCAAGATCACGGTTGATATGTCCCTTCATGATCTGTTCCGCCGCAAATGCCTTCATGGCCGGTTCATAATCCTCGCAGAGTTTCTGGACATCAAACCTGTGGCGGAGCATGTTTGCATAAAGATATGCAAGATGTATATGGTCAAGGTGGTTCCTGAACCCGAAATACATTATGACCGGCTTGGGAAGAAGTTCCTGCCTGTCAAGCGGTATCGAGAGCATATAAAACTCATACAGCTTGGTTATGCGCAGTCCCATCTGAACGCCCATGCTGTACCATTCAAAATACTTCTCTTCGGTCTTTCCCTCTTTGATCAGCATCGAACATATCGCACTTACGACATCGGGATCCTCGTTTATGCGATATATCCTTATGAGGAGATTGAGTAGATGTTCCGAAAACTCCTTGGTACGGGCGCAGATATAGAGGACCTGCTTGCACAGTTCATTGTTCATCAGGCCGTTCTTGGCCGCCCACAGCAGTATCTGTATCTCGAACTCACCGAGCCTGTTTAAAGTCACCGGATTATTGACATAATACTGATAAGCCTCGACATAGATGATCGGGCTCCGGCAGCCGTTCCTGTACTGTTCCTCTATAAGCTCTATCTTCTGTGAATGGTTATTGGACAGTTCTTCGTCAAGGTAAAGCAGCGTCCACAGGATCCTGTAATCATCCCTGTTTTCCTTATACAGTTCCTCAACCTCGGCGGCAACTTCGTTTATGTATGCTTCATCTCTTAAATAAAGCGTGGTAAGGTACAGATAATAACTGTACAGTGTGGGATCCTTGCGCTGTATCTTAAGATCATTTGCAACATGATCGATTATCCACTTTGCTTCATTGAACCGCTGGGAAACCAGAAGGAGCTGGGACTGGAAAAGACGTGACTCCGGATTCTTGTCGTCCAGAACGTTAAGCCTTTCAACTATCTTTAGCGAATCCCTTACCCACGTGTTAACATTGATGTGTTTGGTGCGGAATGCGATATAGTATCTCATGAGCCGCATCGTAAGGTTCCTCTTCTCCCGCCTTTCGATCCTTAAATCCTCATTGCTCATGCGCTTTGATGCAACGATCGTAACAACGAGTTTCTGATGCGGGCTCTTGAATATTATCCTTCCGAAATTCTTGCCCTCATGGAGCTTGTCCTCCTCCACAAAGAATACATATCTGTGTACATTCCCCAGAAAATCATCCGCACACAGCCTGTCCTTTTCAAGGCGCAGAAAAGCACAGTCGGTTGAAACCGACAGACTTACATATCCCCATGTTGATTTACGTACCGGTAATTCGCATCGTAACGATTCGGATATGCTGAGGAATTCATGGATCGTCTTATCAACACTGTAATATACGGGCTGTTTCTTGTTGATCGAGATAAGGAACTCATCAACGCTCTCCTCATCGCCCGAAAGATTTGAAAATCCCCTGTATTTGGTATAGTGGACTCTCTCATTGCCCTCAAATACCTGTTGAAATTCCCGGGAATAAAATAAAGAAACCGCTTCTTCCCAGCTCATCTGGGCCTGATTGGTGAAGTGGAACAGATTCTTAACGTTCCCCACGGAACTCTTGACTATGCTGCGTACTATGGAAAAAGCAAAAGGAATATAGTATTCACCCTTGTCCGATACTATCTGGACATCCCCCTTTACCGTATCTCCGGGCTCAAGGCCTGTAGAATCAAAGAGGAATGCAACATCGACGCTTTTGGCTTCAAAACTGTCGATGCGGCAGACAAGGCGCATGCTGGAAGTATATACGTTTCCCGAAGCGGGTTGCTCATCGAGACTTTCAATGGTAAAGGAACCTTCGTAGATCTCGCCCACGGTAAGCACTTCTTCAATTCTTGATACGGAAAAAGAGAGTTTTCCGTTGTCGTAATCGAAAACCCCGCTAAGCAGCCTGTCTACAATCTCATGCAAGTTCCTCACCACACTTTACTTGACTTTATACAGATTTAAGTATACCATATCTGCGTCTACGTTAGCAATTAAAAAAGAGGTTAACACCCATGATACAGCATATGGATCATTTTCACGGAAGCGACCTTGAAAAGATAGAAAAAATATACGGTATACCGGCTTCCGGGATAGTCAGTTTTTCGGCAAATGTCAATCCTCTCGGCCTGTCGGAGAAATTAAGGCACGGGCTTGCCGAACATCTTGACGTTATAACCGGATATCCGGACCGTGAATATACCTCTCTTCGCAGAGCCATTTCGGACTACTGCGGCTGTGAACCCGACAATATCATAGTGGGCAACGGTTCGACCGAACTCATCTCACTGTTCATCCAGATATCACGTCCCAAGAAGACCCTCATTGTCGGACCCACCTATTCCGAATATGAACGTGAGGTTTCCCTCGGCGGCGGAACCGCACTGTATTTCCCGTTAAAGGAGGAGGACGGTTTCATCCTGGACCACAAGGGGCTTATTGCCCAGCTTAACGAAAGCATCGATCTTCTCATAATGTGCAATCCGAACAACCCCACATCAACATGTATAAACAGGAACACAATGCGGACGATACTGGATGCATGCAAACAGTATGACATTTTCGTAATGGTAGATGAAACATATGTGGAGTTTACGGGCGGGGAAGATGCCGTAAGTTCGATCCCGCTGACAAGATACTACAACAACATAATCCTTTTGCGCGGTACATCAAAATTTTTTGCGGCACCGGGCTTAAGGCTCGGGTATGCCGTTACCGGGAATTCGGAACTTATCAAAAAGATCAATACAAGAAAGGATCCGTGGACGATAAACTCACTTGCCGAACTTGCGGGCGGACTGATGTTTACCGATACCGGATACATAGAGGAGACAAGAAGACTTATAAGTACCGAACGCCGCCGTGTTACCGACGCGCTGCGCTCAACCGGAATGCTCAAGGTTTATGAACCGTCTGCGAATTTTGTACTTTGCCGGATAGAAAATGACAAAATAAATGCAGACATCCTGTTTGATGCCTGCATCAGGGAGAAGATGATGATACGCAACTGCTGCACCTTCCCCTTCCTTGATAACCGTTATTTCAGGATATGCTTCATGTCTCCCGAAATGAACGATGCCTTAATATCCGTTATAAGCCGTACCCTGTCTCAAAAGCCTTCCTGTTGATTTCAATAAACTTTGACTTTACCGTCTTCTCTATCACCTCAAGCCACTGCTCTTTTGCAAAATCCATATGTCTTGCAGCCACACCGAGGACTATAACATTGAATACTTTCGGATTTCCGAGCTTAAGCGCCTCTTCCATGGCATCCACCGCTATCACTTCATGATCCTTCTTAAGTCCGTCTATTATACCTTCCGGATATTCTGCGGCTCCGATGACCACCGGCATCGGATCGATCTTCTGGGTGTTTATGATGATAACGCCGTCTTTTTTGAGAAAGTGAGCATATCTTAAAGCCTCAAGCTGCTCAAAGGCAATAAGCACATCCGCCTGCCCCTCTTCCACGATCGGCTCGGCAACGGCCTCACCGTATCTGACATAGGTTACGACGGAACCGCCTCTCTGGGCCATGCCGTGCACCTCGGACATCTTAACGTCATATCCGGCACCCAGCATTACACCGCCTAATATCCTGCTTGTAAGGAGCGTTCCCTGGCCGCCCACGCCTACGATCATTATATTTCTGGTTTCCATTTAAGATCCCTTTCACCTATTGCACTCTTTTTATACCGGCACATCAACGATCGCGCCGAACTTGCACTGACTCTTACACAGTCCGCAGCCGTTGCACATCGTGGTGTCAATACGCGTCGTACCGTCAGCCGTCTTGGTAACTGCCGGACAGCCGGGTCTTAAGCACATACCGCACTTTTTGCACTTCTCTTCGTCCACCTGGCAGGTATGGGTCACCGGAGTCCTGTTAAGGAGAACGCAGGGGGTTTTTGTGATTATCACCGAAACCTCGTCCCTTGCCACCTCGCGTTTTATTGTCTCCTCCAGCTTCTCGACATCAAACACGTCAACCTCATATACGTGCCTGACTCCGATAGCCCTGCACAGCTCCATTATATTGATCGCGGGGACTATATCACCCTGAAGTGTCTTTCCCGTAGCGGCATGATCCTGATGTCCGGTCATTCCCGTTGTCGAATTATCAAGGATCATAACGGTACCGGTACCCTGATTGTATACCAAGTTCATAAGCGAGTTTACGCCTGTATGCATAAATGTCGAGTCACCTATGACAGCAACCCAGTTCTTGATATAATCCTTTCCTTTTGCCTTCTCCATCCCGTGAAGAGATGATATGCTCGAGCCCATACATACCGTGGTATCTATGACACTGAGCGGCGGAACGGCTCCCAGAGTATAGCAGCCGATATCACCTGCGGCATGGATCTTAAGCTTTGAGAGTACGGTGAACGCACTCCTGTGAGGACACCCCGGGCACAGTATCGGGGGACGGTTCGGGACCTCGGCCTTTACCGCACCGGGATCCTGTTTAAGTACTGCCTTCCTTAAGAGATTGGCGCTGTATTCACCCTGTACGGTGAATATCTCCTTACCGGTGACCTCTATTCCCCAGGATCTGACCTGCGTCTCAATGACCGGATCGAGTTCCTCAAATACATAAAGCTTATCAACCTTTGATGCAAAATCCTCTATAAGCCTGCGCGGAAGGGGATTTACAAGTCCAAGCTTGAGCACGGATGCGTCGGGAAGCGCTTCCCTTACATACTGGTACGGTATTCCGCTCGTTATAAATCCTATCGAAGTGTCACGCATCTCGACCCTGTTTATGGGAAAATCACATGAATCTTCGGCCAGTCTCTTTTCTCTCTCCTCGACTACGACATGACGCATCTTTGCAAATCCGGGCATCATTATATTCTTGGCGGGATTTCTCTCATAGGGTTTATCCGCGATATCGAGCCTGTCCTCAAGAGTCACAAGTCCCTGCGAATGCGAAAGCCTGGTGGTCGTCCTGAATATGACCGGTGTATCGTACTTCTCGCTGAGTTCGTATGCAAACTTTATATAATCCTTAGCTTCCGCGGAATCCGAAGGCTCTATCACAGCCACATGGGCTGCCCTCGCAACCATCCTCGAATCCTGCTCATTCTGTGAACTGTAAAGTCCGGGATCGTCAGCTGCAACGAGCACAAGTCCGCCCGTAACACCGATATATGACATGGAGTAAAGCGGATCGGCGGCAACATTCACACCGACATGCTTCATCGATGCAAGTGAACGCACTCCGGCAAAGGACGCTCCTATGGCAACTTCCATTGCCACCTTCTCATTGGGCGACCATTCGCAGTACAGTTCATCTTTATATTTGACAAGATTCTCACTTATCTCGGTACTCGGCGTTCCGGGATATGCCGCCGAAACTTTTACGCCGGCTTCATATGCCCCCCTTGCTATCGCCTCATTACCGAGCATCATGACCTTATTATCATCCATCAGAATCAATCTCCTAACACAGGTTAATCAACCTTAATCTCCCTGATCCAGCCTTCGGGCGCTTCAACCGTGCCCATCTGGATGCCGGTAAGTGTTTCATACAGCCGCTTCGTTATCGGCCCCATCTCCTCCATGCCGGCCGGGAAATATATCTCCCTGCCATGATCGTTTATCATGCCAACGGGCGATATTACCGCAGCGGTGCCGCACAATCCGCACTCTGCAAAGTCCTCGACCTCATCGAAGAAGACCTCTCTCTCCTCAACCTCAAGCCCCAGATAATCCCTTGCGACAACCTCAAGTGAACGCCTGGTTATGGAAGGAAGTATGCTTGATGACTTGGGTGTGACAAACTTGCCGTCCTTCGTGACAAATACAAAGTTTGCGCCTCCGGTCTCTTCTACCTTTGTCCTTGTTGCGGCGTCAAGATACATATTCTCATCAAAGCCCTTCTCGTGAGCATCAACTATCGCAAAAAGGCTCATGGCATAATTGAGGCCTGCCTTGATATGACCGGTCCCGTGCGGTGCCGCACGGTCATAATCGCACACCCTTATCGAGATAGGCTTGGCGCCGCCCTTAAAATAAGGACCTACCGGCGTTGCAAAAAGCCTGAACTGGTATTCCTCGGCCGGCTTGACACCGATGACCGCGGAACTTCCGAACATATAAGGGCGAAGATACATCGTAGCACCCGATCCGTAGGGAGGAACGTATGCGGCATTGGCTGCCACTACCCGGTCCACGGCTTCAAGGAACCTCTCTTTGGGGAAAACGGGCATTTTGAGCCGCTTGCAGCTGTCTATCATACGCTCGGCGTTTAAGTCGGGCCTGAAGGTGACTGTCCTTCCGTCCTTCGTCGTATATGCCTTAAGGCCTTCAAAACAGGTCTGTGCATACTGAAGGACACCGGCGCATTCGCTGATGACCACATTTGAATCTTCCGTGAGTCCGCCCTCATCCCATGCACCGTTTTTGAAATTGGAAACGTATCTAAAGTCAGTAGGGATATATCCGAATCCGATATTTGCCCAGTCGATGTTTTTCTTCTCCATTATGAACCATCTCCTTCTTAATAATCTTTACCCGACTGTACCCAAAAACACTATTTAATAACTATATACGATAATACCGTTTCATGCAAGCATCTTTCGCTTTCGCGGGGCACGGGAAATATATTTTACAATAAAGTTTCATTATGCTATAATTGTAACAACTGTTGTGTTTTTTTATTATTTATGTTGCATAACGGATGGTACTGCAATGAGTTTTTTCAGCAAATTTAAGGACATAATCTTCAAGGACGTCTCAACCGAGAACAAGTCTAAGGATATGTCTGTCCTTATGCGTATTTTATGCATCATTAACATAGTATTCAATTTTGCGCTGACCATCTTCTATCTTGTACTGCTCTCGAGCAGGCTTTTCCAGTGGTCGATCGCATTCTGCGTTGTATTCGGCCTAATTCTGTGGATGACCTATTGGGATCAGACCAACGGCGCGATGTATGTTTATACCTTCGCAATGATACTGTCGATGCTGGTCTACTCCTTTGCTCTGGGCCCCACGGTCGGTTTCCAGTTCTCACTGTATTCTCTGATTCTTCTGTTCTATTATAAGACCGATGAAAATCCCGTATTCAAAGTGATCGCGGGAGTCGTGATATCCCTGACCGTTATCGGAGTATGGTTCTATCTCGTTTATATTGATAAAGTCGTCGAATTCACGAAGCTTCAGAACCTTGTTCTTCTGCTCACCTGTACGGCATATCTTTCATGCACGATAATCACGATAGCGTATTTCTACTATATCAAATTCGCATCCAGTGAGCATAAGATCATCAAATATGCCAAGAAGCTTGAAAAGCTCGCGACCATGGATCCTCTTACCCAGCTTACTAACCGCCGCGGTATGATGAACCATCTCGAAGCCTTTGTGTCGGATTCGGCAAGCCACAGCCAGCTGTCCCTTGCTATAAGCGATATCGACTTCTTCAAGAATGTAAACGACACATACGGACACGATGCGGGTGACTATGTACTGATCGAACTTGGCAAAACCTTCAAGGAATTCATGAAGGATAAGGGATGGATCGCAAGATGGGGCGGCGAGGAGTTCCTGTTTGCATTTGAGGATAATAACGGTGATTATGCATTCGAGCAGCTTGACAAGCTCAAATATTCAATAGAGAAACGGCAGTTCAATTATAAGGAATATACATTTAACGTGACAATGACCTTCGGACTTGAAGAATACGACAGTTCCGTAGGCATATCCGAGACGATCAAGAACGCGGACAACAAGCTGTATCAGGGTAAGGAAGCAGGAAGAAACCGTATCGTATACTGATACGGTTTTTTCATGAACCGCTGCCCGGTCATACCGCCACAGGAATACTCAGCTGTTCACCGAACCTGTACCCTTCAACCGCAACATCATCCTTTGTAAACTCATAAAAGTCCTTTATTTCAGGGTTAAGCCAGAATTTCGGGGCCTCATAGGCAGGTCTTGATATGAGTTCCTTTACCATATCGACATGTCTGTCATAAATATGTGCATCAGCTATGACATGTACGAGTTCACCGACGTTCATGTCGCAGACCTGTGCCAGCATATGCACAAGTACGGCATACTGGACAACATTCCAGTTATTGGCCGTAAGAACGTCCTGCGAACGCTGATTGAGTATCGCGTTTAATGTAAGCCTGTCTTCGCCCTTTTTCTGGGTAACGTTGAAAGTCATGCTGTAAGCGCAGGGATAAAGCCTCATATCATAAAGATCCTGATGTACATATATATTCGTCATAATACGCCGGCTGAAGGGATTGTTCTTAAGATCGTAGATCACCCTGTCAACCTGATCCATCATGCCTTCCTTATACCGGTGCTTAACTCCCAGCTGGTAACCGTAAGCCTTGCCGATCGTACCTTCCTCATCGGCCCACGCATCCCATATATGTGAACTGAGTTCACTCACACGGTTACTCTTCTTCTGCCATATCCAGAGCACTTCATCCGTTGCACTCTTAAGAGCCGTCTTCCTGAGCGTCATGATCGGAAATTCACGTCTGAGATCATATCTGTTCACAACACCGAACTTCTTTATCGTATAGGCATACGATCCGTCCTCCCATTTGGGCCTTACTTTTTCTCCCTCGGTGGAGCATCCGTTTTCCAGTATATCCCGGCACATATTGATAAAAACTTTATCTGCATAACTCATGTTCTATCTCCTCTCATCTGTCCCACTTATCACAAAGCGAATTTATCTGGTCGGCAAACTTTGCAAGATCCTTATTTGCACCGCCCTCATTATGCTGTATGACGGCAAGCAGTCTCTGGCCTGCCGCAACAAGTCTCTCGAATACCGAGGATATGCTCCTCTTCTTCTTAGGTGCTATCCTTATGCCTTCCGACTCATATTCAACCGCATCCGCGATAAGGTCATAAACGGTTCCCGAATATGGCGCATATGTGTCAAATGAATATTCTTCCTTTAAATAGGCCGCAAAATCATCACACACCTGATCCTGACCGTGAACAATGAATACCTTCTTCGGATCATTCTTGAAACCGCGCATCCACGCGGTAAGGCCTGCCTTGTCGGCATGTCCCGACAGTCCGGCGAGCTTGACTATCTCGGCCCGGACCTCGACCGTCTCACCAAACAGCTTTACTTCATCCGCCCCGTCAACTATCGCCCTTCCGAGGGTTCCTACGGCCTGATATCCCACAAAAAGTATGGTACATTCCGGGCGCCACAGATTATGCTTTAAGTGATGTCTCACACGTCCCGCCTCACACATGCCCGAAGCAGACAGGATGACCTTGGGCTTATCGTCAAAGTTTATCGCCTTTGACTCATCACTTGTGATCGAAAGGTTCAATCCGGGGAATGTTATGGGATTTATACCTCTGTTTACGATCTCCATCGCTTCTTCATCAAAGCAGTCGTATATATTTTTATTAAAGACACCCGTAGCTTCTACCGCAAGAGGGCTGTCCATATAAACCTCGAAGTCCTCATGTCCCTCAACGAGATCCTCTTCCTTTATCCGACGGAGGAAATACAGCATTTCCTGAGTCCGCCCCACAGCGAAGGAAGGTATAATAACGTTGCCGCCCCTGTCAAATGTTCTTTTAAGTATCTGCGTCAGTTCGGAAACATAATCAAGCTTTCCCTTGTCGTGAAGCCTGTCGCCGTAAGTCGACTCTATGACAACATAATCGGCTTCGTCAACCGTGGCCGGATCCTTTATAAGAGGCTGGTCAAGATTTCCGACATCACCCGAAAAGACGATCTTTCTGCTCTCTCCGTCTTCATTAAGCCAGACTTCGATGGCCGCCGATCCGAGGAGATGTCCGACATCCGTAAAGCGTATCCTTATCCCCTCATCCACTTTTATTTCCGTATTATATCTGCAGGGGACCAGACATTTGATCGCCCCGTCCGCATCCTGCATATTATAGAGAGGAACATATTCCTCGATATCTTTGCTCCTCTTGGCCTTACGGTTATGCCACTCGGCTTCGAACATCTGGATATGGGCACTGTCACGCAGCATGATGTTGCACAGGTCACAGGTCGCTTCAGTCGCATAAATCCGTCCCCTGAACCCTCTTGAGTACAACAACGGAAGAAGACCCGAATGATCTATATGCGCATGTGTCAGAAAAACATAATCGATCATGGATGAGTCGACGGGGATCTCTGCATTCTCATAGATATTCACCCCCTGCTCCATACCGTAATCGACAAGCATATGTTTGCCGCAGGCCTCAAGATAATGACAGCTTCCGGTAACCTCATGATCCGCACCGATAAATGTTAATTTCATTTCATACCCTCCAAACGACTACATTCCTTCCCTGTCTTTTATATACTTTATTATCGTCTTTCTGAATACATATATCAAAACGCATGTGACAGCAACAAAAATGATTATAACGATCACGGCTATGACAAGGATCCGTTCTCCGCTCATTCCCTTGTTGTTTTTGCCGCCTTTGCCCTCACGCCCTCCGAGAAGGAAAGAATAATCACCCACCTTTTCCTTCTCAGCTGCTCTTTCTTCCTCGATTTTCTTCTGTTCCGCCCGCTGTCTGGCGCGCTCCTGCTCCTTCTTTGCCTCTTCTTCGGCCCTTTTTGCCTCTTCTTCAAGGAGCGCATCCCTTTCATCGATAAGCGCCTGCATGTCAACATCCTCGGACATGCTGTCTGTATACAGTTCGTATATATTATATACCCTGGCCGTAATCTTTCCCGTATAACCGGTGGGGACGCCAAACGTTCCGGTCATACTGTCTTTGCCTTCTTCCCAAAGCATAAGATCGGCATAATCACCCGGAACCGTATCAACCGGTTCTCCGAGGGCAAGCCCGTAATACATGAGCCTTCCGTCCGGTTCCGATGCCTTTATCTCATAGGTGACCTCACTTGTATCCAAATTAAGATCGGTTATGGTAAGAGTAACATCCTCGGGTTCCGTAACATCCGGTTTGATACTCTCCTGCGGTATCTCCACGTTCACGGTGGGAAACACATCATCGTAAACCCTGTCCCTGCTAAGGCCGTAATAATCGGCAATGCCTTCGGCATCAAGCCTCCCCATACGCTCCCAGTCTTCATAGGTTCCGAGCCGTTCATAATCTATATGATTATCCAGATATCCGTGTTCAATTATTATGACAGGAAGACCGACCTCTCTTCCATGCCTTATGACTCCGTAATAATCACTGCCGGAATTACCGATACGGACTTTTATACCCTTCATATCGAGCCCGTTGCCGACCCATCTGTCCATTATGCAGCGGCCCAGTCCGTTTCCGGTTGCATAACAGTTTCCGAAGGCAGAGGTAAATATTTCCGATCCGTAAAAGATATGGTGCTCCGAAGCATTATAATGACAGCTTATCATTACATCCGCTCCGACGCTGTATGCGAAATCGACCCTCTCATCAAGAGACAGCTGCCTGTCGTCTTCCCTCGTCAGGTAAACTTCAACATTGTTATACTTCATGAGTTCCCGCTTCATCGCAAGCGCGGTAACAAGATCCACATCCTTCTCGCAAAGTCCGTCGTTGTACAGCGCACCGGTCACGGCATCGCCTTCTCCCAGTCCTCCGTGGCCCGGATCGATGACCACAACTACCGTATCGGCTGCAAATACCGCATTTACCGGAAGCAGGATCCCAAATATGATGATCAGGCAAAAGATCAATCTTTTCATATACAGTATTTTAACATTTTGCCAAGAAAAAATAAACCCCGCACAAACTGAGAGCGGATGCATCTTTTTCGTCTGCATCCGCTCTCATACGGTTTCGTCAGTTCCCAATGGACTGCACCTTCCTTTTCCGTTTCAAATAGCTTCCGGGGCCGATAGATTTATATGAACTTTTAAGTGCCATCGCACTCGATGATCATTCGACTCCCTATTCAGTTTTATCGATCCGTTCATCGGTACCCGGACATATATCGTACATACCCTTCTTAATGTACCGCGCTTCACATCGCTTGTCCTGTTCTGATACCGTGTCCCAAAGACCACATTCCCGGATCCCGGTCCCATCTGCCGTATCTGAAACTTATTTATTTCTGTCACCTTTATCTTATGAAATGATTATAATGCCGGCAGTTTAAATTGTCAATACTTTTATGCAAAAATAATCAAAAAATCTATTATTTTTTGCGAAATAATATGTATTATTAGTTTATATATTTGAAAATCATCAAATTGTTTATACTATTCGTTCAATATATACATATTACGGAACGGTGCATACCACCATCAATGCCCTACTTTGCGGCAGAGTTTATTATCTTTCCGGCCTTGTCCGGTTCATCGCTGACAGACAGGATAACGCATTTACCCTTTCTCATAACGACCGCACTGTTCAACTTGTCAAGCTCGGCAGGAACATAGTCCTTAAAGCTTTCTTTCTGCTCTTCGATCCGCCTGTTAAAAGCCTCTTCGACAGTCTTTGCTCCGTCATCAGATGCACATTTTACAACCGCTACCTCCTCAGCCGTCGCTCCGCTGCTCTCATAGAAATATGCTTCCTCGATATCCGCATCCCCGAAACTATAGAACCTTCCGGCCAGTTCTTTATCTATGGGCGCAAGTTCATCCTTATAAGCTATCCCGTCCTTAAGAGCATCGGCAAGCGCGCCAGGCTCTATATCAGCCTTCTTTACTCCGCACCCCGTTATGAACAAAAGTGCCAGTACTGCCGTTAATCCCCTTACGATATTCCTTTTCATATTATTTACCTCCCTTGAATTGTGTTTCAACCCTTATAAATGCCGCCTATTCGATCACTATGGCATGAGACAGAAGATACTGTTTCCAGATATCCATGTACTGGGCCTTTAAATGGATCCCATCGGCCGCCATTTCGGCCGGCAGGCTTCCGTCGGCTCCGGCGAGTGCCGATCCGACATCCAGATAATATGCCCTCTGTTCCATGGCCAGTTTCTTAAGCGATTCATTTCTGGCGTTAACGTTGGTATTGTTATGTACCTTATCCGATGATGACTTGGATGCCGTCACCGGAAGCAGACCGTGTATATATATTATGGCTCTCGGTTCACATTCCCTGAGCCACGTGATGAGTTCCGCATACTTACTGAGAAAAGCGTTTTCGTTGCCGCCCATCTCGTTAAGTCCGACCTTGATATAGATCTTGGTGAAACTGTCGTAAGGCATTGCCTGTGTTATCGGGACCTTTCCGCTGTCGGTGACAACAACCTCCATTGAATCATATCTCGAAAGCTGGAATCCGGTGGCCGCGTAAAACGTCCCGGGCATCCCGGAATACATTCCGAATCCCTGAAGTCTCGAATCACCGATAAACAGTGCATCTTCAAAATACGATTCATCAACTTCACTGAACGGAAGCGGATAATTGACGTTCGGGTCGACATATACATTGATATTCGGACCGCTTATAAGCCCCGCCTCGGTATTATATCCTGCATCTTCTACGGAAGCGATCCCGGATTCGGAATTATCTCCCGCAATTTCTTCCGCGGGTTTCTCACCGTCCCCGTCGCCGGCGGCAACCTCATTTACAACGCTGAGTCCGTCACCTTCTCCTTCAGGCTCCTCCTGCGATGATCCTTCATCTTCGGAGGGATCTTCGGCAGGAGTTTCTTCGGGCTCCGTCACCCTGCGTTCAAGTTCATCCTGGGTTCTTGCATATACATAGGTTCCGTTAATAACGGCAAAGAGATCGTTTGAAGACTTGCCCGTATCCCAAAGGGCTATCATACAGCCCGCCATCACGGCAAGAAATACGGTGCACAGAAGAACAAGGACTACGGAAACGAGCCTTACCAACCTTCTGCGCTCGATGAGAGCCCGTTCCTCCTCGGTCATGTCCCCCGAGGGCGCAGGTCCAAGCATATTATTCAAAAAGTGATCGTTCTTATCCAAACCTTTTCCCCTTATCTTCGATTCCCCTTATCGGTCGTGCGACCAATATGTCAGTGCAAAAAGGGTATCCCCTCCCCCTTTAAGCAACTTCGCATTTACAATATAGCAACTATGTGCCAAACATGCAAGCATCAACTTTATCCGGAAAGCCTGTAAAAGTGATTGTCCTCAACAAAAAACATAAAATTATACATAATGAGCACATCAGCCGACGGATGCTCCTTGAGAAGACCGCTCACAGACTCACCGTAGTATCTCAGATCCACGACAATGATACTGTCATAATCATAAGTCAGGAAAGGAATAAGGCAGTTGGAATACGAATCCTTGAATAGTATGAGTTCATCCCTTCTGACTCGTCCGTCATCCGCTGCACCGATCACGCTGAGTCCTTCATTGCCATGCATGAACATCGCATATTTATCATACGTCTCAAGCTTATCCTCATCATACATGGACTCATACTCCGTTCCTCCGGTTTCAAAACGGGATACGGGGATATCATAATAGGTGATCGTATCCGGCTTTATCCCGCCTCCCCTGTACTTCGAATAATAGGTCCCGTAAAACCCGTCACGGGTGCGTTTTTGTCCCTCAAGCTTTTCTGCGTCCAAACCCTCAAGACCCATAACGTCGCAAAGCCTGCGGTACCCGTAATATGCCCCGAGCGTGGTCCAGTGATGATCCGTCCTGTAATAGATGTACTCATCCGCATGCTCATTAAGAATCCCGCCGACATCGGCTACGGTCACGTTATCATAAGCCGACAGCCCGTTATAAAACTCTTCTATCTCTTCCCGTTGGGACACGCCGGGGAACCCGGCAGGAAGGCAGTCTTTTTTTATCTCGCACGAATTCGGGATGATGCATATGTTTATATCCCGTTCACCCGAACCGGCAAAATCATATATCTGTGCCTTGTTCTTTTCAAACTGTTCTCCCGTACTTATAAGCTTTTCAAACAGATATCCGTCACTTCCCAAGACTATCCCGTTGTTCTCATTCTTAAGCATCATCTTGCCCGCAAATGACTTAAGATTTATGAAAGCATCGCGAAACGGGAGCTGTTCCATGGTATAGAGTTCAAACCTCTCCATAAAACTTCCGTCGGAAAGTGAAGATAACGTCAGAGCGGGCCTCTTTGCAAGGAATCTGTTCTCGGTTTCCGAGAATTCCCCGTCATTTCCGAACAAATATCCGGCAAAACCCGCAAATATCAATAATGCAATTATGACCGCAAAAATATTGTCTTTTACTTTTCTTATCATTTTCCCTGTCAGAACCTGAAATACAAAAACGGATTAAATGATGCATCGGCCAGGAATGCGACACACAGCAGAAAGACCGCCGTCAGCAGCCCGGCATTCAATACGTTATTTCTCTTTATCCTGTCATAAACCCTGTGTCCGAGACCCGATGCAAGAAGACACCCTGCCAAAAGGATGACACCGTAATTCCTGAGATAGAAAAGTATCCCCCCGAAGCCTCCCGTAAACAGCCTTGACAGATACAGGACAAGAAGCTTTAGATCCGTGATGGCAAAAAGCATCCATCCGAAACCTATCGCAAGCAACGAATATACATGCGAGAGCAGACGGTGTTTCTTAAGGAATCCGCCGAATCCTGCCCGTTCGATCATGAGAAGGACAAAGAAGTAAAGTCCCCATAAAATAAAGTTCCAGTCGGCACCATGCCAGAATCCGGTAACAAACCACACAACAAAAAGGTTGAATACCGTTCTGTATCTACCCTTTCTGTTTCCGCCAAGAGGGATATACAGATAATCCCTGAACCATCCGCTCAGGGTCATATGCCATCTCCTCCAGTATTCTGTCATCGAACGGGAAATATACGGAAGATCAAAGTTCTTAGGGAACTCAAAACCCAGCATCTTTCCAAGTCCTATGGCCATCATCGAATAACCGTTGAAATCAAAATAAATCTGTATAGTATAGGCAAGCATGCCCAGCCATGCCATCGGAGCCGTGATGTTTCCGTATCCTGTCTGCTCAAGTTCTTTCCAGTACTCTCCCGCATTGTTGGCGATAAGCACCTTTGAACCAAGTCCAAGGACAAACATCTCCAGTCCCTCACGTATGTTTATTATCGTAATGTCCCTTGACGCAAGTGCAGCGGACACATCACTGTAAACTACTATCGGACCGGCTATCAGCTGCGGGAACATACAAAGGTATGTACCCAAAGAAATGACCGATCTCTCAACCGGCACCCTGCCTCTGTACAGATCTATGATATATGACATGATCTGAAATGTATAAAAGCTGATCCCAAGCGGTAAAGTTATGTCAACCCTGCCGATACCCGCATTACTGACCGCATTTATGTTATCGATAAAGAAATTAATGTACTTAAAAAAGAAAAGCATGCCGATGTCAAATACGACAGCAGCGGCAAGGATGAGCCTGCCCGCCTTTTCCCTGAAGCGACCGATCAGTATACCCGCCAGATAATTGACAAGGATCGAAACTGCCAAAAGTATGAGGTATTTAGGCTCACCCCAGCCGTAAAAGATCATACTCCCCGCAAAAAGTACGGGATTTTTGAGTTTCTTCGGGACAAGATAATAAACCGTGAAGAATATCGGTATGAACCAGAAGATAAACAGTAAAGAAGAAAAGATCATCTGCACTCCCCCGCATGCATATATACAGCCACCGTATCACTGACCCCACGATACGGTGGCTGCAAAAGACCGGTATATCAATACTCAGATGAGCGGATATTTTGCCGTCAGTTCATCAACTATGGCACGTGCCTTTGAAACGCCGTCGGCACCTTCCTTTACCACATACGAAATGGCCTCCGCTATCCTGTCCATATCTGCGGTATTCATCCCGCGGGAGGTTACCGCAGGTGTTCCGAGCCTTATCCCGCTCGTAACGAATGCCTTCTGAGGATCGTTGGGAACGGTGTTCTTATTGGCCGTGATATGAGCCTCGTCAAGAAGCTTCTCTATCTCCTTACCGGTAAGTCCCTGAGGCCTTAAGTCAAGGAGCATAAGATGATTATCCGTACCGCCGGAAACTATACTGAGCCCCCTGTCAAGCAGGCCTTTTGCGAGCGCCTGGGCATTATCGATTATGTTCTTTCCGTATTCCTTAAACTCGGGAGAAAGCGCTTCCTTTAAACATACTGCCTTTGCAGCGATCACATGCATGAGCGGGCCGCCCTGTGTTCCGGGGAATATCGCCTTGTTGAAATTGAACTTATCGGCCGCCTCCTGATTGCAGAGGATCATGCCGCCCCTGGGACCGCGGAGAGTCTTATGAGTCGTGGTCGTTACAACATCGGCATAAGGTATGGGGCTTTCATGATATCCGGAAGCAACAAGTCCGGCTATATGAGCCATATCTACCATAAGATATGCACCAACCTCATCGCATATCTCCCTGAACTTCTTAAAATCGATCTTTCTTGCATATGCGCTGGCACCTGCAAGGATCATCCTGGGCTTGCACTCAAGCGCGATGCGCCTTACCTCGTCGTAATCGATGAAACCGTCATCATTGACTCCGTAATGTACACAGTTGAAATATTTACCCGACATATTCACAGGTGATCCGTGAGACAGATGTCCGCCGTGGTCAAGGTTCATCCCCATGAAAGTATCACCGGGTTCGAGCATTGCAAAGAACACAGCCATATTCGCCTGGGCTCCCGAATGAGGCTGGACATTTACGTAATCGCAGCCGAAAAGCTTCTTGGCTCTCTCTCTTGCAAGATCTTCAACGATATCCACGCAGTCACATCCTCCGTAATATCTCTTTCCGGGATATCCTTCCGCGTATTTATTCGTAAGCGGGCTTCCCATCGCAGCCATGACTGCCTTGCTGACCCAGTTTTCCGAAGCAATGAGCTCGATATGACTGTTCTGTCTCTCCTGCTCCTTTACTATGGCGTCCGCGATCTCGGGATCGACTGCCCTTACTTCATCCAGTGAATACATAATTTACCTCCGTTATCGTCACATTGATTGATTGTTCAAAATCCTCGTACCATTATATAGGAACTTACCCCAAAACACAATAACCGAAACGTCAATTAAATCCTACAAATCTCTGCGCTATCTTATACTCGAGCACCGATATCTTTCTGCCTCCCTTTCCGGGCATGTTCATGGATGTTCCGAGAAGTCCGAAGCGCAGCCTGAAATAGTCACGGCTGTCATTGTCCTTAAGATACTCCCAAAGATCCTTCTTCTTCCTGAGTGCCTCTTCGCTGCCGTCCTTGATAAGGAAAATGGATGATATGGTCATCATAATGTCGAGATAATTGAGCATGTATTTCTCAAGCTTTGGATTTATGCACCTTTTGGTTCCGGCCATATAGCCGATCATGAGTTTATTCACCCTGATCTGCTGGTCAATCCTTTTGATCATTATCTCCTCGTTTACAGACTGGTCCTCCCTGCCTATATAATACCTGTACAGGTTCACATCCATGTAATACATTGTCTTGACAAACGGAAGAGGTTCAAAAACAAATATGTTATCAACATAAAAAGTATGCTCGGGCAGCACCATTCCGCACTCCTTGAGCAGCTTTGTCCGGTAGATCACCGAGTGCATAAGAAGATACTGTCCTTTTTTGAAGTGTTTCACATCATTCCATGTAAACATCTCATCAACCGGAAGCGCCGACTTATATGTCATGACCTTCTTATGCTCCTTACCGACCTTATCATATACGAAATTGCAGATCATAAGATCGAGTACTGTGCTTCCGCCAACGATATCCCTTAATTTTTCAAGAACACTGATATATGCCTCTTCCTTAAACCAGTCATCCGAATCAAGGACCTTGAAATACATTCCGGTCGCATTTGCGATCCCGGTGTTCACGGCACCGCCATGTCCTTTGTTTTCCTGATGGATGGCCCGTACTATGCCGGGATAACGCTTCTCATATTCATCCGCTATTGAAGCCGTATCATCGGAAGATCCGTCATTTACGACCAGTATCTCAACGTCATCTCCGCCCGGAAGGAGGCATTCTATTGCCTTCCTCATATAGTCCTGTGAATTATAGCAAGGTATCGCAATACTCAGTAATTTCATATTATGTAAACCATTCCTCTCTATCTAAGTCTGTTGCATTCATACTTCGCGCGCATCTTAAGGCAGTTTAACATCTCGTTATATCTACCCTCAACGGAACTCGACAAAAATTCCATATCCATTACCGTCGCGATATTTTCAATATCACCGGCAGTTATTCTCCCCCTCATTCCGGCAAAGATATCAAGCTTCTCTTCATAGGAGCCGGCATTTAAAAACCTGTCAAGAAAGTCATCTCCCACAGACCCGTCATCCGTGTCATTTGGGGATGTTTCCTCCGGACAAACGCAGGGAACGGCATCATCATCCTTACGTTCTTTTGAGACCTCTGCGGCCTTAACCTGTCCCGTTGAAAGAGCAAACCTCCATTTCTGCTTCACATCAGGATATTTCTTATGATCCACCTCACTTAAAAACATCTCAAGGGGTCTGGCGTATACCCGTTCCGGCTCAAAAAGCGGTCTGTATATGACCAGCTTTTCTCCCGTTTCCGAATGCGCCGCTACGGCAACCACCTGATAATATGTCCCCTTAAAATGCTTATATACCTGCAATGCCTTTGGTTCTTCTCTCATATCCGCCATCTCCTACCTCTTTTTGGATGTATATTTTACAATAAGGAGTTCAACTCCGATACAGTCACCGAGACGACCCTGCTTAAAATCCTCCTCGGTGTCAACGCAATCCTTTATCGCGCCCTTCAGATAATCATATCCGAGGCGCTCCGCGATCGTAATGTATTTACCGGCAAAATACGGATTTATACCCGTTTCCTTCACGATGTCATCCTTACCCCCGCCTTTTTGCCTTATGGACTTTACCCGTAAGAGCAGGTTGAATTCTCTGCCGATGAGAGCAAGTATCCTTATCGGACTTTCCTTAAGCGCCAGAAGATCGTAATATAGCTTAAGCGCCTTATGTCCGTTTCCGGATGCGATCGCTCCGGTCATCTCAAATATATCATTTGCGATGTTTCTTGTACATATCGCCTTAACATCGTCCTCATCGATGGAACCGTGTCCGAGGCGGTAGCCCGTCAGTTTTGCCGCTTCGTTATCGAGCATCATCATATCATCGCCTACATACTCAAGCAGGCGGTCCATCGCATTTCTGGTTATATTCAGTCCCTCATCGGAAAATTTCTTAAGAAGCCACCTGGTGAGCACATCGGGGCTCATCCGTTTAAACTCTATGATCCTTCCGAGTTCGTGAACGGTCTTGTACAGCTTATATCGTTTGTCTATGAGGGCTTTCTCATATTTGCGTTCCTCAGACCTGGATCCCGAATAACATTCAACAAAGATGATATGAGTGGTATCCGGCATAACCTTAAGATATGACGCCAGCGTATCATCCGATGACTTGAACAGACCGGTATCTTCAAGGACCAAAACCTTCCTGTCGGAAAAAAAAGGTACCGTGTCCGCATATTCGATAAGGGCATTCATATCACCGATCGTGCCCGTATACCTTTTGCAGTTTATTTCATCATCACTGCCGACAAGTGCATTTACAAGCCTGTCCCTGTACATATGTATCAGATACGGCTCAACGCCGATGAGCAGATAGATATTCCGTATCCTGCCGTTCTTTATGTCCGAATCTATGCTTTTCATACCGCCATTATATCACATGGAAATCCCTTATGCCACAGAAACGGCATCAGAGTGATCCCTCACCTGTCATGGCATCTTATCCCAAACAAAAGCCTGCCGTCTTCCTCTTTAACGTCAACATCCGTTTCGCCGTCCCTGAATGTTATGAAAGTATCCGTCGAGTGCATAAGATCCAGGAGCTTCAGCGTTCCCTCATGCGGATGACCGTATGGATTGTCTTTCCCGGCCGATATCACTGCAATTCGGGGTGAAACGGTTTCCAAAAAGCTTTCATTTGCGGAAAACCTGGAACCGTGATGTGCAACCTGGAGCATATCGTGCTCTCCCGCTCCGCGCCTTATGAGTTCATCCTCCGCCTCCGAACTTATATCCCCCGTAAACAGAGCCCCGAACATTTTGTCCCCACATACATTGTATTTAAGCGACAGCACGAGCGAGCCTTCATTTATATCCGTCAGGGCTCCTTCATCCTCATCGCCCGGGTAAAGGCATGTGACAGTCATTCTTTTCCACTTGATACGGCAACCCTCTCTCATCGTGTATATCTTCACGCCGGCCTTTTTCGCGGCATCCGTAAGCAGCTTGTGATTATCGCTTCCCTCCTGTGATAAGCTTCCCGGGATCACTATCCTCTTTATCCTTATACAGCGGTTCTTTTCATCCAGCATATCAATGAGGGCGTTCACATGATCGTTGTCCAGGTGTGAGATGAACACGGTATCTATCATTCCCAGTCCGCAGTATTTTAGGAACGGGATCACTGTGTATTCAGCGGCCTGCTTCTCGTCCGTACTTCCGCAGTCAAACATTACGGTCGGCACATCCTTACCGTGTACGATAAAGCACTGGCCCTGACCGACATAAAGAGCCGACACCTCAAATCCCGGATCCGTCCGGACAAACAGGCATCCTGTCCCGGCCAAACATATAAAGGATAATATGGCTGTCGTCTTCCTTAGACGTTTCTTTTCCGCATCAGTGCACTTGCCCGCACTTTTGTATTTTCTTTTTAACATATTCCCCGCCGCCGTCACCGCTGCAAGCACTGCAATACAAATACACATCTGCACCCCCGAAGGCCTTCCGGGTACGATCAGGGCTCCCGGGAGTTTCTCCTGCAGCCTTATGAGCACATCATACATATGTATTATCACCTTTGCCGTATATACGGGGATAAGCATGACAGTCTTAAGGCCCGGAAGATTCCCGGATAATATGAAAATATCTCCGAGTATTCCCGTAATGATGGCTGCGGGAAGGAGTATCGCTGCGAGCGGGACGACCACAAGATTCAGCAGGATCGAATATACAGGCACCTGATAAAAGAACCACAGAGAAAAAGGGAGCATGGCAAGCTGGATGGAAAGCGATACCATAAGCGCCGTCCGCAAACGTCTCAAGACCCGTTCACATCCGCTCATACCCGGACCGTGCCTGAAACCGCGGCCCCTTAATGACTCTGTAAAAAAAACCAGTGCAGGATAAACAAGGCCTATTCCCATGACTGCGGAAAACGAGAGCAGAAACGAAGGATCATACAGGCTGTCGGGATTTATGATAAGCATGATAAGGCAGGCAAGCGCCGCGCTCGTATTAAGATCCGGCGTGCGGTGAACAAGATAAGAACCCATCGCGATCACAAACATTATCAGGGCACGTACTGCCGATACGGGCATACCGACCATGAGACAGTACATTATCATTACGGAAGAGACCAGCAAAAAACAGGGGACGTTACCAAGTCCCGACTTTCTTAATGCCCCAAAGAGTATGAAGCCCATAGTGGCTATATGCAGTCCGGAAAGTGCAAGTATGTGGGATATGCCGGCATCCCGGTATTCATCCCTTATCTCCGGATCAAGATCGCTCCTGTCCGCAAGCACGAGAGCCTTGACCATGCCGTACTCGCGCGGATCAAAACAGCTTTCATATACACTGTCCGTACTTTCCTTAAGCCTGTAGAGCATATCCCTTACCGGATAATAGCGGCTGTCCACACCGTTTATACTCACATCATATACAGGAAAGGCGACATTCCTTAAGGCATAATAAGAACCGGCGTCAAACTGTCCTCTGTTATGTGCTTTTTTAAAGTCCGAGGCGTTGCCTGCCGCAGTTATGTAAGAACCAATATGGAGTTTTTCGGTCATCGGATCGTTTTCCGAAAGGTACAGCAATATGTCTTTATCTGATACTGATGTGTTTTTAAGACGAAGGATCAGCCTGCCGTCCTTCTCCTGCATAGACCGGATCCTGCCGGTAACGTTCACCCGTGTGCCCGGCACTGTCTCGTTCCTCCCGGCCTTTTTGCCAAAGCAATACATGAAAAGCGCAAGGATGAGGACGAAAAAGAGACAGAAGGCGCATAACGGTCTTCTTAAATTCAAAAGATCCTCCCTGTATTATTGCATATCCACAAGTTCAAGATTTCTTTCGAACGGAGCATTAAGATAACTGTGATCACCGAATGATATCTCCGTTTCCGAATCGATCATGAACTGTACTTTATTAATGTTATTGAGCTCGGTAAGGGAATTGACAAAGGAATACAGAACCACCTCGTCAGACAACTTACCCTGTTTGACCAGAAACTCCTTGCTGAGGTTTACATAACACACCCCATCCTTGGTAGTCACCGCCATGATATGAACCCCGGGATCGGTTACGGGATGAGCGCCGTAAGACAACGGTCCCGATATAAGATGTTCACACACGAGTTTCTCTATCGAGATATTTGAATTATATGCCACCGCTTCCGTGGTCTGGACCAGTCCGTCCCCATCCGCATCGGCATAATAAAGGACCAGTCTTGTCC
Source organism: Lachnospiraceae bacterium (assembly GCA_024692905.1). GTDB lineage: Bacteria > Bacillota > Clostridia > Lachnospirales > Lachnospiraceae > UBA2868. The sequence goes on along the minus strand of JAILLY010000102.1, from coordinate 23,924 downwards.
TCTCATAAGAATTGATCTCTGCCCCGGCGTTGTCTATGAACATATCGGCACGCATCACACCGACAGGCACGTCCTTTGAATCCGTAAGCGGAGAACCGTCAACGGTAAAAGCAATCTCATTAACTCCGTCAATCTGCGCAAGAGTCCTTACTATTGCCGCTCTCTTAAGTATCTCCTCCCTGCCGGTCAGTTTATGGTATCCCGTACTGAAATCTATCATAAGGAGTCCGTCATTAAGGACAGCCGAAAGGACATCTACATCATCCGGTATCGCGGGCCTTAAGTCATAATCGGAGGGCTGGCTCTTAAGAGCATCCAATGCCTCATCTACAAGCGCATCCGTTTCCACGGAATCCGGCTGCATCCCCACGTAACCGACCTTTGCACCGTCCTTCCCGGGATAATAAACCTTAAAACGTTCAACATCCCCGGTACTCCCGGAACACCCCTGTATGACAAGGGATAACATCAGGATCGGCAGTATTCTATTTTTCCTCTTCTTCAGTTTCCTCATTATCCTTTATACTTCCGGCAGTAGTGACGTTAAGGCTCTTTAACGGAACCTTTATTATGAACGATGTTCCGACACCCTCTGTACTCTCCGCTCTTATTGCTCCGTCATGCATAAGTATCGCATTCCTTGCGATCGCCAGCCCAAGGCCCGTTCCGCCTATCATCCTCGAATGCGACTTGTCGACCCTGTAGAACCTCTCATATATATGAGCCAGTGACTCTTCGGGAATACCTATACCCGAATCAGAGACCGTTATCGTGAAGAACTGATGATCCGCATCGACCGCGACCCTGACCCATCCGTTTTCCTTATTATACTTAATGGCATTCTCAACCACATTCATGACGGCAAGCGAGAGCTTGATCTCGTCGATCTGCGCAGTCACGGGGCGTATACTCTCAAGTATAAGATCAACCTTTTCCTTATCTGCGATCGGGCGGACTCTTTTTAAAACATCCTCCACCATTTTGTTCACGTCAACATTTGTTATGTTCATAAGATCGTTTGACGTACGGTCAAGCTTTACGAGTGAGAGCAGATCGTTTATTATCTTGTCTTCACGGTCTATCTCCTCGGTTATATCCTTCATGAACTCACGGTATATCTCAACCGGAGCATCGTCGTTCTGTATAAGCGAATCTGCGAGCACCTTCATTGACGTGATCGGTGTCTTAAGCTCATGTGATACGTTTGAAACGAATTCCTGTCTGGATGCCTCGAGTGTTTTCATCTTTTCCATCAGGCGGTTAAATGACTCTGATATTACCATCGTCTCATTATAAGCCGGAACCGAAACCTTATCATCGGTGAAACCCTCTTCCACCCTGATAAGAGCCATATTTACCTCCCTGAAAGGCTTTATCAGATTGATCGATACAAACACGCCGAAGCATACGGTCAAAACGGCCGCGATTATCGTAAAAAGATACGCCTTGCGGCTCATGATCTTGATCGTTTCGGCAATATTGTCGGTGGAAACGCTCGTTAAGATGACACCGATGACGCTGCCGGTCTCGATGTCGTTGATAGGCGTGGTGAATTCAATATATCTGTTCTTCCTGTCATGCCTGGAGATCGATGTCTTGTCAAAACAGCGCAGTATCTCTTCGGAGATCATGATCTTCCCCTGGCTTATGGAATAGGTGTCCTTTATGATCTTAAGATCACCGTCGATCACCATTATCCGGCCGTCGTACAGAGCCGAGAACTGTTCAAGTTCGGCATTTACGGTCTCTGAAGACTGATCGGTAAGATACCCGTATGTCACCAGATGGTTGGCAAGGATGGTACACTGGTTCTGTATCTCCGACACTCTTACCGACAGTGCCCTGGTCTCATAACTCCTTAAGATTATACTCCTTAAGAGCATGACGGGAAGGATACCCACCAGGCAGATGATAAGAAAGATGCGCAGGCCAAGACTCCTGAACGGATTGATGTTTGCAAACCTTTCCCTAAACATTGAAGAAATAGCCCACACCCCATTTCGTCTGGACATACTTTGGTTCGCTCGGCTGCTCCTCTATCTTCTCGCGAAGCCTCCTCACATGAACATCCACCGTCCTTGAGCCTCCCGGATATCCGAGACCCCAAATAAGTTCAAGAAGCCTGTCACGGCTGTAGACCTTACCGGGGTTTGATGCAAGCAGTTCAAGGACCTCAAATTCCTTGACAGTTATATTTATCTCCCTGCCGTCTATGAACAGACGCTTATTGGTACGTTCAAGACGCATATTGCTTATATTCAGTACACTGTCACTGCCGGGCTTTGCCGCAGCCTTCCTGCTCTCACTCCTGCGTAAAACGGCATCCATCCTGGCCTTTATCTCCATTATGTTAAACGGCTTGGTGACATAGTCATCAGCCCCGCCGGTAAGACCGGCTATCTTATCGGTATCATCGCTGCGTGCAGTCAGCATGATTATGGGTACATCGGAAAACTCCCTTACCCTTTTGCAGACTTCAAAACCGTCAAGTCCCGGAAGCATGACATCAAGCAGGATTATATCATGATCACCGGACTTTATCTTTTCAAGAGCCTCCTCACCGTCATAAGCGCAGTCAACCTCATTTCCGTCATTGCTTATGCCGAATGCAAGTCCCTTAACTATCGCCCTTTCATCATCAACTATAAGAACTTTCATTTTATACCTCTCTTCATACGGTTATCATGTCCCTGATCCTGTTAAACATCCCTTCCTTGATACCGTTTATCTTCATTATGTCCTCTATAGCATTAAACCTGCCGTTTTCCTCACGATACTGTATTATAAGGGCTGCCTTTGCCTCACCTATCCCGGGAAGAGTCATAAGCTGCGCAGCATCGGCCGTGTTCAGATTTATCCTGGCAGGCGTACCCTCCGAAGCGGATAAATCCATGCCCGAAATATCGCCCCCGGGTGAAATTCCTTCAGTCTCATCAGATGTAGGGATATAAATCCTGGCTCCGTCTTCAAGGAGCATTGCCTGATTGATATGATCATGATCCGCAAACGGATCCATTCCCCCGGCAGCATGCAGTGCATCCACGATACGGGTACCTTCCGGGAGTTCATAAACACCGGGATGATTGACCGCCCCGCATACATATACGGTCACGTTATTTTGGGGTTCACAGTCCGCCGTTTCGTCCGGATCGGCTGCCATGCCGGTCCTGATGCTCTCCTGCTCAAGCTCGATGACTGCTTCGTCATTGCCGCAGCCCGTTAATGATATCATGACAACAGAAAGGATAATGATCAGTATGCATATCTCTTTTTTCAAATAAGCCTCCTAACGCAGGCCCTTATGCACTGATTATACTATCACATATCCGTCGCGGTTTAAAGATAAATCGCAAAAATCATTCAGCGTAATAATATATCCTGTTTCCGGAAACGATAAAGACATAATCCACTATCCTTACACAATCCATCTGATAAAGGACCGCCGTACTCTCTATCCGGCTCCCGTTAACAAATACACCGTTCGTACTGTTAAGATCCTGGATATACAGGACACCGTCCTTGACGACAAATCTTGCATGCTTTTTCGAGACCCGGTTGTTTGCAAGTGTTATATCTCCGTTCTCCCGTCCTACAGCCACATCCATTCCCTCTGTTATATCAAGGGCATAACCTTTCATTTCATGATCTGAAGGTCCGAGTACGAACATAAGTACCGCATCACGGTGAGCCTTTACAAACTCAGGATGATCGATCTTTAAGATATCACCGAGCTTAAGCTTCCTCGGTTCGGGACGCCCCGACCTCTGGGCCCCGTATAATATGCCGTTTATAAATGTCCCGTTCGTACTGAGCATATCAACATACTCAAAGCCCGAATCCGTCTTTACGAACCTCCCGTGAGTACGCGAAGCTATAGGGGAATCAACCTTTATGTCCCTGCCCGATGAACTGAACATCCTTCCTATCGTTACCGTATCCTTTATGATATGTTCCTCAAAGCCGTGATAGGCACTGAAGATCAGCAGACGGAATTCCGTCAGGACAATATTGCCAAGTACTACCGTGGGTTCGAAATATACGACCTCGTCGTCATACATCCTGGCCGCTTCGGTTATTTTGGGCCTTGACGACGGATCCTTTATTATAAGCCGGTCAACATAGTCCCTGACCTTGTTCTCATCATGTCCGTATATATATTTTATCAGCTTGCCCAATGAGTATATATCCGCACTCTTCTGATCATAGGGCGTATCCGGGGGCGAATTCCGTATTTCCGGAGCAATGAACTTCTGCATGTCTATTGAGTTGAAATAATCATCAAGCATACTCCTGTCCGGGAACACTCCTCCGGCAGCCGATGCCCGGAGATTATCGAAACTCACTATATAGGGCATGAGTCCCCTGTTCGTTTCACAGATATAAATACACTCGGGATTAAGCCTTCCGTGCGGGATATTTACAGCCGGATCGTGCATGATCCTTATAAGCCTTATAAGTCCCCTTGAAAGCTCTTCTCTTCTGCTCTTTTTGTCAAGGCGTTCGATGAACCGTCCGGTAAGTGCCTGGGGCCTTGAGGCAAATTCATATACAGCCCTTCTGTAATCATGTGTGCCGACCTCGCCTGTTCTGCAGCCGTTATATCCCGGGACAGCCGCAAGCCTGCCCCAGAGCATATCCAGGGTGTTTAGTTCCTGCATACGGATCTTGTATATTTCCGGGTTCAGGATATCCATATACTCTATATCCTTACGTTTGAGCATATAATATGTGCTCCCGTCGCCCGAAACATAAATCTTGCAGTTGATACCGTTTATCAGGTTAAGCTCATCGTAATATTCGTAAGGAACGGGGAACAGATCATCCATGGGAGTCAGTTCGGGATCGTAGGGTTCCCTGACATAGTTTATTAGACACAAAAGCCCGTGGAATAACCTTATCAGGTTCGCACTGTCTTCCTTTGTGCCCGATCCCTTATCCGAAAGAGGTCTTGAACATCTTGCATACAGATCGTAAGCGATATCGCGGAAGGTACGGTTTGGCCTGTTGTCTTCATTAAGTGCTTCAGGATAGGCCGAAATGTAATCCCCGACAAAATCGGATATCTGTTTTTTTGTGTACTCCTCATGATCTTTCTTTTCAAAATCCACGACGTGACGGATATAGAAATTCTTTTTGGAGATGCGGCGCCTTTCTTTATGGCCGCCTTTGTTATTCTTACCTCTTTTAAGGTCGATAAAGATACTCCTTAATGCCTCATCGGGAGAAATATTATATTCCTCTGCCCTGCTCGTCTTCTCAAGCTCGATCCCGAGCATCTCGATCGACCTCCTTATGCCCTTAAGACACGAATCATAATCGGTCATCATGCATTTTTCGGCATTCAGGCATCCGAGATACAGCTGCTCGTTATGAGTGGCCTCCATAACGAAATCGAAATTACCCTTGGGTATGGTTATGTTGGGTGTGAGAATGATCTGATTGGTTTCCATGTCCCTCTCTCCGGAATCATACTCGTCTATAGTCAAACGAGTGCCCCAAGGGGCACCCGCTTGATCGATTACATTATAAATTGTATTGGAAGATAAGTAAATGAAAAACTTGATCAATACCCGAATATGGAGAACGGATCTATGTAATATGTCTCACCGCTCTGACCGCTTTCCTGCTCCGGTTCTTCTTCCTCCTCTATACCCGATTCGGACTTCTTTCCGAGAGTGACCGTAACGTTGACCTCCTTATATTCGCTGCCGTTGCTCCTCATGACCATGACTTCCACCTTTTCGCCGGCCTTATAATACTTGAGCTGTTCCTTGATATCATTTATCGAAGATACGCTGATGCCGTCAAACTTTTTAATGACATCCCCCTTAACGATGCCCGCCTTATCGGCCGGTCCGTCCTTGGGTACTTCCGATACATACACACCTGTAGGGATATCATAGGTCTCGGATATCTCTTTTGATACCGAAACGCCGGAGATACCGATATAACTTGCATCCTTGGCATCGACGAGTTCCCTTGTCTCGCGGTTCATGAGTTCCTCTATGACGGGAGTGGCGGTTGAGATCGGTATCGCATATCCCATGCCCTCTATCTGGGCCGAGGCCAACTTGGCCGAATTGATGCCGACCACTTCACCTTTCATATTAAGGAGTGCGCCGCCGCTGTTGCCGGGATTTATGGCCGCATCCGTCTGTATTAAGTCCTTGGCTATATCATCAATATCAACATTGCGTTCAAGCGCACTGACTATTCCTGTCGTCACCGACTGTCCGTAACCGAGTGCATTGCCTATCGCAACTACCTGCTCACCTATCACGAGTTCATCCGAATCTCCGAGTTTGGCGACAGCGATCTTATCCATTGTACTTTTCTTGATATCGGATATCTTCACCGCGATAACGGCAAGATCGTTATCGGGGTCTGTGCCCTTTACAACCGCCTCGCATACTTCATTATCAATAAAGCATACCGAGAGTTCCTTGGAGCCTTCAACCACATGATTATTGGTTACGAGCAGCAGTTCGTCATCATTCTCTCCGACTATTATGCCGGATCCCTCGCTCTCGCTTTCATACGAATGGATAGCACCGCCGAAGAATGACCTGACTTCCTGAACACTCTTGTTTGTTATCGAAACGATGGACGGCATTGCATTTGCCGCAACAGTTGCAACATCCTGCCTGCCTTCGGAAGAGAGAGTCGTCGCTACCGGGAGCGTAGAAGCTTTTTCTTCCTTATCCTCAGCCTTCTTATCCTCAACTTCCTCCTCGGCCTCCTTTTCGTCCTCATCCACGGTCTCTTCGGCCGTCCCCGAGACAGCGGCAGACTTAAGGCCGATCCTGCTCTTTAGGACATCTGTCGCAAAACCTACACCCTGAAAAACACAGCCCGCTATGAGCCCGAATACAAGCGCATATAAAATGCATAAAAACCATTTGTTCTTTTTATCTTTTTTCTCCTGCTTCAATGCTCTCTTTTCGGCTTCGAACCTTTCCCTGTCACTTGAAAGCATTCCGTTTTCTTTGTCGTTGTATTCATACATCACAATACACCTCCCTTTCCTGCATGCTGTTATTCTATTACCGCATTTTGAGGAAATGGTGATGAAAATATGTTTTATTTGTGAACTCAGTCTATGCCGATCTTAATGGATTCCTGTGTCAGGACGTGCTGTTCAAGTTCGTCTATCTGTTCACCTATGGTATCATTAAGTTCCTTAAGCGTGGCATCGGGATCCGCTCCGTTCCACACCTTCGTGAATGCGATCTCAAGCTGGACCCAGTAGTTTCCGGCTTCGATCATCTTGGGCATGGGGACCGATTTCTCATATTCCTCCATAACGCTTGCTATCTCCTGATCCTCATAGGCTACATTCTTAAAGCATGCTATCCTTCCGGCCTTCTTATAGATATCGGCCGCCTTGGTATAGCATAAATATTCGGCAAAGTCATTTGCGGCAGCCTTATTATAGGAATATCCGTTAACAACAACCGTGGAGGTTTCCGACATGCCGCGTGCCTTAAGGGTTGAACTTAGGTCCGGAAGTATGGCGACACCGTAATCGTACTCAAATTCCCCGTTCTCCTTTGCCTCCTTTAATTTGGCAAGGGCATCAGTTGTTGCAACCGTAAATACGGTCTTTCCTTCGATGAACTCCTCGAGTATGCTGTCATATGTGACTGCCTTTGAATCAATTGAAAAGAACTGGTTAATGTTCTGATATACCTTAAGACAGTCAACCGCCTGCTGGTTGTATATATTGAAGTAGGAATTATCATCTCCGTCCTCTCCTCCGACGTTCATATAATTTCCGACGAAGAAATAATTATAGAAGATATCCGAAACGTCCCACTTAAAGATCGCCTCGACCTGCTCCGGAGCATCATAGTTGTTTGCAAATGTCAATATATCATCCAATGTGGCCGGGATCATGTTGGCCAGTTTCTCGAGAACCTGCGGATCCTTGGTCACGTCCTCCTCGCCCATGGGTTCTTCTTCCTCAAAATCAAGTTCGTTTGCCGAGACCGAATCCGAAGACACGCTTGAAAGGTCATCCGTTACTATACCGTTTGAAGAAACACTGTCCCCTGCCGGGGCGGTCTCCTCTTCTTCGGCGGGCAGTTCGGGTTCCTCTTCTATATTCTGCTTGGCGATATTGGCCATATATGTTTTGTTGTAAAGGAGGAAATTGGTCTCATAATACAGAGGATACGCAACATATTTGCCGCTGCAAGTGATCGCATGCAGCGAGGTCTGCGGATAGTTCACCGCATTTATGACCTTTCCGGGATCCGTGATCTCGCTTGCAAGTCCGGCATAATATGCCTTCATGAGATTGTCATGTGTGGTTATATACAAATCCGGTGCGGTGACCGTTTCAGAGCCCCTTATCTCACCGTCATGTACGGAGGCATCGTTTATCTGCCCGAGAAGTTCCACACCGCTGACGAGCTCCGGTTTTACGCGGACTCCCTTCTCAAGCTGGTATGCCTGAGCCGCAAGAGTCACATAATCGGTCAGCGAATCATCCGCATACCATAAGACCAGGCTGTTTGAATCGCGAAGCCTTACTGCGGATACGCTCCTTTCAGCAGATATCAGCATCGCAGCCACGAGGGCTGCTGCCACCAGTGCACTTATTATCCTCTTCATCATTTATCTCCCCTCAATAATTCAGAGTGACGCCTTAAGGATGCCGATCATCCTGTCCACATCATCCTTCGTGATCGTAAGCGGAGGGATGAAGCGGATAACACTGCTGCCCGCAGTGATGATGATAAGACCGTTCTTGACCGCCCTGGCGCAGATCTTTGAGGGCTCTGCCCGGGACGTATCAAATTCAAGCCCCTGTATAAGGCCCATACCCCTGTGATCGGTTATAAAATCATACCCGGCCCTGACCTCTTCAAGCTTCTTATACATATATTCCCCGACATCCTTCACATTATCGATGATCTTCCTGTCTTCAAACTGCCTTAAGACCTCGCATACGGCTGCCGTGACCAGAGGATTGCCTCCGTATGTCGTTCCGTGATCGCCGGGCTTTAACGAACTGTCCGCAACCTTCTGTTTCATCATAAAGGCCCCAACCGGAACTCCGCATCCTACAGCCTTGGCAACAGTCACTATATCAGGCATTACACCGTAACCCTGATATGCAAACATGCTTCCGCTCCTGCCCATACCGCACTGTATCTCATCAAGTATGAGAAGTATATCCTTCCTGTCGCAAAGTTCCCTTACCTTCTTAATGAACGAAGGATCGGCGGGGCGTATGCCGCCCTCACCCTGTATTGTCTCCATTATGACCGCGCAGGTCTTATCGTTAACGAGCGCCTCCACACTCTCGTAATCGTTATAATCGGCATACTTTATATTTCCTATCATGGGATAAAAGGGCTCACGGTATTTGCTGTTCCCGGTCACGGAAAGAGCACCCATCGTACGTCCGTGGAATGAGCCGTTCATCGCTATTATCTCATGATCTGTCGAACCGTCCTTTGAAAAGGCATACTTCCTTGCGGACTTGATCGCGCCTTCTATCGCTTCGGCCCCGCTGTTCGTAAAGAACACCCGGTCCATACCCGCTGCCTGTGTGAGCCGCTTTGCAGCTTCGGTCGCAGGTACCGAATAGAAAAGGTTTGATGTATGTATGAGCTTATCTATCTGGTTCTTTAATGCATTGTTGTATTCCTCGTTACCGTATCCGAGAGCAAATACGGCAATACCCGCACAGAAATCAAGGTATTCCCTGCCTTCTATATCGTAAAGGCATACTCCTTTACCGTGATCGAAAACAACCGGGAAACGGTTATATGTGTGTAAGAGCACCCGCTCTGCCTGATCTATATATTCATCTGTTTTACTCATCTTATCCACCCCTTTTTGCTTAAATGAACATGCCTATAAAAGATCCTCGTCACCGTCGCGGAAGAACATCGTGCCGATACCCTTTCTGGTAAATATCTCAAGCAGCAGTGTGTGGGGTTTACGTCCGTCAAGTATATGCACCCTGTTGACCCCGTTCTCTATCGCATCGGTACAGTTGTTGAGCTTGGGAAGCATTCCGCCGCCCACATGGCCCTCGCTTATCAGCGCATTTGCCTGTGTGACTGTCAGCCTTGATATGAACGTGCTCTTATCTTCCGGATCCCTGTACACGCCTTCGATATCCGTAAGGAACGCAAGCTTGTCGGCATGCATGGCCTTGGCTATCGCGCATGCCGCATCATCCGCATTGATATTATAGGTTTCAAAGTTGTCATCCAGTCCTATCGGCGATACTATGGGAAGAAAGTCATTCTCCAGAAGATCCTCAAGTATCTTGGTGTTTACCCCGGTTATATTTCCCACATAACCTATGTCCTGACCGTCCGAATATCTCTTCTCGACCTTTAACAGACCGCCGTCCTTGCCGGAAATACCTACCGCCTTTACGCCCAGTGCCTGCACCATTGCGACCAGCGACTTATTAACCTTTCCGAGTACCATCTCGGCTATCTCCATGGTCTCATCATCGGTGACTCTGAGTCCGTTTATGAACCGTGCCTCCTTGCCTACCTTCTTTACCCAGGCGCTTATATCCTTCCCTCCCCCGTGGACCACGATGGGCTTGAAACCTACGAGTTTGAGGAGCGTTACGTCCTTAATGACATTCTTCTTGAGCTCTTCGTCACTCATCGCACTGCCGCCGTACTTTACGACTATGACCTTGCGGTTGTATTTCTGGATATAAGGGAGTGCCTCCATGAGCACCTCCGCCTTCTGATAATACTGCTGCATGTATTCTTCGTTTGTTACCGACATCTTAGTTTCCTTTCCGTATCTGCGTCAACTCCTGTAATCCGCATTTATCTTCACATAATCATATGTAAGATCGCATCCCCATGCTTCCGCGCAGGCATCTCCCTCATGCATGTCTATAAATACGGTGACCTCATCGGACTTGAGTATCTTAATGGCCTCATCCTCGTCAAAGTCAAGCGGTACCCCGTGATCGAACACGGCAAGCCTTCCCGCATCGCTTTCAAAAAACAGTTCGACATCCTCCTGCTTAAAACCGGCACCCGAGTAACCCATGGCACACAGGAACCTTCCGAAATTTGCATCACACCCGAATATGGCTGCCTTTGAGAGGTTCGAACTGATAACGGAACGGGCGAGCGTTCTTGCATCTTCCTTATTTGAGGCATTTACGACCTTTGCGCAAAACAGTTTCGAAGCACCTTCACCGTCTGCTGCCATCTTCCTTGCCAGCGACCTGCATACATAAAAAAGTGCTTCCTTAAAAGCCTCGTAATCCTTTCCTTCTGAAACGATCTTCTCGTTACCGGCAAGTCCGTTTGCCATTATCAGCAGCGTATCGTTGGTCGATGTATCACCGTCTACCGATATCATATTGAAGGTATCCTTTACCGTTTCCGAAAGCGCCTTCTGCATGAGAGCCTTGTCTATGGCCGCATCCGTTGTGAGAAATGCCAGCATTGTGCACATATTCGGATGTATCATACCCGAGCCCTTGCTCATACCGCCCAGCGTGACAGTACGTCCTCCGGCCTCAAAGGTGACGGCGATCTCCTTATTGACCGTATCCGTGGTCATTATCGCCCTGCTCGCCTGCGTTCCGGCTTCATCCGAGTCACCAAGCTCTCCTGCCATTACACCGACGCCGGAAACAAGTTTATCTACCGGGAGCTGCATTCCGATAACTCCGGTAGATGCGACCGCTATCGTATCATACGGGACACCGAGCGCATCCTGCGCAGCAATTGCGGTCGCCCTGCACGCTTCATATCCTTCACTTCCCGTACACGCATTGGCTATGCCTGAGTTTACGATCACACCATGCATGGGTCTTCCCGATCCGGTAAGTTCAATATCCCACATGACGCAGGCTGCCTTAACAACATTTGATGTGAACGTCCCTGCGCACTCACACGGTTCTTTACAAAAGACCATTGCCATGTCTTTCCTGCCTTCATATTTGATCCCGGCCGCAGTACTTGCAGCCATGAATCCCTTTGCGGAAGTTACGCCGCCTTTTATCTCCTTCATATCTTCCTCCGTACCCTGATCCACTTTAAACAATATACAATCATTTACGTTTTACATCAATACTCTATTCATTGAACCGGACTATGTTCTCCTCGTTAAGAGTGAAGTCATAATAGTTTAAGTCCTCTCTCTTTGTCCACCCTATGGTCTTCCAGAATGCATTGCCTATATCATTTTTTGTAAATGCGATAAGACTGACCTTGTTTATGTGCTCATCCTTAAGAGCATTCATGGCAAATACCACCATGGCCTTGCCGATACCCTGTCTCCTGTGATCGGGATGTACGCAGACGTGATAAAAGCAGCCTCTCCTGCCATCGTGTCCGCACAGGATACTTCCTATTATATTACCGTCCTTTTCGGCAACTACCGAAGTAAACGGATTCCTCTCAAGGAACCTTGCAACACCTTCTCTTGAGTCATCGATGCTCCTGATCGCAAAACCTTTTATGCATGTCCACAGCTTGCTCACCTGTTCATAATCTTCGATCTTCATCGTACGTATAACCATGCTCATATCATATCTCCTGCCTGATTTTTCCGGGTATCTGTTAATTATGCATGATTATACAACTATTATGCATAATATGCAACGTTTTTTTGGTTTTTTGTGCGCACCCATGATTTTTTATGCAAAATTCTCCTTGCATTTACGATACAGTTGTTGTATCCTATTACAAGACTGATCCAAACACGTAAATAAATTTCCATCAGGAGGAATATATTATGAAAGAAAAAGTTGTACTTGCTTATTCGGGCGGACTTGACACGAGCGCACTGATACCGTGGCTCAAGGAGAACTTTGATTACGAGGTAATATGCGTATGCGGTAACTGCGGTCAGGCCGAGGAACTTGACGGCCTTGAAGAACGTGCCATCTCATCGGGGGCATCCAAGCTTTACATTGAAGATCTTACGGATGAATTCTGCAATGATTTCATCATCCCCTGCGTACAGGCACATGCCGTATATGAGAACAAATATCTGCTCGGTACCTCAATGGCCCGTCCCGTTATAGCAAAAAAACTTGTCGAGATAGCCCGCAAAGAAGGCGCAAGCGCTATCTGCCACGGCGCTACAGGCAAGGGTAATGACCAGATAAGGTTTGAACTCGCAATAAAGGCACTTGCTCCGGATCTTAAGATAATCGCCGCATGGCGTAATGACAAATGGACTTTAAAGTCACGTGAAGAAGAGATCGAATATTGCCGTGCTCACGGCATAAATCTTCCTTTCTCGGCCGACTCGAGTTATTCAAGGGATCGTAACCTCTGGCATATAAGCCATGAGGGACTCGAACTCGAAGATCCCGCAAACGAACCGAACTACGAGCATCTGCTCGTACTCGGCACCACTCCCGAGAAGGCTCCCGATGAACCCGAATATGTCACGATGACTTTTGAAGCCGGTATTCCGGTTTCCGTAAACGGAAAGAAGATGAAAGTCGCGGATATAATCGCAGAACTCAACCGCTTAGGCGGAAAGCACGGCATCGGGATCGTAGATATCGTCGAAAACCGTGTTGTCGGCATGAAGAGCCGCGGCGTATACGAGACTCCCGGCGGAACCATCCTTTATGAAGCTCACCAGCAGCTCGAGGAACTCATACTCGACCGTGACACGTACGCTCTCAAGGCCGATCTCGGGAATAAATTCGCACAGATAGTATATGAAGGCAAGTGGTTCACTCCCCTTCGCGAAGCCGTGCAGGCATTCATCCAGTCCACGCAGAAGTATGTGACAGGAGAAGTTAAGTTCAAGCTTTACAAAGGCAATATAATAAAGGCCGGTACGACTTCTCCGTATTCATTATATAATGAAAGCATCGCAAGCTTCACCACCGGCGATATGTATGACCATCATGATGCCGAAGGCTTCATAAATCTGTTCGGTCTCTCCTGCAAGGTAAGAGCCCTTAAGATGAAGGAAGCCGGGATCGATAAATAATCCAAAGGAGCAGCTTATAATGATAGACCTCGGAAATGTCCGGATCATCATTGGTCTGTATCTTATATGTGTCAACCTTCTCGGACTTGTTTATTTCTTCATAGACAAGCAGAAGGCCAAGCGGCAGTCATGGCGCACTCCGGAAGCGACCCTGTTTTCGATAGCGGTCTTCGGGGGCAGCATCGGCTGCCTTCTTGGTATGTATCTTTTCAGGCATAAAACACGCAAAGCGGCATTCTATATCGGGATGCCGTTAATACTCTTTTTGCAGGTACTGACGGTTTTGATCCTGCTGTTCCTTTCACCCCTTGATTTTAAGATCATGTGAGCGGAGGTAGCATGAAACAGTTTACGATCAGAAATACGGGCCGGTTCATGACGGCCCTCCTTTCGGATAAGGAAACGGTCTTCGATCATTTTCTGCTTAATGAGGCCGTTATAGCCACCGGAAATACATTTACGGTCGACGGCCACATAAACAGGGAATTCTATTCACGGGAAGAACTCGAAGAGTTAAGGCTCAAGACCTCTTCCCGCGGTATGGTCTTTGACGAAAACCTGGTGCGCTGGGAGTCCGTTAAGGGATACTGCTATTCCTGCATAAAAGGAAAGAAAGTACCGCTTTCGTTCAGGATGACCTTATGTCTTCCGCCCGAGGAACTTGAAGGGGTCGTCTCATCTTCGGACAGCTCAGTTGATCCGGGAGCCGTCAACTCACTTAATGTGAACATACGATACGACGGCGGCACACTCACATGCACCACCGCCGTTTCACTTAAGATATTTACCACGGACCGGTCAATAGACCGTGCATGGGATGAAAGCTTTGAAGCTTTCCTTAACACGCACGGCTATGACCACGATACCGATTAGCAAAGCAACCGGGTACGGGTAAGCCTGGTTATCGATGCTTCCCTTTCGGAATACAGCCTGATGATCTGATCAAGCGCAACCGCTCTCTGCAGCATCAGCTTTGCATAACGTTCCATATCCTCTTCGGCTTTATACAGTATCACATCAACCGCAAGCCTGGAGGCTGCCCTGTAATCGATCGACAGCCTTATTTCTGCCATATTTCCCGCGGCGGCTTCCATTGACCTGTGTATATCGTGTAAAAGTTCAGCCGCTTCCTTAAGCCTGCGGGTATCAACGTACACTTCATCCGTGATAAGCCATACATAACCATTATCTTCTCCTTCCGCAAGTCCGCTGAGTTCACCCAGATAACGCAATACGTTCCTTCCGGCTGCCGCCTTCATCGAGCTTTCATATTCATCGCTCATTTCACTGCTGAATATCGAAGCCACATTTGCGGCAAGGAACTCACTCACCGTCCTGCTGCCGTCATCCGGAAGACGGTCTATCCCGGACGTCATCGCAGATAGCATCGCTGATGCGTCCTTAATGACCCAACTCTGCCCGGCGGTGTTTACGATATTTCCGGAATCATCAAACTCGCAGCTGTCATAAAGCGCATATGAACTGTGACAGCCTACGGCATCGGAATAACGGTTCTTAACATATATCCTTTCGGATGCTATCGGATTAAGAAGTATGTTTACGTAATCATTATGAGCGCTGACCGACTTGATCCTGTCCCTGACACAGGCTATGCTGTCATCGTATCTGTTTATAAACTCTTGCCCGAAACCCTGGCCGTCAAACGAAACACAACCGTTTACCCTTTCCGGGTTAAGCACCGTCACATACTGGGCAAGGTTTCCGCCCTTGCTGTGTCCTGCAACGGTTATATCATCAAATGATCCGCAGTCATACCGTATGAAATCGTCGGCAAGCTTCTGTATATCCGTATCGCTTAAATACTCTCCGCGGACATTATCCGCCCAGGCCTCATATGATCCTCCGGTCCCCCGGAACACTACGGCCGCATTACCGTCAGATGACTGAAAACATATGGCTCTTATCCCGCCTTCGTCTATACTGCGCACAACCCTTAAGCTCTTAAATCCGTCACTGCAGCCATCCATATCATTAAGTATCCTGCATCCGTCGGATGAACTCATGCATCCTCCGATCCCGAGTGCGGCCGCCTTCTCTTCCGATATGATCCCGTCGGCTCCCCTGCAGTCATTCAACATGTCGTTAACGGTCTCATAAGCGGTACACTTATCAAAATACAGATAATTGGACAGAAGCAGCAGCTCCTTCTCACTGAACGCACTCATATTCTCACCATAAGGGATGACTGCCCGAGAGTAAGTATATCACCGCACTTTAACATAAGTTCCTGAAAGACTTTCTGTCCGTTGACTCTGGTTCCGTTTGAAGAATTAAGGTCACGGACGAACAAACATCCGTCCCTCACCGCCAGTTCGCAATGCCTTCCGGATACGGAATCATCATCCGGGATCGCCACATCACATAATCCCGCCGACCTTCCGACTATAAGCGACGCATCCGTCGATGCACGGAACAGTCTTGTAGGGTCATTGCAGTCTTCAAGCACTATATCCATACCGCTTCCCGTAGGATCGAGCAGTCTGGTGGCTGTATTCTCTTCGGAAAGCCTCATTGTCATGCAGTCATAATCCTCCGCGCAGAATGCCACCCTTGCTTCCCTTTCAAATTCGTCATCATCCATGCCGCGGCGCCTGGCTTTTACACCTCTTAAACTCACGGTCATCATCCGTATCAAAAGAGCGAATCCGAGAGCAAGGAACAATCCCATAACGGGCAGAAGGATACCGGGTCCCGGTGTATGATGCTGATCGGCACTGTTCCTGATTATGGGTTTCAGGGCATCGTTACCCGAAGATGCACTGTCAATGGCGACAGTCTCCCGATAATATCCTTCTGCATCTGAATCACTGTATATCATAAGGCTTTCATCCGTGCCGGCTGCCGATCCTTCTTCCGCATCCTCTGCTTCATGTGTATCAGCTGTTTCCTCCGGCACCTCCTGCCCGCTTTCCTCTTCTTCCGTATCAGTCCTCTTAGAGTCCATTGCCGCAAGGATCTTTCCGCCCATGGTCTTCTCACTTGCCGCGTCCGAACCCTCAAACTCCGTGAGCTGGAGCTCTCCTCCGCTTATCGTGGCTATCGCAGACAGATTCCTTTTGGGCTGTACATTGATATTATCCACGCACTGGACCACGTATACCGGATATTCGGAATCGGAAAGCAGATAGTAGAGTTCTTCATCGGCATGAAGTAAAGACTCAGCCTCATCCCCGTCCGTGAACAGGATGATATTCCTGCACGCAACGTCCTTTTCTCTCCATTCTTTCAAAATCCCGACAAGATTATCCGTAATGTATGTATCCCTGTCTTCAAGGATAATATTATCGATCAGTCCGGACGCCATAACATTGTCGGAGGTATAATCGCTCAGATATTCAACATCCTCACCAAAGACTGCGATCCTGTACATATCCTTTTCGTTCGCATTATCGCAGATGTACTTGGCCGTTTCCTTGCACAGCATGAAATTGGCCTCACCGACTGACTTCGAATTATCAATAAGGATCAGATTCTTATATCCCACTTCCATATCACAGCACCTCACGAAATGATATCTGTTTTGAGCGCCGCGCTCTGTTCGACGTTCATATCCTCTGCCGTCTGGTATTCTCTCGCCATCGCATTTAAGTCGGTCACATGCTCCTGTATCATCCTGTTTATCTTCTCGATATCATCGGCTAGCTGGGCAAATCTGGTACCGTATCCCGTTGCAGCCTCTCCCATCCATACCGATCTTAACGATTCCACGATGTTGTTCATTTCCTGTGTGAGTGACCTTACCGTCTTACCCACCGTACTGAATTCCTCGGATGCAGCCATAAGCTTCTCCGGTGTCACCTTAAGCAATCCGGTTGCCATATATACCTCCCTTTCTCAGCAGCTTCTTGCTGCTGCAGTCTGTGTATTCTTCTTCTCTGCTTCCTCATATTTCCCGGCTATTATGATAAGCGCCTCAATGAACCTCTCTATCGCTTCGTGAAACTGGTCCATCCTCCCCTTGTCCCTGACAAAGGCATTATGAAAGGTCTCGTTTGCCTCGCCTTCCCACATCGATTTAAGCGAACCTTCAGTAGTCTGAAGTGTATCGATCCCGCTCTTAAACCTTGCGTTCAATCCCTTTAATGCCTCAGCCTTGCTGAAAAGCTGAGCACTTGTCACCTGAAAAAAAGACATCTTTCTCCTCCTTTATCCGTTCAGTTTATTATGCTTATCGCTGCCATTTCGGCAGCATAAATGCGCTCGGCGGTATGCCTTATCAGTTCGGATGTTTCCTTTAAGACCTCCGCACACCCGTAGATCCTGTCCTTGAGCATATTGACTCTGTTAACATATTCCCGCGCATTATCCCCTCTCCATGACTGTGCAAGAAGGGAAAGGGCCTGATCTATCTTGGAGCTTCCTATGCCGCATATAACACCCGACAGTTCCTCAAGTTCATCCGCCTGGTCCATTGCTCTTGTAAATTCAATATCAATCTCCGCTTTGATATTCATTTTGTCATTCCTCCCAATATACTCCATATTATGAATTCCGTACGCTGGTATCCGGAGAGAGCCGAGTATAACAAAGTACACATCATCCTTGTCTCCAAAGTTTTGGACTTCATATAATCCATATCCTTCTTAAGCCTTATCCCGTACTGTTCATAAGCGGTCCCTTCCCAGCCTGTCACATATCGTGACGCCGCCGCCTCAAATTCCTGTATAAGGTGTGCCAGTTCCTCAGAGACCTTTTCAAGTTCCCCGAGCAGGACTTTCATCCTCACATAAACCGCAGTTAACGGTTCCATATTCTCCTCCTTTCCCGGCATGGTCCGATACATATATAAGCCTGTCTCCGTCCTTTATCCCAAGTTCCCTTACGGTGGCCTCCTCAGGGAGAAGACCCTTTATCTCCCTGTCAAAGATAAGCCCTCCCGAAGGCGCCCTGCATATTTCCGGGATATCGGCCAACAGTTCACGGATACGAAGATCCTCATCTATGTCAAGTTCGTAGATCTTCGCCTGTTGAAGCGCATATAACTCTATCCTGACCAGTCCGGATCACTCCTTTCATCATCTGCTCCCGGGATCATCACATCCCGGTATATCCCCGAAGCATTCTTTTTTACAACCACTGCACAACCGGGCGGCCTTATCCTGCACAGTTCGCTGTAGGGAAGAAATGAAAGGTCGAAAATGCTCTGCCTGTCAAGCCCTCCGTCAAACAGGAGTCCTGTGCATTCAGCTCTTATCTTCTCGTAAATGCCGTATCCGGCAAGCGCCATATGATCGTTCACGGATAACCCAAAGACCATAAGCCTTCTTCCCTTTTTTTCTTTGATCAGGCCTTCAAATCTCCTTTCTGTCTCCTCATCCCTGCCGTGTGAATAAAACTCTGTTACCGCCTTTTTCAGATCCATGCATATTATCATCCCTTCAGGTTCCTCATCGTACATTGTGCATATATCCTTTATCCCGTCCGAGTATCTTACATTCATGCCTGCGATATACGCATAATGCGCCGCAACCCTTATTGCATTTATTCCGCCCCCGCTCCTTCCCGAGACACTCAGGATACATGTTGTATCCGAGATATCAAGAACATACGGGCGAAGACTTTCGGTATCGTATCCAAGAGGCAGTCCGTTCACCGCGATCCCCAAAAGCGCTTCATCAAGATCGCCTACATGCGGGTCCTTCGGTATGAACGGGATCTTTTGGGCATTCACCAAAGAGCGTTCATTTAATCGCACGATCGTATCTTTTATACGTCTGTTTCTTTCACTCTCATCTTCCGAATAATAGATCCCGGTCTGAAATTCGAGCAGCTTTCCGTCAATAAATGCAAGACCTCTGCCCCGGATCTTTGAGGGCATTACAGGGATATGTACTTCTCTTAAACATTCAGTGTACTGATATCTGTCATTCATATTAAGGCATATACCACTCCTGCAGTTTTCAAAGAGTCGCTGGGGAATATCGGAACTCCCGATGAGCAGGCCTGTCATGATCGCATATATACCATATGACTCACCGCTCTTTATTATCTCCTGCATTATCCCGTCATATGCGCACCCGGTCTTATCCCTGAATGCACCGTAATTATCTATGACCAGCAGGACGGGCCGGTCCCTTCTTTGACCCAAACCCGTATCCACATATACATTACGCCTGCGGTCCATGATCTCCTCAAGCAGGCCAAAGAGGCCCTTAAGCCTGTCTGATGTGTCCTCATTGATATATCCCCCCACTCTTATACTGTCCCTGAAACATGAAAGCAGGCCGTTACTGTAATCAATGATATATATGTCGGGCAAAGTCTTATGCAAGCCGCAGAGTGCCGACATTATAAGCGTCTGAAGGAATGTACTCTTTCCGCTCCTTGAACATCCGCATATGACTGTATGACCGCTGTCCTCAATACTTATCCGGTAGTCGCCCTGAGAACATCCTGCCGGATCGTCGTACCTTCCGGCCAGCAGTTTCCCTTCATTAGATCTCCCGGCCATGCCGTCATCAAAAACGATAAGATCATCAAGCGGCTCAAGCCACAGTTCCGGAACAAAAACTCGCCTCTCCTTATCTGCGCACTCCTTCACTTCCTCAAGCAGCTTTGAAAAATGTGTTTCTCCACTGTACTCTTCCTTTTGGCCGCTGCATTCCTTTAACCTCCTTCCGTTTTTATCGATCAGACGGACCGGTTTGGCATATGCCCCTTCATGATAAGGTTCCATGGTATATGCCGTCTGGAATTCCTCAAACAGTTCATCGTTCCCGACCTGAAGGAATGCTCTTCCCGGCTCGGATATATATGAAGCATCAGGCCTGTGGAGCATATCATTGCTGTCCTGCCTGTCCTGAACCCTTAAGCATATCCTGAACCTTGAATTTGAAAAGATATTGTCATCCACCGTACCCGCGGGCTTCTGGGTTGCAAGTATAAGATGTATGCCAAGACTCCTGCCTACCTGGGCAACGCTTACAAGCTCCTTTACAAATTCAGGGTGCTCCCGCTTAAGTTCGGCAAACTCGTCTATTATGATCAATATATGGGGAAGAGGTCTTTTTACTGTTCCTTCACGATAAAGCCTTCCATAATCTCTGATCGAATTGACCTGTGCCTCAAGAAACAGCTTCTGCCTTAATTCATTTTCACTGCGTATTGATAGAAGCGCCCTGTCCGTGACATTACCGGACAGATTGGAGATGCTCCCCTTAAGATGCGGAAGACCCTTGAACATCGATGCCATTCCGCCGCCTTTATAATCGATAAGAAAAAATATAAGTTCATCGGGTGGATATCTGACCGCTAATGACAGGATCAGGGTCTGGAGCAGTTCGCTTTTTCCGCTTCCGGTCATTCCCGCCACAAGTCCGTGCGGACCGTGAGCCTTCTCATGCAGATCCAGCGAAACTATCCTCGAATCCGTTGAAATACCTATCGGTGCCCTTAAACTGTTGGCCGGGTCATTATTCCTCCAGAATCCTCTGATATCATCTTCGTATATGAAATCTTTTTCATAAAGCTCCGGCAAAGTCACCCGTGAAGGCACCGGCCTTACAGCCCTGTTCACATATCTGCACATCCCGGCTATCCTGCGCGCATATCTGTCTGCAGCGGATGGAGAGATATGGTCGAACATGATCTCAGACCGTCCTTCATCACTGCCGGGGAAGAACATTCCCTTAAATGACGGATCGTTCTGTATGATGAGACTTACATTTCCGGGAAGGGACGCATACTCGTTCGCGAACACAAGAATGCTTACATTCTCTCCCGAAATTACCGGTCCGGGGATCATTTTGGGATCATCGGTAAATATTATCCACCTTTCTGTCCCCGAACCTTCCGCGCGCATGATCCCCTCAAACGTGCATAAGAATTCCTGAACCCTGTCATGACCCGTACACACATAATGCTCTTCTTCTCCCCTTGCCTGAGGCAGCCATCTTAATATCCGGACGATGTCATCGGAAATAAGGCCGGCCGAAAACAGAAATACCATTTTTACGAGCTCGGGCCCCGTGGTTGCAGCTATCTGCAGAGCCATACAAAAAAACAGTTGCTCAAGTTCCCTCGCCGTACGCCCCAAAAAGCCCTGTATCCTGTTTGACATGATATCGCTGCATACGGGCACATCGTCTATCCGGCTGTAATTATCCTTAAGTCTGGCGGGAAGATCCGTAAGATCATCCGGTACAACCGCAAACCGCTCCTTTGGGACCTTTATACAAAGTCCCAGGCGCCTGCTACCAAGTCCGAGCCTGTAACTGAACAGATCCTTATCGCCTTTCCTTCTGTTCAGCATAAGCGAAGCATTCCCTGCGCCGAGGATGCAGTGAACATCAGGGTCGTTACGCAACATAACGCTGCGGTTATATCTGTACCTGCTGCCAATCATAAGATTACAGCGGTCTATATATCCTGTATAAGCCCTGACTCTTGCCTCCTCATCAAGCCTTGCCTGTTTTGCCGAATGCCTTATGTTCACGATCCCCCAAAGAGCGCCTATCATTGCCGATGAAACCGCGGTTATAAGCCCCGTATACATGAACATTGGAGAAGAGGAACCTTCGAAATGTCTTGAAGCAAATATATACATACCGCATCCAAGACACATGGGGATCGCCATGGTAAGCGGCGATCCTATGAGCATAAACACAGACTGCCGCGGCGCGGTCCTTGGCGGAGGCGGCGGATCAAGTTCGATCTCACTCTCATCCACGGCAACCCTGCTCCTTACAGCCGGCATGAACTCTTCAGTCCTCGCAGTCATGGCTTTATTGGGACGTTCTTCGTTCAGCCTAACTATGGGATTCGGTCTGCCCAGATATTCGATCCCGACATGATCTTCAAGACACAGGATCCTAAGGCCTCCGGCCGATATCACATCGCCATACCCGATATTTACGGATCTCATATGTCCTATAAATGAACCGTTAAGATAGCATCCCTCCTCAGATCTTACCTTAACATCTCCGCCTTTTTTGCACCTTAACATAAGATGAAGGCCGCATATAAAAGGCGAATCGATAAGGCTTATCGTTCTTCCAGGTACATTGCCGAGAGTTATGACCGTTTCATTATCTGTCCCAAAAAACCTCATAGCCGGTGCTTTAGAGAAAAACAGGTACATTTTCAGTATCTCACCGTTTTCGTTAACCAGCTCAAACCTCGTATCACCGCATAAACGTACACCGTCTCCGGTCACACGGGATGAACCGTTTATCTTAATTCCGTCTCCGGCTCTGACCATACACTGATCCGATATTTTTATGAAAAGGCTTCCGCCCGTTCTTAACCCAAACCTTTCGGAGGAGATAATGATGCATTCCCACGCGGCGGCATCTTCGCCGGCATCCGCGGTGTATACATGTTCTTCAAGGGAATGATCATTGCATATCCATACAACAATACGCATTTCATTACCTGATAAAAAAATCTGTGAAAAACTGCCGATCATCCGGCAAACAAAACCGGATAAACTGAATTGAGTAAGTGCAAGAATAGTTAATGCCTAATATGAGAACCTGATACGATTCAATACATGAGTAAAATCTGCATTCATCAATTCACGGTAAGAAATATATCATCACTCCGCGGGAAATGCAATATGATTTAAAAATTTTGTTACATAGCAACAAATTTAAATACCGGATTTTGTACAAAATACAAAAATCCGGTATCCTTTTAAGATACCGGACTTTACTCTTTGATTATCATTTCACCACTGTGATCTTAAATTCTGTCATCTGCTTACCGTCGGCAGTGGTCGCGTAGATCGTAACCGTGTCATTTTCTACGGCAGTTTTGTTTATGACTATCTTGCCGTTCTTTGCTACGGTCGCGATACCTGTATCGGAACTACGGTAGGAAATGCTTACATCCGTATACTTCTTATACTCACCATACTTGCTCTTAGCGGTCTTATCCGAGTTATCAGCTGCTATGTTCTCGATCTCAACGAGCGGAGACAGGGTCATGTTCGCTCCGGC
>JAILLY010000041.1 GCA_024692905.1 Lachnospiraceae bacterium | reverse complement strand
TGCAAACCTTACCTCTGCCGATGAACCCAAACAGCCTCTTAGGGTCCTAAAATACAGGCAGGGAGTCGCATCGGAGCTTTTATGCCGGTGCAGGTACTTTGAGGTATACAGGATGATCATAAATACCGAAAGGCGCCAAAGGGTAACATATTCGACGGACAGCGTGAGCTTTAAGGTGCTTTTGTGTGTGGGCGGATGCGGAACGGTAAGCGGCGAAGGATTTTCGATCGACTTTTACAAGGGTGACTGTATCTTCGTACCCTCATGTTCAAGCATGATGAACATACACGGACAGGCACAGTTTCTTGATATACGCGGTTAAATTTGATACAATTAGTATAATGACTATACAAATGTAAAGATAATAAAAAGATTAAGAATAAAGGAGGAGCAGTATGAGTAGGAAATGGGTTTATTTGTTCAGTGAGGGCAGTGCCGATATGAGGAATCTGCTCGGAGGTAAGGGCGCAAACCTTGCTGAGATGACCAACCTGGGACTCCCGGTGCCTCAGGGCTTTACAATCACGACGGAGGCATGTACTCAGTACTATGAAGACGGCAGGGAGATCAATGATGAGATCCGCGGCCAGATCGATGAGTATGTTCTTAAGATGGAGGAGATCACAGGCAAGAAGTTCGGCGATCTTGAGAATCCCCTCCTTGTATCGGTAAGGTCGGGTGCCCGTGCTTCGATGCCCGGTATGATGGATACCATACTGAACCTCGGCCTCAACGAGGACGTTGTAAAGGTAATAGCGGAAAAGTCAAACAACCCCCGTTGGGCATGGGACTGCTACAGAAGGTTCATACAGATGTATTCCGATGTTGTTATGGAGGTCGGAAAGAAGTATTTTGAGGCCCTGATCGACAAGATGAAGGAAGAGAAGGGCGTTAAGCAGGACGTTGAGCTTGATGCGGAGGATCTTAAGAAACTCGCGGAGCAGTTTAAGGCAGAATATAAGGCTAAGATCGGAAGTGACTTTCCAAATGATCCCAAGGAGCAGCTTTACGGTGCCATAAAGGCTGTGTTCCGCTCATGGGATAATCCGCGTGCAAATGTATACAGACGTGACAACGATATACCTTATTCATGGGGAACCGCAGTAAACGTACAGTCAATGGCCTTCGGAAACATGGGCGATGACTGCGGTACCGGCGTTGCCTTCACCCGTGATCCCGCGACCGGAAACAAGGGACTGTTCGGAGAATTCCTTACGAACGCCCAGGGCGAAGACGTAGTTGCGGGTGTACGTACCCCGATGAAGATAGCCGAGATGGAGGAGAAGTTCCCCGAGGCATTTGAGCAGTTCAAGGATGTCTGCGGTAAGCTGGAGAGTCATTACCGTGACATGCAGGATATGGAATTTACCGTTGAGCACAACAAGTTATACATGCTCCAGACCAGGAACGGCAAGAGGACCGCTCAGGCGGCGCTCAAGATAGCATGCGATCTTTTTGATGACGGAATGAGGACCGAGGAAGAGGCAGTTGCCATGATCGAGCCCCGTAACCTCGATACGCTCCTGCATCCCCAGTTTGACGCAGCCGCACTTAAGGCGGCAACGCCCATAGGCAAGGGACTCGGAGCATCACCCGGCGCAGCCTGCGGTAAGGTTGTGTTCACGGCTGACGATGCGGTTACATGGGCGGCTAAGGGCGAAAAGGTCGTTCTGGTACGTCTTGAGACTTCACCCGAGGATATCACGGGAATGAAGGCTGCTCAGGGTATACTCACGGTGCGCGGCGGAATGACGAGCCATGCGGCGGTAGTTGCGCGCGGTATGGGTGAGTGCTGCGTATCCGGCTGCGGCGACATTGTCATGGATGAGGCAAATAAGAAGTTTACTCTCGCAGGAAAGACCTTCAAGGAAGGATCCGAGATAAGTATAGACGGAACGACCGGTAATATCTATGACGGTATCATCCCGACCGTGGATGCGCAGATAGCAGGCGAATTCGGCAGGGTAATGGCATGGGCGGACAAGTACCGTACAATGAAGGTACGTACCAATGCCGATACTCCCGCGGATGCAAGGAAGGCACGTGAACTCGGAGCCGAAGGAATAGGCCTTTGCCGTACGGAGCATATGTTCTTTGAAGAGGATCGTATCGAGGCATTCCGCCAGATGATCTGCTCGGATACCGTGGAAGAGAGGGAGAAGGCACTTGATAAGATACTTCCTTACCAGCAGGGCGATTTCGAAGAGATCTACGAGGCACTTGAGGGATGTCCCGTTACCATAAGGTTCTTAGATCCCCCGCTTCATGAGTTCCTTCCCACCGAGGAAAAGGATATCGAGAAACTTGCTGCAAATACCGGCAAGAGTGTTGATAAGATCAAGGAATACATCCAGTCACTGCATGAGTTCAATCCGATGATGGGCCACAGGGGATGCCGTCTCAGCATCACCTATCCCGAGATCGCAAAGATGCAGACAAAGGCAGTTATAAGGGCCGCGATCAAGGTTGCCGGCGAGCATCCGGACTGGAACCTTAAGCCTGAGATCATGATCCCGCTTATCTGTGATGTCAAGGAATTTAAGTCAGTAAAGAAGGTAGTTGTTGAGACGGCTGATGAGGAGATCGCGTCGGCAGGTGCTTCACTTGAATATGAGGTTGGTACGATGATCGAGATCCCCAGAGCGGCGCTCACGGCTGATGAGATCGCCAGGGAAGCTGATTTCTTCTGCTTCGGCACGAACGACCTTACCCAGATGACTTTCGGTTTCTCAAGGGATGATTCAGGCAAGTTCCTCGAGGCATATTACGATACGAAGATATTTGAGAACGATCCTTTCGCAAGGCTTGACCAGACCGGTGTCGGCAGGCTTATGGAAATGTCAGTTAAGCTTGGCAAGCCCGAGAATCCGAAGCTTCATATAGGTATCTGCGGAGAACACGGCGGCGATCCGACATCCATCGAGTTCTGCAATAAGCTTGGACTTGACTATGTAAGCTGCTCACCGTTCCGCGTACCGATCGCAAGGCTTGCCGCGGCTCAGGCAGCAATAGCCCGGAAGAACGAGAAGGAAGCAGGAAGCTTCAGCGACCGCATGAAGGATGCAAAGGACAGCACGAAGGAGTTCGCCGATAAGGCAGTCGAGGTGGCTAAGGAAGTTGCTTCGGAAGTCGTTAAGGCAGGTGTTGAGGCGGCTAAGATAGGCAAGGAAGTTGCCAAGGCAGGTATCGCAGGTGCCAAGGCAGGCCTCGATGAAGCCAGGAAGACCTATCATGAGAGCAAGAATAAGTGATGCATGCGTTGATCGGAACAGTATTTGAGTAAACATTTCGCCCGGGGAACCCCCGGGCGAATTTGATATCACTTCTTATGCTTGATCGCACCGTCCTCTTCGAGTTCGAAGGGATAGGTGAAACCGTCATCGTTTTCAACTCCGAACCTGTCAGCTTCTGCCTTACGGTTCCATAGGAATGAGAATTTTAATTCATTGCCTTCCCGTATCCTTTTGAAGTTCTCCGCATGCCTGTATATTATGGCGACTGCGGCAATATAGAGGATAAGTGCTGCATACCATCCGCCGGACTCCCTGTATACATAACCGTATACCAAAGGAAAGATGAGTGATACACTGGTCGGACCGAAGCATACATAGTTGGATATAAATACTACGAATATCGTGGCGATGAGCAGAATAATGAATATCCTGTAATCGAGCGCCAGTATCGAACCGCCGAGTGAAGCGAAGCCCTTGCCTCCCTTAAATCCCATAAAGAAGGGGAATATATGGCCTAGTATGACGGAAACTCCGGTGACCGCCCCGAGGATGAATACACCCGGGAAAAGATATCCGGTAAGGTTCACCGCAAAATATGCCTTGAATATATCGAAAAGGGCAACAAAAGCACCGGCTTTCTTGCCTACCGTAATGATCACGTTCGATGCGCCGGCATTTCCGGATCCGTGCTCCCTTATGTCAAAGCCTTTAAAGCGCGCTATTATATAAGATAAATTGATGCAGCCTATAAGATATCCGATGATCACACATGCAGGTATCGAGATAAGCAGATTATCCCTGTATTGCGAAAACGCGGATAATGAAGCTGCGAAAACGTTTGTCATAAGATCTCCTTGATCGGTTCCATTCAATCCTCCGCTCATTATATCACTACATACTCGTATATGACAACATAAACCGCCTTTCCTTAATATCTGAGGGCCCTCATGGAGTTAAGGATCGCAAGTACGGCAACACCCACATCGGCAAATACAGCCGCCCACATGCTTGTGATACCTGCGGCACTTAAGATAAGTACGAGAAGTTTGACAAAAAGAGCAAATACTATATTCTGTCTTATGATCCTCATGGTACGACGGGAAAGTTTGATAACCGATGCTATCTTACGGATATCATCGTCCATTAATACGATATCGGCTGCTTCTATTGATGCATCCGAACCCATGGAACCCATTGCGATCCCGACATCAGCCCTTGCAAGTACGGGCGCATCGTTGATACCGTCTCCGACAAAAGCAAGATAACTTCCGTTATTTTGGACCTTGAGCAGTTCCTCTACCTTGGCGACCTTATCACCGGGCAGTAGATCTGAATAATATTCATCTATACCCAGTTCGGCGGCGGCATATCCGGCTGCGGCCGCTCTGTCACCCGTGAGCATCACACATCTTGTGACACCGGCTTTCTTCATATCCCTGACGGCATCTGCCGCTGTGTCCTTGACTGTATCCGATATGACGATCGCGCCTGCATAGGCATCGCCTATCGCGACGTAAACGACGGTTCCGTTTTCATCACAGGGATCGTATGGAATACCGTGCTTTTCAAGATGCCGGCCGTTGCCGATTATGACTTTTTTGCCGTCGACACATACATCTATGCCGTGACCGGCGTCTTCGTGGGCATCCACGATCCTTGAAGGATCGACTTTTCCTCCTCTTTCTTCGTACGCTTCGAGGATCGACATCGCGATGGGATGGGTGGAATAGCTTTCGCCGTGGGCGGCGGTCTCAAGGAGGTCGTCTGCTTTCATATTTCTTGCGATCACCTTATTCACCCTGAACTCACCCTTTGTAAGAGTGCCTGTTTTATCGAATACAACCGTATCTACGCGGGATATGAGCTCAAGATAATTTGATCCCTTCACCAGTATCCCGTGTTTCGAAGCCGCCCCTATTCCGCCGAAAAAGCCGAGCGGGACAGAAATGACAAGTGCGCAGGGGCAGGATACCACGAGAAATGTGCATGCACGCAGCAGCCATGTTGATACTGCGGATCCGATATTGACGGAAGTGTTTGATGCAACGGATACGAAAGGACCTATGATGGCCAGCGCGAGTGCGCTCAGTGTCACGACAGGGGTATAGTATCTGGCAAAACGTGTAATAAAATTCTCGATATTGGCCTTTTTGTCACTGGCATTTTCGACCAGTTCGAGTATCTTCGCGACCGTGGAATCATCATATTCCCTGGTGGTTTTTACACGGATGGTCCCGTTCCCGTTTACGCATCCGCTGTAGATACTGTCGTTTTCATGTATCCTTCGGGGTACCGATTCGCCGGTGAGCGCGGAGGTGTCGAGCATTGACGTGCCTTCGATCACGATACCGTCAAGAGGTATCTTTTCCCCGGGCTTGACGACTATGATGCTCCCGACCGGTACATCATCGGGATCTGCCCGGGTTATACCGTCATCGGTCTCGAGATTAGCATATTCCGGAGCCATATCCATCATCCGGGAGATTGACTGGCGGCTCTTTCCGACAGCGTAACTCTGGAACAGTTCGCCGACCTGATAGAACAGCATTACGGCAACAGCCTCCGGATACTCCTGTACCGCAAGAGCTCCGAAGGTCGCGATCATCATAAGGAAGTTTTCGTCAAATACGTGTCCCTTTGATATATTTATACAGGCCTTCCTTATAACGTCATATCCTATTATCACATAAGGAACAAGGAAGATGACGAGCCTTAATACGGAAGGGATATTATCAAGCCCTCCCGTATGTTCGGCAATAAGGAGAGGAAAGAAAATAACTGCAGTTATGATTATGCGGATAAGTGCTGTTCTCTGTTTCCTGGTCATTGATCTGTACCGTTTATATTATTACTCTGCAATCGGGTTCCACTTCGGCGATATATTTAACTGCCTTATCCAATATGGCATCAAACTGGTCGTCGGGAGCTTCAAGCATCATTTTCTGCGCAAGAAAATTGACGGAAGCATTGATGACACCGGGTATTTCCTTAATGCCGGTCTCCATCTTTGCGGCGCAGTTTGCACAATCAAGGTCTTCTAAGTTGAATTTCTTTTTCATCGTTTTCTCCTTTTCCAAATCCCCGAGCCGGGGGACGGTTCTGCGGTCCCTTTTTTTCGTGGAGCCGGGGGACGGTTCTGCGGTCCTTTTTTTTTCGGAACCGGGAAGCGCATCTTTAGGCTTTCTATGGCAGATTCCGTTCTTTTTTGCCCGGGGTTTTATTAAATATGAATATATGAATGATTGTTCATATGTAAATAATAATACAGGGCCTGCGTAAATGCAAGCCCTAATTTTACATTTTTGGAAATTTTCAGGGACCATAGAACCGTCCCCCGGTTCCGTTTTAGATACGGGGGAGCTTGGCGATGCTTTCGGCAAGCTCGGCATCTGTGGGAATATAGTCGTCCATTTCCCCATTGTTGTATTTCTCGTATGCGACAAGGTCAAAGTAGCCTGTTCCGGTAAGACCGAAGAGGATAGTCTTTTCTTCGCCGGTCTCCTTACATTTCTTTGCTTCGTCGATGGCAGCACATATTGCATGGGAACTCTCGGGAGCGGGAAGGATACCTTCGATCCTTGCGAAATACTCCGCAGCCTCAAATACATCGGTCTGCTTGACTGTCCTGGCTTCCATAAATCCGTCATGATAGAGCTGGGACAGAGTCGTGCTCATGCCATGGAACCTTAAACCGCCCGCATGGTTGGGAGCGGGGATAAAGTCACTTCCGAGCGTATACATCTTGGCAAGGGGACATATCATACCGGTATCGCAGAAATCGTAGGCATATTTGCCTCTTGTGAAGCTGGGGCAGGAAGCGGGTTCAACGGCGATTATCCTGTAATCGGCTTCGCCTCTTAATTTCTCACCCATGAAAGGAGCTATCAGTCCGCCGAGGTTTGATCCGCCGCCGGCGCAGCCTATTATCATGTCCGGCTTTACGCCGTACTTGTCCAGCGCAGCCTTGGCTTCAAGCCCGATCACCGACTGATGAAGGAGAACCTGGTTCAATACGCTTCCGAGTACATATCTGTATCCTTCGTTATGCGTTGCAACCTCAACAGCCTCGGATATCGCGCAGCCAAGGCTTCCGGTGGTACCGGGATGTGCCGCGAGGATCTTCCTTCCGACTTCGGTCGTCTCCGAAGGAGAGGGAGTTACGCTGGCACCGTAGGTCCTCATTACCTCGCGTCTGAACGGCTTCTGCTCATAAGAAACCTTAACCATAAATACTTTACAATCAAGATCGAAATATGCACAGGCCATGGAAAGAGCGGTTCCCCACTGGCCTGCACCGGTTTCGGTGGTTACACCCTTAAGGCCCTGCTTCTTTGCATAATATGCCTGAGCTATTGCCGAATTGAGCTTATGGCTTCCGGAGGTATTGTTTCCCTCGAATTTATAATAGATCTTAGCCGGAGTATCCAGCTTTTTTTCAAGACAGTATGCCCTTACAAGCGGTGAGGGGCGGTACATCTTATAAAAATCCCTTATATCCTGCGGGATAGCGATATACGCATCGGTCTCGTTGAGTTCCTGTTTAACGAGTTCGTCACAGAAAACTCCCGAAAGTTCGGCAGCGGTCATCGGCTGTCCGGTCCCCGGGTTTAAGAGCGGTGCCGGTTTATTCTTCATATCAGCACGCATGTTATACCATGATGCGGGGATGTCTTTTTCGTCCAGATAGATCTTATAAGGTATTTCTCCTGCCATGTTTTGTTCTCCTTTTTAATTGAGGTCTGTTAACTGTTGTATCAAAAATACCGCTCGTTATTTGTCAGTCTGTGTAAACAGCATTGTTTTTGACTATCTCAATGGCCTTATCCCTGTACATGCCCTGAATGAGATAGGCATCACCGTATTGCTCGGCAGATGAGGCGTAGGCTTCGTCATTTCCGTTATCGGCTATGAGTTTGTTCTTGTAATCATCGATCGTAAGCTTTAATCCTTCGGTCTCCATTATCGCCTGATAGATGAGTATTGACTTTTCCGTTTCCTTACAGGTATCGATGAGGCTCTTATCGTATTCCTCCTCCGTCATTCCCTGATACTCATAGAAATCGCTGTAGCCGCTGCCGTACATCTGGGCATATATCTGGTTCATATATTCGAAGGACTGCATATCCTGGAACTTGGTGGTCGACTTTAAGCTCCTTAGATATGATGAAGGATATTTGACAACCTGGGTGTTGGTCTTTAAGTAATTGTCGATCCAGGTCTCGAGATTCTTTTCGTAATTTGTATCCCTTAAATACTGCTTGTATTCCTCAACCGTGCTTGCCTTGTCCGAAAGGTTCTCGGCAACGAATTCATCGGTGAATTCAGGTGAGATATAGATGCCGTTTATAACACATTCAAACACTGCATCCTTTCCGGCCAGATCCGCTGACTGGTAGTCCTCGGGGAAAGTTACGTTGACAGTCACGTTTTCGCCGACTCCGTGTCCGATGAGCTGCTCTTCAAAGTCATCGATGAAGCTGTGTGAACCGATGGTAAGGTCCGAGCCCTCACCGTTTGAGTTTCCGCCGGCGAATTCAACACCGTCTATGGTGCCGACGTAATCGAGATTTATCTTGTCGCCGTCTTCGATGAGCTTATTCGTGTCGGTGCTCATTGTCTGATGATTCTCAAGCTGGGTCTTGATATCATTTTCGACCTCTTCTTCTGTGAAAACGATCTCACTGTTTGGAATGCTGATACCCCTGTACTGGGGAAGAGTCACACAGGATGCGGCATTGACGCCCTTGACATATCCGTTGGCATCGAGGCATTTTCCGAAGTTCTCGGATGCGGTAACCTTGTATGATGCCTTTATTGCGGCATTGGCAATAAGATATATTATACCGGCGGCTATAAGTACGGAAATGACTGCCGTTACAGTCTTTCCGATCAGCCTGCTGCGCCTTGACTTTTTGTCGCGGTTAGCGCGCTCGATCCTTTTTTTCATGCTGTTGCTGAGATTTTCCGATACATTCTCATCATTTTTCTTACTCATAATGATCCTCCGAACTAATAATGCTTATATCTTTCAGTACCCTTCGGGCACTAAAACAATAAATAGTTTACCTCATATTTGCAAGAATTTAAATAGAAAAATGTGAAACTTTATTGTTCTTTTCCGTTTATTTCGGGATTTCTGCCCGACCACTGAGCCAGAGCGATGATACAGAATATGATGGGAGTGCAAAGGATCTGCTGATAGCAGAAGAAATTATGCAGGAAATATGCCAGGACGGCAGCCGCGGCGCAGATCATCAGCGGATCTTCGGTTTTCTTTATAAATATAATGAAAGAAGACACAAAGATCCCGAGATAGGCGATGAAACCGAGTATCCCTTCGTTGAAGAGCATGTTAAGCCATTCATTATGGCAGCAAACAACAACCTCGCCAGCCCAAAAGCTTAACAGCTCGGAGGCACGCGGTTCCGTGGCATATGCAACTGTCGGGTAACAGTCGGGTCCGGGCCCGGTAAGAGCCATGCTCCTCCAGGTATCCTCGCCCATCAGCTCCACGGTATTGCGCCACGTATAACCCCGGTTATTTCCCCATCTGTCATTGAAATTCAGGTATTCCGCGTTTTTTACCGGTTCAAAGGGGATCAGACCTGCGGTATTTAAGCAGCCGGCGATCACGCCGAGCGGAATACATATAATAACGGCCGCTATGATCACGTTGCGGACTTTTGAGAAGTCATGTATCTTAAGGCCGCCGTCCATCCTGCGGCTTATCCATATCCTGAATATAACGATCAGGATGAGCAGTATCCATGTTGCGGCGGATTTGGACATGAAGAATGAAAGAGAGTCAAGCGCGCTTGCCTTTTGCGGGAAACATATCTGAAGGATGCCAATGAACTTTATTGATGAGAGCATTATTATGATAAGGTCAAGAAAATTAAGAAAACGCTCGTTATCATTGAAAGAAACGGCAAACATGATGACAACCGAGGATAAAAACGCAAGGTAGGCACTGTCACTGTTCTGTGTTACGAAGGTTGCCGCCGATAAGGCGTTGAAAATGCCAAGAACTGCCTTTTTTAAATGACTTTTCCCGGAAGAATACAGGAAAAATACCATTCCAACAGGTATTATAAGGACCATGTAGCTCGAGTACCAGGTCGACTGTCCGAGTGTGGAGAGGAATTTTAACATATAGTATTCGCTGAGGCCTTCGTAAAGGCCAAGGGGGTCTATATGGAACCTGTGGAGGATACCGAACAGGAACACCGCCGCGCCGGATGTCAGCATTACAAAGATAAGGTCCCATTTCCAGCTTTTTAAGAACAGCCTGGATACGAGGAAATAGACCGCAGCGAACATAAGCTGTGAGCGGAGTCCCATATTCCAGTCCTTATATCCTTCCCAGGGCAGGTTTATGATATGATCCGGTGCCCTGCCGGTAAGCAGGAAGAACCGTGGAAATTCCGCGGTACGGTTTGGTGAGAGTATAAAGGAAAGCATGGAAGCTATGACGAAGGCAAGTACAAAAAGATCGATCACGGAAAAAGAAAGGAGGAATTCTCTCACGGATTCCGCGTTGATGTGTTTTTTGACGATGAGCACCACAAAGTAAATAAACGACATGACGGTTGAAAACAGCAGGAATGAGACCGTAATGTACATAAACATGGTATACTTGAAGCTGCCTATGTCATAGTAACGGTTATGGTAGATAAGCGGCATCGCAAAAAAGAGGATGCAGCAGTAGGTGGATACGGCTATACCGAATATGAAGCGTGTAACTTCGCACGCATCAAGGTTTATTGAGGTTATCTTATGTTTGTTTTTTCCCATACTCTGGATTATACATCTAAAATCATAGGATGTCATTTAATTATTGATGTGGTACAATAAGCGGTGGAAAAGGTAAGGTGAAAATGGAAGGATATATAAAACTCAAGGAACTTGCAGGAAAGCTGCATCTTAATAAAGGCGATAACGTATATGTGACTTCGGATGTCAAGCAGTTGTTATATGACTGTATGAGCAACGGTGATGACACTGACCTTAACATACTCATCGACGGCATCATCGATATTATCGGAGAGGATGCCACTTTGGTATTCCCTACATTTAACTGGGCATTTTGCAAAGGTGAGGCGTATGATCATTTCCGTACGCCGTGTAAGACGGGATCGCTCGGAAAGATCGCACTCAAAAGGAGTGATTTTGCACGCACGAGGCACCCGATCTATTCATTTGCCGTATGGGGAAAGGATAAGGAAATCCTGTGCGCGATGGATAACAAAAGCTCATTTGGAGCGGATTCTCCGTTTGCACACATGGTTAAGAACGGATACAGAAATCTTTTCATAGACAAGGATACGCAGCATTCATTCGTTTTCGTTCATTATGCCGAGGAACAGAACGGCCCGGTCCCGTACAGATATCTGAAAGATTTTACTGCAGAATACACCGATGAGAAGGGCGAAACGCGTACAGCAACGTATTCAATGAATGTCCGCAACCTTGGCATGGATGTACAGAACACGATAACACCGCTTGAGGACGAATTTATTGCAAAGGGCATAGAGGACCGTTTTTATATAAACGGGATAGAATATAAGATCATAGAACTTGGTGAGAGTTATCCGGTCATGGCGGATGAGGTAAGGAATAACCGAAGCAGGAGGATATGTTCATATATAGGACAGGATGACGATCCCGGCGTGATAGGGGGCAGCATGTATGCTCTGGCAGACAGGCTGTTTCCGATATGCAGGAGCATCACGGGTGAGGGTGTACGCGAAACCTTCGGGATCCTTAAGGAATACATCCCCGATCTTAAGCTTTATGAAGTCCCGACGGGTACAGGGGTGATGGACTGGACCGTTCCGAGGGAATGGAGGATCGATGAAGCGTATCTGGAGGATGAGAACGGCAGGTGTGTGATCGATTTTAAGGACAATAACCTTCACGTACTGGGATACTCGACACCTGTTGATGAGTGGATGAGTCTTGAAGAACTTAAGAGTCATATCTACACGCTGAAGGATCAGCCGGATCTTATTCCGTATGTTACTTCCTATTATAAAGAGCGCTGGGGATTTGCCATGTCGCAGAACATGCTTGATTCTCTTGATGAAGGCAGATACCATGCGGTGATCAGGTCCGAACTGTTTGACGGAAACCTTACTTACGGAGAACTCATAATTCCCGGAAGGTCACAAAAGGAGATATTCTTTTCGACATATATCTGTCATCCTTCCATGGCTGACAACGAATGTTCCGGACCGTCGGTTATGGCACATATCATTTCCTATATAAAAGGGTTAAGGGACCGGCGGTATACGTACCGCATAGTGTTTGTTCCGGAAACCATAGGAGCCATAACCTATCTGTCCCGTAACCTTGACAAGATGAAGAAAAACGTGATAGCGGGATTTAATGTGACCTGTGTCGGAGATGACAGGGCCTACTCAATCGTGCATTCAAGGTACAAAAATACCCTTGCCGATGAAGTCCTTACATCGGTGCTTAACGAGTGCTGTCCCGGTTATGAGGATTATTCATATCTTAAACGCGGTTCGGATGAGAGACAGTACCAGGCTCCGGGAGTCGACCTGCCGGTAGTATGCTTCTGCCGGTCCAAGTATCATGTATACCCCGAGTACCATACCTCCGCAGATAACATGGATATGGTAAGCCCCGAGGGATTTTACGGTTCATTTAACGTACTGAGGAGATGCATAGATAAACTTGAGAACACAAAGGAACCGGGGGACGGTTCTGTGGTCCCCTTATCAGATCCGGAAGGCATTACCCCGGGATATCCAAGATACAGGGTCACATGTTTATGCGAACCTCAGCTTGGAAAGAGGGGTCTTGTACCGACGATGAGCTCAAAGGAAACTTATAAGGAGACGCTTGCGATGAAGGATGTGCTCGCTTATGCTGACGGGACTCATGATCTAAAGAGTCTGTCTGATATGATAGAGCAGCCGGAAGAGGTCGTAAAGAAGGTAGTGGGACAGCTGCTTGAAGCGGGATTGTTAGAGGAGATCCGTAAGTAGGAACGGCCCGGGGACAAAAAAGGAACCACAGAACCGTCCCCCGGTACCAAAAAAGGGGACCGCAGAACCGTCCCCCGGTCCCAAATGGAGTGGAGAGAAAATGACGCGTGAAGTAATAATGGAAAAAGTCAATGAGATTTTCAGGGATGTGTTTGACGATGATGAGCTCGTTATAACCGATTCGACCAATTCGGATGATATCGAGGACTGGGATTCGCTCGAACATATATCCCTTATCATATCCATGGAGAAGGAATTCGGCCTTAAGTTTGACATTAAGGAAGTCAACAAGCTTGAGAACGTCGGGCAGATGGTTGACATGATAAAGGACAAGCTCGACGAGAAACAGGGTTTATAAGGATCTATTCTATATAAGGAAGGTTTTATGAACAGCTATACATACGACAGCATCGAAGTAGGACATAAGGAGAGCTTTACAGTCACAGTCACCGAAGCGGATATGGACAGGTTTCGTGAAATAACGGGCGATATCAATCCTTTGCATAAGGACAGTGACTATGCGAGGGAGCGCGGATACAGGGACCGCGTCGTATTCGGGATGCTCACGGCCTCGTATCTGTCGACGCTTGCGGGAGTATATCTTCCCGGTGAGCATTCACTCATACACAGTGTAAATACGAAATTTTCCGGAACCGTCTATCCCGGAGACACGCTGACGGTCGAAGGGACCGTGACCGAGAAGAACGATACCTTTAAATTGATAATAATAAAGGCTGTTATTTATAATGGGAACAGGGAGAAGGTATGCAAGGCACAGATGCAGATCGGTATAATATGATCCGGCAGGTGTCAAAATACATAGCGGGGAGTGCGGTAAGCATTCGCATAGTACATTTGAGAAAAGTACGGCACGCATTCACAAAGTGAGAACAGGAGGGTTATCATGAGCGAGATCGAAAAGTTACAGGAATGGATCGACAGCAGCAAGTATATCGTATTTTTCGGAGGAGCGGGCGTATCGACCGAAAGCGGCATACCTGATTTCCGGAGCGTGGACGGATTATACAACCAGAAGTACGATTATCCGCCCGAGACCATATTAAGCCACACGTTCTACAGGGCTAAACCCGAAGAATTCTACCGCTTCTACCGCGATAAGCTCATCTGCACGGATGCGAAGCCCAACAAGGCTCATTTAAAACTCGCCGAACTTGAGGCTGCGGGAAAGTTAAAGGCTGTAGTCACGCAGAACATAGACGGGCTGCATCAGGCCGCGGGTTCAAAAGAGGTACTCGAGCTCCACGGCAGCACGCTCAGGAATTACTGCGAGCACTGCAATAAGTTCTTTGATATCAACTATATTATAGAAACTCAGGGTGTTCCCAAATGCGATGCGTGCGGCGGTCCGATAAAGCCAGATGTCGTACTGTATGAGGAAGGCCTTGATGACAGAGTCATGAGCAGGTCGATCGACCATATAAGCCGCGCCGATATGCTGATAATAGGAGGGACGAGCCTTGCGGTATATCCCGCAGCGGGACTTATCAATTATTACAGGGGCAGCAGGCTCACCCTTATCAACAAGTCATCAACCCCGATGGACCGGAAAGCAAACCTCGTGATAAACGGGAGCATAGGTGAGGTGCTCTCACAGATAAAGGTCGGGGAATAAATTGCAAATAATGCTTGTATTTTACAGGTACTTATGATATCATTTTCAATCGTGATACAGATCAAGGGTGGGGCAAGTGCGCCCGAACCCGAAATTCCTTGCTTCACACGCAGTTGTGAGGCCGAAGGCCGGAAGGAGGTACTAGCATGAACAAATATGAATTATGCGTTGTTCTTAGTGCTAAGATCGAAGATGACGAGAGAGCAGCCGCGCTCGAGAAGGTGCAGAATTACATCACTCGTTTTGGCGGTACTGTAACGAACATCGAAGAATGGGGTAAGAAGAAGCTTGCTTACGAGATCCAGAAGATGAAGGAAGCTTATTATTACTTCGTACAGTTCGACGCCGAAGCATCAGCTCCCATCGAAATCGAGAATCGCGTACGCATTATGGAAAACGTCATCAGATATTTGTGCGTTAGAGCAGACGCATAGTAGAAAGTGAGCGTATATGAACAAAGTTATACTGATGGGCAGATTAACGCGCGACCCCGACGTAAGATATTCCTCGGGAGATAACGCAATGGCGATAGCAAGGTATACCCTTGCGGTAGATCGCAGGTTCAAAAGAAACGGTGATGAACAGACCGCTGATTTTATAGGATGTGTGGCTTTCGGCAAGGCCGGTGAGTTTGCCGAGAAGTATTTCAGAAAGGGTACCAAGGTCGTTGTATCCGGACGTATCCAGACCGGAAGCTATACCAACAAGGACGGTCAGAAGGTTTATACCACCGACGTAGTCGTAGATGAGCAGGAATTTGCGGAGAGCAAGAATGCCGGAACCGATAATTCGGGCTTCATACCGGCCAATCCTGCAGAAGGAAGCGACCCCGGTGACGGATTCAGGAACATCCCCGACGGGATCGATGAGGAACTTCCGTTTAATTAAGGGTTGATGATTTGGAGGTAATTTAAAATGGCTTACAATAGACCACAGGGTGATAACGACAGAGCCGATTCACCGATGAGGAGAAGAGGCGGGATCCGCAGAAGAAAGAAGGTGTGCGTTTTCTGCGGAAAGGAAAAGAACATAGATTACAAGGATGCAGCTACACTTAAGAAGTTCGTATCCGAGAGGGGAAAGATCCTTCCCCGCAGGATCACGGGTACCTGCGCTAAGCATCAGAGAGCTCTTACAGTTGCGGTTAAGAGGGCGCGCCACGTAGCTATCATGCCTTATGTTCAGGACTAAGTAAAAAATCAAAGGTGCAATGTGGCACGCGCGAACGGCGCGTGCCACGTGTTTTTTAAGGAGAAATCAAATGCCTATCACAGATTTACTCGAGAGAAATGCAGAGATGTACGGGGATGATGTTTGTCTTGTCGAGCTGAACCCCGAAATAAAGGAAAACAGGCGCAAGACCTGGAAGGACTTCGAACTCATCGAATCGAACCCCAAAGAGCCCTACAGGCGTGAGATCACATGGAGCGTGTTTGACGAGAAGGCCAACCGCTTCGCAAATATGCTCATAGGCCGCGGCATCAAGAAGGGCGAGAAGGTCGGTATCCTTATGATGAACTGCCTTGAGTGGCTGCCTATATATTTCGGCGTATTAAAGACCGGCGCGATAGCGGTACCCTTTAACTTCAGATACAGCTCGGACGAGATACTTTACTGCGCGAAGCTGGCTGAAATAGATGCGCTTGTGTTCGGCCCCGAATTTGTCGGACGTATCGAGGATATCGCGGATGAACTTATGGTCAGGAGGCTTCTTATCTATGTCGGCGATAACTGCCCTCCGTTTGCGGATGATTATCAGTCGCTTGTCAATAACTGCAGCTCAAGAAAGCCCGGGATAACGATAACGGATGATGACTACGGCGCGATCTATTTTTCATCCGGAACGACCGGATTTCCCAAGGCGATCCTTCATAAGCACCGTTCGCTGACCCATTCCTGCAAGGTTGAGCAGAATCACCACGGCCAGACAAGGGACGACGTATTCTTATGTATCCCTCCGCTTTATCATACCGGTGCGAAGATGCACTGGTTCGGATCGCTGCTTTCGGGCAGCAAGGCGGTCCTGTTAAAGGGAACCAAGCCGGAATTCGTCCTTGAGGCTGTTAGCAGGGAGAAATGCACGATAGTATGGCTTTTGGTCCCGTGGGCTCAGGATATACTCGAGGCAATAGACAGCGGAAGAGTCAATCTGGCGGATTATGAATTAAGCCAGTGGAGGCTGATGCATATAGGGGCACAGCCCGTTCCCAAGAGTCTTATCAAGAGATGGAAGGAAGTATTCCCGGATCACCAGTATGATACCAATTACGGACTTTCCGAGTCGATAGGTCCGGGCTGCGTGCATCTCGGAGTTGAGAATATACATAAGGTAGGCTGCATCGGAAAGGCCGGATACGGCTGGGAGACCGATATAGTAGACGAAAACGGAGTACCCGTTAAGCAGGGTGAAGTAGGTGAACTTATCGTAAAAGGCCCCGGCGTTATGGAGGAATACTATAACGATCCCAAGGCTACCGCCGAGGTACTTAAGGACGGCTGGCTTTATACCGGTGATATGGCAATGACCGACGAGGACGGCTTCATACTTCTCGTAGACCGTAAGAAGGATGTCATAATAAGCGGCGGCGAGAACCTCTATCCGGTACAGATCGAGGACTTCATCCGTACCAATGAAAAGGTACATGACGTAGCGGTCATAGGTATTCCCGATAAGAGGCTCGGTGAAGTAAGCTGTGCGATAATAGAACTTAAAGAGGGAGTAAGCATGACCGAGGAAGAGATGAACGAGTTCTGCTTAAAGCTCCCGAGATATAAGAGGCCGCATAAGATCATATTTGCGGATATCCCGAGGAACCCCACCGGCAAGATCGAAAAGCCGAAG
The DNA here is from genome assembly GCA_024692905.1 of Lachnospiraceae bacterium. GTDB lineage: Bacteria > Bacillota > Clostridia > Lachnospirales > Lachnospiraceae > UBA2868. The sequence goes on along the minus strand of JAILLY010000041.1, from coordinate 44,866 downwards.
CTCCGTGAGAGATACGGAGGCAAAGGCCTCGTAGCATCACAAAACGAATCCTGATGTATGTTTACTGAGTAGAGGAGGGAATTTATGGAAAAAGTTATCCAGATCAATGATGCTGTAAACAGTTTTGCGTGGGGATGGTTCGGGCTTATCCTTCTGCTCGGCACCGGTCTTGTATGTACGGTTATCACGAAGTTTTTCCAGATAACCCATATAAAGCACTGGTGGAGCAAGACCATAGGAATGGTGCTCAACAAGGATTCCCATGTTAAGAACGAGGCAGGTTCGGTATCACAGTTCCAGGCATTATGCACCGCCCTTGCGGCAACCATAGGAACCGGTAATATCGCAGGCGTGGCAGCAGCCATATGCGTCGGCGGCCCGGGTGCGGTTTTCTGGATGTGGATAGCGGCCATACTCGGAATGATGACAAACTACTCTGAAAATATCCTCGGTATATATTTCAGGAGAAGGAATTCCGAAGGAGAGTGGTCCGGCGGAGCCATGTACTACTTAAGTGACGGCCTCGGATCATATAAGGGATGCAAGGGGATAGGCAAGGCCCTTGCTGTGATATTTGCCATATTTGCGGTAATAGCTTCATTCGGTATCGGAAATATGGGTCAGATAAACAAGATAACCCTTAATATCGAATCGGCATTCTTCGGAGAGTTAAATACCGCGACTTTTGCAGGCGTATCGGTTGTCAACTGGATCATCGGGTTTGTGCTTATGCTGCTGGGTGCTGCCATAATCCTCGGCGGACTTAAGAGAGTAGCGGCGGTAGCCGAAAAAGTCGTACCTTTTATGGCAATAATATATGTTATCGGAGCGCTCATAATCATGTTTATGCATGTAAGCAGTCTCGGAGCCATGTTCGCATCGATATTCAGGTTCGCTTTCGGCCCGAAGGCAGTAGCCGGCGGTGCTGCGGGAACAGCGGTCAAGATTGCTTTAAATACTGTAAAGAGCGGATGTAAGAGAGGCGTGTTCTCAAATGAGGCAGGTCTCGGTTCGTCAGTTATGGTCCACAGCAACTCAAACGTCAAGGAGCCTATCAAGCAGGGCCTTTGGGGAATTTTCGAAGTATTTGCGGATACGATCATCGTATGTACGATGACGGCTGTAGTTGTCCTTTCATCGGGCGCGATCGATCTGTCGACAGGTGTTGCAGCCGAGGGTACCAATGATGCGACCCTTGTTGCGAAGGCGTTCGGTATGGTATTCGGAAAGCCCGGAGAGTGGTTTGTAGCGATCGCGGTCTTATTGTTCGCGTTCACTACGGTAATGGGCTGGTCGCATTACGGATCCAAGGCGACCGAGTACTTATTCGGTGTCAAGGGTGCAAAGATATACCGTGTGATCTTCGTTCTCATGATGATATCGGGCGCAGTCATGACGTCTTCTCTCGCATGGGATATCTCGGATACGTTCAACGGTCTGATGATGCTTCCCAACCTTATCGGTGTGCTTTCGTTAACGCCGCTCGTAATAAAGCTTACAAACAACTATGTTGACCGTAAGATGAAGGGAAAGGATATAGAGCCCATACTTTCGTTTGATCCGGATATACAGAAAGAAATGGCCGAGGCAGTAAAGAACGGGGCGGAATAGTGAATAAAGATCCAAGGGATAAGGATATAAAGATCTGCCTGGTCGGTTCATCGGGCGGACACCTTACTCATTTATATATGCTCAAACCGTTATGGAAAGATAAAAAAAGGTTCTTCGTAACCTTCGACAAAGAGGATACGAAGAGCCTGCTTGACGGAGAAACGGTATATCCCTGTTACTATCCCAGCAACAGGAGCATTAAGGCGCTTATCATCAACACGATAAGGGCCTTTAAGGTTATAAAAAAGGAACGGCCCGACCTTATCATCTCAAGCGGAGCGGCCGTTGCGGTACCGTTCTTCTATGTCGGGAAGCTGTACGGTGCGAAGCTGATCTATATTGAAGTGTTTGACAGGATAAACTCCCCGACACTTACGGGAAAACTCGTATATCCCATAACCGACAGGTTCATCGTACAGTGGGAGGAAATGAAGAAGGTTTATCCGAAGGCCGTAAATCTTGGCAGCATATTCTGAAAGTGCTTCGGACAGTGCGGCACTTTGCGGACAGGTTTTAAGGAAACGGCAGAAAGGTGCAGATGATCTACGTAACTGTAGGGACGCATGAGCAGCAGTTTGACAGGCTCATAGAATGCGTGGATACGCTGAAGGGAAAAGGGATCATAGATGACGAAGTCGTCATACAGAACGGCTTCTCAAAATACCCCATACAAAACTGCAGACATAAAGATTTCTTTGACCATGAGCAGATGCTTGAAAACTACAAAAATGCCGGGATCATAATAATGCACGGCGGACCGAGCTCGATCATGCGCGCGCTTCAGCTCGGCAGGATCCCAATAGTTGTTCCCAGACAGAAGAAGTTCCATGAGCATGTCAATGACCACCAGCTTGAGTTCTGCAGGGCCGTGGCACAGAGATATCATAATATAATATTAATAGAGGACATCGGTTCCCTTGAGGAAGCGATACGCGATCACGACAAACTGACAGCCGGCATGAAGGCGGACGGGTTCGGGAACAATGCGGAATTCGTGCGCGGTCTTGAGAAGATCATAGACGGATTATGGTAAGTAATGACAGGGCTGCAGCCGCAGCATGCAAACTTATATACATAATGACCGGATCCCTGTGGCTTATAATATTACTGCCCAAGGAGATCCAGTTTGTCTTGTTTTTTGCGTTGCCGGCGGCATATATGATAATGTACAGGCGCTTTGTGCGGATAAGCCGGATAACGGCTCCGTTCCTTGCCTATGCGGCATTCCATCTTATATCGGTCGCTGCGGCTGTTTTAAGGGGCGGATGCGATACCTTGCGTATCCTTGCGGCTCTTAATACCTGCGGGATATGGGTGGCCGGAGTGCTTGCGGCCGGTATCAAAACAGGGGAAAAGTCACCCGATAAGGACAGGATAGGGAGATATTGCGCCGTCAACATCTTCATCCTGTTTTTTGTTTTTCTGCTTACATATCCTTTCCCGGGGGCCGTGATAAACAACTTTTTCGAGATCCGGAGTGCGTGGACCGGGGACATCCTCTTAACGGGTGAGACAGTCAGGTTTTCGGGGTTTTTTGAATACCCTGCGCTTGTAAGTTTCTTTACGCTGCTCCAGTTTCCCTGGGCATTTGCCCATCTTGCGGGCAAAGACCGTTCATGGCTTTCGTTTTTGCTCATCCCGGCAGCAGGTATCCCCGTACTTATGACATATTCAAGAACAGGGACAGCCTTAAATATTCTCATGTTTGCGGCCTGTATCGTCTGTTTTGCATTAAGCAATGGCATCAGTGCGGGTAAAGTGACTCTTACGGCCTTATCGGCAGCAGCGGCGGTCCTTGTCATAGCGGGGCTGTGCGGCAGGGATGCGGGTGTCATCATTGATAAGCTTATAAACCTGCGCCCCGGTTCAAATTCGGACCGTATGTCCATCTACCGGGAGAGTATCGGGAGGATAAGGGAAACATCCCTGCTTATCGGTGCAGGTGTCAAGGACATGAACCGTGCGGGAGTATATCCTCTGGGATCGCACAGTACGTATCTCGGTTTTGTCTATAAATCCGGGATACTTGGTACCCTGTGCGCCTTATCCGGCATCATCATTACCTTTCTGTCGGTTATCCGTGCGGATGTTAAGGACCGGATGCTCAGGGCGCTGATTATCGTAATGTATGTTCTTCTTGGGATATTCTGTCTTACAGAGGATATCGACGGGGCCGACTGGCTCCTTGTCACCGTGATGGTATTTACGAAGGCTTATCTTGACGGGGCATGCGGAAGACCGCAGGAACCAAAGTCACAGACTGTCGTAATGAGTGAGGAAGATACGGCATGACTCTATCGTATGTTCAAGTTCAAACATATATTTTTTGATACGGCTGCCTGAAGCCTGAAGTGCTGCCGTTCCTTCGGAATGATCGACCCTTATGGAGGGATCGTATACAGTTTTTAGGCCCTTTCTTTCGGCCCTAAGGTTCAGTATATCCTCCTCAAGATACAGAAATGTTCCGGGATACAGTCCGTCGGGATATGCATTAAGATATCCGCGCGAGAGCACGAAGAACGAACCCTGTATGACCACATTTTCCGCATATCTGTCAAAACCGGGTACATCCGGATACGGTGCGCTTCTTCTTATCTTCCTTAATGGTTCATAGAGCTTAAGCTTATCAAGGATCTTAAGCAGCCTTAACCTGCGCCTGCAGCGCTTTATCAGGGAATTTGACTCTTCCGTGCTTAAGTGGGACTTCCTTAAGGGGCTCATATGGGCATTCCTGTAGGTGCTGAAGATGTCCGGCCCGTAGATATCAAAGGAGGTCTTTTCATATATATCCCGCAATTTTAAAGGCATATCCGGGTCATTAACGGTTATGTCGCTGTTTGATACTATGATAAGATCGGGATCGTATTTTGAGACGGCATGGCTTATTCCGAAGTTGCTCCCGCGGGCGTAACCTTCATTATCATTGAGCAGGATAACGTCGGTGACCGGATCGTCTGCATATGTATCCTTAAGCACCCGGCCGCTGCCATCGCCCGAAGCATTATCAACGATGATGAACTTATGGCTGATACCGTCCCAGTTAAGTCCCAAAAGGCTGCTTATACAGTGCCTTGTCATACCTGCATCGTTATAATGCGGGATGATGACGCAGACTGACAGTTCCTTATCAGATGATCCCATAATCCTTAAGATATCCCTTCGCTATGTTGTCCCAGTTAAAAAGCTGTGAAAGACCTGTGTTGTCGTCATATATCATTTTACGTTCCGGTTCCGTAAGCCGGGCATAATCCCGGACCTTTCTCAGTATTTCTTCGTCATCCTTACACATTGCGACTCCGGGATGCCCCGTAAACAGTGCGGCCGCTTCATGATCGCCCGGGGTGGTTATGACCGGTATTCCGTATTCAAGGCAGGCAAGGAAGCTCCCGCGGCGAAGGCTTAAGCCGTCTTCAAACAGCAGCATGGCCATGGAGCTTTTGTCTATATACCCCTGCACATCGGAAGGAGACTTAAATCCCGTGATCTTTATGTCATCCGTAAGAGAGTACTGTTTTATCAGTGAACGGATCTTTTTGTGGTAGTCAAGGAAATGGTTCCCCTCCTCGGTGCCTATATCGCCTATCACACGAAAGACATAACCGTTCCCGTTTTCTCCTGCCTTAAGACGCTGCCATATCTTAAGCATACGTTCAAAGCCCTTGCCGGGATAGACCGAACCGAAATAGGAGATGACGGTATCCTTCGGTGCTGACGGTATGCTGTTGCCGTTTCTGACCATATTTGAGCCTATGAAAGTCGAAAACACCCTGTCCTTTGCAAAATGCCGTACCGCATCGCGGTCCTTAAGCGACGGAACATATATCCTGTCGGCGGACAGCAATATCGGGATCACTGCCAGCTTCCGTAAAAAGCGTGCCCGTAGGAATTCATGAAGCCGGACATTGACGGTTATCCCTGTATGGCGGCGTTTGGCGTATAAATGTACAAGAAACGGGATGAAACTTGCAAGGAAAGTCTTTCCGTACAGATCACCCGGGTATTCCATATGGACCGCGGTCACATCCTCATCCTTAAGTACGCTGAAAAGCCTGCGTATATTGGCAGGTTTAAGGTGCCAGTCATGCATGAGACTGTATCCGGTAATGCGGTTTTTTTTAAGATGACCGGTGATCACCGGCGTATCGGTGGTAAGGAGCCTTATCCCGCCGTTGTATTTTCGCATGTGATCAAACAGCATTCCGGCGCTGTGAGCGATGCCTTCGCGGCTTTCCGGGAAGCTCCCCGTTATGAACAGAAGCATGAAAATACCCTCCGTGTCCCGTGATTCTGATTATATCATATTTTCAAATTATATGAATGGCAAAGCCGTACCGGTGTGATATAATATACTGTAATACTGTGTAAAGACGGCGCTCCTTCCCGACACGGGACCGGAGCCGTATCTTGGAGGAATGAACATTGGATAAGGACAGGACCGGGATCGATAAAACGGTAATACGGCGCGTATGTACCATTGCCGGCTTCATTGTGCTTAATACCATACTGTCGTTTTTGACATACCGGTTCGGGCTTCCGATCTACCTTGATTCAATAGGTACGGTTGTTATTACTGCGATAGGAGGGCTGCTCCCGGGTATAATAACGGCCGTTATGACAAACCTTGTATGCAGCCTGTTCAACAGTTTTTCGCCGTATTATTCGCTGATAAGCATACTGATAGCCTGTATGACCGTGTGGTTCGGGATATCCCGCGGTACAAATAAAAGGTCAAAGATAATATTGTTCATACTCTCGGCAGGAGCGATGAGCGGTATACTCGGAAGCATCTTCCAGTGGATGCTCCTTTCGGGACCGCAGTTTACGGATGTTGCCGAGGTCTCGGAGATGTTCTCGTCAAATACCGGGATCCCCCGGTTTATCACTTCGACACTCGTAATAACCGGTCTTAATCTGATCGACAAGGGGCTTTCGGTGATCGCGGCACTCCTTATCCTTAAATATCTGCCGGCCGAAGTCTGTGACGACATAAAGAACAGTGTATGGAGGCAGAAGCCTCTTGGCAGCGATGAGATAAAGAAGATAAGCAGCGTCAGATACAGGAGCAATTCCCTCGGGAAAAGACTCAGCGTGATGCTGACGATCGGATCGGTCATGCTGGCTTTTGTTATGGCTTATGCGGGACTGACTCTTTATTACGGAAGGATAAAGGCCGAATACAGGGAGAATGCGGAAAAGGCGGCTGCTTTTGCAGCATCCGTTGTGGATCCGGGCATGGTTGACGAATATGTGGCAAGCAGAGCCGATCCGCTTGAATACGACGGAGAAGGCTACAGGAGTACGAGAGAGCTGCTTGGAAATATACGTTCAAGCATTCCCGGGATCAAGTATCTTTATGTATATCAGATCGGAACGGAAGGATGCCGTATCGTTTTTGACACAGACGAGGAATACGAATCGCAGTGCAGGCTCGGGGATGTACTTCCGTTTGAAGGATCGTTTATTGACCTGGTTCCGGCGCTTCTTGCCGGTGAAAGGATAGAGCCTCTTGAAAATACCGGCATCTTCGGATACCTGCTGACCGCATATGAGCCTATATATGACGGGAGCGGAAGATGTGTGGCATACGCAGGAGCCGATGTCTCGCTGTCACTGCTTGAAGGATATGTGCGTGACTTTGCGCTCCGCTTCATACTCATATTCTCGGGATCGCTCATTTTGGTGCTGGCGGCCGGCCTTTGGGTATCAAGGTACTATCTTATATATCCCATCGGGAGCATGACGGTAAGTACGAACGGATTTGTAAGGGACGTTACGGACGAGGATAACCTCGAAGAGGTCGTAAAGAAGATAAAGACCCTTGATATCCGTACGGGGGATGAGGTTGAGGAATTATACCTGACCGTATGCAGGATGGCATCGGGACTGGCCGAACACATCAGGGATATAAGGCATTATGCGGATGCGACGGCCCAGATGCAGAACGGACTCATCATCACGATGGCGGATATGGTTGAAAGCCGGGATTCCGATACGGGTGCCCATGTCCAGAAGACTTCCGCATACGTTAAGATAATACTTGAGGGACTTAAGAAGAAGGGCTATTACTTAAACAAACTCACACCCAAGTATATGTCGGATGTGGTAATGTCGGCACCGCTTCATGACGTCGGCAAGATAAACATACCGGATGCCATATTGAATAAGCCGGGTAAACTGACCGATGAAGAGTACACGATAATGAAGACCCATACGACGGCCGGTAAGAATATAATCGAAAACGCGATAAGTACCGTAAAGGGTGAGAACTACCTGAAGGAAGCAAGAAACATGGCTGCTTACCACCATGAGCGCTGGGACGGCAAGGGTTATCCCGAAGGTCTTGAAGGGGAGGTCATCCCTCTGTCGGCCCGTATAATGGCAGTGGCCGATGTATTTGACGCGCTCGCTTCACCGCGTGTGTACAAGCCCGCATTTCCGCTTGAAAAGGCTCTTTCAATAATAACAGAAGGCTCGGGGACGCAGTTTGATCCGAAGTGTGTTGAAGTGTTCATGGATTCGCTTACAGAGGTCAAGCTCATTCTGAAGAAGTATCATGAGGACGACCATGGCGATCTTTGATATGACTGGAGGTACCGGATATATGTATAAAAGAATGACTGTCCGGATCGTTTTGCTGTCCGTGCTCGTATGCCTGCTTACCGTTTCGGGGATATTTATGCACTCCGTAAAGGCCGGCAGCGAAACGGGGAGCGGGAAAGCCGCGTTCCACATAAGCAACGGCGGAGGTTATGCCGTGACGGGCCAGCTAAATAGTGTCGGATATGTCGCCAGGATGTATGATGCGACCAACGGACTTCCGACATCGGATGCCAACTGCATACTTGCTTCATCCGACGGATATATCTGGATCGGAGGCTACAGCGGGATCATCCGTTACGACGGCATGTCCTTTGACAGGATGGATTCTTCGTACGGACTTACGAACGGACGCGCGCTGTTTGAAGACAGTGAAGGCAGGATATGGGTAGGTACGAATGATAACGGCGTCGTTGCGTTTAAAGGTGCCGAGTCGGTAAGATACACGTATAAGGAAGGCCTTCCGTCATCCTCGGTAAGATGTTTTGCCGAGGGCGCGGGTAATATAGTCTACATAGGATCGACCGGAGGACTCTCCTTTGTGGACGGTGACGGGAAGTTAAACAACCTTCAAGATGAAAGGCTTAAGGGAAAGATCGTAACGAGGCTTTCATCGGATAATGCGGAAACCGTATACGGCAGTACCAGGGACGGTGAGTTATTCAGCATAAAGGACGGCCTGCTTGGCGGGTTTTATTCGGATGAAGATCTTGATATAAGCAGGATAACCACCGTCTATGCCGATCCCACGGATACGGGTAAAGTTTATATAGGAACGGAAGAGGACAGGATCTATTACGGGTCTTTCGGTGACGGAGCGGGGAAACTTAAGGAAATACCGATCGCTCCGGCTTCGGACGTTAAATGGATCTCGCTTGACTGTGCAAGGATATGGATCGTAACGAACGACAACGCAGGCTACCTTGACGAAAACGGCCGGTTCAAAGTGCTTGAAAACATGCCGATGGATGATGCGATAGAGATGATGACTTCGGATTATCAGGGCAATATATGGTTCGCATCCTCAAGGCAGGGCGTGATGAAGGTGGTCACCGATAATTTTAAGGATATTACCGAGGAAGCCGGCCTTCACGGTGAGGTTGTAAACAGCACCTGCCTTCATCAGGGGAACCTCTATATAGGCGCCGACAGCGGACTTATCGTGCTTGATGAGGATATGAGGCCGACTGAGAATGAACTGACACGTCTTCTTGCCGGCATAAGGATAAGATGTCTTATGAACGATGGCGCCGGGAATATGTGGGTCTCAACATATACAGGCGGCAAGGGCCTTATATGCCTTAATGAAGACGGCAGCATATCAAGCCTTACAACGGCGGACGGAATGCCGAGCGATGAGATAAGGTGTACGTCAGTATCGTCGGATAACTCCGTAATTGCGGGTACGAACGGCGGGCTTGCCGTTATAAAGGACGGTAAAGTCATACGGACCGCCGGTGCGGTAGAAGGCCTTTCAAACCTCGTTCTGCTCACGGTCGAAGAGGGTGAAGACGGAAGTATATATGCAGGCACGGACGGCGACGGGATTTATGTCATCGGAAATAACGGGATCAGGCACCTGTCGCGTGATGAAGGGCTTACAAGCGATGTCATCCTCCGCATAAAGAAGGATGCCAAAAGAGGTGTGTACTGGGTCATCACCTCAAATTCCCTTGAATATATCAGGAACGGACTGATCACGAGGGTGACAACGTTCCCTTATAATAACAATTTCGATATCTATTATGATGATAACGATAATCTGTGGATACTGTCATCATACGGCGTATATGTCATAAAGGCCGGGGATGCAATAAATGATACGGTAAAGGATTACCGCCTTTATACGATAGCCAACGGACTGACCTGCACACCTACCGCGAACGCGTTCAGTGAGCTTGATGATGAAGGCAACCTGTATATAAGCGGAAGGACCGGTGTAAGCCGCGTCAATATAGATCATTATTTCGAGCAGGCGGATAAGATAAAGACAGCAGTCAAATCGGTATACTGCAATGATAACGAGATAATCCCGGACGCGGAAGGAACATATACGATCCCTTCTGTGGCAAAGAGGATACAGATAAATCCGGCGATACTCGATTATACGATGACCAATCCGACCGTACATGTATATCTGGACGGTTCCGGTGATGAGGGTATAACCGCCCAGCTCAGTGAGTTTAAACCTCTTGAATATACCGGACTCCGTTACGGGAATTATACCATGCATATTGAGATGATCGATCCCGCTACCGGAGAGATATTCCAGGACGACAGGTTCAATATCGTAAAGAAGCCGGGGCTCTTTGAACTTGTGACTGTAAGGATAATCCTTTTGGCCCTGATCGCCCTTGCGGCAGGACTTCTCGTATGGCGCATCATGGCCGGGACAGTCATCAGAAAGCAGTATGAGCAGATAAGGCTGGCAAAGGAAGAGGCCGAGCAGGCAAGTACGGCCAAGACGCGTTTCTTAGCCAATATGTCGCATGAGATCCGCACCCCCATAAATACGATCATCGGAATGGATGAGATGATATTAAGGGAAGACGGCAGTGATGTTCCGAAGCCTTATCATAACCTCATAACGGGATACGCACGCAACATAAAGGATGCATCGGAATCACTGCTCGGCCTTATAAACGACCTGCTTGACATGTCCAGATTTGAGTCGGGTAAAATACAGCTTGTGGAGCAGGAATATGATACGGTTAAGTTTTTCAGGTCCCTGATCTCAATGATCAGGATAAAGAGCCAGGAAAAGGATCTGATGTTTGATACCGACATAAGCGGAGAGATCCCAAGGCGCCTTGTCGGGGACCATGTAAAGCTTAAGCAGATAATGTTGAACCTGCTTACGAATGCCGTTAAGTATACGGAGATAGGCGGATTTACACTCAAGGCCTCTATGGTTAAGGCCGATGATGAAACCTGTGAACTGAACATATCGATAAAGGATACGGGTATAGGGATCAAACCCGAAGATATGGACCGGCTTTTTACCGCATACGAACGCCTTGATGAGGAGAAGAACAGCATGGTAAAGGGGACCGGTCTGGGGCTTGATATATCAAGACGCTACATCGAGATGATGGGCGGCAGCATATGGTGTGAGAGTCAGTACGGCGAAGGTTCCGAATTCTTTATAAAGGTCAGGCAGAAGATCGCCGACCCGGAACAGATAGGCAGCTTTGCCGAAGAGGATGAAAGTCTTGACGGCGGAAAATACGTTCCGGGCTTTGTAGCGCCCGATGCGGATATACTCGTGGTTGATGACAATCCGATGAGCCTGACTGTGATAAAAAGCCTGCTCAAGCCGACAAGGATATTCGTGACGACGGCATCCGGCGGCGAGGAATGCCTTGATAAGATAAAGTACGGGAGTTTTGATCTCGTGCTGCTGGATCATATGATGCCCGGTATGGACGGTATAGAGACGATAGGACATATAAGGGAGAAGAACCCGGATCTGCCGGTCTATGCGATGACCGCCAATTCAACGGCGGGAGAGGATTTCTACATCTCCAAAGGCTTTACGGGATGTCTGTTCAAGCCGGTTGACGGCAGGGAACTGGAGAGGACCATAATGAAGCATCTTCCCGATGAGATCATGAAACGGAACGATGCCTAAGAAGGGATGAAGAACAGTTAAGTGGGAAGGATAAACGTTACAAGGCCGTTCGTGCCTGAGTTGGATGAGTTTGTTGATGAGATAAGGCCGGTATTTGAGTCACATATCCTGACAAATATGGGACCCGTATATAACAGGTTCCAGGGTATGTTAAAGGATTATCTAAACGTGTCGGGACTGTCTTTGTTCGTAAACGGACATATGGCACTTGAGATGGCCATACAGGCATTTGAACTTGACGGTAAGGCACAGGGAAAGGGTGAGGTCATAACCACGCCGTTCACCTTTGTATCAACGGTACATGCGATCGCAAGGAACGGCTTGACACCTGTTTTTTGCGATATAAAAAAGGATGATTACTGTCTTGATCCCGATAAGCTTGAAGGGCTGATAAACGAGAGAACGGTCGCCATAATCCCCGTGCATGTTTACGGAAATATCTGTGATACGTACCGGATAGGAAGTATCGCTTCAGAGCACGGTCTTAAGGTCATTTATGACGGAGCCCATGCCTTCGGTGAGACATACAGGGGTACCGGAGTGGGCAATTTCGGTGACGCCACGATGTTCTCGTTCCATGCGACCAAGGTATTCAATACCATAGAGGGCGGTGCGGTCGCCTTTAAGGATCAAAGATATACGCTTCCCCTGCATGAACTCAAAAACTTCGGTATCCACGATGAAGAGCATATAGGGGCGATAGGCGGAAATGCCAAGCTTGACGAGTTCCGTGCTGCGATGGGCATATGCAACCTCCGCCATATAGACGAATGCATCGCTGCAAGGAAGAAGGTAAGCGACAGATACCGTGAGAAGCTGTCGGGGGTTGACGGCATAGTATTAAATCCGCTGCGCGAAGACATAAGATATAACTATGCCTACATGCCGGTGTATATAGATCCCGAAGCCTACGGAAGGACAAGGGACGACGTATATAAGGAACTTAAGAGACACGGGATCTACAGCAGGAAGTATTTCTATCCTGCGTTAAATGAGATCGATCTGTACAGGGAATGCCCGGGAGGCCCTACTCCGGTCGCCCATGATGTATCAATGAAAATACTGACTCTGCCTATTTATGACAGCCTGCCTCTTGAAACGGTTGATGAGATATGCGGGATAATAAGCGCAAAGGGCAGATATCAGCGGAAATGATTATACAGTGAATTGTTGCTGAAGGAAATGACATCATCCCGGTCTTTGGCAAATGCGGTGAGCTCATCAAAGGTGATCTCATCACGCCTGCGCACGGTAAGGTCATATTCCACCGTATCATCATCGTTATAGCGGATGTTATTCTGATCGATCACGACCTCCCATTTTTTAAGCTGATCCAAAAGGTCGCCGTTAAAATCCGAGCCGGCTCTTACCTTAAAATGCAGGTTGTTTCCCGAATAGGTATCGACCGAAGGAAGGATGCGGTTTATAAAGAACTGGAGGATGAACAGGAGTAAAAGGGCAAATATGCCTATGACATACATTCCGGCGCCGAAGGTAAGCCCGAGGCCTGCGGTAAGCCATAATCCCGCGGCGGTTGTAAGCCCCCGGACGCTGCTTCCGGTCTTGAAGATGACACCGGCACACAGAAAGCTGATGCCGCTTACCGCCTGGGCAGCGATACGTGCCGGATCCGCGCCGTGAACGCCGTTAAAGAGCGAGCCGTCGGGCGATGCAAGATCGACGAAGGCATATTTTGAAAGTATCATGAGAACCGCCGTGGTAGTGCATACTATGATATGCGTACGTACGCCGGCTTCCTTGAAACGGTTGCTCCGCTCGAAGCCTATTATGCCTCCCGCGGCTGCGGCCATAAGTATCCGAAGGCAGAAATCGAGGTTCTGCATGATATCAAACTGACTGTTAAAATACCGGATCAGAGTCATATGTTTTACCTCCGTCTCTCTTAATCTGATTATAGACGATGAGGCCTGTGTTTTCAAGAACAACGCCCCTTTGAGGCATATGGACCGCTTGCGGCGGATGCCTTATGATACAGATATGCCGCCGGCTGCTTTTGAGGGGGGCAATACATATTTTTAGAGGAGTAAAAAGATGAGAAGAAACAGAATGTTGCCGACAGGAGTGCTGATTGTTCTTGTGGTCATAGCCGCTGCTCTCTGCATAACCCTCGGAGTCCTTATGTATATGGATAAAAAGGGAGCCGCAGGAGAAGAAGCACGGGAGGAACCGGTGCAGACGGAAGACATAAGCGGTGAGGACGGAGAAGACGGATCTTTAATACCAAAGGATAAGGAAATAAACGTTAAAGAGCTTAAAGACAGTGTAAATAAGGATATATGCGCATGGCTCTATATACCCGATACAGGGATAGACACCCCCGTGTTAAGGAGCGAAGAGGATCTCATGTTCTATTCGGATCATAACGAGAAGGGAGAGGCTGATGAAAACGGCGCGATCTATATGCAGATGATAAATTCCGCCGATTTTTCCGATAATCTGACTGTTTTATACGGGCATAACTCAGAGGCAGGCAGCGGTTTCTCGGCACTCGGATCTTTCGGGGATCCCGAATTCTTTGATTCTCATCCCTATATCTATATATATACGCCCGAAGAGGTTCTGGTGTATGAGGTATTTGCGGCTTATGAATCGGATGACAAGCTCCTGGTCATATTTTACGGGACCTCAAACGATGACCAGTACAGCGTTTATTTAAGCCGGATCGAGGACCAGATAGGCCTCGGGGGCAACTTGAGAAAAGAAGCACTGCCCGATCCCGGGTATAAGACACTCACTCTCTCGACAGGCATCAAGGGCAGGGATGACCGCAGGTTTCTTGTCCAGGGCAGGCTTTACGGGGCTTTTGCACTGCCTTAGGCCGATTGACAATGCATCTTTGGACGGATAGAATAAGCGTATTGCCGGATATCCGGAGGAAACATGATGAGAAACAGGGAAGATGAGATAGAAATAGATATAACCGAGGTGCTTATGTACCTTTTCCACAGGCTGTGGATCATAGCCATTGCGGGTGTCGTATGCGCGGCCGCGGGTTTTATCATAAGCTCCTTTGTCATAGCACCGAAGTACGAATCAACGACAAAGGTCTATATACTCAACAAGGAGAACAATAACGGGACCATATCGTATTCCGATACCCAGCTTGCGACCCAGCTTACCAAGGATTACGAGGAACTCATCACCTGCAGGAACGTTCTTGAAAAGGTGATAAAGGATCTTGCGCTTGATACCACGTATGACGGACTGCTTAAGCGCGTGACCGTAGCCAATGCGACGGATACGCGTATCATCTCCATCACGGTAAAGGACGAGGATCCCGAGGAAGCGCGCAGGATAGCGAACGGGATAAGGGACGTGGCGAGCAGGCACATCAAATCCGTAATGGACATTGAAGCCGTAAATGTCGTGGATGAAGCCAATCTGCCCGATATCGGCAAGCCGTCCGAGCCGTCGGTATTCAAATATACGCTGATCGGAGCGCTTTCGGGACTGATCTTATGCATATGTGTGCTGTTAGCCGGATATCTTTCGGATGACACGATAAGGGTGAGTGAGGATGTGGAAAAATACCTCGAGCTTTCAACGATAGGCTTAATACCGTACATGGACGGAGAGGGACAGAAGAAGAAAAAGACAAAGAAGAAACGCTTTCCGTTTGGAAACCGTATTCCCGGTGTGCGGATGAAATATACCGGCGTCGATCCCATGGAAAGTGATGAGGAAGAGTCACTTAAAGCGGAGGAAGCCGAAGAGACCGGATATATCGAAGAGACCGTACAGATCGTGCGGGCCGTACAGGCAGGACAGACCGTACAGGCAGGACAGACTGTACAGGCAGGACAGATGAGGGCACCCGTTATGCCCGATGAAGGGATCGCGCTTAACAGGGATCCGTTTCTTGAATTTATATCGATGGAGTGACTGACATGCAGTATGCGGAGATCAAAACGGTAAGACATGACTTTCGGACCAATGAGGCTTTTAAGACCTTAAGGACCAATATAGAATTTGCCGGCGAGGATGTAAAGGTTGTGGGACTGACCAGCGCGACCCCGAACGAAGGCAAGTCCACGATATCCTTTGAACTTGCAAGGAGCTTTGCGGAGAGCGGCAAGAAAACGCTGCTCGTAGATGCGGATCTTCGCAAATCCGTCATGAGATCCAGACACAAAAAGGGCAGCGTTAAATACGGACTGACGAATGTTCTTGCAAGGAAGGTGGATATCGAGGAAGCATTGTGCCGGACGGACATCCCGGATATGGATATGATCTTTGCGGGGCCCGTGCCGCCCAATCCCAGCGAACTTCTCGGAGGCAAGTCCTTTGCGAGGATGATGGATTATTCAAGGGAGAATTACGATATAATAATCGTTGACGCACCGCCCATAGGCTCCGTTATCGATGCGGCCGTCATATCCAAGAAATGCGACGGGATGATACTTGTTATCGAGAGCGGTGCCATAAATTACAGGTTTGCAAGGAAGGTCGTTGACCAGTTAAAGGTTGCCGATGCCAAGATACTCGGTGTCATCTTAAATAAGATCAATATAACGGGCAAGGGCTACTACGGCAAATATTACGGAAGATATTACGGAAAGTATTACGGTAAATACTACGGCAGTTATTACGGAGAGGAATAAGGTTAAGGATATATCCGATGAGAAGAAGAGGTTTGACCCGGCAGCAATTGATAATACGAAGGCTGCTTATCATCACGGGATGCATACTGGCTGTATTTGTGATCCTTGCCGCAACGGTGAAGATCATGACTCTTGCGGGCAAAAACAGGCTTGCCAAAAGCGCGAATACCGAAGGCCCGACGATAAAGAGCGACGAGGCACCGGCTTCGGACTGGCAGGAAGGCTGGATATCATATAAGGGTAAGAAATACGAATACAATACCGGTATCCGTACATTCCTTATACTCGGTATAGACAATGCCCATCAGGGAGGAGATCCGAAATATGACGAGCTCACAAAGGGAGGACAGTCGGACGGTATCTTCCTTGTCATACTGGATCCCGATGAAAGAAACGTTAAGATCCTTGCGGTAAACAGGGATACGGAGGTCGATGTCGTAATGGTCGGCATAGGTGAGGACGGACATGACGTCATCGCAAGGTCGCAGATCACCAACCAGCACGGCTTCGGAGGAGGAAAAGAGTACAGCTGCGAACTTACAAGGGATGCCGTAAGCAGGCTGCTTTATGACATACCGGTACACGGTTATGTTTCGATCAATTATAAAGCGATCCCTTTCATAAACGATTCGATCGGCGGAGTGACTCTTACCATACCTGAAGGAATGGAGGATCTTGAAGCGATAAACCCGGAATGGACCGCAGGAACGACGTTAACACTTAACGGAGAAGAAGCATATGATTTCGTGCATATAAGGGATACGGAGGTATTCGAAAGCCAGAGAAAGAGGCTTGCCAGGCAGAAGCTGTATCTTAAGTCCTTTATAAAGCAGCTAAAAGAGAAGACATCATCCGATATCATGCTCCCGGTCAATATCTATAACGGGATGAAGGATGAGCTCGTAAGCGACCTTAGCGTGGATGAGATAGGTTATATGACCACGGAATATCTGAATTATTCCTTCAATGAGGATGATATTTATACCATGGAGGGTGAAACGGTCGTAAAGGATGACGGATTTGAGTATTTTTACCCCGATGAGGAAGCGCTTCGGGATCTTATCATTAAGCTCTTCTATAAAGAAGTAGGATAAACGTGCATATGTGAATCTTTATGTCACATGATTATTGACCGTTTATTGCAATTATAGTAAAATATGTTAATGTCACAAGTACTATATGAAAGGAGGGGATAGTAAGTTGAGCAAGAAGATCACATCGGTATTTGTTGCTGCATTGCTTGTTGTATCGATGACCGTAAGTGTATTTGCAGGATCTACGTCAAGTTCACATGCGGCTTCTAATGCAGAGGAATCCAGTCCCAAGAAGAGCAGTCCGGCATGGAATCCTCCTCCGGTAGTAGATACTACTCCGACAGGCCAGCCGATAACCGATTCATTTGTACAGTCTCTTGCGCTTGGCGTATTGACCGATGCCGGCACACCTGCAGCTCCGGTCAGCAAGAACACTATCATAGCGTTCAGCAAATACCTCAAGCTCCTTCTTGGAAGCAATGCATCGATCGTTGCTGCATCCAAGGAGAACGGTGCAGGAGGAGTAAGGAATCTCAGAGGTCCCTTATTCTTCCAGGCATTCAGCTATACTGTATTTGCCCAGATAAGCAATAACGGAGCAGTAACCGTTCTGCCTGTTGAAGCAAAGGTATCAGCAAACGGAGCCATCAGCTTCGCATTACCCAAGGGAACCATAAGTTATTGCGTTACATGTAACGCCGTAGCTCCCAGATAATCCGTATCTGCCGGGTCAGGATTCCGGCAGATACAAACTTTTAATTCTGCGGACCCGCCGGGTACGGGATAAGCAGGATTAGTCACGCGTGATTAATCTTTTTTAAAATTTTTGTACTGACTTGTGACATGACTCCCTGTCCGATGATATCCGGACAGGGGGTTTTTGTTATTTTCATCAATAAGTCTATAATTACATTAGTACTTGATTTATTCATGCGTTCTAATTTAAAATAGTTATGATATATAACTGTAGTTCGGGAGGTATTTAAAATGGCAATGAGATTGGTTACAAGGTCTGATTTTGACGGATTGGCATGCGGAGCCCTGCTTCTTGCCGCAGGAGTTGTCGATCATTGGACGTTTGCACATCCCAAGGACCTGCAGGACGGTCTTGTTGAGATAAACGAAAATGACTGCCTTGCCAATGTACCCTATGTTGAGGGCTGCGGATTATGGTTCGATCATCATTCGAGTGAGTTCGAGCGCAACCAGCTTGAAGGCAAATATAAGGGAGAGAGCAGGATAACGCCGTCATGCGCAAGGATAATATATGAGTATTACGGAGGGAAGGAAACGTTCCCGAACTTCGATGATATGATGGAAGCCGTTGACAAGGTGGATTCGGGTAACCTTACAATAGACGAGATCATGAACCCCAAGGGATGGATACTGGTCGGATTCCTTATGGATCCCAGGACAGGTCTTGGCCGCTGGAGGCAGTTTACGGTATCCAATTACCAGCTGATGGAGAAGCTCATGGTCGCATGCAAGGATAAGTCGACCGATGAGATACTGAACATGCCCGATGTCAAGGAACGTATCGAGGTATATAATGAGCAGACCGAGAAGTTTAAGGAGATGGTAACTGCCCATACGCGTACCGAAGGAAACGTCATAATAAGTGACTTAAGGGGAGTGGATCCCATCTATACCGGCAACCGTTTCATGATATACAGCATGTATCCCAAGCAGAACATTTCCGCATGGATCGTAAACGGCCGCGGCGGACACGGATGCTCGGCAGCAGTCGGATACAGCATCCTGAACAGGACTAGCAAGGTTAATGTCGGCCATCTTATGCTTAAGTATAACGGAGGCGGTCATGAGAAGGTCGGAACCTGCCAGTTCAGCGATGAGACCATGGAAACGGGACTTCCCGCGATGTTAAAGGAACTGTGCGAACTTGCAAATGCGTAATGACTGTAAATGATCAGCTATTTAAGCATCCGGACTTTGACCGGATGCTTTTTATTATACAGACCTTCTATGATGAGAAGGAAGATATAAAGATATGCCGTCATATAGACCGGGAAATAATATTTGAAATATGAGGCCGGAGCCAGCACGAACACGATGAACCAGTGTGCCAAAAGCCCTCCCGTTACGAAGAAAGAGAACCATCTTCCGCGGGCAAGCGAATAAAGGCATAAGAAGAGCGCCGCAAAAAGAGGGATGAAGATATTATAGGATACGGTCTTTATGATGCTTACGATAAATCCCGCAAGAGCCCTTGGAGAAAAGCCCGTAAAGCTTATATGATACGGCAGGGCCGCGTAAACAAAGGCACCGATCCTCGTGCGGACGAAGACCTGGGGATTATTTATGAATATGCGCTTGAGCGCATTGGCAAAGTCATAATATTCGGTAACGCCCGCATCTTCCCTTACTCCGATGTATCCCGGCTGGTAGAGTATGAGGACGTCCTCGTAGTTTATATCCCCGTAATAGTCGTTTATCGCCTCGATGGACTCAAGGGAGATATATTTATCGACTATCGCAAGATCTGCGGCATTTTTCTCTTTATCGAGTCCGTTGCGGTACATATTCGTGATCGTATATGCATAGAACGGCTTCATCCTTTCGTCGGCGGCTGCTCCCATCTCGTTTGCAACGGCGCCGGTCTGGGGGATGGATATGACATACTGGAGCAGCAGATACAGCACTATGACGGCTATCCTTCCTTTCCTGCCTTTTAAGCTAAATTTATGCCCCTCCCTTACGGTCAGGCCGTCGTATGTAAGGAATATGAGGATCGGTACAAGGAGCACAAGATATATCCCTTCGGTTCTCCACTGGGTAAGAACGGCTCCCAAAAGCAGAAGTATGATAAACTTCGGTATCGTAAGGGCGGCCTGTTCAAGCTTATCGAAAAGGAGCATGACGATCATAAGAAGATACATAAGAAAATAGACCGGGAGCCTGTGGGCGCTCGTCGTATAAGCTATCACCGGATAGAGTACGAACAGCAGAATGATAAGGCATCCGTAGCCGATCTTAAAAGGCTTTTTTATGAAGGGGTCGTCCGATTTCGACAGATAGTGCTCGCGGCACCTCATGACCGTATAGCCGATCACCATGTATTCGATAAAAAGCTTTACGAAGATGGGTGCATACATATGCGGTATCAGCATGAGGCTGACTATGTAATAATACGTGGTCATGTAATTGAACCATGTATAATGGGTAAGAGTCACTGCATTTTCGTATATAAGTGTCTCGTCGTTGCTTAGATATCCACTCCGGAGCTTTATTATCACAACGGGTATCATTATCGCAAGATAGGGCAGTGCGGCCTTTATGATGCGGGACGGGACCGCGTTTTTTCTGTCCTTTCCGATGAGGATATCCCACAGCATGAGGAAGAAGAACCATGATGCACCAAAGGCGGTCAGCTTGCAGATAACATAGTCCGTTATGTTTGAAGAGGCGGGGGCTGCAAATATACCGGTACCGGCAGTGTATGTGAGTGCCTGGTGTATCAATGCAAGTATGGTGACCGTTAAATATCTGACCGCTTTCATGTATCCTTACAATGCCCCCGTTGTTCATCGACGGTTGAAAAAAAACTCCGGATTCAGTATACTATATGTTGGTTTATTTTGAAAGTACGGAGAATCAGCGCAATATGAAGAAACTCATTATCACAGGCTGCAACGGGCAGCTTGGAAGAGAGATCAACAGGCTTTATGAAGGCAGCAGGGAATATGAACTTGTCAACACGGACTTCGGGATCGAAGGGATCACGAACCTTGACATCACCGATATAAATGCCTGCCTGAAGCTTTTTGAGGATGTTAAGCCCTATGCGGTCATAAACTGTGCCGCACATACCGCAGTCGATGCATGCGAGGTGCAGAAGGATGCGGCATACAGGATAAATGCGATAGGACCGAGGAATTTAAGCATCGCAGCGACGAAGACCGGTGCTAAGATGGTGCATATATCGACCGACTACGTGTTTGCGGGCGACGGAACTGTTCCCTATACCGAGTTTGATCCGACCGGTCCAAAGGCCATGTACGGTATCACGAAGCTTGCGGGCGAGAATTTCGTAAAGGAATTTGCGCGGGAATATTTCATAATAAGGACGGCATGGCTCTACGGTGACGGAAAGAACTTCGTAAAGACGATGCTTAAGCTTTCGGAAAACCATGACAGGATCACCGTCGTAAACGACCAGCTGGGGTCACCTACAAGTACCGCCGAACTTGCGAAGGCAGTTGCATATCTTCTGCCGACGTCAAACTACGGACTG
Source organism: Lachnospiraceae bacterium (assembly GCA_024692905.1). Classification (GTDB taxonomy): domain Bacteria; phylum Bacillota; class Clostridia; order Lachnospirales; family Lachnospiraceae; genus UBA2868. The sequence goes on along the minus strand of JAILLY010000041.1, from coordinate 23,119 downwards.
TTCCACGGAACCTGTGAAGGACAGTGCAGCTGGGCTGACTTTACGAAGGAGATATTTACGCTTGCGGGGAAGAAGACAGAGGTCGTTCCCGTTACGAGCGAGGAGTATAAGGAAATGAACCCGCAGTCAGCCGACAGGCCCAAGTTCTCGGTGCTTGACAATTATATGTTCAGGCTTACGACAGACCATAAGTATGCCGACTGGCATGATGCGATAAGAGATTATATCGGGAATTATCTGTAATGATATCCCGGGGTAAGATGTGATATGGAATATATAACTGATCTGTTAGGCAACAGGATGCTGATCACGGCGGCACTCGGCTGGGCCATCGCCCAGGTGGTCAAGACGATCATAGACTTCGCCTTAACCGGAAAGATATCCCCCGAAAGGCTTGTTGGCTCGGGAGGGATGCCAAGCTGCCACTCGGCAACGGTATGCGCACTTTGTGTAGCGGCCGGCTACGATCACGGACTCGGATCCCCTGCTTTTGCCATATCGGCCATACTGGCTATAATAGTAATGTATGATGCAAGGGGAGTAAGAAGGGAAACCGGTAACCAGGCCGAAGTCTTAAACCAGATGATGGATTTCTTCAGGCTTCCCGAAAACGGTGAATTCGGCATTCAGTTTGACCAGGAGAAACTCAAGGTACTCATCGGGCATACGCCGCTTCAGGTTTTATGCGGTGCGATACTCGGTATCATCGTCGGATTGATATTTATGAACATACTTCCCGGATAAAGGAGATAAATATGAGAAATGTAGCACTTATAACCGGAATAACCGGACAGGACGGTTCATATCTTGCCGAGCTCCTTCTTGAGAAAGGATATGAGGTACACGGCATAATACGCCGCCATTCGAGCATCAGCACGGACAGGATCGATCACCTGTATTATGACAGGGAGATACGTGATAAGACAATGTTCCTTCATCACGGCGATCTCACCGATTCCAGCAACTTAAACAGGCTCATCGAGCAGATCCAGCCGACCGAGATATATAACCTTGCGGCACAGTCACACGTTGCGGTATCCTTCGAGGTACCCGAGTATACTGCTGAGACCACGGGTATCGGTACGCTGCGCCTTCTTGACGCCATCAAGAAATCCGGCGTTAAGACGAGGTTCTATCAGGCATCCACCTCCGAACTGTTCGGAGGGCTTCCCGAGACGGCACCCCAGTCCGAGAAGACACCGTTCTATCCGAAGAGCCCTTATGGTGCAGCCAAGCTGTATGCATACTGGATCACGGTCAATTACAGGGAAGCATATAACCTGTTTGCCTGCAACGGCATATTGTTCAACCATGAATCACCCCGCCGCGGCGAGACCTTCGTAACGAGGAAGATAACGAGGGCGGTCGCTTCGATAATGGCGGATGAGAGGGAAAAACTCTCGCTCGGTAACCTTGATGCCAAGCGCGACTGGGGCTTCGCGGGTGATTATGTCGAAGGTATGTGGAGGATACTCCAGCAGGACAAACCGGGCGATTACGTGCTTGCGACAAATGAGACACATACGGTACGTGAATTCGTAGAGCTTGCATTTAAGGAAGTCGGGATAGAGATCGAGTGGAAAGGCAAGGGAGTCAGCGAAAAGGGATATGATTCCGTTTCGGGCCGTCTGCTCGTTGATGTTAATCCGAGATATTTCAGGCCTGCGGAGGTTGAGTTCCTCTGGGGTGACTGTTCCAAGGCGGAAAAGGAACTCGGATGGAAGCGTAAGGTTGATTTCAAGGGCCTCGTATCGATGATGGTCGATTCCGATATGAGGGCGATAGCAGGCATAAGTGCCGAAGATTACAGAAACGGGAAAAGGATTGCCGGACAGTGATATGATGGATAAAGATGCGAAGATATATGTTGCGGGACACCGCGGCATGGTCGGTTCTGCGATAGTAAGGGAACTTAAGAGGCAGGGCTATACGAATATTGTAACCAGGACACATAAGGAACTGGATCTGTGCAGACAGGATTCTGTCGAGGAGTTTTTCGGGCAGGAAAAGCCGGAGTATGTGTTCCTTGCGGCAGCAAAGGTCGGAGGGATCGTCGCTAACAGCGAAGCGCTCGCCGATTTCATGTACTATAACATGATCCTTGAGATGAACGTTATCCATTCCGCGTTCGAGAATGACTGTAAAAAGCTTGAGTTCCTGGGTTCCTCCTGCATATATCCGAGGATGGCGCCCCAGCCCATGCCGGAGAGCTGTCTGCTCACTTCGGAACTTGAAAAGACAAACGAGGCATACGCCCTTGCGAAGATATCGGGCCTTAAGTACTGCGAATACCTTAATAAGCAGTACGGTACGGATTATATAAGCGTGATGCCGACGAACCTGTACGGACCCAATGATAATTATCATCCGACGCATTCGCATGTCCTCCCGGCTTTGATAAGGAGGTTCCACGAGGCGAAGGAGCAGGGACTGCCCTATGTTACCTGCTGGGGAGACGGGAGTCCGCTGCGTGAATTCCTGTATGTTGACGATCTTGCGAACCTGTGCGTTTTCCTCATGAATAATTACAGCGGCGACGAGACCGTTAACGCGGGAACCGGCAAGGAGCTTTCGATAAAGGAACTTACCGAACTTACCGCAAAGGTCATAGGTTATACGGGCGAGATAAGATGGGATACAAGCAAGCCGAACGGTACTCCCCGCAAGCTGCTTGACGTAAGCAAGGCCACCGCTCTCGGATGGACATATAAGACGGAACTTGAGGACGGGATAAGGCTTGCATATGAAGACTTCTTAAGTAACCCCATGAGGGCCGAAAGATAAGGCTTTCATGCAGACCGGCTGACGATCCTTGGCATTATGGGTATGTAAATGAGAGAACTGTGGGCAAGTATATTAACCACATATAACGATCACCGTGGGACGGGAAAGGGGCTTGCGCTGTTTCTCGTCTCTGTTCTTATTATCTGTATAATAAGACACTCCGGTAAGGATAAGGACGATGACAGGGAAACTATCGGTCCCCTGTGGTTCGTCATAAGCCCTGCGGCAGGCATAGCTTACGCATTTACCCTTATTTTCGAACGGTATGTTTTATCCCGTAACGACGTAAATGAGAAGGGAAATGCATTTTACAGGGCGGCTGCGGTCGTATTTACGGCGGTCACGCTGATGCTGTCGGGACGTCTTATATTCTCTTCAAAAGAGGTATATCTTTCTGCGGCCTGTGCGCTGATCCCTGTTTATATATTTATTTACTTCGCTCTTGCAGGCAGGCTTTTTGAAGGCACCGCGGCAAAGTTTTTCATGACCGCATGCATCATGATGCTCAGCATCTTCGGGTATGCATCCGAATATCTTATACCGCTTAATATGTTCTGCGGGAGGTTTTCACTGCCTTCGGTCATTGTAAACGGAGTGCTTCCCCTCATACTCCTTTTCGTGCTCGGAAAGAGGGAGGCGATCGGTTTGTGGATGAACGGGCCGGCAGCCGCTTTAGAGGAAAATGATTATTATGCCTGGGAGGAAGAGGATATGAAAAACCATAAGATCATAAATTCAAGGACACTGGCGGCGGCACTTCTCATAACCGTGATAGTCCTTATCGGATCTGTGTTTGTCATGAACCGCAAGATAAACAATCTGTACGAAACGACGGTCAACCTGCAGCAGCAGGTAAATGAGCTTCAGCAGAACGGGAAATGATAATGCTTAACATTCTGACGGTCATACTGGGCGTGATCTGCAATTTTATACTGTATTTAAGCTTCGGCTCACTGATAACCCGGAAGAAGGATCATAAATGTCCGTTTCTTCTGTCAGTTGTCGTGGGTTTTTTCTTTTATTATTTCGTATTTTTCTTTGTATGTGTGATCCCGATGAAGTATTACAGACCGCTGTCGATGCTGACTAAGATGTGGGTCCCGACGGTGGCGGTCATCGTGCTCTTATCCGCCGTATTAAACGGCAGCAGGTGGGTCGGATGGTTAAGAAATGCCGCGGGATATGTAAAAAAGCATCCGGCAGTGACTCTTTGCATACTGCTTATCGTTCTTATACAGGCCGTACTCGTATCGTGCACCTATAATTTCACGCTTGATGCAGCCTATTATGTTGCCAATGTCGCCACAAGCGTCGAGACGGATATGATGAACGTTTACGACCCGTTTACGGGGGCATGGCAGGATCATTATGAGATGAGATATTTCTTTGCGACCTATCAGATGCAGGACTCCGTGGTCTGCCAGCTTACCGGGATACCGGCCCTGATATGGACCAAGTCGGTGATGGCGGTCACGGTCATGGTACTCACGAATATCGTATATCTTCTGGTCGCGAGGGAACTGTTCATATACGGGGATCTGTTCAAGGGGTCAGCAACGGCAAAAAGCGCGGATGAAAGTTTAAGCCGTTCAAACAGCCGCGCCGAGGCTTCGGTAGTCATAATGATGGCTGTCATGCTTGTGATAAACCTTACATTCATTACGATATACACATCATCGCTTTTCCTTATGACAAGGACCTATGAAGGCAAGGCTATAGTGGGCAATCTGGCTGTGATCACGCTGTTTTATCTGTTCATGAGGATGAATGACGACAGGATGAGCATAAGACCGTGGCTTTTAAACTTTGTCGTCTGTTTCGGGGCGGCAACGATATCGTCATCGGCAAACATGCTCCTGCCTGTGGAGCTTACGGTCCTGTTTCTCCCGATGATCGTCAGGAAGAAAGCATGGAGGATGATACCCGGATATTTCGCATGCGTCATACCGGGAGTCGTATTCTCACTTATTTTTGTATTATATGTCAAGGGATATTTTGTGTTCTATACCTTCCCCAAGTAGAGGTTATCATGCAGGGACTTAATGTTACTGAAAACGGAATATGGTATTTAAGGGAATGCTTCGCGAACTATACGGGTCCGTGCGCGTATTTTATGCTGTTTGCGGCGGCCCTTGTATACATATGCATCAAGGGTACGAAGCGTGAGAAGCAGATATTTGTTCCATGCTCGGTATTTCTGCTCCTTACCGTGTACAATCCCGTATCACCCGTGATCCTTGACAGGTTCTTCGATGTAAACAGCGAGTATTACCGGTTTTTCTGGCTTCTGCCCGTGATCGTGCTTGTTCCGTATCTTATGACGAAGCTCATCGTTACGGCAAAGGATAAAAATACGGGTGCGGTAACAGCGGTCATCATCGCGGCGATCCTTTTGGTATCCGGCAGGTTCGTATATGCAGACGGGATAGAACTTGCGGGGAATATATATAAGATGCCGCCGGAACTTATGGAAGTATCCGAAATGATACATGATGATTCTGCGTCCGCTTATCCCAAGGCGATGCTCGAATATGAATACAACATGCAGATGAGGCAGTACGATCCGAAGATACTCCTGACTGTTGACAGGGAGGAATATATGTATGCGGTGACCTCGCAGTATACGGATGAGATGTTATCCGATGAGACCCATCCGCAGTATAAGCTGCTGGCGGCGGTCGCGCAGTATAGGGAGATCGATAAGGATGAACTTACGGACGCGCTCGAAGCGACCAAAACACAGTACGTGGTGTTAAACAGCGGACATCCGCGGATCGGGCTTTTTAAGGACGCCGGGCTTACGGAGGCCGGAAGGACCGGGGGGCATGTTGTGCTCAAGTATGACATAAAGGAACCGTATGAATTTGAACTGGTGGATTACAGCGTGGTTTACTGAATGCCATAAGGAGGAAACTTGAAACTTACCGTATTTACGCCAACTTATGACCGCGCACATCTGCTCGGCCGTGTATATGAGAGCCTTAAGGATCAGACCTGCAGGGATTTCTGCTGGCTTATAGTCGATGACGGTTCGACCGATGATACAAAGGATAAGGTGGAAGGCTTCATAAAAGAAGGCATCATACCCATCGAGTATCATTATGTCGAAAACGGCGGAAAGATGAGGGCTCATAACCGCGGGGTGGAGCACTGCACGACAGACTGGTTTGTCTGCCTTGATTCGGACGATATCCTTACGGCACAGGCGGTCGGGGTGATACTTAAAACGATCGAAGATAATAAGCTTGATGATACCGGTGACCCGGATAAAGCCCGTATCGCGGGGATCATAGCACATAAGGGCAAAAGTGAGAGTCAGCTCCTAAACGGTGTTGATTTTCCCGAAGGGATAAGCAGGACTACGCTTTATAACCTGTATCTTAAGGGCTTTAAGGGTGAGACCACGCTCGTGTTTCGGACAAGTGTGCTTAAGGAATACCCCTTTCCCGAGATAGAGGGCGAAAAATACGTGCCTGAGGACTATATTTATGATAAAATAGATTCTGGTCATGAGTATCTTGTTATACCGAAGATACTGACCGTTTGTGAGCTCGTTTCCGAGGGCTATACGGACTCGGTAAGAAGGCTTAAGGAAGATAACCTGCAGGCCTGGTATCTGTATTATGAACAGAGGGCAAGGATCACGCCCATGTCGGTACTTAAGCTTAAGTACCTTTCATTCTACAGGCTTTATGCGGGTATGTCCCGTCATAAGCTTAATGAGGCAACGGGTATACCGGCCTGGCAGAAGCTGCTCGGGATACCCGGTGAAATCGTGCTTAAGCTGACGGGGAAGATTTGAATCACTAAAGGTTAGGGTTTATTTTTGCAGAAGATACAGGCACGCAAGCGTATATATAACTTAATAATGGCATTTCTCATCGTTTTGCTGGAAACGCTGGCCGTAAGCTATGTATGGGTGGTCTACTATAACACGGAACTGCCCAAGGCTTATTATTTCTGGGGCCATGTGTTCATTTCGGTGGTATACATGTTCGTGCTCCTGTTTGCATCCTCCATGTACGGCGGACTCAAGATAGGTTCCTACAGGATGCTGGAGCTTTTGTTTTCACAGGTCATTGCAACATTCCTTACGGATATACTTTTTTATGCGATGGTATGCATGCTCGCGTATCATTTTCCGACGCCGCTCCCGCTCATCGTCGCATTTTTGCTCCAGTGTTTCCTTATAGGATCATGGATATTTTTAGCCACGAATGTTTACAGGGGACTTTTCCCGCCTCTTGATGTGCTCCTTATCTATGGCGGCAGGCATAAGGACCTTTTCATCGAAAAGGTGAAAACGAGGCGCCATCAGTTTGAGATAAGGGAATCCGTCCGCGCCGGCGATAACATTGATGAACTGTTTGAGAAGATCGATGCGCACGAAGCGGTAATGCTGTGGGATCTTAAGACTCCCGTAAGGAACAGGCTGCATAAATACTGCTATGAAAAGTCAAAGGAAACCTATGTGATGCCCAAGATCATGGACATCGTGCTGCGCGGGGCGACGACGCTCCACTTCTTTGACACGCCTTTAATGCTGACCGGAAGTTCGCCGCTTGAATTTGAGCAGATACTCATAAAGCGATGCTTTGATATAGTATTCTCACTGATCCTTATTATACTGTTCTCGCCGTTTATGCTTATAACGGCACTGTGCATCAAGATATGTGACAGGGGCCCCGTGCTTTATAAGCAAGTAAGATGTACGATAAACGGCAGGGAATTCCTGATATACAAGTTCAGGAGCATGATAGTGGAAGCGGAATCGGATGGCGTCGCAAGGCTCTCAAGCAGGAATGACGACAGGATAACCCCGGTAGGCCGCGTTATACGCAAGATAAGGTTTGATGAGCTTCCCCAGCTTTTCAATGTGCTTAAGGGGGATATGTCATTTGTAGGCCCCCGTCCGGAGCGGCCGCAGATAATCGAGCAGTATAAGAAGGAGATGCCGGAATTTAAGTACCGTACCAAGGTAAAGGCAGGCCTTACGGGTTATGCCCAGGTATACGGCAAATATAATACGCTTCCGTATGACAAGTTGAAGCTTGATCTTTTTTATATCGAGAATTTCTCTGTCTGGCTGGATCTCAGGCTGATAATACTGACTCTTAAGACCGTGTTTACTCTTGAGAGTACAGAGGGTGTTTCGGAAGGCAGTATAACCGCCTTAAAGGATGGGGAGGATGATAATGATGAGTAAGGGTTTGGTCAGCGTTATCGTTCCGGTATATAATGCCGGCAAATGGATAGAGGATACGATCCTGTCCGTTAAGAGTCAGACGTACAGGGACTGGGAGCTCATCCTGGTCGATGACGGGTCAACGGATGATTCTGTCGAGGTGATAAAGGGATTTGTCGATGACAGGATAATACTTGTCGATCCGGGAGCAAAGAATATGGGAGCCGCGCATGCAAGGAACCGCGGCGTTGAAACCGCAAAGGGAAGATATATAAGTTATATAGATGCGGATGACCTGTGGTCTCCGGATAAGCTTGAGAAGCAGCTTGCGTTCATGGAGGAAAACGAAGCGGCATTCTCCTTTACCGGATATGAATTCGCCGATGAGAGCGGGGTCGGAGTCAGCAAGATAGTGAGGGTCCCGAAGACCATAACCTACAGGCAGGCGCTTAAGAATACGACGATCTTTACGAGCACGGTCATGTTTGACATGGAGAAGCTTGGTAAGGATGATATCATGATGCCGGATGTTCCGAGCGAAGATACGGCAACATGGTGGAAGGTGCTTAAGAAAGTGCATAAGGCATACGGTCTTGACGAGGCCCTGACGCTTTACAGACGAAGCGGCGGCACGCTGTCTTCCAACAAGATGACGGCGATACAGAGGATATGGAACCTGTATCGCAACGTTGAGGGGCTTAATCCCGTGTACAGTGCATTTTGCTTTGTGATCTGGGCCGTGAGGGCTCTTCTGAGGAGAATTTAGGATGGGGCTTCAGGTACTGCTCTCGGCCATGCATCTTAAGGACGAGTCATATATAGATTCGCTTAATATAACAACGGACGCGGTTGTAATAAACCAGTGCGATGATGACTTTGAAAACGTCATCGAAAGAAAGACTGCGGACGGCAGGGAGCAGAGTGTCACCTATGTTAAGACGAAGCAGAGAGGCTTGAGCAGGAGCCGGAACATGGCGATCTCAAAAGCCTGCGCCGATATATGTATACTGTGCGACAATGACGTGGAATATCTGCCGGATTATGAGAGAAGGATACTGGATGGGTTCAAAGCACATCCGGATGCCGATCTCATAGTTTTTTATATAAAGCGAAAGGAAAAACCAAAGCCCAATTACGCGCGTTCAAAACGGATGGGATATCTGTCGGTACTTAAGATCTTTTCTCCCGAGATAGCATTCAGGAGAGATAAGGTAGAGGATATCCGCTTTGATGAGCGTTTCGGCGCAGGATCGGGGCGCTATATAATGGGCGAGGAGAATATCTTCCTGTATGACTGTTTGAAAAGGGGGCTTAAGATCTTTTATGAGCCCGTCATGATCGCGAAGCTTCGCGAGGAAGAATCAACCTGGTTCAAAGGATATGACAGGGATTTCTTTATTTCACGCGGGGCAGGTTATGCTGCGATGTCGGCACCGTTTTCATATATACTCATCCTTCAGTTTTTGTTTCGCAAGTACGGGCTGTATAAGGATGGTATGACGATGAAGGAGGCGCTTTTTTATATGATTAAGGGCCGCAGGGAACTGCTTGGGGATAAGGGACAATGAGAGTATTTGTGATCGGTGATTACAGGACCGGATCGGGACCTGCAAACGTTACAAAGGAATATCTCTTAAGGCTTCCGAAGGATACTAAGAGGCTTATTTTTTCGTCAAAGATCATGCGCGCCCTTGAGATAATATTTAAGATGCCTTTTTGCGATGTTGCATTGTTTTCGGGTTACTCGGGCCAGAACATACTCGGGCTTAAGTGGGCGAAACGTCTTAAGAAACCCGGAGTATATCTTATGCACGGCTGCGTTGAGCATGAGAATGCGATCAACGAGTGCATAAGCGCGAAGATGAATGAGACCGAAAGAAAGACTATGGAACTTTCAACCGCCATATTTGCGGTTTCGGCACGTTTTGCTTCATGGCTTAAGACTTATTATCCGGAATATGCGGATAAGATAGATACCGCCTTAAACGGAGTGGATACGGGAGCGCTTGCTCTGATACGGAAGCAGGGTGGCTTTGGCCGGCGTAAGGACGGGATGATACTTACCGTCGGAGGAGGCATGCCCCGTAAGAAGATAAAGCATATCTGCGGTGCCATTGAGATACTTAACAGGATGGCGGGCACGGAGAAATATACGCTCACCGTCGTGGGCGAACCGGGACATGACGATGAAAAGATCGCTTCATATCCTTTTGTGCGAAATCTCGGACATGTCAGGGCATCCGAAGTAAGGAAGCTGTACAGGGAGGCTTCGCTCTTTGTCCAGAACAGCTGCTTTGAGACGTTCGGGCTCGCGCCTATGGAGGCTCTTATGAACGGCTGCAGCGTGCTCATGTCCCATGAAGTGGGAGCGCTTGAGCTGTTTTATGATGTTAATGACGGTGATATCATAAATAACTGGTATGATGAAACCGAGATCGCAGGCAAGATAGAGGCGCTTAATGCAAGGGGAAATGCCGCAAGGCTCCTTAAGGCGCTTGACAGCCGGTCGATATCCTGGGATGCAAGGACGATGGAGTTATGGAACAAACTGGTTTTGATACAAGAGAAACAGAGAACCGCAGGAGAAGTGTGATCAACTTCTGCGTACTCCTTGTACTGTTCGTTATATATGCACTCACGTTCACGATAGCGAAGTTTTATGATATGATAAACATCGTCTATTCATGCGCGGGCGTGGTCAACTTCGTTATGCTCACCGTGCTTTTCTTTAATAATGCGGTTTTTCCGGGAAAGAGTCATGACGGGACGGAAGCCGTGCCGACTGTGGGTGCGGGGCCTGTAAGGATACCTGACATCCGTAAGGAAAAGGGACTTGAGCTGTACATACTTGCCGCCGTGACCGTTATAGCCGGGGTGAACCTTATCATAGTGGATTCGGGCAAGGGAGCGTTCTTCGTTCCGGTAAACTTTATCCTTATATGGTATCTGTCCGATAAACTGTACCTTTCCCTGTGTCAGCTCAAGGCTTTTGCGTGGATATATGCCGGATTTATCGTTTTTTATCTGTTCATCGCCTATCCGAGGCTGTTTACCACATTTGATAATTACAAATACAATACGAATACCGCCGCAACCTTTATGATCTATACCATTCTCTGTGCCTTCATCCTGCTTCAGATGATGAAGGAAAAGTCGCCCGTTACGGGACTTTTCATGGTAATGATCCTTTTAAAGGGATTCCAGCTTTCTCTATGGCACCGTGCAAGGGGCGCCTTTGTCATGATAATACTTTTCATGGTCTTTATGTATGTGATCCCCAAAAAACTGTGGGGCAGCAGGGTGTTCTATACGGTCATGTGCGTACTTGCAACTGCGGGATCGCTCATGTTTGTCGGTTTATATGTTCTCATCGGGACCACAGGTGCCAACTTTAAGCTCCCGTTCTTCTATAAGGAGGTATTCTCCGGAAGAGAGGCGATATGGAAGGAACTGTTCGGACTGCTTACAGACCCCTCAAAGCCGTATATGCTCTTTACCGGGATCGGCACGAACTTTGAGCTTACATCCTTCTTTGAAAAGAACGTTCACAATGCCATGTATAATTTTGTCGTGATACACGGGATCGTTGTATTTGCCGGGATACTGTTTTTTATATTCAAAAGGCTTCTTTCCTTCCGTATGACCGTGGCAAAAAACGCTGTGGCAATGTGTGCGATGTGTGCCCTTATGGCTGTGTTTTTTGAATCATGGTTTGATGTCGATCTTATATGGGCCGATTACGCCCTTAATCTTATGTTCCTGTTATGCGTTATAAATTCATCGGGGAAAGGCGGACCGGTCCCCGAAAAGGATGAGGCAAAGGAGTTATGAGCAACGACAGATCCCCGTCCAAATACAGATATTTTGCCGGAAACCTGGCTCTCTTTACGATCAGTAATTTTGTATCCAAGATACTGGTATTCCTTCTCGTACCTTTTTATACGAACGTACTCTCCACCACGGATTACGGTATAGCGGATGTGATGCAGACAACACTTCTGCTGCTTGTTCCCGCACTTACGATAAACATGGGTGAGGCTGCGCTCAGGTACGGGATAGACAGGAGTGATAAGCGGAGGGAGATACTTAAGACCGGACTTAGGTTTGTAATGACCGCATGTCTCATCACAGCTGCCGGATGCGCTCTTGGATGTATTTTTGTAAGACGTGAGATACGATGGTATCTGTTTTTGTTCATCTTCCTGTTCCTTACAAACAGCTTATATGAATTTCTGATCCTGTTCTTTCAGGGATGCGAGAGGGTTAAGACAGTCGTATGCGGGAGCGTGTTCTCAACTGTCATACTCATTATAAGCAACATAGTATTTCTGCTCGTTGTAAAGATCGGTCTTAACGGATATCTGCTTTCACAGATGCTCGCATTTGCCTTTGCTTCGGTTCTTATGCTCATACTGGGACATAAAGCAATGCCGGATGTCGTAACGCTTAAGAAAGACGGTCTTCCCGGTACCGGGGATGAAGGCAGCATCGAAAAAGAGCTTATTTCATACGGCGTACCTATGATCGCATATTCGACCGGGAGCTGGATAAACAATGCGGCCGACAGATATCTTGTCTCATTCATAAAAGGAGTCGCGGTAAACGGGATATACGGTGTGGCTTATAAGATCCCTGCGATACTTACCGTTTTCCAGCGTATATTTGCGCAGAGCTGGCAGATGTCGGCGGTAAAGAGTTATAAGGAATCCCATGGACCGGAAGAGGCCGCGGGATTCTTTTCGGAGATGTATTCGTTTTATAATGCGTTCATGGCAGCAGGCTGCTCGTTCCTCATACTTATCGTACGTGTGCTTGCACTCCTGATGTTTAAAAAGGATTTCCATGAAGCATGGAGATTTGTTCCGCCGCTGCTCATATCGGTCGTTTTCGGAGCGCTTACGGGTTTCCTCGGTTCGATATGTCTTGCCTATAAGGATTCAAAGGCGATGGGGTTTGCGACGGGGATCGGTGCATCCGTCAACATAGTTTTAAACCTTATGCTGATCCCTGCATACGGTGCGATGGGAGCCGCAGTCGCGACTGCGGTATCTTATTATCTCATGTTCTTTATCGCCTATATAAAGGTATCGGGGCATGTGAAGCTTAATGTCAGGCTGATACGCGATCATATCGTATATATCCTTCTTATCCTCGAGGCAGTCATAATGATCTGCGGCGAAGGTACCGGAGCATCCTTAAGGAGCATATACATGATAACGGCAGGGATACTTATACTTATTCTGATCATATACCGTAATGAAGAAAAAAGGATACTTACCGGACTGACAGCTACATTCCGGAAGGGACGTGAGTGATATATGGAGATAAAGAGAAAGAGTGACAACAGGATAAAGGCCGGAAACCTTGCTCTTATGGCAGGGGTACTCATACTGACTACCGCCCATTGGCATCTTTTTTCATGGTATCAGGCAACCGCACCCTACGGTACCGTTATTGCGAGCATCGCTCTTATCGTGACGCTGTTTTGTTATGTTGATATAAAAGAGATGATTAAGGATCCGGCATTCCTTCTTATGGCAGGAGCGGACCTTGTCGCGCTCATAAACCTGTTCCTTATAGGATCCGATAAAGGAGCGATACTGACTGTTGCCGATCTTCTGCTGATACTGTATCTTGCAAACAAGATAGAACTGTCCGGAAGGCAGGTCGTGATTTCGATGTGTTATCTCGGGGCATTTTTCATATACTGGACCGTGGATGTCAAGGGATATTTCAAGGGTTACAACACAAACTACGGCGGACTCGTGCTGATAAGCGGCTTCTTTTTTGCCGTATATGCGATCGAATGGCTAAGGGATCATCTTGTCCGTGTCAGGGGAAAGAGAAACGCGAAATGGCTCATCCTGCTTACCCTGTTCTTCTTTGCATGGGGTTATAACATAATAGCCTGGTACAGGAGCCGCTGTGCACTGCTCGGGCTTATCGCATTTGCTCTTCTTATGCTCGTTCCGGCTGCCGTGTGGAGGAATAAGATATTCTATACGGCAGTGACTGTGCTCACTACGGCGGGGTCGGTCCTCTTCAGTCTTATATATGTATGGCTCGGGATCATGAAGGATGAGTTCAGGATAAGGATATTTTATAAGGATATAATATCGGGGCGTGAAGAGATATGGTCCGAACTTTGGGGGGCATTTGCAAAGCAGCCGGTTACCGGTATCGGCTCATCCTATGTAATAAAGCTTGACTGGCTCAACGGAATGTTTGAAGTACATAACGGGCTTCTTGATATACTGATCGTGCATGGGGCAGCTGTATTTGCGGTTACGATCGTATTTATCATAAAGCGTTTCCTTGAACTTCATGAGGCAGCATGTTCATCACATCTTAACAGGTGTGCCATGGCAGGCGTATTTGCCATGATGATGCCGGCCTTTATGGAAAACTATATAATAGTCCCTCCGTTTTCGCTCATTTTGCTTATCCTGATCGGTGTCGCAAGGCACAGGACGGATTAAGGAGCGGATGATCCGCGGCCGTGAGAGAGAAAGTCATCTATTTCATCCGCAATGTATTCATATTCTCCGAGGGCTTCTCTTGACTGTTCCATTGTTTCGCCGTACTTTGGATCGATGTTTTTTTCTCCGGCCAATGAATAACCGTATGAGATAAGCGCCGAGTCATAGTAGTCCGCCGCCGCATAGGGAACCAGATAGGAGGGCCTGCTTTCGGCATAAGCACCCATCATCTCGTTTGAATATCTGCTTTCCGAAATTTCCTGATATCTTCCCCGTTCGAGCATCCTGATCATGCTGTCTGCGGATTCGGGACCGTACAGGGTACCCACGCGCGGTTTTGTCTTGGCGGAAAGGACCATTGCCATTATGAACAGCACGATCGTGAGCAGGACAATGACTGTGTTAAGTATTGTATCCCTTAATAAGGATCCTTCCCGGGATCCCTTATTTTTTTTCGGCATTTTTAAGCCCCTCCTCCAACATGACCTGCTTTCGTGCTTTACTCATCGTTTCGAATTCCTTTATATCCTCTTCGCTTAAGTTAAAATATCCCCGAAGGAGCGTCTCCGAATGAGTCACGAGGTCGTTAACAAAGGCTGTCGCTTTTTCGTTGGTGTAATATTTCTTCCGTTCATAATCTGACTTCGGATCCCTTATCTCAAGCATCCTTTCCATGGCGGAGGCTATATGTTCCATTGCCTCCTCATCTGTGGTGTATGAATCTTCGGACATGACGTCGTATAATCCTTCCAAAAGCCTGATATAGCAGGTTGAAGAAGTGGAAGTTATATACAGATCCATGAAATTGTCGGAGTACTCGAGACGGTTGGTCCGGTAGAAGAAATACAGGCGGCAGTAATCACGCTCGTCTATGAATTTATAGATCTCTTCCCTGAATCCGGCCGAATTCCGGCTGATGATCTTCTGTTCCCTTGCATATCTTATATCAAATGAGTTGCCTATACACACGGCCATGACCGCAGTCAGTGCGATAAGTACGGCTATGATCGTTATGCGCACCGTAAGAGTGTTAAAACGCCTGCTGTTTTCAAGGACCTCGCTTTTAACGGAGTTATAGTCCTTTTCGAACTTTGCCATATCTTTATTATGCTTTTTGGCAAATTTATTCTCTTTTCCGCAGTAAGGGCATATCTTATCCTCTAATGAAAGATTGTGCCCGCAAGATTCACATTTCATCCGCTTGCTCCGAAGATCATTTAAACCGGTCCATATGTGCCCTGCCGGTCTTCACGCATTTATCATATTCTATATTATGGTATTTTCCGACAATACTGTCCCTGAAACCTGCCATGTCTTCGTCCGTAAAGTTAAGACGGTCATGCAGCACTCCGTTCATATAATCGATCGCCGGCCGGAGTTTTTCGATATCCTCATCGCTCAGGCTGTTGCCGTATGCGTTCTTATATACATCATCATAGTAACATAGGCAGCAGCGGTAGAAGACAGCACCGGCATCATACTGCGACCAGCCTTCCCTGTCTATGCGTTTTAGATCACGTATGGTCATAAGATAGTCGTTATATATCTCTGCGAACCGGTAATGTTCCCATTCATAGGAGCTGTGGTCTTTGTTTTCCGGAGAAAATACTGCATCGCACAGCTTTTTATATTCGCCTTCTTCATAGAGCCGGTCGAATTCTTTGAAAGCTTCCTTCCTCCAGGTCATCTCCTTTAGCATGTCGCTGCTCTTTTCCGGCTCATGCCTCAGTTCCTTATAAAGAGATGCCCTGTAAATAACGTACCCGGTCCCGGTGACGATGATCAGTATTGCAAGGGTTATAAGTATCATCCTGCCGATCCTGCCGTACCCCTTTTCGTATCCCTGCGCCGCTTCCTCGTCCACAGAGTCAAGATCGTTGCGCATATCATAGAGCCGGTCCATATATTTCTTCTCGGCACCTTCTGCGTTTATAAATCCGCAGAAAGGACATTTCGGATCTGACTTTTCAATTTCGGCCCCGCAGTTTGGGCATACGGTCTGCGATGGTGTTTTACTCATGATCTCTCCCTTGTCACAAGGTTTAATCTATCATAGTTTGGAAGGATTGGCAAACAGCTGCACTATTTTTCGTATAGTTAATGAGCCGGCCTGTATTGATATTTTTACAGGAATATGCTACAATTAAGTCACCTATGGATGTGTATGTGACGCAATTCAAAATGTTGACTTATAAATGATATGCACACAATATCTTGTGGCGATCGTTATCACAGGAGGTGACAGATATGAGGGTAGATCCGGTAAATGAAATGACTGTTCCGGCATACAGAGAGATAAAGCCGGTTGATAACAGGGAACTTGAGAGGTCCGTCGAGAAAGTTGGCAGCGGCGCGCAGGCGCCCGCGATAAAGGAACCGTATAAACCCGAACCTGCGCAGAATAAGCCCGAGGTTGATGAAGGCCGCGAGACGATCGGTGTAAGCAACGACGGAGATATTGCAAAGGCAAGCAGGGAAGGGCTTGAGAATGTGAATGAGGGAATGGTCTTAAAGAAGGTCGTGACCGAAGCATCACAGAAGGCTCCTTCGGAAGATGCGAAGAAAGCCGAAGAAGGATCGCTGATCGCCTACTCAAAGAGCGAGCTTGAGAGGCTTTATCTGCAGGGCGATATAAGCAGCAACCAGCTTGATAAGGAACTTGAGCGCCGTGAGGAGATAAGGGGCGAAAAGAAGGAAGCTGCGCAGGCGGTCAGGGAAGATGAGAAGACCGAAAAAGAGAACAACGAAGAGATAGCAGCAGCGATGGAGAGTGACCGCGAATCCGGAGTTAAGGAAGCGGCTCTCAGACAATCGGAAGTGACCGCGCTTAATAAGGAAGCAGGTGATAAACAGGCGCAGAGGATACAGGAGGACCGTCAGGTCGAAGCAGTCAGGGAAGAAACTAACGCAGGTACCGAGGCGTCCGATGAGACGCGTAAGCAGATAATAACCGAAGAAATGGTTAACGATGAAGAGTTCATCGAAAACATGAACGTACTTGCGGGAGCCAGGAGAGAGGATGAAATAGTATCAGATGCACTTGACACAGCTGTTGAGAATAACAGGCTTAAACTTATGGAGCAGGTTCTGAACGTTGATCCGGCTTTGGCCAGCAACGTATAATGCCCTGACTGAAGTGAGGCGGATGATGGCAGATTTGCCATTATCCGCCTTTTTTGGTACAATGAGAGATAATGGTTCGAAATATATTACGGAGTAGCGGATAATGGAAACCAAACGTATATACCTCTCTTCACCCACGATGCACGGAGAGGAACTTGAATATGTTCATGAGGCTTTTGATACCAACTGGGTCGCGCCGCTGGGACCGAATGTTAATGAATTTGAAAAGGAAACTGCTTCCTATCTCGGAGGGGGATATGCAGCTGCATTATCCTCCGGAACGGCTGCGATACATCTCGCCCTGATCCTTGCCGGAGTAAAGAGGGATGATATCGTATTCGGAGTTTCGATGACGTTTGCGGCGACGGTAAACCCGATCGTATATTTAGGAGCAAGGCCTGTTTTCATTGATTCTGAGCCGGATACCTGGAACATGGATCCCGAAGCGCTCGAGAAGGCATTTAAGAAGTATCCGGATGCCCGTGCCGTTATAGCGGCCAATCTGTACGGTACTCCCGCCAGGCTGGATGATATCAAGGATATATGTGTAAGACACGGAGTTCCGTTTATTGAGGATGCGGCAGAATCACTCGGGGCGCTGTATAAGGGCCGTAAGACCGGAACGATCGGAGATTACGGGATACTTTCGTATAACGGCAACAAGATAATCACAACATCCGGCGGAGGAATGCTGTATTCAAAGGATGAAGAGGCGATAAAGAAGGCAAGGTTCTTATCAACCCAGGCAAGAGAGCCCGAGCGGCACTATGAGCATAAGGAGATAGGATATAATTACAGGATGTCCAATGTGGTTGCAGGTATAGGACGCGGCCAGATGAAGCATCTTGACGAACATGTGTCCCTTAAAAAGGACATATATATGACTTACAGGAGTGCTTTTTCCGATATCGAAGGCGTCAGAATGAACCCGTACGAGGATTGCAGCGAGCCCAATTACTGGCTGTCATGCCTGATGCTTGATGAGTCGGTTCCCGCCGGTCCTTTGGATATAATGACGGCACTTGAAAAAGAAAATATAGAGAGCCGCCCTATATGGAAGCCGATGCACATGCAGCCGGTATATAAGGATGCGGATATGATATGTGCGGGAAGTGAGTGCTACTGCGAGAAGGTATTTGACAGGGGACTGTGTCTTCCTTCCGACATTAAGAATACGAAGGAAGATATGGATAAGATCATCTCTATAGTAAGGGGATGCCTGGGTGCGAAATGATATACAGGAAGTACATTAAACGCATACTGGATATCGTGATATCGCTGACAGCGATAGCGGTCCTGTCACCGGTATATATCGTTCTTTTTATACTGGTCCGCTTTAAGCTCGGCAGTCCGGTGCTGTTTCATCAGGACAGGCCGGGTAAGGACGGGAAGATATTCCATATGTATAAGTTCCGTTCCATGACGGACGAAAGGGATGAAAACGGAGAATTGCTTCCGGACGAAGCGAGGCTTACACCGTTTGGAAGGAAGTTAAGGTCAACGAGCCTCGATGAGCTTCCCGAATTGTTCTGCATCCTGAAGGGAGATATGTCACTGGTAGGCCCAAGGCCGCTTCTTGTGCAGTATCTTCCGCTGTATAACGAGAGGCAGAGACATCGCCATGATGTACGGCCCGGACTTACGGGATGGGCACAGGTTAACGGAAGGAATACGCTGACCTGGCCGCAGAAGTTTGAGTATGATGTGGAATACACCGAAAAGGTGTCATTCCTTATGGATATAAAGATCCTGTTCATGACGGCAGTCAATGTATTAAAAAGGGAGGGAATCAGTCCTGAGGGATCCGCTACCATGGATTTCTTTAAGGGAGAAGAATGATGGGTGCTATCAATGTGCTTGTGCTCAGTGCAGGCAGGAGAGTCGAACTGATAGACTGTTTCAAACGCGCTGCCAAAAGGCTTAACATATCCGGCAGCGTTGTTGCGGTTGACTGTTCCGAAACCGCTCCCGCCCTGTATTTTGCCGACAGGTACCGGCTCGTACCCCGAATTGATTCCGGAAGATACGTTGAAGCGGTAACAGACGTCTGCAATGAAGAGGATATATCCTTGATAGTTCCGACGATAGATACGGAACTCATACTGCTTGCGGAGAACAAGGCCCTGATCGAAGATAGGACGCGGGCGAAACTGTTAGTGTCCGATATATCGGTCATTAATGTATGCAGGAACAAGATCAACACCCAGCGGTATATGGAGGAACATGGTTTCCTTGTGCCGCATCTTTATACTGAGGAGGAGCTTAAGAACGGAGAACTTAAGTTTCCGCTGTTTGTAAAACCCTTTGACGGAAGCTCCAGTATTGATACCTATAAGGCGGGATCGAAAGAGGAACTTGACGCGATCCTTAAGCTGGTAGGCAATCCGATGGTGCAGGATTACATGGAGGGTGAGGAATATACGATAGATGTATTCCTTGACTTTGGTTCAAACATCATCACCATGGTCCCGAGACTCAGGATCGCGACGCGGAGCGGAGAGATCGCAAAGGGGCGTATCGTAAAGGATACGGAGATCATGAAGGATGTGACGCGGCTTATGAATGAACTTAAGCCGGTCGGACACATCACGGTACAATGCCGTAAAACACACAGAGGTATCGAGTATATCGAGATCAATCCACGCTTTGGAGGCGGTGCGCCGATGTCAATAATGGCCGGCGCGGATTCCTGCGAGAATCTGTACCGGCTCCTTAGGGGCGAGGTTTTAACATATAATGAGGACTACAGGGATAATGTGACTTTCCTGCGGTTTGACAGAAGCATTATGTTAAACGAGGATATGGTACCCGAGTATGAAGAAGGCAGTATTATTTGATCTCGATGATACGCTGATATCGGAAGACGAATACATACGGAGCGGTTACAGGGCCGTTGCCCGGTTCCTTCGCGATATGTACGGATGGGACGAAAGGATGACCGCAAGGCAGCTCTACGATCTGTATCTTGAAGATCCGGGATTTGTATTCAACCGGCTGCTGAGTGCGCATGATATCAGCTACAAGGACAATGAAATATCGGAGCTTGTCGGTGTGTACAGAGAACATGTCCCGGATGTGCATTTTTATCCCGATGTTAAGCCTGCGTTATACGCACTCAAGGATAAGGGGTTAAAGCTCGGCCTTCTGTCTGACGGTTACGCGGTCACACAGCGAAAGAAGCTTACAGTGCTCGGAGTCAACGGCAAAAAGCTGTTTGACAAGATCATAATCACCGATGAACTCGGGCGTGATTACTGGAAGCCCGATCCAAGGCCTTTTGTCATGATGAAGGAAGCATTTATGAGTGATTGGCAGGATATGATATATGTGGGCGATAATCCCGACAAGGACTTCTTCATCGGGCGCGATCTTCCGATCATGACGGTCAGGATAATACGCGAAGGCGGCATTTATGCCGACACCCCGTATCGTGAAGGATACAGGGAGACAGCGAGGATCCATTCACTCAACGATCTTCTTAAGATGATAAGATAATGAACATAATATATTTGACGCTCAGAAAACCGGATCTTACCCGTCCCGGAATCTATCCGGACTTAATAAACGCCCTGATCTCAAAAGGGCATAATGTTACCGTGGTTTATGCCGCGGGCCGTGCCGGGGAAGGAAGCAGCACACTTACAAGTGAGTGCGGAGCAAGGATGCTTAAGGTCCCCACGGGTGAGATGTTCGGTGTCGGATTTATCAAAAAGGGAATAAACACACTTAAACTCGAACCCGGGCTCAAGGCGGCGATCGCCGGTAAGCTTGCGGATGAGAAGTTTGACCTTGTATTGTATGCAACGCCCCCCGTAACCTTTGCAAACGTGGTCCGGTATTGTAAGAAGACCTACGGATGCAGGGCTTTTCTTATGCTTAAGGATATTTTTCCACAAAATGCGGTAGATATAGGACTGTTCAAAAAAGGCGGTATCATACACGCATACTTCAGGCGTAAGGAGAAGGAACTGTACGATCTGTCGGACATTATCGGATGTATGTCGAACGGGAACGTAAGATACCTTAAGAAACATAATCCCGGCATACCCGACGATAAGGTGATACTGTTCCCGAATACCGTAAAGGTAAGCAGTGAGGAACCAAAAGGGTATGATGCCGGGGGAGCATTCGGCCCGGGAAATGATAAGCTTAAGCTTGTGTTCGGAGGCAATCTCGGAAAGCCGCAGGCGACCGGATTCCTTATGGATGTGATAAGGTATGAAGGATCGCCCGTATATGATAAGGTTGAATTCATTTTTGCCGGAAACGGAAGTGAGGCGGAAACCGTAAGAAAGATATGCGACGGGCGGGAGAATGCAAGGTTTATCGATCAGATGCCGGTCGAGGAATATAACAGGCTGATGAGTACATGCGATATCGGCATCGTATCCCTTGATGTGAGGTTTACGATACCGAATTACCCTTCAAGGATACTGTCCTACATGGAGATGGGTAAGCCTGTGATAGGATGCACTGATGAAAACACCGATATAAAGGAGCTTATCACGAAAGAAGCAAGGTGCGGTCTGTGGTGCCGCTCGGATGATGTCCCGGGGTTCTGGAAATGTATAGAAGAACTTACGGATGAAGATAAGCGCAGGACGTTCGGAATGAACGGACGAAGATATTTAGAGGATAATTTCGACGTTTCCCGGAGCGTTGAACTTATAGAAAAATACGGCATATGAGGTGAAAGATGTTTAAGGACAAAACATTACTTATAACGGGCGGAACGGGATCCTTCGGAAACGCCGTGCTCAACCGGTTCTTAAAGACCGATATAAAGGAGATCAGGATCTTTTCAAGGGATGAAAAGAAACAGGATGACATGCGCCATCTCTATAACGATCCCAAGATAAAATATTATATCGGGAACGTGCGCGATATCCAGAGCGTAAGGGATGCGATGCACGGGGTGGATTACATCTTCCATGCCGCCGCCTTAAAACAGGTGCCCTCTTGTGAATTCTTCCCTATGGAAGCGGTCCGTACCAATGTCCTTGGAACGGATAACGTCCTTACCGCAGCCATCGAAGCGGGAGTAAGGAAGGTTATATGCTTATCTACGGATAAGGCGGCATATCCCGTGAACGCGATGGGTACGAGCAAGGCGATGATGGAGAAGGTGTTCGTTGCAAAGTCAAGGACGGTAGATCCCGACAGGACCCTGATATGCGGTACAAGGTACGGAAACGTCATGTGTTCGCGCGGATCGGTAATCCCTCTTTTTATCGAGCAGATAAAGGAAGGCAGGCCGCTTACGGTCACGGAGCCGTCGATGACAAGGTTCATCATGAGCCTTGAGGAAGCCGTTGAACTCGTGATATTCGCATTTGAAAACGCCCATGCCGGGGACATCATGGTCCAGAAGGCACCGGCCTGCACCATAGAGGTGCTGGCTCAGGCAGTAAAGGAACTCTTCAATGCGGATAATGAAGTCAAAGTCATAGGCATCCGTCACGGCGAGAAGATGTATGAGACGCTGCTTACGAATGAGGAATGCGCAAGGGCGATAGATATGGGCGGGTTCTTCCGTGTGCCCTGCGAT
>JAILLY010000107.1 GCA_024692905.1 Lachnospiraceae bacterium | reverse complement strand
TCAGTTCACTCAATTCCCGGTTGATATCCGTTTCATTCGTATACTTTACCGAAAACAGGTTTCCGGTTTTTATTCCTGCGAGTGTCGGAGAACAATTATCTATAATGAGTTTATCTGACACTTATCCTGTACATCCTTCCCTGGTTCTTGAAAGATCATTAGTTAGTCGCCACTAATTTATGGCTAAAAAAAATCACCTTTACGATAAGGCAATATATCTCATAATTAGTGTTATTATTTTGGTTAGCAATTGCTAACCGAAATAATAACACTATTTGATCACAATGTCAACGCCATTAAAACAGACTGCATATCCATGCTGCCAGAGCCGAAGCCGCCGGGAATATGACAAAAAGCTTAAGCAGCTGACTCTTTATGTTATATCCGTACTTCCTGCCGCTGTATACGCTTTCAACTTCCGGAAAATAGAACTGGAAGAAATGAAATTTCATAAGAAGAAAGTAATCGAAGCATATCATGTCATAGATCTTATAGATCGCAAAAATTAGATAGAACCTTAAGAAAAACCGGATAAACGTATAGCCGCTGCGAAATCCGTCCCAGACAGAGACTATACCGGTTCCGATGATCAACAGAAAACTGAACACCATGAGCGTCCATCCGATGATCCTTGCTCCGTAGAAAAGTTCCTTATCACGAGGTATTATTGCCTCCTGAGCTTCTTTCGGCGCCGAAGAAAAGAACTTCTTGTCCTGTATAAATGCGACTGCGGCAAACATCATGATCGTGATCGCCACGCAAAATACGATCGACAGAAATATGGTCAATAACATTTTCAACCTCCGCTTGTGTAAAAGTCATTCAAGCAGGCTTTCTTGCGACACAGTGCAGCCTGAAGAATCCCCTCTTTTCGCCGGTCTCAAGTTTAAGGCCGGCGCGCTCGCACAGCTTACTCACTTCATCCACACCGTATACATGCACATCCCCGTGACCAAACAGGTTTATCAAAGGCATTTCTATATGGTTCATGAACCACCTTACCGGAGCTGTTTTTGCCGTCATATCACGCAGTATAAGCCTTCCTCCCGGACGGAGGACACGGTATACGCTGTTGAAGAAATTCTGTACATTGGGATAATGATGAAAGCTCTGGCAGCATATGACGGCATCGAATGTCTCATTTTCAAAAGGCAGGTTTTCACAGTCGCCTATGACCAGATTGACATCTTTCATGTTCTTGGCCCGTGCCACTTCTATCATCTCAGGCGTAAGATCTATGCCCGTATAATGCTTATCCGGATATTTCTCATGCAGCAGGGTGAGCATCGGAGCCGGTCCGCATCCGCAATCCAAAAGGTCGGTAAAGGGTTCCTTCTCAAGTTCCTTAAGAACATCGGGGTAATCCTTTTTACACATCTTATATACTCCGCCCTTGTCCGTCTCATAAACCTTCGCGGCCCTGGCAAATTCCCTGAGTGATAATTCCTTATACTCTTTGTCTGTCATCTTCAGTTTCCTTTCATATCCACAAGGGACCACAGAACCGTCCCCTGGTCCCTTTTATTTTTTCAGTTTTGTCATGCTGTTTAGTCCGAGTGCCACTGTGGAGCCGTTGTGAAGCATGGCAGATGTTGCGGGCGGCATGACCCCTGCTATTCCCAGTCCGATGAGCGCCGTGTTAAAGCCAACTATAGTCCTGTAATTAAACCTTATCCTGTTCATCAACAGGGTGCTTATCTCCCTTAGTGTGGCTATGCTTTCAAGGTTATCGGAACCTATCGTTATATCCGCTATCTGTCTTGCTATTTCTGCTCCGTCGCTTATTGCGATTCCCGCGTCCGAAGCAGAAAGTGCGGGAGAATCATTGATCCCGTCTCCAACCATGATCACACGGTGTCCTTCGGCCTTTGCCCTTTCCACATATCCCGCCTTATCTTCAGGGAGCACTTCCGCATAGTATTCCGTGATCCCGGCCTGTGAAGCTATCCCGGCAGCCGTTCTCTCACTGTCACCGGTCATCATCACTATATGCTCAAATCCCTGTTTGCGTAGCAGCTTTACGACTTCACGGGTTTCCTTTCGCATGGGATCCTCTATAAGTATACATGCCGACAGCATACCGTTCTTCGCAAAATAAAGATGTGAGTACTCATCCGGAAGAGAATCAAACTCTTCCTTTTTATCATCTGCTATGGTTACGCCTTCATCCTCAAATACAAAATGATAGCTTCCGATAACAGCTCTTTCCCCGTCGATCTCAGAAGCGATACCGTGTGCTACTATATACTCGACATTTGTGTGGAGTTCATCATGCAAAAGTCCCCTGTTAAGGGCACAGTCAACAACGGCCCTCGCTACCGAGTGCGGAAAATGCTCCTCCAGGCAGGCGGCCTGTCTCAACAGTTCGTCTTCCGGTTCATCACAAAAAGAAACAACTCTGACGACCGTCGGTCTGGCCTTCGTGATCGTACCTGTTTTATCAAACACTATAGTGTCCGCATCGGCTACGGCTTCAAGGAACTTTCCTCCCTTGACGGTTATGTTGTATTCCGATGCTTCCTTTATTGCCGACAGCACCGATATGGGCATGGCCATTTTAAGTGCACATGAATAATCAACCATGAGCACGGATACAGCCTTGGTAACGTTACGGCTTATGATCCCGGTCAGGCCGGCTGCGAGAAGGGTATACGGAACAAGCTTGTCGGCCAGTCTTTCCGCCTTGCTCTCAAGCGATGACTTTAACTTTTCGGATTCCTCGATCATTTTTACGATCTTGTCAAAACGTCCGCATCCTTCCGTTTGTGTCACGCGGATGGTCAGGTCGCCTTCTTCGATCACGGTCCCGGCAAACACGCTCATGCCCTGCGCTTTTCGAACAGGTGCCGATTCACCAGTCATTGACGCCTGGTTGACCATGGCTTCTCCCAGGAACACCTCACCGTCAAAGGGGATCATGTTTCCCATCCTTACAACGACTCTGTCGCCGCATTCCACCCTTGAAGAATCAGTCTGTACTTCTCCGTCATCCGTAAGAAGCCATACCTTATCGATATTAAGCGACATCCTTCTTGCAAGGTCGTCCACCGAACGTTTATGTGTCCACTCTTCCAATGTGTCACCGACCTTAAGAAGGAACATAACATTCGAAGCTGTATTGTAATCTCCTGTCAGAACCGCTGCGGTGATGGCCATGGCATCCAGCATCTCCACCTGCAGACGCCTGTTCTTAAGTGTCTTCAGGCCGCGAAGGATATATCCGGCCGTTTTGAAAGTATCGATAACCCTCCTTATCGAAAACGGAAGGATAATACGCCTGGCATAGTGAAGGATCACTGTTGTCACTATCTTATCATAATACTTTGCCGAAAGCTCCCTTCCGGAACTTTCAAAAACACGCTCGGGTACCTGTATATCATCAAATGAGAATTCCTTTATTATTCCGATGATACGTGATCTGTCGCAGGTAAAAAACAAAACCACATCAGCGGTCCGCTCATACACCCGTACCTCCCCCACTTCATCATGATCCTTAAGATAGTATTCAAGAGTATCTGCTTCCCTGAAGCTTAACCGTTTCATCGGAAGATGTATGCGGATCCTGTTTTTTATCTCATGTTTGATCGTAAATTTCATTCTTCTTCTGCTTCTTCCTTTTTGACTCTCTCTTCATTGATACACTTTGCCTCTTCATAGATATCGGTACAGTTTTCCTGAAGGGTTGTAACCTGGTCAAGGACGCAGTCTTTTATCCTCAATACCCCCGCCGTGCAGTGTGAATAAACCTTTTTGGCATCCTTGGAGGATAACAGTTTGATCCCTTCAAGTCCAAACAGAGTTCCCAATGCAAATATTCCTATTCCTTTCAGCTTCATAATGATGATCTCCTCCTTTGGTTATTGATCGTTAGTTAGCCCGCGCTAACCTTCTGACAAAAAAAATATGCGGTAAGTGCTGTTTGGCCGGCATATTGCAGTTAGGTTTTGCTAACCAAAGAACATTATAGAATATCGTTCATGTTTTTTCAAGAGCATTTAGGGGGATTGTAAACCTCGTTTTATTTTAGGTTGACAATTAATCAAATAACCATTACACTACATCTGTATGTTTTTATATTCAGGAGGTTCATCATGACCGAAAAACAAAGATCATCATCACATGTCAGGGATCTGTGTTATGTTGCGCTTTTTACGGCATTGATCGCCGTACTTGCGCAGATCAGCATACCTCTTCCGGGCGGCGTTCCAATGACTCTCCAGACCTTTGCGATCCCTCTGGCAGGGTTGGTACTCGGTCCAAAACGCGGCACACTGGCCGCAGTTGTCTATGTTCTTTTAGGCGCTGTCGGTGTTCCGGTCTTTGCCGGCTTTTCCGGCGGTCTTGGTATCGTTCTCGGAATGACAGGCGGCTTTATTGTTTCATTTCCGTTAATGGCATTCCTTGCGGGACTGGCTGAAAAGAAGACGGTGAAAAGTCCCATGCTCTGGGTCTGGCTCGTGACCGGCGCAGTGGCAAACTATGTGGTCGGAACTGTCTGGTTTATGTTCGTTGCTGACAGCTCGCTTATCGCCGCACTGACTGCATGCGTGATACCTTTCATTCCCACCGCGATACTTAAGATCATCTTAAGCGGCTTCTTCGGCACCATGCTCCGTCGGGTTCTGGTAAAATCAAATCTTCTTCAATAAGGCATGTTATGATCTTTCCTTTTCTGATATAATCATATCATGTCATATTCCACGAAAGATCAGGTCCTCGCCCTTTTATTCCGGGCCGGAGGCAATTTCATATCAGGAGAAGACGCCAGCAAAAGCATGGGCTTAAGCCGGGCAGCCGTTAGTACGGCTGTCCGCGGTCTGCGTGAAGAAGGCTATGCCATCGAATCCGTCACAAACCGGGGATACAAGCTTATAACACTGCCTGACACGATCACGACCGGCACGCTGCTTGCAGGTCTGTCCGCAAAACGAATGGACCGCGTGATCTGCCTTCCCGTAACGACTTCCACAAACAGCTGTCTTATGGAACTGGCTCAGAAAAATGCACCGGACGGCCAGGTCGTCATCGCGGAAATGCAGACCGAAGGCCGGGCACGTACAGGAAAGCATTTTTCTTCACCAAAAGGCCTGGGTATCTATCTGTCATATCTCATACGTCCTGACGTTGCCGGCGGTGAATCCGCCTTTGTCAAGGACTGGAGCTTCATCACCAAACGGATCGGAATGACTGTTTCCGATGTCATTAAGGACATCTGCGGGATCAGCGTAAAGATAAGAGAAAATGAACTGCTCGTTAACGGACGAAAACTCTGCGGTATTCTGACACAAACGGATATGGAAGTTGAAAGCGGAATGATCCGTTCCCTTATCGCTGGGATCGGGATCAATGTGCACCGAACAGAAGGAAATCCCGGAACGGGTGACGGTATGACTTCGCTTGATACAGAAACCGGCCGTTCAAACAACCGGCCGGTCATTGCATGTGCTCTCATAGATGCGCTGGACGATCTGCGCACGTCGTTATCCTGTTAAGGATTCCCGGGATTCATATTAAGTATGATCACGGATGAAAGGATCATAAGTACGCCCAGTCCCGAAAACACCGTAAGCGGTTCTTTAAATACAAGGACACCGAACAGCGTTGCCACCATGGGCTCGATCGTTGCCAGTATCCCGGCCTTGCTTGCCTCTACCGATTCAAGCCCGAGTGTATATGATAAAAAAGGTACAACTGCCGTGACAAGAGCTGTCAGAAGGCAGAAAAAGACCAATCCCGGCAGGTGATCCGAACCCGCAAATCCGGCGAACATATCTGCCGGCCTGCATATCACCAAAGAACCGGCCGCAGCGAAAAGAAACGTATAGGCCGTTACCGTATACGACGAATAACGTTTAAGCGCGATCGTCCCGAGGATACTGTATAAACCGTAGCCGATCCCCGATCCAAGCCCGACAAGTAATCCGGTCATTGTGACCCCGCCTCCCGAGATCCCCGATACAAGAACGCAGCCCAAAAAAGCGACCGCCAGTGCCGTAAGCTTTCTCCCGTTTAGTTTCTCATGAAAGAAAACGACCGACATCAACATGATCCAGATGGGAGAAGTATAGAGCAATATCGCCGCAGTCGAGAGCGACATCATGTTTATCGCCGTAAAATAGCAAACGGTAAAAAACAGGATGCTCCCGAACCCGAGCCCGAGAAAAAGCGGGATATCCCGCAATGATATCTTAAATCCCGAACGGTCCTTAATGACCGATATAAGGGCAAAGACCAATGCAGCCAAAGTCACCCGTATCGAAACTATCTGAATTGAGTCAAATCCTTCCGCACTGAGTTTTCTTACGAAAATTCCCATGCTCCCCCAGAAGCATCCGGCAAGTATGATAAGCAGCGTTCCTGTTTTCTGTTTACTCATTTTCATGTTCAGCACCCAAACAGTGCGGATGCTCTTTCCATCCTGTCCGCTATCTTTACTCCGAAAGGACATCTGCTCTCACAGCTTCTGCATCCGACGCATTCAGATGCCGTATGCGAAAGAGCCTTGTAATGCTCGATCACGCTTTCCGGAGCTTTTTCCTGCACAGTTGCAAGATCATAAAGCTTATTGACCATGGCAATGTCGATGTCCACAGGGCAGGGTTTGCAATGGCCGCAATATGTGCACTGTCCCATATAAGAATGAAGCGGGGCATTCGCGATGACCGACGCATAATCCTTTTCCTCTTCGGTTGCAGTCTCGTATGAAACAGCTTCGTCAATCTGATCCTTCGTATCATATCCGCACAGGATCGATGATACTCCGGGACGTGTGAGTGCATAGTGGATAAGCTGTGCCGGCGTAAATGCAACGCCGAACGGAGATCTTTCCTTATCAAGAAGTGCGCCTCCGAAGAAACCCTTCATGACCGTAAGGCCTACATTTTCCTCTTCGCACATCTGGTAAAATCTTGCCCTTTCAGGATCTATTCCGGATAACCGGTCATTATCATAGCCATCGAACATGGACTCAAGATCCTCGGTTGCCGGCCTCATATCAAATGCCGGGTTTATGCTGAAAAGGATCATCCCGATAAAGCCCGTCTTGACCGCAAGCTTTCCGATAACGGGATTGTGAGTGCTGAGGCCGATATGCCTTATCTTTCCTTTTTCATGAAGTTCATGGACATACTCTATAAATTCTCCGTTCATCGCATTGTTCCAGTCTTCCATGGAATCAATATAATGGATCATCCCGAGATCCACATGATCGGTACGAAGCCTTGACAGAAGGTCTTCAAAAGCGGGACGCACATGCTTTAGATCCCTCGTCCTTACATACTGTCCGTTCTGATATGTAGATCCGATATGCCCCTGGACATACCATGAATCACGGCAGCCTTCCATTGCCTTGCCTATTATATCCCGTGACTTTGGATCGGACATCCAGCAGTCGACTATATTGATACCTTTTCCGGCTGCATATTTAAGCAGTTCTATTGATTCTGACTCCTCATGCCTTTCCAGCCACTCGCCGCCGAAACCTATCTCGCTCACCTTTACCCCTGTCTTTCCCAATGTCCTGTATTTCATGATACGCCTCCCGATCTGTAACGAAAAACAAAAACCTCTTCTGATATGATAACACAATCATACCAGAAGAGGTTAATGCTATTTGAAACCGTTTTCAATGACCGGATAACACGGCCGTTTATTTAACTTCCCACATCGTACCCATATTTTTAAATCCGCCTTCAGGCATACAGCCGGCACATGCTTTATCACCCGTGCCGCAGCCCGTACAGCCGTCACATGAATGACCGGGACTGCATGTTTCCGCAAATTCTATCTTTTTTATGATACCGGCATGTTCAAGAAACTCAATATCCCGCTTCACCTTTTCGATCGGGGTGCCAAGATCCATGGCGAGCATTTCAAGGGTCCTTGACTTTCCGTCCTTTAAAAGTCTGATCAGTTCTTCCATTTTCTTTTACCAGATAAGTAATCCTATTCTATATGCTATCCCTGCTATGACAAGGGCCACTCCGGTGTAGTAAAGAGCTATCCTTGCTGTCCATTTTGCGGAATGCGTTTCCTGATATGTTGCCGCAAGCGCTACTATACAGGGCATATTGAAAGTCATTGCAAAGATAAGTGCAAGGGCTTCGGGTTTGGGAACATTTGCAACAAGCAATTCGTTGATGTTCTCTGCTGCGGCCCCGCCTACGACCGAACCGA
Organism: Lachnospiraceae bacterium; assembly: GCA_024692905.1. Classification (GTDB taxonomy): domain Bacteria; phylum Bacillota; class Clostridia; order Lachnospirales; family Lachnospiraceae; genus UBA2868. Next base: position 12,926 of record JAILLY010000107.1, on the reverse strand, counting down.
CCGATATCGTTCCGGAACCGGTAAAGATCGTACTGAGCACACCGAGCGCGCCTTCCTTACCAAGGCTTGATGCTATAAAGGCCATAAAGGTCTGCCATCCCATGCCGAAGAATTTCGTTACCGGCTCGATAAAATGTCCGACCTTATATAGGATACTTGCAGTGATATCGCCTGTTGATGTGTAAGACAAAAGCCAGAAGGCAAGAGCTACGATAAGCACGACTTTTAATGCCCTGACAAAGGTATCTTTTGTACGGCCGAATACATATCTGAAAAGAGCTCCCCACTTGGGTTTATGATAAGGAGGAAGTTCCATTATCATTCCGTATCTGTCCGTGTTTTTTACAAGGGATCCTCCGAATACCTTGGCGGTTATCCACATATGGAGAATCATCACTATCAGGATGACTGCTATTATCACGGGCATCCAGGCACCGAAAAACAGTGTCGATAGCATGGGGATGACTGCCCACGCCGCTCCGCAGGGAACCGCCCATGCAAGTGCGATGGTGAGCACCTTCTGTCCCCAGTTGTCTATAACTCTGGTTCCCGCTGCGCCGCCCATGGTACACCCGAAACTGATAAGAAACGGCATGACTGACTTTCCCTGCAGGCCGAACCTGGCCATGGTATTGTCAAACACATATGAGATACGAGCCATTACACCTATCTCTTCAAGCAATCCGAATACAAGAGTTACTCCGAATACGAATCCGAGCATCTGTACAATAAACGACACAGAACGAAGAAAGACGTCACATACAAGTGCCGCTATAAATGCGGGGCATCCCGCAGACAGCATGGCTTCGTTAAGCGGATCCGGGATCTTGGCGACAAGCTGGCCCACTCCCATGAGAGGAAGGGCAGGTATGAATGATGCGATAAGTCCCAGAATGACGATCAGTACAACTACCGGTTTGCCCCATATATGATGGGTGATGAGTCTGTCGAATTTACCGAGAGAAACGCTTGATGCTTTTTTGTTTACCGTACCGGACAGGAGTTCATCGATCCACTCAAATTTGCATTGGCCTGAAACGACCACTCCCTTGCCGGTCGCTGAGACCGCTTCGTCAAATGCTTTTGCATTTTCTCCGGATACAGCTGCCCTGATCTTTGCTATCACGGGCGCGTCTCCTTCAACGGCTTTGGCAGCCAGCCAGGTTTTTGAATACCCGGGGATAACATTGTCGGGGATAAGCGTCCTGATCCTGTCATAATTATCTATACTTTCATATCTTTTTTCCAGATTCTTCGGATCGAGCACGGTCTTTTGATCTGCTGCGCGTTCAAGAGTTTTATAAAAAATATCGTAAGATTTTGTATCGGGTGCCGAAAAAGAAACGACCGGGATGCCGAGTTTCTTTTCAAGTTCCCCTGCATCGACTGACTTTCCCTGCTCCTTTGCAACATCACTCATATTGAGGACAAGAAAACAGGGAACCGTGATCCCCGCATAGTCCGCGAGCATATACAGGCTCCTTTCGAGCTGGGAACTGTCCGCAAGTATGCAGACAACATCAGCTTTTCCGGAAGCGATATAGTCCCTCGTTATCATCTCTTCATCAGAATTGGCTGAAAGACTGTAGGTTCCGGGCAGATCCGCAACAAGATATTTCCTGCCGTTATGTTCGAAGTTTCCTTCCTTCTTTTCAACTGTCTTACCCGGCCAGTTGCCTACGTGCTGCTTCATGCCGGTAAGGGCATTGAATAGTGTTGACTTTCCCGAATTCGGCTGCCCAAGCAGCGCTATCACTGTTTCATTGCTGTCACTCATGCCGTTTTTCCTCCGATCTCGACCTCTATCATGTCGCACTCCGACCTGTTCAGTGCGATCATGGTGTCCCTTGAATATACAAGGAGCGGTCTGTTCTTTTCATTCTTGATCACGGTCACCGTACATCCGGGCGTAAGACCTATGGATGTGATGCGGCTCATAAAACGTAAGTCGCCGTTAACGGTTTTGATAACCGCAACCGAATCCTTTCCGATCTCTGATAATTTTTTCATCTCTTCCTCCTTATGTTCATTGATGATCATTTGGTTAGCGTACGCTAACTTATCATCAAAAAAATTTACCTGTACGACAGCATCGTATATCCGGCTGATGAAGTGATATCCGCCAGTTCCTTTTGCGTTTCCTCATGCTTAGACAGAAGCTGAACTTCTTTGTTTGCCACATCGGCGACTGCCCATCTTCCTTCCGTCTTATTGAAGGCGTTCTCGATCCTGCGGGCACAGTTGGAGCAGTGCATGCCGTCAACACTCAGCGTATATTTATATGGATAATTGTTTTTGTTCCTGTCCTTGACCTTTACCTTTTTCTCCGGCGGGGTTTTGCTTCCGCAGCACGACGACCCGAACCGTATCCTTTTTACCGTTCCGTATACGGCAAATACGATCAGCAGTATAAGTATTGCGATTATTATTATATTTTCCATCTCACTCACTTCCTTTTGGGACCGGGGGACGGTTCTGCGGTCCCTTTTTGCCGCACACACGAGGGACCGGGGGGACGGTTCTGTGGTCCCAAACCGGCAGGTTTTGCGGCCCCCGGCATCCCGAAAACGTATCAACAGTTAGCATTGGCTAACCCAATATTATTACTAATTCCGCGGTCTGTCAATATATAATTCCGGCAGGATCCAAATATTTTTGAGGGACCGCAGAACCGTCCCCCGGTCTCTTACGTCCTTATATTTTAGGGACCGCAGAACCGTCCCCCGGTCCCAACCCCGGTCCCTTATGAAAGCAGTGTAACCGTGCCCGTTGTCGCATCAACGAGGACGTTGTCACCGTCCTTAAGCTTGACTGTTGCATCCCCCGCCGCAAGCACGGCCGGTATGTTGTATTCTCTGGCAACTATCGCAGCATGCGACAGGGTTCCTCCCGTATCCACGACCACGCCTGCTGCCAGTGCAAAAAGCGGTGTCCATTCGGGATCCGTATACTTGCAGACCAAAATGTCGTCCTTCTCTAACTTACAAAACTCAGCCGGTGACTTTATCACACACACCCGGCCCCTGACCTGCCCGTTCGAAGCACCGATCCCCTTTACGGAATCAACTTCACCCGAAAGGGCATCTCTCATGCATTTATCCCAGTACGCGACCGCGAAATCCCTTTTGTCCTTCCTCGCATCTATAACACTCTTTTTATCTCCGAGCCCGCCCTGCTTACATACCTCATACAATTCATCGGCAAACAGATACAGCAGGTCCTCATACGATACACCCATCACCCCGGAAAGCCGCCTTAGCAGTTCCCTGCAGTATTCAAACTCGGACTCCCACAGATACTGGGTGGCCTCCCTTATATAATGATAATGCCTCAGCCCTTTCACCCTCTTTTCAAACACTGAGTATTTAGCCGGCGCCAGGATTCCCTTCACCTTTTCCATGAGCTCCTCAAAATGCCTCTGCCCTTCCTCTTTCGTTATGACCGCCTCACCCCTGCTCTTTAACATCGGTCTTAACGCATTTATGAACCTGTCTGGTTCTTCACGCCAGGTCTTTGCGATAAAGCAGTAGCAGTTAAAATCAGACTTGCTCCCAAACCGTTTTATAAAGTCATTAAGCCTGTCTCCAAGTTCGGGATAAAGCCCGCACAGCTCGTTAAAGCTGCTTTTCATGACCGCTTCTTCCATCTTCCTGTCCCTGCCTATATATATGCACAGCTCCTTCATCTCACGGTTGATGCCGGCGGTCACATAATCAAGCCCCTCAAGGATGTCATACGCATTCAGCCCCGGATCGATCTTTTTGAGTACCCCGGTGACCTTCCTGCTTTCTATCGCGTTTGGGAAAAGCGCATACAGAAACCTGTCATAAGCGGTACGCCCGACAAGATCCTGCATCGCCCTTAAGGCATCCCCCAAGTCTGCCGCACTTGAAAACGACCTGTTCTTAAAATCTTCAAACTCCCTCCGGCAGCGCTCCAGGGACTCATCCGCGCATTTAATGTTATTGTCGATATCAAGTACCTTCTTTAAATATCGCGGAACCGCAAATATGTTTTTTGTTATCCTGACTCTGTTTCCGATATAAGACACACCGTCTTTATCTATCGGATACATTCCGCCTTTAAAATCGATCCCGATCTCATTAAAAAGCGTATTCTTCTGTTCTCCGACAAACCCGCCAAAATCATGATCCAGCGGAAAATAAGGAGTCGGTGTCTTCTCCAGGTTGAAAAGCACTCCCTCCCTGGTCGCACCCTTCGCCGGTTTTACTTTCGGATATCCGTAAAAGTCACTCTCACCGAATACCCTCTTCCCGCTCTCCTTAAGAGTCGTGATGCTCCTTGCCTGCAGGATATATATCACACCGTCCTTAACAGCCCATTCGATATCCATCGGATGCCCGTAGTGTTCCTCTATCCTTATGCCCTCTGCTACAAGTTTTAGGATATCGGATCTGCCAAGTGCTGCCTGCTTTCTTCTGTTTTCATCAACGGGAACGCGTACCGTTCCTCTGTCATCCCTGCTGTAAATTATCTCTTCTTCCTTGCTGCCGATGATCTCCTTTATGACTTTCCCGTCCCTGTTACATACATATTCATCGGGGCTTACTATGCCGGATACGACCGCTTCCCCAAGCCCGTAAGAGGCATTTATGTGGACGTTATTCCTGTCTCCGGCAGGATCCGCGGTAAACATGACTCCGGAAGAATCACTCTCGACCATTTTCTGGATGACGACAGCCAGCACTACACGTTCTTTATCATAGCCGCAGTTTTTCCGGTAACTTACCGCCCTGTCACCCCAAAGGGACGCATAGCATAAACGTATCTTATCTGTAAAGTCCGATAAACCGGTCACATTAAGATATGTTTCCTGCTGCCCCGCGAAACTGGCATCATCAAGATCTTCAGCCGTAGCGGACGATCTTACGGCAAGCCTCGCTCTATCTGCTCCTATTGAATTGTAAAAGTCAGTCAGCTCCTCTTTTATCTCCTCCGGAAATTCTCCGTGTCTTATCGCATTCCTTAATTCTTCCGATCTTTCATACTCATCCGGAACTATCCCGTTATGGTTAAGATATACATCATATGCACCGGCAATGAGCACTCCACCGCCCGGGATATTGATCCCTGCTGCCGTCATCTCTCCGAGATTGGCTCCCTTTCCTCCGGCTGTCAGGATATCTTCTTTTTTGATCTCATCAAACCTGATTATATACTTTGACATTTGTGCCTCCCGATCTGTATTGATCTTTATCAAGATATTTATTCCAAGCACCGGTCCCTATGATAAGCGAAAGGACCAGTGCAAAAAGACTCGCCGCCGGCCGGCAGTAAACCAGACCGTCAATTCCCATGAGCCCCGGCATTATGAGCATCGCAGGGATCAGGAACGTACCGTTTTCGGATATCGTAACTATCGTTGCCTTCCCGAACCTTCCTATGTTCTGCAGGAACATGCCGCACAGGATATAATAGCCCATAAAAGGCATTATCATGCACTGCGCATGTATCATGCGGACAGCAAGCGATGCAACATCAGCATCTTTCGAAAAACCGGCAACCAGATGTTTTGCTCCGAAAAACAGAAATGCCACCGAGATAACGAGAAAAACACTCACTGTTATAAGTGCATATTTAAAGGCGGTTTTTATCCGGTCATATTTCCCTGCCCCGTAATTGATCGCACATATGGGTTGAAATCCCTGGCCGAATCCTATGACGAGCGCGTAAGCGATATAAGATATCCGAAGCGCTATTGTAAGCGATGCGATTGCATAATTCCCAAAGGTGCCTGCCACATTATTGAGCATGACCGAGGATATGCTGCTGATCCCCTGCCTGCAGAAATTTGGCGCTCCTCCGGCCAGGATCTCCTTTATGTTTCCTGCATTAAGAGATGCCGATCCAAGACGTATCCTGACATTACCGTTTCTTTCCGTATTCCAAAGCAGTACCAGACAGCCGCTTATCTGACCTATCATACTTGCAGCGGCCGCTCCTTCCACATCCATCCCCATAACCAGGATAAAGAACGGATCTAGTACCATATTCAGGACCATTCCCACAAGAAGACCCTTCATGCTGTCGGAACCCGAACCGGCAAGCCGTAACTGGTTATAAAGGACGTTTGATACGAGCATAAAAGGAACAGTCAGTATTGTGATCCTTAAATATCTGATTGTAGCCGCCTTAAGTTCGCCGGTTCCGGCGCCAAGGATCACAGCCAGCCGGTCAAGGCACAAAAGCCCTACGGCCATTATGACGATACCTGTGATGACAGCAGCCAGAACACCTGTCGCTGCCATTTCCCCGGCCGCTTTCGTGTCATTTTTCCCAAGACTCCTTGAAATATGATTGCCGCTGCCGTATCCGAACCAGAATCCGACAGCCTGTATCACCGACACGAACGAAAATACTATACCCACGGATGCGGTCAGGTCAACATTATTGAGTTTTCCTATAAAATAAGTGTCCGTCATCGAATAGACAGTACTCACCATCATCCCGATCATAGAGGGAATCGCCATCCTGACAAGGAGAGGATATACCGGTCCGGATGTCAGTCTTTTTATCCTGTCTTCTCTCTTCGAACCATCATCGGATCTTTTCATTTCCTGCCTCCGGAACTGTGTCACTCCTTTTTTTGCATATGAAGAAACTGTCTGTCTCCGCCTCACAAAAAACCCTGTATATATCCGCAAAGTGTTCTTCACCTATCAGTTCCGAGTTTACAAACAGCATACCTGCGGCCCTTCCGATACTTATGATCTTTTCAACATCACATTCTATCGCATAACCGTTATCCTCCCAGAAAGAAATCATCCTCTTGAGGAAGGAGTTGTAAAGCTCGAAGCTTCTGTCCCGTTTATTGTTCTGAAAAAACTTTATCGTGTCACTTTCACTGTTCACGAATGCTTTATTCTGCTTAAGATGCATTCCTTCCCTGTACAGAAATCCGGCAATAAATCCGCGGGGATCATCCAGTGTATCATTTCTCTGTTCATACATAAGGTCGGTTTTTTCCCTTATCCTTAAAAGGAACAGATCCTCGACAAAGTCATCCTTGTCCTTATAAAAAGAATAGAAACCGCCCTGGGCTATCCCGACCTGTGAAGTAAGCTGCCTTATTGATATATTCCTGATCCCGTTTTCCGCAAGGAGTTTAAGCCCTGTCCTTCTGAGTTTTTCCTGTAATTCTTCTCTTTCTTCCTGTGTAAACGCTTTTCCCATGTTAGCTCCTTTTCGTTTTTTGGGTGGTTAGGCATTGCTAACTTTGCTATGAACATTTTATTGCGTTGTTCATAGCTTGTCAAGAGTGATTTTTCCTGCATAAAAAATAAGCATTCCCCAAACGGAAATGCTTATCATTCATTACGCGTGAATATGTTATTTATACTGCCTTGCGAATTCCGCGGCGGCCTTTAGGTCGCTCTCGTTCGGCCTGCCCTTATGGATCCCCTTGAACTCGCCTTTGCAGTGGAATTCCTTTTCATCCATGGCAATGCCGGCTTTATCCGCTTCCGCCTTGACTTTTTTATATGTCGAATTCAGCATCGCCGCAGAACCGAAGTTGACGATCTTTCCGATCTTATCCTTGTCAAGGGATGCCACATAGGCCCTGACCTCGGGATCGATGGTGAATGCGTAATATGAGTTTCCAAGGAACAGATAATCCACGGGCTCCGCCACAGGTTCGCTTATGGGCAGCGCTTCCACTCCGAGTTCCGCGGCTATCGCTTCGGCGAGACGTTTCGTATTTCCTGTTTTCGTGTAGTATCTTACTGCGTATGTCATGTTTTCCTCCTTGACCGGGACGATTCCCGTTTTCGTATTTATTATTCATCCAGGAACTGGTACAGGAGCCTGTACAGTTCCTTTGCTTCCTCTTCACTGAACACGTATCCTTTCGAAGCCATCTTCGCCGGAATGTCCTTGCATTTTTCTTTCAACTCATCTCCCTTGGGCGTGATACTTATAACGGTGACCCTCTCATCCTCTTTAGACCGCTCCCTTGTTACGTATCCGGCGCTCTCGAGCCTCTTAAGAAGCGGTGTCAGCGTTCCCGCATCAAGATGCAGTATCTCACCTAACTGCCCGACGTTCACGCTTTCCTTCTCCCACAGGACCATAAGCACGATATACTGCGTATAAGTAAGTCCGAGCGGTTTCAGATAAGGTGTATAATTACTCACTATCTTCCTGCTGCATGCATATAGCGGAAAGCATAACTGATTCTTCAGTAAAAGACCTTCATATTTTTGAGCCATCATGATTCTCCTTGATTTATCTTTTATCATATTATATTGCGCGCAATCTATATTGTCAACAAATATTTGTTAAGGGACCGGGGGACGGTTCTGCGGTTCCTTACCATCCCCCGGTCCCATATAAAACACTATGCTCCGGTTTTCCTGCGGTATTCACGTGGAGTACAGTTCAGATACTGCCTGAACATTTTCCCGAAATAACTGTCGGAGGCAAATCCGCATTCCTCTCCGATCAGCGACACCGGCTTAGCCGTCATCTTCAGCTCATCCGCCGCTATCCTCACCCTGTAGCGGTTAAGATAATCCATCGGCGTAAGCCCTATCTGCCTCTTAAAACAACGCGTACACTCCCTTGGGCTTACTCCGGCAGAGGCTGCGATCTCCTCAAGATATATCTTCTCCCTGAAATGTTCACGAACATAACTCATCATTTCTTTCATGCGAAGGCTGTCGGTGGGATCCGCCCGCTTTGCCTTCTTCCGCAGCTCATCCGTTTCTTCAAGAAGTATAAGCCACAGCTCCGAAAGCGCCGACCGGGCCTTCATCTCATATCCGAATTCTTCACTCTTAAAATAGTTAATAATATCGTCTATAAGAGTCATCATCCGCAGACCCGGTTTATTCTTCGGACGTATGGGAAAGACATCCAGATCCCTGCACACGGTGACCGGCGCCACATATTTCTCCTCAAAAACGCTTCCGTACTCTCCGGTCAGGATAGACCTGTCAAAGAAGAACGTGTAACACGTCTTAGTGTCCGGATCGTCCTCCCATCTGACGGTATGGAGCATGCTGCTGTTTAAGAAGGCCGCTTCCCCGCGATCAAGCCTTAGCGTCTGTTCCGTGGTCTGAAGGATCATCCCGTCATCAAGCGGGATTGTTATCTCGAAAAAATCATGCCAGTGCCATCTTGCGCTTCCGCCTGTCATCTTTGCAAATTCCGTGTATTTAATTACAAACGGAAAATCTTTACTCGCGGGAATATCTTCCCTGTCATCCTCATCGGTCGAAAAGTTGTAATCTACGATCATATTTTTATACTATTCTCCATATATTTAGTAAAATCGTAAAAATCACTCGTCTGTATTTTTATATTTTATGTCCTCATACCTACTAAAACAAATCCTTGTATACTCATATAATATAGTCAGAAAGAAGGAAATGCAAGTATTCAGACATAACAACATCATAAATCATTTTATAATAAAAGGAGGGATTGATATGTTACATTACTCAGTAAAACTCGATTCAATAAAGGATCTCGTAGAACTCAAGAAGATCGCAAAGAAATATGATATAGGCGGAAAGATCAATCAGAACGGATTCCACGGAGATTTAAGATCCGTATTCACAAATCTCTTCTACCTTCCGCTCAATGAAGCAGTTATAGAGATCGATGACTACCGCGATTCTCAGGTGAATTACATAAACGAAGCAATGGGAAAACTTACCGCTTAACGCCATTAAGTAAAAGGGACCGGGGGACGGTTCTGCGGTTCCGATTTTTGGAACCGCAGAACCGTCCCCCGGTCCCTTTTTATTAACGCGGCATATACTGCGTTGCTATCCTGTTCTCCGGCTTCGCGTCCGTCAGATACAAAACGATCAAAAAGATCCACTCCAACGGTTTCATTATGAAATAAACTATATCAGCAGCGAATTTCGTCTTGATATGACGTGCTATCGGATACCCGTGAGTATCATAAAAATTTCTTACCGCCCTGTGAAAACGGGGTGTTTTTTCTTCCAGAATCTGTTCGAAAGCATTTGCAATAAGCAGCTGTCTGTTGACCACGATCCTGTGTCCGTGCCTTTCACCCATCCTTAAGGGCTTAACAACTTTCTCATGCCCGCCGGCTGCGACTGTGCACAGATAATGCTCATCATATTGAACATTCGGCGGCGCCTTCATCATCGACAGGTTCCACTGAGCTGTTTCGGTCCACGCCCTTATCACATGATCGGGTGACTGTCCGAACAGAGTCAATACCCCAAGGACTACACCGAGGACCGGGATCATGGCTATTACAGCCACCACCGGCCATGAGGCTGCATTTCCAAGCAGTCTGTTGAGCCCCGCAAGCGGCCCCTTTCCCGCGAATGATTCTGCATTATGTTCTTTATCCTGATTCCATTCATATATCTTTCTCATAATGAGCCTGGCCGACATAGTGACACAGCAAAACGGGAGTTCCATCAGCGGAAGGAAGAAGAGCCCCCGAAAATATTCGTGCCTGTATACCAGACCTTCAAAAGGCGTTATCTTGAGCATCTGGATCGAAAACAGCACCATCTGTGAAAGGCCGATATATATTGCTCCCATGCATAAAACAGTCACTAACGGCGGCGTCTTTGATATTTTCCTTGACTGCAATATGGCATACCCCGCCACACCGATAACGACCAAAGTAATGACGGTCGGCACAGCACCTGACCAAACGGGCTGGTGGATCTCGTCGTTTATAAGCTCTTTACTCCATACGGCGTCCCATTCAACTCCCATGACTTCGACCAGCATAGCGTAAAGCAGCGAAAGCATTACTCCCGCTACAAAGGTGAAAACATCCATTATCCCGTAGAGCTTAGCCTCGTCCGTTCCGGGAAGGAGTTTCTCCGGATGCCTTACCGCCCTTATGAACGCGACAATATTAACGATAAGAAGTTCAACAGGATAGATCAAAGCCATACATACAATAAATATGTACAGGATCGTCTCGGGCTTTAATATCCCGCCGACGATCCCGATCACCAGGCTTACTATGACCGGCCCGAGTAAAAGAAATTTTAAAAGTCGCTTTTTATCCTCAAATAATTCCCTTATCATATAAACTCCTTTATTCAAGGGACCACAGAACCGTCCCCCGGCTCCTTAAAAAGGGACCACAGAACCGTCCCCCGGTACCTTATGATATTTTCAGTTTTTGTTTGTCTTCATACATATTCCGGTCGGCGCGGTCAAATGTCTCAGATACAAAGTTGTCCGTTTCGGGATCATATTCTGCGATACCGGCAGCCAGGACGGGCCCCGATCCGGATTTCTGATTGTCCTTCACCTGACCGCGAAGCTTATCCATAAGTTCCTGCCTGTTCGTATAATCGTTGCCTCGCAGGAATACCACAAACTCATCTCCGCCTACCCTGAACACCGGGCTGTGATCGAATATATCACACAGGACCTTTGCTGATGCCCTTATATATTCATCGCCGGCCACATGGCCTTCATTATCGTTTATCTTTTTAAGATCGTTCGCGTCACATACAACTATAGCAAAAGTCAGGGCTCCCGAACCGCCATCAATATCAGCCTGCACCGAACGTTCCAGCTCCTTATATGCTGTCTTGTTCTTCGTTCCGGTAAGTTCATCGCGCCTTGCGAGCTCCTTCTCGGTATTAAGCGCCTTAAGGACCTGCTTCTCCTTCTTAACTTCGGCATCGATATTTTCGACTCCAATTATGAAATGCGCGCCGTCACTGGTCTTTCGCACGATCATCCTTACATACTGTGATTTTTTATTAACTACAATACGGTAATCGATGACAAGTCTTTTTCTATTTTCCATCGAGGAGATCATACGATCCCTGTCTACAAATTCTATCAGGCGCTCCCTGTCATTCTTATGAACAACCTGTGGTATATTCTGCTTGGATTCTGCATAAAAATCATCACCGGACGACGCCATCTCCAGTTGCCCGTATATGTTATTGGATTCATAACTTACATAACTGGAATCGGAAGTATCGACGTAATAAAGTATATCGTAGTTGGAAGCGAGGCTTTCCGCGATCCTGCTGAACGTGATGTTCTGCTTCATGCTTTCAAGCCTCAGCGATTCAGCCGTGATCTCGTCATCTATATCCTTCTCATAAAGGACCATGTGTTTATCATCACCTGACAGCATCACGGTGAAACGGAAGTATCGTGGCTCTCCGCCGACCATTATCCTGTACTTATATGAATACGATTTCCTGCCTTTTAAATGCTTCAGCATCGTTTCTTTATAATACAGGCTCTTCGCGAATTCCCTGTCATCCGGATGTGCATATCTTTCTGCATTATCTCTGGTCTCAGAGAAGAAATCCTTGCTTTCCATAGGTACGTTCATGGAAGCATATTCTTCGCTCGTGAAGAATTCATGATACTCACCGGTGTCTATATTGATGTAATATATCGCTTCATAATCCTCCGCAAGGCTCCTCGCGATATTATCATATATCCTTTTTTCTCTTCTCTCTCCGGCCTCGACAAACGAATGGATTATACATGTGCCTATCAGGAGTCCCATCGCATAGAACGGGAATAGCGGCTCAATGATCTGAAAGATCTGGAACAGTTCCATCGTAAGGCAGGTAAGTCCGACCGCAGTATAACGTACTCTCTCCTGACCGGAAGATTTACGCGCTATATAAAGCATATATGTTGAAGTCACCATATACAGCATGATCTGGAATATGTACAGGATATACCTTCCGGATTCCGCAACATATTCATGATCCGCAGTAAACGAAAAAATCATAGGAATAAAGCGGTTGACCATAAGGTAGATCAAACTCAGAGTAAACATCAGCCACACAGCATAGAGAAGCGCCTTGCTGCGGCGTCTTCTCTTATCAAGATATGAGACCACATAACGTATCCAGGTCAGCATCGTAAGAAGCATGAATATGAAATAAAATACCGTATCCGAATAAATAAGA
>JAILLY010000085.1 GCA_024692905.1 Lachnospiraceae bacterium | reverse complement strand
CATTCTGTGTTAAATTCATTGTGAGAAACCTCCGTAGATTATAGTTGTTTTTCATCCTGCCAAGATGAACACTCTAATCATACATCAGAGGTTTCTTTTATTCTATTGGCGTTATTTCTGAATTACAGGAATGCTCCATTCAGCTATCCGCTACCCACGATAACACCGCTCAGCCTACGCAATGAAAAAAAGTGTCGCGGGTAATACAGATATATCTGCATTCACCTCTGAACGGATAGCTATGATTATTTTACCAATAATTGATGATACAGACAATATGAAACGGGAAACCGTCCCCTTGTTTCATTTGCTCAAATTTAAGCATTCTGAGCTCGATTCATAGTATCCCACATATGGAACTATTAGGCTGGATTATAGAGGATTATCATACTATCTATAAAATCAATTACATCCTCGTACTTTATTGTTTTAAGATCTTCATCTGTCAAAGTCTCTTCATCCATCATTGCTATCCGGTTTGCCTGTTTTTGAAGAGCTTTCTCAAATATATTCCGAACGTCCCTTCCGTTTGCAAAATTTTTCCCTCTGTTTTTATATATTTGGGAAAACTTCAATTCGAGTCCGCTCTCAGCTGACGGATCCACTATATATGAATGCTTATCACAGAAATGCTTAAATATATCCATTAGTTCTTCTGGACCATAGTCCTCAAAATGGATATATTTGTTGAATCTTGACTTTAATCCTGGATTCGAATTTATGAACTTTTCCATAAGATCATCATACCCCGCCACGATGATTATCAGATCATTTCTGTTATCTTCCATGGCTTTCAGCAGTGTCTCAATTGCCTCATGCCCAAAATCTATATCACTGCTCTTTGCCAAAGAATAAGCTTCGTCAATAAAAAGCACACCTCCCATAGCATCCTTTATCTTATCGCTCGTCTTAATTGCAGTCTGCCCAACATAGCCTGCTACAAGGTCCGATCGATCAACCTCTACCAGTTGTCCTTTTGATAAAACACCCAGTTCGTGATATAAACGTGCTACCAATCGCGCAACTGTAGTTTTCCCTGTTCCCGGATTACCGGTAAACACAAGATGAAGTGACAGTGGCGTGTTATTTATTCCACGTTCTTCTCTCAGTTTTCTCACCTTGATAGTGTTCACCAGAGATGATATCTCAGATTTAACGGACCTTAATCCTATAAGGGAATTAATCTCTTCAAGAAGGCCATCTAATGTCTCTCTGGTTTCCACTGTCTTTTTATCATCAGAAGTATCATTTATCCAATATTCCTTATGAAGGGCACGATACTGATCGATGAGCTTTTTATACTCACGCTTAGCAAAAGCAATTGAATTTGTACCATTGAATCTTATTGCTTTTTTTCCCAGCTCATCCAAAGCTTCTATAAATTTATAAGAGATTTTTTTACCTCGATAACCTATTTCGGATTTTGCCAGATAAAGATATCTTAGCAATGTTGGGATTTTGATATATGCTTTTTCATCATCAATATCATCAAAATCCATAAAACTGAATTCTTCCTTGGCTTCATCGCAATTCCATTCTGACCATGACATTAAATGACCTACAAAACTTCTGACTATATCTTTATATTCATCTCTAAAACAAAGTAAAAATTGGATTTCTATCCCCATCTCTCTTTTTTTTAAGCATAGATAGGTAAGTGCACTATGAAACTCAGAATATAATTCCTTAAAAATAATTCTATAATGATCATAATCATATGATTCGCACCGGATATTTCTTGCTTCCATTTTGGTTTCCCAGTCTTCAAAATCCCAATAAACATCATCTCCAAGCAAATCTTCATCAATATACCAGTCAAAAAGTACATATTCATTAGTGTTTATAAGAAAAGGAGATACGCAGCCATTATCAGTTACTAATTCATCATAGCAAAAATTCACTTTATCTCCCTTATAACAACATTCCTCTGGATCATCAATAATGACCTTGCAATTTGCTGTGTAGATTAATCTATCTACCTTTCCTCTGAGGTCTTTTCTGTATAAAATCATAATCTACCTCCACATTTTACTTATGATACGTTTCTTCTTCCGACCAATTATATTCACCATCACTTCTTACAGCATCACTTTTTTGTGGTGTATTTATTTTCTACATAGTCATTAATGTACGCTCTGACAGCAATAACTGGCCTTGTATTCATGTATTCTCATAGTTTGAGCCTATCATTAACTGGCCGCCAGTATGAGCGATAGATTTCCTAAGAGTACTTCAGTTCTAATCTAATCCTATCAAATTATCGCAATTTAGCTGTCCAATAAACCGCACAGAAAACAGGAACGCACGTTCCCTATCTGTTAGTCCAGCAACCCAATCGCACCCGCAATATCAGCCTTTATGCGGTTATATCCCGGCATCTTCTTAATGTCCGGACTAATATACAGCCTGCGGTTGATCTCTATCATCACTGACATTACCCTTGTATCACTTCTGTAATACTTCATTGGAACTATACAACCCGCAAAAGGCCTGTTCATTTCCACTGAATACCCTCTTTCAGTAAAATAATGGTATAACAAGCTTCCGATTTCAGGCGGAGTATGGTATTCATCTGTGCCTATACAAATATCCGGTCTGTTACGGTCCTGCTCAAGTTCATAAGGAAGCGGAACCGCCGGAAATGAATGGCCGTCAATGATAAGGCATTTCCCATACGATTTGATCTTGTTTTCAACCGCATCTTCGAATTCCTTATGATATGGGTCATAATACCTTGTAAGTATCTCTTCCTTATGAACTGCGGTTATAGACCTAAGCTCTGTTCCGTCCGAACACGCAGTATAGACTGCTCCCATACCTGCTGATGCCATGACCTCTTTGGCATCATCGCGAAATCGCTCCGGATCACACACAAGCCTGGATATCGGAAAACGGATCATATCATTTCCGGTATCATAAAGATCATCACAGTAATGATCTGTCATTGCATCCAATTCAGTTGCTGTCTGCAACTACTCGAGTTCATTTACACTATTGTTTTCAGATCACGATTTGAATTCACGAAAACAAGTTGACTCTGAATATCTAAGCACTTATGGTATTATTGGGAAGTGGGAGATTATAATGAATTCCATGGAAGGCAGAGGATAATGATCGAGGTTGAAATAAAGATACCGGCTGATCCGGACGAGGCTGAAAAAAGACTCACAGATAATGGATTTTCAAGAGATACTCGGTTAATAGAAACTGATATCTATTTTGATAATGCCGCCGGAAATATACGTAAAAATGACACTGCTCTTCGTATCCGCACTGTTGAATATCCGGATTCAGGCTTATCTGAGGCTTATCTGACTTTTAAGGGAAATCGGTGTGATAACGTTTCCATGACCCGGCCGGAATATGAATCCTCTATCGATCGGCCGGAAGAAGTCAGGCATATTCTAAAGTCTCTTGGATATGAACCCGTCAAGCCGGTCGTAATTAAGGAACGGACCATATATATAAAAGGATCCATATCCGCTTGTCTTGACAGGGTCGAAGGACTTGGTGATTTTCTGGAACTCGAAATAATAACCGATACAAACACCAAAGATGCTGCTCTTGCACAACTGTGGGACGAGCTTGAAGTCCTCGGCTATGACAGAGCTGATACAACAACCGTGTCATATCTGTCGATGCTTCAGAGTTTCATAGCTGATCGTACTTAGCTGCGCTTCCCTTTGCCTTCTCCACGGGATACTTCTTTTCATTCTGGTCCATCTTCATGTTAACGATCTCATCCTCATCAAGGCCCAGTTTATCGAGCATGTTCCGGCAATATACAAGGACATCTGCCAGTTCTTCCTTAACATGGGTAACATCGTAATCATTATCACTCCATTGAAAGCATTCGAGCAGTTCGGCAGCTTCGATTACTATTGATTTTGCTATATTTTCAGGCGAATGGAACTGGTCCCAGTCCCTGTTTTCACTGAATCTTCTTATCCTGTCTATTGTTTCCTGTTTCATGCTTAACACTCTCCAATCGTTTTTTAAGATATCCCGATAATCCCGGATCCGTGCAGTAAATATAGCAGCCTTTCATCCCTCGCGTAAGAAGAGTCCTGTATGTATTCTTTATTATCTCATCTGCCCTTCTTTCAGCTTCTTCGGGTGATTCTTTATAAAGTTTTTTAATACCCTTCAGTGACTGATCTGTTTTGGCTCTTTTTGTGAAATCCGTTATGATATGGTCGTTTTCGAAGCGGATATCATCGCCTATGATCACTCCGACATAGTCAAACTCAAGTCCCTGCGAAGTATGGATGCATCCGGCTTCATTTATGGATGTTTCACTGACCGCAAAAGGCTCTCCGTTCCCAAGATTCCAGCTCATCTCAAAATCGCCTATTTTTATATCATGATAATCCGTATTGTTCTGTTCCTGTTTGGCCCACTCCCAGCAATAGCCCGCCAACACTCTTGCCCGATTTGACAGCCTGTTCCTCTCGATAACAAGTTCCCTCATCTCACCGGGAGTATCACATACCCTGATATCATAATCGATACCTTCAAGATCATAATTTGCAGTTTCCCTTATCTCCAAAACATCATCAAGCCATGCGAGATATCCGTCGGATCCGTTACAGCGGAATTGTGAATTAAGTTCAAGATAATAAAGTTCGGAGCCTTCTGACTTTGCCCATTTCTCTATCTCCTCCACAGAGCCGATATCATCCATCGTTACTCTCTGGCTTTCATCAATAAAGAACACGCTGCAGTATGCGGCATGGATTATTTCCTTGATCTGATTTATGCCGAGGTTATGGAACATGCCTGACTTTTCATTAAGTCTGTGCGCTTCATCACAAAGAAGAGTATGGGCAACATTGCTTCCTGCTTCCACATATGTCCCGGATCCCTTGAACATGTTGTCAACACTGTTTTTCTTTATCTGACCCTTAAGCTTTTTTAGATATACCTGTCTTGGTGCACTGTTCTTGGAAACATACTGCACCAGCTGATCTCTCTGCGTAAGCTCAGCCAGAAGATTTACCGCTATAACTGACTTTCCCGTTCCGGGGCCGCCTTTTACTATGATCGTACGTTTTCTGCAGTCCTTCTGACATTGTGTAGACAGGCGGAGTATCTCCTCATATGCAACCTTTTGTTCATCGATCATGATGAATTCCCTGTTGCCCTTGAGCATGGAACCGATCGCATTCTGAAGGCTCTTTGAAGGCCTGATCTTTCCGTGGTCGACCCGATACAGGATCTCCTTACGGTCACCCTTCTTCACTGATGCCTTTATAAAGTCACGCAACTGTTGCAACTGACCCTTGGTATATGCCGGTGCTTCTTCAAGATAATCACTGTATTGCCGTGCATCCAGCGGATCATTTTCATGTCTTATATAGTTGTGCAGGCATACACATGGAGTTAGTTTTATACTGTTATCCTGTACTTCCTGATTATAATCCCTGATAAGCTGGGCATATGACCATGCCTGATATGAAGGATGGACCAACCGGCGGATCCCGCCATTTATATATGTTTCAACAAGCGCATCCGTTCCCTTAACCTCGGTCAATGCATCCCATTGTTTCAGTTCGACGATGACCATACCCGGTTCATCGTCCTGCCCGTAGCCGGATATCATGAAATCGACACGTTTCGATGTCTGCGGAATGTTGAACTCGATGGCGACTCCGGCATCGGAAGGAATGTCGTCATCGTTCATGACTTTATACATATAATTCAGTGAATTCTCCCATGAACGAAATTCCGCCTTAGGGGTATGCTTTCCTAATTTGGCAAGTATGTTTTCTTCTATTTCGATCGCGATCGAATCTCGTTCGCAGCTTGTGAGAAAATCTGATTTTAACCCGTCATATACTATCATCTGTATTCACCTCTAAGTGGATAACTGTATTAATTTTACCAATATTTACTTATACAGACAATATTAAACCTGAGGCTCCTTCCTGTTTTTTCCTGATGATTTATTGAAAAAAATAGTAGCGGATCATTAATCCGCTACTATTGACTCTAAGCTCTTACATCAATCATCCATAAAACTCTCAAGGAACATATACGAATCCTCAAAAGCCTCCATCTCTGCCCTTTCACGTATCTTCTTCATTTCCTTTATTTCCTTTGCAGGTTTTTTGGACTGACTCTTACTTTTCTTATCCTTGCTGCTATCGGACGGATCTGAGATACTGACAGAAGTTGAAGATCCAAACAAACACATAATACCTATGATAATGAGAACTAATTTCCACATATCGGCTTCCTCCTTCCACCTTGGTATATGTAATATACCACGAGGATCATGGGATTCAGTCCGATAAATGGCACTTATAGTTGGACGTTTGTTCGGGTGGAAATCTCAGCATATCCGTGTCAATGAACGTACCTTTGCCCGGTTCGCAGTTACTTCCGCAATGTATGCAGGACATATTGCACATGTCCGTTAACTCAACGAACAGATACATGAGCCTCGGATGCTTTCGCAGATAGTCCCTGTATTCGGAAAGCTGTCGCAAATTGTCTGATTTTATCCGGATCTTATCTTCTGTCATATTGAGTCCGTTTAACCGGTAACAGTAAATATTCCAACGCTCTCTTCGATAACACTGGCAGCATTCTTGACACCCTGCGTTTCGTTTTCTATATCACCGATCATATTACCGAATTCAGTAGCGGATGCGGAGGTTTCTTCGGTTCCGGCGGCATTCTCCTCGGCGATCGCGGTCAGATTCTGTACAACATCCACAACCCTGATCCTCGCTTCATCAAGCCTTGCCGTCTTGTCAGCAATAAACCTGACTCCTTCCATAGACCTGTCTATACCTTCCTTAACGACCCGGAAAGCCTCATCTGTCTTCTGAACATTTTCATTCTGCCTGGTCATTATATCGCGTACCCGGTCCATTGTTTCTACCGACTTGGCGGAATCGGCAATAAGTGATGAGATTATCTCCTCTATCTTACGGGCAGATTCATTGGACTGTTCAGCCAGCTTGCTTATCTGGGCGGCCACAACCGCAAACCCGCGTCCCTGTTCACCGGCACGTGCTGCCTCGATGCTTGCATTCAACGACAAAAGGTTAGTCTCATCAGCGATCTCCGTAATGAGGTTTGTTGCATCCCGGATCTTAAGAGCCGATTCATTTGTGGTATTGGTCTGCTGTGATATCACCTCAATAGCTTCAACTGTTTTCTGATTTACTGAAGCAAGCTCACTAAGTATGGCGCTGGCCTGTTCGGATGACTTTTGCATCTCAACCGCATTCCTCTGAAGTTCCTCAACCTGTGCGCCTGTTTCCTCAACCATATTACCCATGAGGATCACGTTTTCGGTGGCCTTCTGGGTTTCATCAGCCTGCGAAGTTGCTCCGTCTGCGATCTCCTGTACGGCTCTTTCTACCTGTCCTACCGCATTATTTGCATTCTGTGATGTGGAATAAAGACGGTTTGACGAGGAAAAAAGATTACCTGATTCCGTCTTAAGCCTGCCTATTATATCTGAAAGTTCTTTTCTTAAATTTTCAACATACTTACACAGGTCACCGACCTCATCTTTTCTTGCTGCGCTCTTCTCGTCGATCTTCACTGCAAGGTTGCCGCGGCTTACCTCACCGACTACGGATATACTCTTCTTTATGGCATCAACGATACCTGTTGCTATGAGATACGAGATTATGATGCTTAACAGGCATACAACGGCCGATACGATAATGATGATCTTTATAACACCCATTATCTCCGCACGGACCTCCTCGCGGCTCTTGCCCGCAAAGACCATTCCGCATACAGACCCGTCGCTGGGCTGGGTAAGCGGCATATAATATGCGAAGTAAGGAACTCCGTTTACGTTGGCGCTGTCCGAAGTAAGCGGTTTGTTGCCGCCTATGACCGCGCTCACTATTTCGGGAGCCGCCTGCGTTCCTACGGCTCTTTCACCCTTTTCATTAAGGACGGAAGTCGCATAACGCGTATCCCCGAAAAACACCGTGGTGTCTATCCCGGAAATATCCTTTATATTATCAAAAGGATCCTGATACACGGAAATATTAAACTGGCCCTTGTAGATATCACCGTGTTTGATCATAAAATCTCCGGATGCAACCGTGGTGACACGATCCCTTGTAGCGATCGCGGCAGTTTTCAGTCCGTCATAAATCTCCTCGGCCATCTTATCCTCAACCACATTATAGGAGACAATGCACGATATCAGTGCAAGTACTACTACCGGAACTACAGACAGTAAGATGAATTTTCCTTTCAGTTTCATATAATACCCCGCTTTCTTGACCGTTAGATCCGTTCCGTCAGCCCCTGATCGATGAATCTGTCATCAAGGGTTACACGAAACCGTTCAGCCAGTTCTTTAAATTGATCCTGATCTATTGCGGACAGTCTCTCCCTTCCCGTAGACATCTGTTTAAGAAGTATTGCCGCGGACTTCTCGATCGTATGCATAAGTCCGAAAGTAAGATCGAAATCCACACCTGTTGCGAACATTCCGTGATGAGCCCACACTGCCGCATCATACTTCTCCATCAGTTCACAGGTCTTAAGTCCTATCTCGGATCCGCCCGGAACCATCCAGGGGACAACTCCTATTCCGGCCGGAAACACTATCGGACACTCTGTCATCATCCCCCAAAGCTCTCTTGTAAACACTTCATCACTAAGAGGCAGTATGAAGGTTAATGCTATTATGTTTTCGGGATGGGCATGATATACAACCCTGTAAGTTCCGCCGGAAACCCGTTTCTTGACCTGATGGTTTAATAAATGAGTCGGGAGCTCCGATGTAGGTTCCGCCCCGTTCACATATCCCCATACAGTCCTGTAACTGTCTCCCTCAGGATTTATTTCTATTATACCAAGTGTATCAGACGGACGTATACAGATATTTCTGAAATATTTTCCTGTACCCGTTATCAGAAAATATTCCCCGGCAAGCTCCGGAACCTGTGCGCCGACCGGTTTCCATACGCTTGCGTTAAAGGAATCCGAAACCTCCTTCGCTTCCCTGTCTTTTATCCTGTATGACAGGTTTCCTCCGTTCCTTTCATGCCAGCCCATCCTGTAACCGTCATCAGCCATCCTTACAAAATCTTTAAACCACTCACAATCTTCAACTCTCATTTTTTCCGTTCCGATCATTTTCATACGCGTTTTAAGAGCACCTTATCCTCATACTGCCTGATCTCTTTTATAAGATCATCATCACTGACCACATTACAACGTCTTAAGTATTCTTCCCAGATCTCTCCAAGAGGATATGTCTTAAGCTTCTCCTGCATGATCATAAGTTCTGTCATCCTGTTTTCATCCTGCAGTTTTCTTTCTTCCTCATGCGGTATGAGCAGCGCATTGAGAAGAGCCTTTTTAAAACTTCTGAATCCTACGGCCCATGCTGCTATCCGGTTTATACTCGAATCAAAGAAATCAAGCGCCATATTTACACGGTTCAATCCGTTATTACGTACGACCTCCTTGGCTATCTCCTTTGTCTCATCATCAAAAAGCACAACATGATCCGAATCCCACCTTACCGGTCTTGTAATATGAAGGGCTATTTCGTCAAAATAGCATAAAAGCGATGATATCTTATCCGATACGGTTTCCGTAGGATGATAATGACCGTTATCCATAAGCGGTATCACTCCTTTATGATTTGCCGCAAAAAGAAGCGTGAACTCGGAAGACCCGGCTGTATAAGATTCATAACCTATACCAAATACTTTGGATTCAACACACACCTTTACAGGATCATCCTCATGTAACTCTCCTAAGATCTGTTCAAGCGCATCCTTATATCTGAGTCTCGGTCCCATCCGGTCGCCCGGTATATCCTTGTAACCGTCCGGGATCCATATATTCATGATACAAGGCTCGCCTGTCCTGTCTGCCAGATATCTTGAAATCCGTATGCAGGCCTTACCGTGCCGTATCCAGAAATCCCTTATATCCTTATCCGGACTTGTAAGTGTAAGTCCGTCCTTAACCTTGTCATGTGAAAAAAATGTGGGATTAAAATCGATCCCCATACCTCTGTCTGCCGCAAATCCGGCCCATCTTTCAAAGTGTTCCGGCAACAGTTCATCCCTGTCGCAGCTGCATCCTTCGGGAAAGATCGCATAAGAAGCATGAAGGTTTAACTTCTTCTTACCCGGCATAAGGCTCATCGCCATATCCAGATCCTGCATAAGTTCGTCGGGATTTCCGGCCCTGCCCGGATACGATCCTGTTGTCTGTATCCCGCCGCTCAGCGGACCTTCATGATCAAATCCCCTGACATCGTCACCCTGCCAGCAATGAACGGAAACCGGAACTTCCATCAGTTTCTTTATTGCTTCATCTGTATTCACATTCACAGATGCATATTTCTTAGCAGCTTCTTCATATCCTGTTCCCATAAGTATCTCCTCAATATCCGAAAACCTTAATGTTTGTCGATTCCTTTATCGCTTTTCTGGCCTGTTTGACGTCACTGAAAATACCGTCTGCTATCATCTGCACCGTAATGTTTCCGATCGCGGTTGCTTCGACCGGACCTGCGTATACCTTTCTCTTCGATCTCAGCGCCATGAGCATATCAAGAAACTCAACCTGCGAACCGCC
>JAILLY010000030.1 GCA_024692905.1 Lachnospiraceae bacterium | reverse complement strand
GCGTACATTACAAATATAATTCCGGCATGGTATATGAAACATATATCGGTACAAGACTGGGGATACTTGCTCACCTGTTCAGAATGTACGGGCTGGAGCTGTTTGTCGGGATGGCCCTCCTGCTTCTGGGTGCCATATGCCTGATCGCAGCCGTAACGTACAGGTTCATTCACAAAAAATACCTGGAGATGGAGCACCTTTCCATCGGTGTCATAATAGGTGCCTGCTGGGTTCTGTCCAATTCAATATTCAGACAGCTTTATACGAGGAATATTTCGGTCATGTCAGACATACCGTTTCTGATGGTAATGGTCATGCCTCTTCCTTTTTATGTATTCCTTGATTCCCTTCAAAAAGGGCGTTATGCCAAGCCGCTTGGGTGCGCGGGAATCATAACGATCACAAATTTTGTCGTATGTGCTGCACTCTTCGTTTCTGGAAAAGTGCCTCTTGTTAAAAGCTTTACCGGCTCCGCCATATGTGCCCTTATCGGTATCGTCATTATGTTTGTGACGCTTGTACTTGATTTTAGAAAACATCTGTTGTACTCGTACAGGTTTGTGGCGGGCGGATTTGTTCTCCTTGCATTTTCAGCGATCATTCAGATATTTGCTTATGCATTTGCCCACAACGGAGTATTCTCCGGACTGTTTATGGCTCTGGGTCTTTTTGGATTTATGATCTGCTCCATAATACATACGATCAAACAGCTTATCGGGATAAGGCTGGAGGCAAATGAACTGATGCATATCAACAAAGCAAAGGATGATTTTCTTGCCAACATGTCCCATGAGATCAGGACTCCGCTTAACGGGATACTGGGAATGGATGAGATGATCATAAGGGATAGGAAGGAGAGCCGGATAAGGGATTATGCTTTTGAGATCAAGAGCGCAGGCAATACACTGCTTTCGATAATCAACGATATTCTTGATCTTTCCAAGATAGAATCCGGAAATTTCGAGATAGTTCCGGGAGAGTATGATACAGCCTCGGTTTTTAACGATGTTCTGAATATGACTATGCACAGGGCAAAGAAGAAGGGCCTTGCATTTAATTACAGCGTATCCGAATCGATCCCTTCCGTGCTTGAAGGAGATGAGATCAGGATACGGCAGATAATGCTGAACATAATCAACAATGCCATCAAGTATACGCAGGAAGGCAGTGTTTCGGTTGAGATATCATCGGAATCCGTAATGATGGGCAATTACATCAATCTGACCATCCGGGTGACTGATACCGGAATGGGTATAAAAGAGGAGGATAAGGACAAGCTTTTCAAGAGCTTTCAAAGGCTTGACGAGAGGAAAAATCACAGCATAGAAGGAACGGGCCTGGGACTTCATATCACAAACAGCCTGCTTCAGATGATGGACGGACATATTTCCTTTGAAAGTGAGTATGGTAAAGGAAGCGTATTTACCGTTACGGTACCTCAGAAGGTGATCAAGGCTGCTCCGATAGGAGTGTTTTCAAAAGCGGTCAGGGAATATCTCGGAAATATGGGGACAGATGAGGTGGGACTGTATGCTCCGTCAGCCCGCCTGCTTGTTGTCGATGATAATGAAATGAACCTTGACGTGATGGAAGGGCTTCTTAGGGACACAAAGATCCCCACTGATTATGTGGAGTCGGGAGCTGCCTGTATCGAGAAGGTTCAAAATACCAAATATGACTGCATACTCCTTGACCAGATGATGCCCGGCATGAGCGGAGAAGAGGCATTAAATGAGATGGTAAGACTTGATATCCTGAAGGGAACTCCGGTCATCGCGCTTACGGCGGATGCGATCATAGGCGCCAAGGAAAGTTATCTGGCCAAAGGTTTTACTGATTATATATCCAAACCTGTTAAATACGAAGTCCTTGAAGCAGTCCTCAAAGAATATATTCCGAAGGAAAAACAGCTGTCGCCGAGCGGCGCGGATGAGCTTCCGGTAATGCTCATATGGGGCGATGATCCGGCAAAACTGAAACAGGAAAAGATTAGGCTCGACGGCATATATAAATGTGTATGCGTGGTCGGTGAAGCCGCAAAGGATAAATATCTTAAGACTCATGAGACCTCCGGTATCATGAACATTGTGTAGAAAGGTATGTGAACATATCCGGGAGCATTACAGATGGAGAATACAGCCAATAACGGGATAAAAGAACATATAAAGTTAAGAGAGCGCAGAAAGACGGGCATGATCATACCCATGATATTCCTGTTCATATTCATGACGGTCATGGTGATCTACACGACAAG